>JAABNQ010000109.1 GCA_009928435.1 Bacillus sp. HF117_J1_D
TCCCACTTCAAGCGTTAAAAACCGTAAGGTTTAGCTAAGTGGTGAGTAGTTCACTTGAAAATCGTTTGCTCCTGCTTGTATGAAAAGCTGACCTTGAAGCGGCAAGATTAACTGTCCATAATAATGGACATGAGTATCTGGTGTTGAACTATAGGTTCTTTTCTCGGCCGCAATTTTTTCCATTATCCATCCCCTCCTTAGAGTGCATTTACATTTAGAATATTGTTTAACAGAACCTTGATTTACAAAGATTTAAACATAGAGAGAAGATTCCTTATTATTACTAGAATCTTATTAACCACGCCTTATTTTTGTAAATCTATTCTATCAAATAGTTTGAAGCTAACCAATTACCTTATTAAATGAGAAAAAAGATTTTAACCCCGTATCCTTTTTGCTTTATCAAACGTTTAGTAAGTAGAGAGGTGCTAAAAGGAGTGAGCCAAATGTATAAAGATCGTTTCCCTGTACTCGTTAAAAATTACGGTCCATCCAAGGAAGGATTGACGCAGAACCTTATGAATTTACTTCCGCAGCTTCAGCAATATTGTCAGTATCTTTCTCAAAACAAATGGGACGGAGAAGATATTGCTCAGGAAGTGATGGTTAGAGTATTGGATCGTTATAAGCATAAAGACAACATTACGCCTGCTTTGTTAAAAAGAATGGCTTATAACTATTGGATTGATACAATCCGTAAGAGAAAAAATGAAACATCCTTGTCGCTAACTGAGTCAGAGGAAACCAAGATAGAAACGAGCGATACTTTAGATGTAATTGATTTTTTAATGCAAATATTAACACCGAAGCAAGCCGTCATTGTCCTGTTGAAGGAAGGCTTTCAATTTAAATTAAAAGAAATCGCAAGGTTATTGGGAACAACTGAGATGGCCGTAAAGGCAAGCCTGAGCCGAGCAAGAAAAAGAATGGATAGTAAAGAATTTGAAAGAGCTACCTTCTCTAATGAATTGTATTGGACTGATGAGGAACGTGATCAGCTTTATCAGTTATTTTATAAAGCCATAACATTACAAGATCCAACTGTGCTGATCGAAGCCATTCCATCTATGCACACTTTGAAAAAAGGTGCACCAATCGACCAGAGATTACATTACTCTCCTTCAAGCACTCTCTCTATGGCTGCATAATAGTAAAACTAAAAAGGAGGAATGAGTCTTGAGTACAATTCCATATGTTATCGAGCAATCAAATCTTGGGGAGCGCTCCTATGATATATACTCCCGTTTATTAAAAGATCGAATTATTATGATTGGTGAAGAAGTTAATGATCAGATGGCGAATAATATTGTAGCGCAACTACTATTTTTAGCCGCAGACAACCCCGAAAAAGATATTTCCTTATATATCAATTGTCCAGGTGGGTCTACAAGTGCAGGTTTCGCCATATTTGATACGATGCAATACATTCAGCCTGATGTGAGGACAATTTGCACCGGGATGGCAGCCTCATTTGGTGCAATGCTGCTTCTAGCTGGTACGAAAGGGAAACGTCTCGCCCTTCCCAATAGTGAAATCATGATTCATCAACCGCTTGGGGGTGCGCGAGGACAAGCAACAGAGATTGAAATATCAGCAAAAAGAATTCTAAAATTGAAAGAAAAGGTTAACCAAATTATGGCTGACAGAACCGGCCAAACCGTTGAAAAAATTGCAGCAGATACAGAACGGGATTTTTTCATGAGTGCGGAAGAAGCTAAAGAATATGGAATAATAGACGAGGTTATAGAATTAAAAAATCATGGGTTAGAGATAAAATCATGATCGACTTGATTTCAAAATTCGAAAACAAAACTTAGTGTAAAGAGTCATTCAATTGAGCTGCTTGCTAGGCACACGCCAAAGTGAAGACATGCCGTTTAAATACGCTAAAATAGCCGATCCTGCTTGTAGAAGGATCGGCTTAATGTTGATCAAATGTGCTGCTCTGACGGATGTAACATATCTTTGCTCTATGTAGTCGCTATTAGGAATTCCTCTCCACTTGGCAGCCTTTTGCTTGTCATGCATAATATTCTCTCCTCTCCGATCATGTTTTTGGGAGGCGAAATGACTATTTAGAATCTCTTAATGAGCCTTCCATAAAACTTTATCTCTTAAGTATTATTCCACAATCTGTTCATTTTATGGAATAAGATGATATTTAACGATAATATTGTCGATTATCTTTTTCTTTTACTGATACTCGCAATTTCCAGAGCTCTTTAGCCAACTGGAATACTTCTTCGTCTTCTCCATTTTCAATCGCTCTTTTTCTAGCTTTTAATAGCGCATTCGCAGCAGGTGATAAATCCGGGGAATCTTCAACCCACTTTTGAAAATCTTCTTTAAATGGGTCTTTGTCGCTCCAGGAATAATGATGCTGTAAAAATGCTGTTCTTACAGTGTCTTCTTTAAGCTCTTGCTTATAACGAAATATCTCTTTCTCATCGTTTCCTAATAACACCAATTGCTTTTTATCCAAAAACACAAGTAAGATGTCTTTCTTGTTTAAAATTGTTTCTTCATTTCTAAGCTTTAATATAACTTTGTCATCATAAATAGACATTTCTAGGCTTTCATGGAAAGTAAAGAAGGTCAATGCAATTCCCGCAATCAAACCTAAGATCATTGTAATAAATCCTACCCATACTCCATTGTAAGATGCTATTAAATTTAATGGTCCTTGAAAAGGTACCCATGGTAAAGAACTTCCCCATTTTGCTATTCTCGGAACAAACCACCCAAGAACCAACCCAACAAGTGGGAAACCAATCCATAAGATCATTTTATCAGTTTTTGAAAAGTTTAATAATGTATGATTGTTATTCATTCACCTAGCCCCTTTTTGATAATACACTTGTAATGGTTTGTCTCCACACTGCTGTACTGTCTAATTGGATTCCTATCAATGGATAGTTTGATAAATTATCAAGCGTCAGCGCAAGTACGCACGCTTTCTCATGTATTCCTTCTGAATCAATAAGGTCAAATTCTATTCCTTTTTCTATTAATTTGATAAAACCATTAATAAATCCCTCCTGAACAGCTTTAATTTTCAATCTATATTTATTATGTGAGTTTTCTCGGCTTCCATATTGGAGGAACTCATTTAATACTTGGACAACAATTAGTTGTGCATCTGTAGATTCTTCAATTAATAATTGCGCCCCATCACTAAAGATCTTCTCTACAAAATTATCTTTCGTATAGTCATTGATATGAAAATATTCCTCAAAACTATATCCTTCTAAAATCCAGAAAAATACTGCCTCTACTAGTTCCTCTTTCGAAGAGTAATAGTAATATATTGATGGCTTCTTTATACCTACTGAATGAGCAATCATTGAAAGTGAAGTTTTTTCAATTCCATACTGTCCAATTAACCATGTGGTCGTTTCAAGAATCTTTTTTCTTGTTGCTTCGCTTTTACTCATTTCCTCACCTTTTTCTACCTATCGGTAGTTAAATTATGCCGTTTGATTATATAATTTGTCAACTGCCATTGGAAGTACCGTCAACAGTTTTTTGGTAGCTTTTCTAGTATTTGACTACTCATTCAACTGATTGATCCTCTCTCTTGGATTCAACCATTTAATTTGTTCTACTAATAAAAAAACTGTGCAAGCAAGAGAGTACGTGCACTCTCTCACTTACACAGCCTTTATGAGTAAATCTAATCTTAAGTGTTTAAATGTCACCACTATTTTCTCGGTTACCTTGATTTGGGCACCAACTGTTGAATAACAGACATCGACTTTTGGGCAGGGAGAGATAAGAATAAGCGATGACGGTTTATGATCATCAATAAAATGTAATGCCCCCCTTTGTCAAGACACAAGAAGATAAAATTTAAGTTATGTCTTTT
>JAABNQ010000110.1 GCA_009928435.1 Bacillus sp. HF117_J1_D
GTTGCCCCGCCATTGCCGCTGGCAATATAACCGACATCGGAGGTGGCTGCGGACATTATCGATCAAAACTGATTGGCCACCGTACTTCTGAACGCAATCGAATTCATAAAATCCTTCAAGATGCTAATATAAAATTGACTTCCGTATTTACAGATATTTTTGGCGTTTCCGGAAGGCGTATCTTAGCAGCCATTATTAATGGTGAAAAGATTGAAGCTAAAGATCTTGAAAAAATGGTGGATGGAAGAATTAGAGCAAGCATCGACGATATCGCTGAAGCGATAAATGGACGTATCCGCCGACATCATCGGGATATGTTGCGCTACCATTGGGAGCACATGGCTTATTTAGAAAAAAACATTGATGATATAGAAGAACAAATTGAACAGCTACTCACCCCTTATCGTAAGGAGATGGAATTAATCAAGACTATACCAGGTGTAAATAAAGATTCTTCCGCTGTATTTATTGCTGAAATGGGTGTGGATATGTCCGAATTTAAATCTGCAAAACATTTAGCTTCATGGGCAGGTGTAAGTCCAGGTAACTATGAGAGTGCAGGTAAAAAAAAACAAGTAAAACCACACACGGAAATAAAGGCTTGAGAACAATAGCTGTACAGTGTGCTTTAGCAACCACTAGGCAGAATAATAGAATTTCCTCACATCAAAAAAGAATCACAAAACGCCAAGGGAGAAATAAGGCAAAGGTCGCATCTGCACATTTGATTTTAACTATCGTTTACAATGTTTTAAAAACTGGTGAACCTTATCAAGAACTAGGCCCTGATTACGTTCACCAAAAACAGCAAAATAAAGAATTAAAAATGATTGAATACCTTAAAAAGAAAGGTTACAGCATCGTTCAATCAGAACAGCAAACAGCTTAAGTTATTCCATAAAAGAAAAAACAGATAAAGCCCTTTTTAAAAAATAGGAATAGAGGGCTTACTTAAGTATTGCTTTCTAGCGGAAATAATTTTCATACAAAATTTATCGAGCGGAGCTCGATAAAATCTGGGCGCAAATACGCCAAGGCGCATTTGATCTGACCGCCAATATTCATAGGGTCAGTCTCTAGGTCTTCCAGTTGATGCCGGCTTTGTAGCAAATTAAGAGCCCTCGTATTCATTGAGTTTGAAGGTGTTTCCGTAAATTCCTGAAAAATAAGTTAAGTGGAATAATCCCGTCTTATTACTGAATAGCTTTGGTTCCTCGATCAAGTACCCTACCTGATGATTGTCTGCAACTGATCCATCATAGGATTGAATGGTTTGCGTTATAATCTTCATCAGGGTATTTTTGCCAGCGCCGTTTCTTCCTATCAGACCAACGATTTTTCCTTGGTTGAAATCTAAAGGGAGATCTTTTAAAACTATTGAATTTCCATATCGCTTAGTTAGCATATTTATCAGCATTGTCTAACCCTCCATCCATGGCAGGGCCTCGCTCCTCGACCTTTCCTTATGAAAAATCTTTTTTATATTGGATGGCCAGGTAAATTCCACCAGCTAAAAATGCCAGCGTATATTTGAACAAGAAAAAGATGTTCCACATATAATCTTTAGGAAAAATCATGTCACATAGAATAATTGCTAACAACATACAGTAAGCGCTTTTCAAAGAGATTTTATTTGTCCGTTCGTCGTCTGGCCCAATCTTCTTATGAAATACATAGGCAAAAATCGCGCTACCCATAAGCAGTAAAAAGCCAACTCCAATGAGAATATTCCAATTTCCCGTAGATTGTTCAGCCCAGGACTTTAAAGGGTAAAAAATTGCGTTATGGATATCTGAGATAGACTTAATTTTCATTTTGGTCATTTCCTTTCACATAAGTAAAAATATCGTTTACATCAACATTAAAAAATTCGGCAATTCGAAAAGCTAACAGCAGAGTCGGAACATAATTTCCTTTTTCCATTACGAAGATGGTTTGTTTGGAAACCCCGACTTTCTCTGCTAATTCTTTCTGAGACATTCTGGCAAGTACACGATATTCATAAACCTTATTTGATATCGAATCACCGAAATCTTTCTTCATGACCATCACCTCTTGAATCAAATTATAAACTCACTTTTTTACAAAAGTAAAGTAAACTTATACAAAAGAATTAAATACCTTTATGTTTGCATGGATTACTTTAATTTAACAAGAGCCAGAATGCAGAAAGAACCTGAGGAAATTCATGATTTCGTCAGGTTCACATATCGATCTGGTGTAATTTATGGTTTTTGGTGGTTCATTTTATGATATTCAGTGGTGCAAAAAACGGTTAGAGTGGTGCAATCGGGTGATAATATTCAGATAGGCATGTATAGGTTAATTGATACAAATACATTCAAGTAAAACATCCATTTTCCTGCAAGAAATGGACTGAAGCTCTATCATTAATTTGAACGAAATAGCCGCTTTAAAGACTTTTCGGAGATAAAGTTGAATAATTAGACAAATTAAACAACTTGTGTATAATAGGTGTCAAAGATACTGGTTAATAAGTATTGGATACATGGAAATTAATAGACAATACTGTGCAAAAGGAACTGTATGATAGGATAAAAGAATTGTGATGAGTGAGTTTTTGGAGGAGCGTAATAATGAAAAAGAAAAGAAATGCTGGTAATATCCAACTTTTATCAAGAAAAAATGTATGCGTTCTCAATTGTTGGAGGGAAGGAGCTGATGATAAGGAAGTCGACCATTATAATCGGAATAAGGTGGCTAAAGGGGGAAACAAGGAGAAGTGATCCGGATTGAGTAAGTGTTCTATCTTGAAATACAATAAATAAAATATCGATAAAAATGACGAGATGGTTGGACCAGCAAGGGAGGTGAGGCTGATGTGATCAAACGTACATATGAAAACCCTTGGATTATGGAGTCGTAGAGGACTAAATCCAAGGGTTTTTTATGTCGGAGTATACCGACTAGTGTTAGTATACTCCTTTTCAAAATATATACATAGGAGGAGTAACCTTTGAAAAGATTGGACGAATATATCATTCAAAAGGAAACAAAGTGCACTCTGAACCATTATGATGAGAATGGCAAGTTGTGTTCGATAGTCGTTGAGGAAGAAGAAGTGTATGAAGTGAACGAAAGCCCTCTCACTGTTATCAAAAAAAGCATCCAATATTACGGGGGCAGCCTGAATGGTGCAATTTTAAGCGCAAAGGAAGCGTTGGGCAACATAAGTATGCCGCCCGTCATGATTAGTGGAAGCAAAGGGATATACTGGTTTCCCAGCAAGTCCATTGCGCACGAAGATTGCGCATGGTTTTCAGTAGATCATATCAAAGACTATGAACCTATTGAAGATCGGATGCTCAGACTGAGTTTTTACACCGGCCCTTCTGTTACCATTGACAGTACATATCATAGATTCGACAAGAAGGTTAATAGAGCGCATAAATTCAAAAACATCATGGAAAGAAGAGCTCATGGCAAACGTCTCTACCTGCACATCTCCACGAAGCCATTTAGCATTATAAGGGATGGGGCTAGAAACCACTATAGGATTGCGAGGAAAAGGAAGTAAGGAGTGAGGGACAATAGCAGGGGCTGTTGTTCCTTTTATTATTTATATGAGTTGAACAAAAGGTTTGCGGTTTATTCCGAATCAAATTTAAACATGTGCAACAGGATTTCCAAGTTTCGGGGTTTGTCAAATAAAGTGTGTAAGTACACTTTATTCAAGGTATCTTAAAACCCTATCTTTCAGTTCGTCGTGAAGGAGTA
>JAABNQ010000111.1 GCA_009928435.1 Bacillus sp. HF117_J1_D
ACCGCGAAGCAAGAGCCGTACGCTCTCTCACTTACACGGTTAAGTTTACACTCCCGAACACTTTAAAAACGTATGCCCTATTTACTCTTTATTTTTTTTAGCGAATAGCCATAATATCATCAGTTTCCACCATTTCTATTCTTCAAAGCCATACCTTCACTGCCCCCATGTCTTTAAAAATCTTCGCAGCTTTTACGGACATAGAACGATTACTAATGTGAATGGCTACCTCACCTCGATTAACTCCTGAATGTCGATGTCTAACACTTTGCAGACCGTTTCTAGTGTTGAAACGAAAGCAAGTTAATCAGTTGGGTGGCGGTTGAAAAAACTGCTACCTTACATAAAGAACATTTTTAGATATTCTTAAGGGTATAGATAAATCTAACCTTGGAAAACTCACTTATAATAAAAATGGTACATGGACTTCTTCTGGTGGATTAACATATGTTTTGTTACTCTAAACCTGAATATGAATTATCAATGTTTTCATCTAGTTCATTTATTGTTTCGTCTATCAATTTTCTAACATCAACACTTAGATTTGTTTTATCTATTTCCTTCAATGTTTGAAAACTTTCTGAGAGTCCTAAATATGCAATTATTGATGTGACATTGTCCATTAACTCATAAGAATTTGGGTCTAGAATTTCTTTAATTATTAAGTCTACCTTTTGTTTTATTACCTCATCTAAAGTTTTATAAGTGTGCCACTGTCTTTCTGATAGTTGATATATACTCTCAGAGAAATCGATTTTATTTACATTCTCTGTACTTTCGTAATAATCAATAACCTGAATGTAATACATCTTCAATATATCTTCTGACAAATAATCGGGTAACTCATCAAATATAGAAAAATCCATTTTTCACTCTCCTATTGTATTGGAATATGTGTTAAATTATTTGGCTTCTTATAAAGGTTACCATCTTGTCCTAGAAGTTTTTTTCCTGTTTTTATTTGAGCAGTCCGAATTTTGTAGAAGGTCTTATTAAACAAGGTAATTATGAAACTCAAATTGTCAATGGAATAGAAAGACAAGTATTGCTGATTTTGAGGGGGGCGTACAGATGAATTAATAAGTTTGGCAGAAGAAAAGTTAGGATTAAAGTTTACTGGTTTATATTTAGATTATTTACAGTCATTTGGAGCAGGGAATTTCGGAGCCCAAGAGATTTACGGGATTATTAATGCTGATTTTGAAAATTCATCAGTTCCAGACGCTATTTGGTACACTTTAACAGAACGAAAAGAAATTAATTTACCTGTTAACCTTCTAGTTATATATGATACTGGGAGTGACGAACTATTTTGTTTAGACTTTAATCAACTTGATGATAATGGAGAACCGAATGTAGTATCTTTTGTGCCTGGGGTTGACTTAGTAAATCAAACCTATGAAATAATTGCTAATGACTTTGGTGATTTTTTATTAGATTTAGTTAAGCAAGAAATATAGAATTTGAAAAAACCTTGATTGGCTAAATGCCTTTCAAGGTTTCTTTTATGGTGGGATTACATAGTGCCGAATAAGGCTAATTTTATTTTCTGGAAAAAGGTAACCTTCGTAAGCCCTAAATAATGAAAAGGGATTAAAGCCAGGTACTAAAGAATTAAAAAAATTTGTTGATCCAAGGGGTATTCCACCTATGGTTGTAGAGGATACAATTAGAAATGTAAAACCTACTGCTGGAAATAGACCAAATACACTAAAATATGATGGTAAAGATGTTACTGTAATTACTAATACAAAAGGTGATGTTATTACGGTATACCCAAAGTAAGTGAGGAGTGTGTTTTCATGGCAATAAAATATGATGAATATTTACTACTTGAATTATTCAATAGTGAGCCAATAATAATTGATAAAGAAGCTGAAATTTACAAACACAAAATGCAAGGCCCTCTAGGATTAGAGATATCATTTTCTTTCTCGGTTTATGACCAATATGCAACAATAAGATTGGACCATAACCAACTCCAAAATCCAATATATGACATTGAAATACAAAATGTAGAGGAAATTAGGGTAGAGAATGCAAAACTATTAGTAATTAAGCAACAAAGTAAAGAGCCAGTAATCGAAATTAAAGTTACACCTAACTTTATGATTGATTTATGTATCTAAATTAACAAGGGGTCACGAGGATATTTTATACTCGTGACCTCTATTTTTAAGTAGACACAGTACCGAATAAATTACTTTTTATTGTTTAAAAAGTGTAATCCATGTATATCTGTATAATCATTATTTTATATTTTCAGACGTTCTAATTTTAAAATGTATGCCCTATTTAATGTATCTATCTCATGAAAATAATATAAAATCATCAGATACCACCATGCTGGAAAATAAGTTAAGCCGAAGAAAACTCAAACAAGCACCCAAAAGAAAGCAAAAAAGAAAGCAAGAGGGGCTAAAGATGATAAGGGTATAGATAATAGTGGTGATTTATTGTGGGGAAGATGGAAAGATTACAATAAAGTAAATGTAAATGGAACTGAATATGCCCAAATTGGTGATAGATTATATACAAGACATGCTGTGGATAGAATGCAACCAAGTGGCATGAGGTATCAAGGAGGAAAGTTAGATGGAGGTGACGTGTCAGCCTCTAGAATATTTGATGTTGACCAAAAGGACTATGGAAGAAGTATCTCTCCTAATTTTGTAGAAGATATTATTAAACAAGGTAATTATGAAACTCAAATTGTCAATGGAATAGAGAGACAAGTTTGGTCTTCTGGAAGTGTTAAAGTAGTGACAGAAAATCAAGGTAAAACTGTTATTACAATACTGACAAAATAAATTGGGAGGGAAAATGAATGAATGAGTATGAAAAATTAAAAGATGCTTGTCAAAAGTTTATTGAAAAAAAATATAGTATTGAGGATTTATCAAGAACTTTATCTTGGCTGGGAGTTCCTTTACAAATTCAAGAAAAGGTTACAGCAGCTGAACAAAAGTTAGAGGAAATTAGATTTTTAGTCTCTGACAATGAGCAATATGAAATGACATTAGATGTAGTTAGGGATATACTATCAAAAGTTAAGGAATTAGAGAACAAATAACAGGTACTGCTAAGCCTTAAGGGAGAACTAACTCTCTTGAGGCGTTTTTTATTGGGGGGTGCCGAATAGAAGATATTTTAAGAATAGACTGGTATTAGGTCAATATAGTAGACACATTTTTTTTAGTTTTCTTCCTCTACCGCGCTATCGCTTGGTGGCTTCTTCATGAAAGTGCAGGGTTGGATCTTTTTTGTACTTTCATGAAGAGGTAAAATTTATATCTGGTGCTTTAGCTTGTAATCCCCTCGTAGTACGCACGTTCGTATTCAGATGGGGTATTTTTTGAATTATAAAATATTCGATATATTCATAGATTTCTTTTTTGGCCTGTTTTCTGGTCTTGTATTTTGTCAGATAAATAAGTTCCTTTTTCAATACACTGTGGAACGATTCAATGGCAGGCGTTGTCATAACAGTTCCCTTTTCTACTCATGCTTACATCCATTCTATCCATTCTATATAATTGTAAATCAGCACATTATTTCCGACACCTAATTTCAAATTAATCCAGGTCAAT
>JAABNQ010000112.1 GCA_009928435.1 Bacillus sp. HF117_J1_D
AGTGAATATTTAAGGTATTTTAAATATTGGAATTAAATTAATGCAACACTAGTGATCCAATATATTTTTCATATTGTTCATTTGTTAAAACGACTTTTTCTTTCCAATTTAAAAATAGATCTAAGAAGCTTTCCATATTGCCTTCTTCTATGAACCCTAACCGATATGCGATTCCATTTATAAGTTGTTGTCCAGCCTTTGTAATCTTCTTATTTTTATCTAAAAATAAAATAAATAGCGGTATAGCGATACCTTTAAAACAGCCGCTCCAGCCTAGGGTAGTTTTATCATTTTTACAATCTTCATAAACATAATCAAATTCCCCATTAAAAAAACGGATGATTTTTTTATGCTCCATTGAAAGACGATTCACTGTCAACTGTTTCATGTTATTATTTAATCCTCGAATCGAATTCTCCGGCAGTATTTTTGCATACTTTGCTGCTTTTTCCACTATGTTTTGATAATCAGGCAGTTCAAACAGGCGTAAATAATTGTTCACTGTTGAATCAGCATAAAAAGCTGCTTCATAGCATTCCTTAATGATATCGGGGTGTTCTAACTGTTCAGCCGCCTTTGCAGTTAATTCCGCAATTTCCGCCCGAATCCTTAGATTTTCAGGTAATGTACGAATAGCTTCCAGTCCTAGTATTTCACTCTCAGGCTCCTTATTATTTTTTAATAAAAGCTCACAAGCATATTTATATAAAACAGGATGTCTTGCAGACACTTCTCTGGCTGTTTCACATAAACGACTGATTCCCCCTTGAAAAATACATGCCTCTAACAGGAATTTGCCTGCCCGGTCTCCTTCTATATTTTTCAAAAATGAAATCCACTCTTCCGTAAAAAAGCCAATCCCCTCAAGTTCTTCAGGCCCTACCGTAAAAATTTCTTCTACTTTTATATTCTTACACATATTCCATGTCAAATACTGATACAGTGCAGCTGTTCTTTCCTCGCCTTCAGTAAGCAGATATTTGGTATACATCAAGTGAAGAGCAATCTGCTTCAAATCTAAATCTACTAGTTCTTCTTCTGCAACATCCTCCAATGCCAAGTCATCCCACTCTTCCGTATCCCTATCCAATACCTTGAAGGTCATACTACAGAGGCGGTCATATAATCCTAATGCTTGCTTGTATTCTTTTTGAAATAACATGTCTTCTGCTACTTGAAATGCATTTGAAAGATCCTTTCCTATTTCAAAGATATCGTAATAATCATAAACAAAATCACTATCCCAATAGCTTTCCCCATACTCTTCATAACCACTGCACTCAAAATAAATTTCCTCATTTTCTACCTTATTACACCAATCTTCTATCCATTCCCTATCAGCACTAGCCGGGTAATCTTGTTTTTCATCTAAAGAGTTTAGAAATGCAATTCGCTCATTCTCTTTCTTGGTCCGGGCCAAGTTATGTATCCATTCGGTTTTTTCCGTTTCTGACATTGCAGATAATCTATTATCAACGGCTGTCATAAACTCATTATAGTTCATTGATTTTTTCGCCACTCTTCTTTCAATTTAACATTGTTCATCAAAATGATCGCTTTTCCTTTATCAAGACTGGCAAAATTAGCGTGCCATGCCATGAAGCTATTGGGGAATTGCTCGTAATTTCCGGAAGAAGCCAATTCGCCCTCTTTTATCCCTATTTGATTAAGCAAAGCTTTTGTACATTGGATTAACATGCCATTCCCCTCTCAATTTCTTTTTATTCATATTCTTCCTTTACATCTTCAATTCTTTCCTTTATTATTTCGATATCTGTCTTATCCTCAGCAATTGCTAAGGCTTTTTTATATAATTCGTGTGCCCTATTATAATCTGGTCTATCTTTTTCTAAGAAGAAAATATCTCCCCAGTGAATATATCCCCAAGGATTACTCGGATATTCTTGTATTAACCTCTCGAATTCAGACTCGGCTTTTTGATATTGATCAAGCTTTACATAAGACTTTGCAATCGCACATCGCATACTATGGATCATCTCACGTTCTTCAAGGAAATAGTCGCAAAACTCGCGACAATAGGTAATTCTTTTTTCAAAATAAGTACAATCTTCAAGACCTGCATTATGAAGCTCCATCTCCAAGTCTTGGCAAAAATTTCGTAAAAAAAAGCTGCCTCTATAATGCTTGTCTAGGTCTTCTAAACTTTTGAATGTCGGTTTGTTTCTCTCCTTTATTGCATCCCAGACGACTAACCATGTATCGCAAGCTACCATGGAATTATTTTTGGCTAAAGAATCATAACCTTTATCGATAAGGTTACCCATATGTTCCATCGATAATTTGTTTCCTGGAGCCAGTCTTTCCCACAAAATCCAAGCAGCTAGCCAAGGGAAATCCTCATCCTTTCCCGTCGCTGTCACGGTGTATTGATTGAACCAGTTTTCTGATAGCTCTTCGGCAGAGTAGGAATTTTCGATATCTTTTAAAAATATGTCTTGATTGAATGGAATTCCTATTGCTTCTAATTTGCTAATGATTTTGCCAGTACTCATTTCATTGACTTCTTCATAAGTAAGAAATCGATTAACATAATTAAGAATTGAAAGTTTTACCTTCAACTGTTCATCTTTGCCAAGACAGCATTTTTTATATTTCTTGCCGCTTCCACAAGGGCACAGTTCATTTCTTCCAATTTTTTTTGCCATTATTTCCTTACCTCTGCTTCATTCATTTTCTAAATTCTTCAAATACTTATTCATTAATGCTTTAGCTTCTTTGATGCCAGACTCGGTTAAATAAACTGACTTTGATCTTTTACTTCCTTGAATTAAATCCCCATCAGTAAGTTCATTCAGTACCTCAAACGGATAACCCTTCCAGCTTCTTCTCATTTCCCCAAAAAGGTCGTCATCCTCTTTCCATGACGTTAAGTATAGCAATAACAGCGTAAGGTCCTTAATCTTTTCCTCCATGTCTCACGAAATCCTTTCCATAGTTATGTTTTACTATAGTTTATTGTTCCTTTTCCCTTAACAAATCTAGTAAAGCATTATAGTTCCCTCTCCTCCGACAAAATCAAAATCTTGCAATGATGACGGGGAATACACGTTTCCATATTTTGGAATATTTCATTTTATAACTTCGACTGTTTATTTTGTACTAGTTAAATTTTCTATATTTCATCTGGAATATAATATTCACAATTTAATTTTTTAAAATCTTTCTTATCCCACGTTAAAACAGGGGTATTCTTTCTTGATTTAACACTAAATAAAGCATCAGCAAAATCAACGTTCTTATCTGCAAATAATGTTAATGCTTCGACAACACTCTCTTCTTCTGGATCAATGTTATTAACTTCTAAAAGGTTCATTAGATATTCTTTTTATGAGCTGCTTCTCAAACTTATAGAATGACTTTAAGAGCCAACAACATTCTGCAATAACAATCGTTGGGATAATCAAACTTATTTCTCCGACATCTACTTTATCAACTAAGTATAATGCTCCCATAAGGTGAGACACAAAAACCTGATAAATAAGTTATAATGGTG
>JAABNQ010000013.1 GCA_009928435.1 Bacillus sp. HF117_J1_D
TTTACCAATAACCCCTAAATTAGTTTTTAGTAAATTTACTTTCGTAATTTGGGATCATCAGTTTCATAGTCATGTTTGGCAATTTTGATTTTCTTCCCATCAATTGGACCTGCTTCATCCAGCTGCTTTTGTAAAAGCTTGACCGTATTCGCTTGGGAGCTTCCAAGGGTGGAGGCAGGGCCTGTTTCAGCAATGATGACGCCAATTTTAATTTCATCACTATTTTTAGCGCCTGATTCTTCTTTAGCATCGCTATTACTTTTATCAATTCCACAGCCAGAAACGATGAACATACATACGAACCCTACAATAAGTATCCATTTCTTTTTGTACCATTCTTTCATGTTCAAAACCCCCTTATTTTATATCAAAAAATGCGCCTTGGCGTATTTCCACCCAAATTTTATCGTGCTCCGCTCTTCAGCCGGATTTTGAACCCCCACTGAATGGAATAACAATATGCATTCATCTCGACACTTACAGATGTCAGAGACTACTGCTGAAAGAAGTTAAAATCATCACAACAGGGTATCTAGATATTTTTCTGCCGTCCTACATTTCCTAAGATTTTGAATATTATAAATAAAAATAATGATGAGTGCGGGTTCCTTCACCTCGAATGAATGCGTTTTCATATTGTCACTGTAAGTATAATAAAGGCCTAAGGTCATGTATATCCATAATGTGCAGGAAAAACAAACTTCGTATTCAACAATATGATGTACAGGTTTCCTTGATTTTCTGAATGAATGACGAGTAGTCTTGTCAATGCTTAAGGGTTTCTTTTTAAAAGTAGCCATTTCCTCCCATTGCTTTTTTCCACAATTTAGAATACCATGTCTTCAGTTTCTAGCTTTCCTTCCAGCAGCTAATATATTGGAGAAAAGCCTTTATTTTGGGTATTCTATTAACGTTTTATCAAAAACCTTTTCTTTGTCGATAGACATAAAGAAAACAATACAACTTCAGACTAGGTTGTGAAATGTAAAGTTTAATCTAAAAGTCCGCTAGGCGATCGAGTTGGATGACTTCTTCACTAGTCCTCCCTGCACTTAACGACACTGGAACATCTATCCGTCGGAGCTCGATAAGTATCATTCCGTAACATAGTGATACAGTAAAGCATTCAATAGTACGCCGCATAAAAAAAACCCATTCCCAAGACTTTGCTTCGAGAATGGACTTTTATTGTTCAATCAAATGCGCCTTGGCGTATTTGCGTCCAGATTTTATGGAGCTCCACTCGATAAGTTCCTCTGAAAAATCTGTGGCACCCGCCAGAGGCTTTTTTTCAGCCGAGATTTGAACCCCCAACTAAATGGAATACCATTATGCATTACTCCCACCATTTACAAAAGTGGGGGACTTCTGCTAAATGAATTTAAACCATGACTGGCTTAAATTCTGATTTTACTTCCTGATTGCCATTATTTGTATCGAGCTCCTGCTTCTTCTCCAAACCGAATTTCTCTAGAATTGGCAAATCATTCGTTTGGAAGAGATACGTATCTTCCTCTGCGATGTGCTCATGCCATGCCCAGTTTGGAACAACGAAATAGTCGCCTTTTTCCCAGTCAAAACGAACACCATTAATAATCGAGTAACCTGAGCCTTCATGTACATGGTAGATAGAGGCGTGTGTATGGCGATGTGCCTTCGAATGAAATCCTTTTGGAAGCATTTGCATCCACGCTGCTATGGTTGGGCATGCTGTTTGACCGTTAGAAGGATTGATATACTCGACTGCATAACCATCAAACGGATCTGGATCGAACCTGCTCAATCCTTGAATGGCAGCTTCGGTTTGCTTCCATTTAAAGTTTCCGAGTGGCGCCTTTTTCTCATTTCGGTCGCCAATCGGACGAACCATTCCGCCTTCATAGCGCTGCTGCGAATAATTATCCGGCAAAGATGGTTTTTCGAGTTTATCTGGATATGGCTCAAAGAATGTCCCGCCAAGATAGTAGATCGTCGGAATATCCAGACAGTCCATCCAAATCATCGGTTTATCTCCAGGATGGCCATGCCCATGCCATAATCCATTAGGTGTTGTCAGGAAGTCGCCTCGTTCCATAAACAGACGCTCGCCTTGCACAATAGTGTAGGCTCCTTCTCCTTCCATCACAAACCTTAATGCATTTTGGACATGACGATGAGAAGGCGCTTCTTCCCCAGGCAATATCAATTGAACGGCTGCGTAAAGGGTTTGAGTTGTCGATGCCCATCCCCAAGGTTGACGATAATTCAATCCTGGATTCTGCAAGTAAATTGCGCGACGTTCACCACCGCGTTCTGGTGTAAAAATCTCAGTTGCTTCCATCAATTTTTTGTACAGAAGATCGTGCTTCCATAAATATGCCTGTGCATGAGGTTCAGGAGTATGCTTCATTAAGTCAGGGATTGCATTCCAAAGCGGTCCAAGGTGATACTGTTCAATATCTCTGTTAAAATCCTGAACCAAAGAGCTTTCAAAAAAAGAATTTTTTTCAGCCATCATAATCTCCCCTTTTATACAAATTGAACAAATGATTTACGGTTAATTTCGGATCGAATTGAACATGTACAACAATATTTTCATATTTGGACAGCATTACCGAAATTCGGATAGTATTTTCATATTTTGGATAGTATTCTCCGAACTTCGGACAGTATTTCTGTATTCTGGACAGTATTGCCCGCATTTCGGATAGTATTTCTTTATTCCGGACAGTATTCTCCAAATTTCGGATAGTATTCCTTTATTTTGGACAGTATTCCCGAAATTCGGACAGTATTTCTTTATTCTGGACAGTACTACCCGAAATTCGGACAGTATTCCTTTATTTTGGACAGTACTACCGAAATTCGGATAGCATTTTCATATTCTGGACAATACTACCCGAAATTCGGACAGTATTTCTGTATTCTGGACAGTACTACCGAAATTCGGATAGCATTTTCATACTCTGGACAGTATTACCCGCATTTCGGATAGTATTTCTTTATTCTGGACAGTATTCGCCGCATTTCGGACAGTATTTCTGTATTCCGGACAGTACTACCGAAATTCGGATAGTATTTTCATATTCCGGACAGTATTTCCCGCATTCCGGACAGTATTTTCCTAATTTATATTATTTGAACCTTCTCTTTTATTTTAACTTGGATAAATTACGTTGAATCTGTCCGTTGTGTCCCTGGATATGCCCGACAATAAGCTTATCAACAATAAACCGTACAGGTTTCCCATCAAAGTTCGGGTTGCGGCTAGGAGCAACCATTTGGAGCTGTTCATCAGTCAATATGCTCAAAGTTTCCTTAATTTGGGTTGGAATCTTCTTCAGATCCTCAAAAACTTTATCCACCGACAAGTTATCTACAGTCTTTTCGTCTACAGCCTCGAGACGAATTTTATTCGTGTGGTCCCTTCCCCATACATCTTCAGGGCTTTGAATGATTTGACGGATTTCCCCCAGCCAGAAAGGAATGGCTTCAGCTACGTGTGCAACCACTTGCATGATGGACCATTCTTCTTCGGAGGGCTTCCAACGGATCGTATCCTCAGGAAGTTCCTTTACAGTGTTCGACATCTCCTCAATTGCAGCATTTACATCTTGAATGGCTTGCTGCTGAAACTCACCTGCCATGATTTATCCCTCCACTTTTCTCACTTTGTTCTCAAGTACGCCTACTTTATCAACTTCAATGCGTACGACATCCCCATCTTTCAAAAATGCTTGCGGCTCTCTCGCTACCCCTACTCCTCCTGGTGTACCAGTCAAAATGACATCTCCCGGTTCAAGCGTCATTAATTCAGATAGGAACTCTACGAGGCGCTGCACAGTGAATACAAGATTCGCAGTGTTGGAACGTTGTCTCTCTTCTCCATTAACAGATAGTGAAATTTCAAGACCAGCTGGATCGGTCAACTCATCAGAAGTAACAAGCCAAGGACCCATTGGCGCAGTGCCATCAACCGCTTTTCCTTGCAGCCATTCGATTGTTCGACGTTGGATATCCCGATATGTAACATCATTAACAATCGTGTAACCTGCAACATAATCAAGTGCATCTTCCTGAGATACATTCTTAGCTCGCTTCCCCACGACAAATGCAAATTCTGCTTCATAGTCAAGTTGTTCAGAAATTGGATAAAAAGGAATATCATCTTCTGGACCAACAATTGTATTGGCAAATTTTGCAAAAAGAACCGGATGTGAAGGCAATTCACGCCCCATTTCCAAAATATGTTCACGATAATTATGGCCAACACAAATCATTTTTCCAGGTTCAGTTACAGGAGCACCAATTTGCACATCTTTTTTATTGAAAACAAGCTGAACAGCACTTTCATTATTCAAAGCAAATTGAACAGATTCTTTGGCAAGCTCCAAGCTCTCTTTCCCACCTTGCAAGAACCCTTTCATATCAGTCGGAATATATGCCTCGGAAATTTTCTCAGCTCTTATTTTCCCTTCAGACTCCAATTTCGCTTTAAAAGCAGCATTCAAATCAATAACTTGTTCTCCTTCAACGGCACCGATTCTCGTTAAACCATTTTGTGTAAAAGTGACCAGCTTCATTTTACCCTCTCCTTTTAATTCACTTATAGATAACTTTGTTCTCTTAAATAAAATTTATCGTATCCGCTTTCAATTGTCAATATTGAAAAATAACAATTGGACAGATTTATAAATCTATGACATGATAAGTCCAAAAGTTTAAAAGGGGTTTTTGGAAATGGACAAAAATAAAACGATTCCTGTCATTCAATCGTTGCAAACAGGAATCGGCATACTTGAGTTATTTATTAGCGAAGACCGTCCTCTAAAGTTTTCCGAAATCCAGGAACTCTCGGGAATCACAAAAAGCAATTTGCATAAATACTTAAATACGTTAACCATTACAGGATTACTTTATCGTAACAAGGACCATGGTTATTACCAGCTTGGAAGTAAGTTAATCGAATTTGGAAATGCTGCCATTGGGAGCGTCGATTTAATACAGCAGGCAAGCCAGTTCTTAAAAAAGATAAGCCGGGAGTTGCAGCTCACTGCACTGCTGAACGTCTGGACGCATGATGGCCCTGTCATTGCAAACATATGGAACAGTCAACCAGGGCTTAATATAGGTGCACAAATCGGAACTCGGCTGCCTATTCTCTCATCCGCTGGAAAAGTCTATGTAGCGTTTAAGGATCATGCTGAGGTTAAAGAATGGACACAAAGAGAACTTAAACATTTAACAGCTGAATCGAAACAACAGTTAGAAAGTGAACTGCCAAACATACAAAAAAACTATTTTTCATATGCGGCAGAACCGCTAATAAAGCACGTCTCCTCTTTCAGCGTTCCGATACTCGACTATAGTAACGATATGCTCGGCTGCATTACTATCGTCGGCTTTACACATCTCATTCCCAGTTCGCATGATGATAACATGAGTTCTTTTGTCCTTGAACAGGCATTTGAACTTTCGGAAAGCTTCGGCTGGAAAAAAAGGGAGTAGATGTATCTAGCTGTCGTGCCTATAAAACTGCTATTCCTGTGAGCATACAGATGGAACTGGCAGCGTAAACCGTTCCCATTCCATCGCTCGCTCTCCATTGCGATGTGATGAACGATCCCAACGCCCATTTGTCCTCTTTGTACCCGATTTACTTTTAGATCGATAATATTCCCAATATCAGTTGAAGGGCGGAAGCGGCCGTAGTCTCCTTCTTGACCTATCCATTCTAGTCCCATTACTTTTTCCAGCAATTCTGCTGTTTTTTCAGGCTTAGTTGAGTATAGGGTCGCACCCCCAAAGCCTCCTACTCATTTTCTGTCCCAATTAACCTCCTCATCAACAAAACAATTAGAATTTGTATATTACTAATTCGAGATAATTACTCAAAAAAATTTAGAAGTTCTGTGCGTGATATCCTAACTTTTTTAATTGTTCAATCATGATCTTTTGCTCATCTATTGTTAGACCCGCACAAATTTCTTTAAGGGTCAACTGATGTTTAGGGAAAACTGCATCCATTAAGTCCGTTCCATCTGGGGTAATAGTCGCATAGGTGATACGTCGATCTTTTGGACAGGCTCTTCTCTTGAGTAATTTCTTCTTTTCTAGCTTATCCACTACATACGTAATGCTGCTGCTTGCAATCAATACCTTTTCACCGATTTTTTGTATTGGCTGCTCACCTTTACTATAAATCATCTCGAGAACAGCAAATTCCGTTGGATTTAACCCCAAGGATTTTATATCATCTTCCACACGTTTCTTTATGGAATTTAATGCCTTCGTTAACACAGTAAATAGTTTTAAGGACAATTTTTCCTCTGTTTGTTCTTGTATTTTCTCTTCCATCAATATCATTCCTTCAAAATATCTCTAATTCAAGATAACTATACAATAAATCTATTGTCTAATCAACTAGATTTTTCAAAAAAATATGTCTTAACTGTTTATTATAGGCTGCATCGAAAGGTCCATCCTCCTTGGCAAGAATTAGGATAACTAAGGAGAATTTTTTGACATGAGGGCTTGCATCGTCAATTCAGACAGGATTTTACGCAGCCCCCACTGCACCGGCATTAATATACGAAAAATTTTCTATCATTGGTGTACCTTCTTCATCGCCAACAAGTTTTTTGTTTACACCTTTCCGTTAAGAAGACTCTGATCAGCTTCTTCTCACCTTTTCACCCATAAAAGCAAATAAACTTTTGAATTTCACTTTTCTTTCAGACTCCCTTTTTATACTTATCAATCAGAGGAGGAAGATGAAAAAATGAAAAAGTTTATGATAATGATGATGTCTATTTTCCTTTTGCTAAACATTTCACATGTTTCTGTTAAAGCAGATGACGACCACCATCATAAGGAGAAAAAATATTATAAAAAGTACAAATATTATAAGGGAGACTGGGGAGATGATCATGATTTTGATGACGATGATTATGATGATTACGATGAGTATGATGATGACGAAGATGAGGAGGATCATGAACATTATGATAATGAGGGAACGGACAATAATAAGAGTATAACCAGCCAATGGTACCTATGGACTAGAATATCGGGAACGTTAAAAGGTGAATTGCCGTTTTCTGAACCTAAAAATATAACTTTTCAACATAACAACTCAAAGGAACAACTTTCTTTATACTGTATTCCGATGAATGGAGAACTTTTTATCCCAGGCAAAAGCGTTGGTGAATTCCTAGGTGCAAAAGCTTCATTCTATCCTACTAGTCGTATTCTTGAACTGAACTTGAATCATACAGAGCTAATATTTCGCTCCGATACAAATGTATCATATGAAAATAAAATGAAAACCCCCATTCCGGCTAAAGCAATGTTTTTTAATGAAGATGTTTACTTACCAATTAGTGTCGTGGCGAATGGCTTGGGGTTTTCTATAAAATGGGATGCAAAACAGGAAGTTATTTATTTTCAAGAAATGAACAATTAAAGGAGGACGTATAACATGAAACCTAAGAAAAAAGCTAAATGGATCATTGGAACAACAGGAGCAGCTTTTTCGGCCTTTGTTCTTACACAAATCGATAACCCGGAAGCTGCAAAAGATCCTATTCAGCCAGATATCGTTATAAATGAATCGATGTCTGACCGGGAAAAAGAACTGCTTGCATTAGACTGGACGAATTATGAAATAACTCCGGATCAGTCATATGAAAAAAAACGCAGCGACCGAACAACAAGAAGGACTTAATAGGTGATGGAGAAAAATGGAGACTTTTTCAATTAATGTGATGAACACAGACGTCTACATTGAGATATCTAATATCAAAAAAATTAATTGGAGAGAGGAAATAGAAGCCTGGCTTTTGTATGTTGATCAGGAATGGTCCAGATTCCGTGATGATAATGAACTCTCCATATTGAATCAGCTTCCTCAAGGTGAAAGCATTCAATTATCAGCCCCTTTTTATGATGTTCTTTATCGTGCCGATGAATACAGGAAAAAAACAATGGGTTTGTTTTCTCCCTATTTAAAATTACAAATGGAAGCAAACGGATATATAAAGTCATTTCCTTTTTCCGCTGTACCAAAGACTGGATTGGCGAAATTTCATGAAAATATGACGGAAGAAACAAAACCGATTCTTTTTCTAGATCATAACATCATTTATAAAAACACAAATCAAAAAGTAGATATCGGCGGGTTTGCAAAAGGATACGCAATGGAATGTGCAGCGCAGTGGTTAAGAAGCACTGGCGGCGCGAAATATGGGATTGTTGATGGCGGCGGGGATATAACTATGTGGTCAGATGGAGTAAAGGAATGGAAAATTGGCATAGCCAACCCCTTTAAGAAAGGGACAGAAATCGGCCTTATTCGGATAAGAAACGGGGCAATTGCTACCTCCAATCGGCTGTATAGAAGCTGGAGGTATGGAGACGAAATAAAACATCACCTCTTAAATGGAAAAACCGGTAGTCCTATAAGAACAGATGTTGTACAAGCAACGGTGATGACGAGGAATCTACTTGATGGAGAAGTTCTTGCAAAAATGTGCTTTTTGTTATCTGAAAAGAAGAGGAAACATTGGTTTAAAGAGCATTATTCGCATTGCCGTTACTTCCTTGTGAGGGAAAGTGATCGAAGTAAGCTAGAATAGGAGGAATTTGTAGATGGGGATTTTTGAAGTATTCAACACATGGGTTCTAATTCGTCTTTTTGGTTTATTGTCATACCTTTTCTTTACCTTATCCGTTAGTTTTGGGATGTTGGGGCAATTTCGATCCCTTAAAGCGGAAAAAGCGCTGTTATTTCAGCTTCACTTGTCTTCCGCTTGGGCGGGGTTGATGGCTGTTCTTGTTCATATGCTGCTGTTATTGATTGACTCTTATCAGTCATATGAGTTAGTTGAAATCCTCATCCCCTTCACAGCCTCCTACAGTCCAGGTTTATCCGGAATTGGGACCATTGCTTTCCTGTTAACTTTATCGGTTATATTTACATCTGATACCATGGTAAAGTTACTTGGACGCCCACTGTGGAAAAAAATTCACATGCTGGTTTTTCCAGCCTGGCTTGGGATGGTCATTCATGGTTTGTTTTTAGGAACGGATTCTTCAAATGGTGCTGTTTTCTGGTTTTACATTAGCTCCATTTTCATCGTAGTAGTCATACTTCTTTCCGCCATGATGCAACAGCGGAAAAAACAAGAAGCACATACATCAACGAAATTGCAAATAACCAAAAAGTGATAGAGAATCACAACATTATAATGGAAAAATAGAACTTGTTTTTGCTCTATTTTTCCATTGGAAGAATGATGATGAAAATGGTTCCTTTTTCTTTTTCGCTCTTCACCTTTATAGTACCTTGATGTAAGTCAACAATAGTTTTTGCAATAGAAAGTCCTAATCCTGTACCAGATCCTGCCCGCGCAATATCTCCGCGATAAAATCGTTCAAAAATTCTTGTCTGAGCTTTTTCGCTTATGCCAATGCCGCTGTCTCGCACTGTGATGATCGAATTTCTGCCATTTGCTTCTAAGGTAAGCAGAATGGTTCCTTCTTTTGTATATCGTCTGGCATTATCTAATAATATATAGATAAGCTCTTGGATCCTATTTTGATCCCCAAACATTTGTATATTTTGCTCAATGTTCGTGTTAAATTGAATGGAATTAGGTAAAATAAGAGAAAACTTTCTTCCTATCGAAATCATTAAATCGGTTAAGGAAAAAAGTTCTTTCTTTAAAGAAAAGTTCTTTTGGTCATTCCTCGCAAGAAATAATAAATCCTCCAATAATTCCTTCATCGCAATCGCTTCTGATTTTAAGTCATCCAGAACTTCATTACTGATTGGGCTAAGATGTTCTTTATCCTCTGATTCAATCAGCTCCAATGAACTATAAAAAATGCTTAAAGGCGTTCGCAGTTCATGGGATGCATCTGAAACAAATCTTTTTTGCTTGGCAAAAGCCTCTTCTATCGGCTCCATTGCTTTTCCCGCTAGATAGTAACTTAAGATAGATAGCAATAACGTCGCTACCAAAGTTAAAATAATGAAAATCCAGAGCATTCTTTGAAAAAAATGATATTGATCTGTTATGGATTGCCCCACAACGATGAACCCCATCAACTGTTCCTTTGATTTTATAGGGCGAAACAGCAGCATCAAGTGTTCCTGTTTCCACTCAACTTTAGCCAATCTTGATTCGCCAATGTCTGCTGGCAAATGATTGATTAATGTTTTAAAAAAGCCTTTGAACTGTTCATCTCCATGAATAATCTCGTTTTTCTCATTAAATACGTAATAAAAATAGGAACGATTGGGATCAAAAGAGATCGTTGGGCTCCCGTCATCCATGTGTTCCACTAAATCATGCTGCTGAGCGAAGTAATGGTTTTCCAATTCCTCTCTTTGCTGCTTTTCCATTGTCTTGAACATTAACGAATAAACCAAAATTAATACAATCAACAAAAATAAAAAAAAGGAAATGGTAAATAAAATGGTTAACTTCCTTCGTATCGGATTAAGCATCATCATCTCTCGTTTTATAGCCAATTCCTCTAACATTTTGAATGACAGAAGGCTTGCCTTTTATGTCGACCTTTTTGCGTACCAGCTTAACAAGGGCATCAAGTGCATTGTCAGTGACATCACTATCATATCCCCAAATCCGCTCGATAATCTGTTCACGTGTCAGAACTCTACCCTTATTGCGAAATAAATATTCGAGAAATTGAAATTCATTTCTTGTAAGGTCTATTTTCTCATTGCCGCGTAGTAGTCTGTGCGAAGCAATATCTAAAACAATATTTCCGGCTTCCAGTTCTTGTTCAAAAGGTTTCTCTCTTCTTCTCGATAAAGCCCGTAATCTTGCAAGCAATTCTTCCATTTTAAAGGGCTTTACAATGTAATCATCTGCACCATAATCCAAACCAGTAATAATGTCATCGGGTTCACCTTTTGCAGTTAATATAATAATACCACCTTGATATCCAAGATGACGCAGTTTAGCACAAGCATCCAGCCCATTTACTTTTGGCATCATCCAATCTAGAATAATCACATCATATGAAGTAATGAAGGAATAATCTAATGCATCTTGTCCATTTTGCACATAATCAGTTTGATGGCCTTGTTTAACGAGCATATGACAAAGCACCTTTCCTAGTCTGCTATCATCCTCAGCTAGTAATATTTTCACAATCCGGCCCCCTTGTTACCAACTTAACATAAATTGTAAAAAAGATTCCTGAAATCTTTATGAAATTTCAGATACACTATCCATTGGCAAAGGAAGGAGGACGGGATCTGTTGCTTAGCTCCGTAGTTCAAGAAGAAGTGAATGTCTATATTTCCCCTTTAGTATATAGCTACTTTCATTTTAGAAATAGGCTGGCATTGATATAGGCATTTTGCATAATTAGATTTTACTAAAAAAAGATGTGAAAAATATGCTAAATGCTCATGATAACAAAATCAACTTACAATATAGGAATCCTTTGGAAATATGAATTAAAAAGTAACACCTTATAAGACATGGGTTGTGATATACTTTTGCTAGTACAATAGAATAGGCTCTCTCAAGGGCGGTCTGGCTCATCCCCGGTGAAAGGGGGTGATGCATATGACAGTATTTGAAGCTTTATCACTTATGATAGCTTTCGGCGCTTTAATTGCCTTACTGTCTCAAGACAAAAAGAAATAGACCCCCCTTGAGACCTGACAAGTTCTAGGGTTGGTCTATTTCAGTCGACTTTCGAGCCAGCCACTCTTTGAGAGGCGACTATTGTACAAGACCGTAAGTGTTACCAGCACTTGCGGTCTCTTTTTACTTTACGTATTCCTTACCCTTTTTATAACACATTTTATCACCGATTACAATAAACGAGGTAAAATAATCATACTTGATGGATGATATGAGATTCATTAGATATGATGATGCTGTGAAAATGACCATTATAAAGATCACCAACTTTCTCCTCTTCCTGTTCATCAACCTCCCTTACAACATATAAAAGGTCATGACTTCATTCTCCTCATTCTTATAAATGTTTTATAAAAACACAACAAAACCGGCCTCCATACGGACAGCCGGTTTTTCAGCTATAGCTTTAGTTCTCCCATGCGTAAAAGTTCAACTACAGCTTGAGAACGCCCCTTAACTCCGAGCTTTTGCATGGCGTTGGATATATGGTTTCGAACTGTCTTCTCGCTTATGAACAGCTCGTTCGCGATTTCCTTTGTCGTTTTATCCTGAACTAATAGCTCAAATACTTCTTTTTCTCTTTTCGTGAGCAGCGGTTTATGAGTGAATTCGTTCTCCTTCAACTATTGTAACCCTCCTTGCCTTCGCCAGCTTCAACCATGGGGATGGGTATTAACTTTATCATCAACATCATATGTGAAGCCAATAATGGGAGTGACAAGGGAATGACAAGAAAAACATAAATAGGCAATGATTCACTGCTTTTTTCAAGCTGGTGCCTGGTCTATCAGACTGCCCCATTGTTTTACTCCAGAGGAAAAGCCTTCAAAAACAAGGTGGTACAGGAAATTTCCTTCATTCCATCATATGTATTCAAAGAACAATTTGACATGATTTCACGCATATAGCGAACTGTCTTTTCGCTTTTGAACTCGTCCGCGATTCACTTTGTAGTTCTAGAAGCGGCAGGTCAGGGTGAAGCTTCTCTCCTTTACTGCTGCAATCCTGCTTTCCTTTTTGGCGGCTTTAACCATGGAGATGACCAGCCAATTTCATATAGCTTCACGCTTTTTTCGATCAATAAACAAGTTCATCCCTGTCTTCATTTGGATACAGGGATGAACTGAAGTTCTTTTATTTGGTGACGTATTCAAAATCTAAGGGTGATTTTCATAAAGCTAACGTTTTTCTGAGAATCCCTCATTAATAGTTTAATCTCTTTCTCTTGCTCTATTAGTATCTCTAATATTTTTCTGGACTGTTATAGCAGCAAATATGCTGAGAACGAATGCCATGCCATAAAATCCCTTTTCGCTTAAAACAATACTTCCCGCATTGTATAAACCAATCGCCATTAATAAAACTGATGCAATGAGTGCAAACCAACTAATGCCATAATAAATGCCAGTGACTGGTATTCCCTCATCTTTATCTCTTACTGCTTTTTGTAAAGATACGGATGAGTACAGTCCGAATATTAGAACTGCAAAATAATATCCTTTTTCATTTAGTTGCATGTCTGCATTATACAGTCCTATTAGATAAGCCACAGCACCCACAAACAACGCTGCCCAGGCGGCCCCTTTGAAAGCTGAGGTTGGTTCTCCTTCTTTTCTTTCCACTTTGATTTTTGGGTGCTTTTCTTTCTCCTTATCTAATACTATTTCATTGTCATTATTCATTGCTTACACCTCCATTTTTTATCGAATAAGCGCTTCCTAAATTTATTATATAGAAATCCCTTCCAATTAGTCGATCATTTTTTGAGATTACTTACTTAAATGAGAATATTCTTAACCACTTTTCTCTACATTGATTATGTACTTTTATGCTCAAATGATTATGGCATCGCAAAAAACCTAAGTGAGCATAAAATAAATCAGCTCCCTATCTTCCTTTTAATCCAATTTGCTTTACATCATTTCCTGGACAATAAGAAGAGGCGGCAAAACTTCAAATGTTTTGCCGCTTTTCAGAAAAGGATCATCTTGATTCAAAGAAAGGGGAAATTGAGTTTCACTTAAGGTTTTGTCTCAACTCCTCCTCTTTGTTCGATCACCTCGGAACTTCATGGCTGTATTCCCATTATCCCTTGTGTGCTTTCTGTAAGGCAGCAAGATTAAATTTCTTCATTTTAAGAATTGCTTTCATTACGCGTGCAAGTTGCTCCGGTGTACCCCTACTCATCATCTCGTCCATATTACTAGGCACAATCTGCCAGGATACGCCATACATATCTTTCAGCCAGCCGCATCGCTCGGCTTCAAGAACCGCAGAAAGCTTTTCCCAGTAGTAATCAATCTCTTCTTGTGTATCACAATACACCATAAAGGAAATGGCCTCGTTAAAACTGAATTTGTGCTCTTGCGCGCTGTCCATTGCCGCAAACCACTGATTTTCTAGCATAAAATCAGTGAACATGATTGTCCCTTCTTTGTCAGGTTCCATACCTTTAGGGTAGCGAGCGATCAGTCCCTGCTTTACGTTCTTAAAGACTGATAAATAAAAATTAATCGCCTCTTCAGCCTTGCCGCATTTATCGCCTACAAACAAAAGTGACGGCACGATTGCAGGCCGTTCTTCACCTTCTGGATTAGTAAGGATCAACTGCCAGGACAAACCATACTTATCCTGAATCCAACCATACCTCTCACTGAACGGGTACTTGTCAAGCGGCATTAACACTGTGCCATCTTCGGACAATTGATTCCAAGCCTTAATTATTTTTTCTCCCGCGTCTTTTTCTCGCGATGGGTCAAAATTAACAATGAAAGACACAGATGGATTGAACTTGAACAACGGCCCCGCGCTGATTGCCATGAACTTCTGGCCCCAAAGCTCAAAAGAGACTACATCAGAGTCGCCTGAAGGTGTATCGAGGATTGTTGTTACATCTGTAATTTTTGAGTTCGGGAATATAGAAGTATAAAACTCGGCTGCTTCTTTTGCCTCCGTGTCATACCATAAATGAGGAACGATTGTTTGATTTGATTTTGACATAGTTAATCCTCCCTAAACAATTTTTGCATTAATTCAATGGTCTTTTGCCCTGTAATACATTTAGACAGTCGTCCAACCGATCCATCCTCTCTTCCCACAATCACCTGTATGAGTTCAGCCACTTATCCAGCTCTTGGAACGGTTCCGGTCTTATCCTATAAATTCGCCGATCTCCCTCGACTCCGGATTTTTTATTTTTCAATATCATTTCTTTCTTGTTTTAAAGTTACCTTTTGAGGAATATTCTCGTCAAGGAATATCATTAGCAAATTATTTTATATCGTGAATTAGACAAAGAAGAAAAAACACTCCATAAAATTATCTTGACTGCGGCAAAGGAAATAGACCAGCCCCATTAATTTACGTATATTTTATGATTGAAAATGCACCATTTGTGGAATCCTATCATCAATTAAAGATCGTAAGATAAGAAATTTGATGAAAGGGAGCGGTTTAATGAACTGGTACGAGAAATTAAGTGAATACTTCCCTGCTGAGGAAATGAAATCAAAAGAGCATATGGATAAATTATTAATTGAAATGGGAGATATTTATCATAAAGATGAAGGTCCTCACCATGTGATGATGTATGCAGAATTTGATAAATTTGTTTTTATTGATTACTCAACTTTCGCACCAACAAAATAAGTACTAATCGTTGGCTAGACTGAATCTTGAGGCTATCAATTATATTGGTTGACAACCGTGGAAAAAAATGAAAAAACACCTCGATCTTTGGTATAGTGAGATTGCCTAGAAATCACTACCACAGAAGAGGTGTCTCTAACTATGATAGATCAAAATAGTCAATATAATCAACTGCCAAATGAACTTGATTCCGTTTTTTCAGAGCTTGAAGTCAATAAACATTTGCGTCAAGCAGGTATAAAAAAACCCTTTGGTTTTAGCTGCTCTTACTTATTCCAACTCGTGTTCTGTTTAATTTTCCAGCATAGAAACTGGTTCTCTCTTCTCGACTCAAAGAAAGCTGACAAATATCCAGCCAAGGATGCGGTTTATCGCTTCTTAAATCAGCCAACGTTTAATTGGCGTCGTTTTCTGCTGCTGTTTAGTGCTAGTACGATTCAAAAGGTAACCCGCCTTACGAATAAAAGCCGTCCAAAAGTGTTGATTGTAGATGATTCTGCTTATGATCGTAATCGCAGTAAAAAGGTTGAATTATTGGCACGCTGCTTTGACCACGCTTCTCTTAAAATGCGTTTCTATAAAGGTTTTCGTATGCTGACTTTGGGTTGGTCTGATGGCCGCACTTTTATGCCAATCGATTTTTCTCTGCTCAGTTCAAAGAAGGCTCAAATCAATGGAATCTCTTCGCAAATTGACAAACGCACCTGTGGTTACAAGCGCCGAGAGAATGCCTTACAATCAGCGCCTGACCAGGTACCAGATATGATTAAACGTGCATTAGCCAGTGGAATAGATGCGAGCTATGTTCTCATGGATTCGTGGTTTACATTGCCACCACTTGTCAAAGCTATTGTTGAGCAAGGTTTGGATGTGATTGGCATGGTCAAGGAAACAAAGCAGCGCTATCTGGTAAATGGGAATCCTGTCTCTTTAAAGCAACTCTACCGCTTTGCTCAACCCGTACAGTCACAGAAAGGAGTTCTTCGTTCCATCCATACAAAGATGGCTAATGGGACACCTGTTAAGGTAGTTTTCATTCGAAACCGAAACAAGAGAAGTGAATGGCTTGCCATCCTCAGTACCGACTGCAGCCTGACCGAACAAGAGATTATTCGGATCTATGGCATGCGCTGGTGGGACATCGAGGTCTTCTTTAAGACGGCCAAATCCCTCTTGAAACTTGAAAAAGAGTTTCAAAGCCGGTCATATGATGCGCTGATCAGCCATACAACCATTGTTTTTGCTCGTTTTATCGTACTCGCGTGGCAAAATCGCTGTCACACTGACCAGCGAACATTGGGCGGACTATTCTACGAATTATGTGACGAAGTCAATGAACTTGATTGGGCTGTCGCTTTGCAGCAGTTAATCGAGCTCCTTCAAGACGCACTAAAACAGACGAATAAAAGAATCAAAAAGTTGATCCAAAGTCAACTTGAGCAGTGGATATCCGGTCTTCCCAGCTATATAAAGGCTTATTTGTCGATTTCACTCTGCGAAAGTTTAGTTGATTATATATGGGTTTCGTCGAAGGCGAGAGGTCAAGGCATAGGACATTCATTAATCAAAAAAATGAAAAAGAAAAATAAGCCAATATTGCTGGAGGTAGAACCAATTGATTACGATGATTCTGATACGGAAAAAAGATTACGTTTCTATAGTCGAGAAGGTTTTATCCAAGCCAAGTCCATTGATTATAACCCCCGCTCCCTTGCAACAAACGATCCAGTAGCTTTAGAAATACTTTACTGGTCACAGAATGAAAGTGAGACAGAGGAGGATATATTTAAACAAGTTCAAACTATGTACAAAACCATCCATTCATATAAAACGAAGGAACTATATGGCAAGCCTAGACAAAAAGTAGATGAAGTCGTCACATTCGATGAACAACAAAGTGATGATTGTTGAGAAAAATCATCCTGCTTTATTCCCACATCTTTTAAAGCTCTCCCTACTAATCAATTTGTCTCTCCATGAATAGAATAGGCCCCGCGAATTTTGTCGAAATTTTCATTTGACTATTACTTTCGTGTCATGTATTCTTCTATTAAGCTATATTCCTCTTTGTTCTTCTTTGTTCCTCTTTGAACTTTTTAATTGAAACAGATGGCATCATATTTTCTCCAAAACAGCTTCTATTTTTTCATTCTCCATTGTGCACCGATCCATAACGCAAGAACTTCCGATTACCTATCACCAGCCACATTAGTTTAAGAAATTGAATTTTCTCACATTATTTTTTAGATTAAATATTTTAAAAAATGCTACATATAAAGGAGGATCTATTAATGGGACATGACATTAGTTCATTTGATCAATCAGGAAAGCAAGTTGGCTATGTTCGTTTTACGGCAGGGGATTTAAATGCTTCTATATTTTACAAGTTATTTGATGCAAATATTTACAATGCAGGGGTAAGTGGATCGGGAAACAGTGTCACATTGTCAATTCCACAAGTTGAAAAGGCTTTAAAGGAATACCAGCAATTAAATGACCATGACTTTCTCAATTGGAGTCCGGAGTTTCTTAAGTGGCAGCGAAAGGAAATCTTGAAATTTATTCAAGGTTGTTTAGAAACGGCTCAAAAAGAGGGAGAGGTAAAACTAGTTTTCTATTAAATTCGTAGTAACTTCCGGGCTGTATAATTCTTCTAATTCCTCTGATCAGTGCTCCTCTACCTACATGACATAGAAAAGTGAGGAAAAAATTCCTTAAATCTGCTTCCAAGTTAAACTGACTGAATAGTATTATTCCACTTTCATTCTCAATATCGATTCTGTATAGTGCAAATAAAAGTAGAGAGTTTTCTTGAAAAGTTGCACAAATAAAAAGAGGCTCACTAGCCCTCTTATATTTAGTGCATATCACTCCGCAAGCTTTTTCGCCTACTATTAAAACCAAAACAAGAAATCAGTTTCTAATACTCTATCTGGAAATCATTACCTGCATAAAAAACCAAAGCCTTACCCAGTTGTATACAAAGGTCGAAGCTTTGGTATAGGCTATCTGAATGTCACCATCATCGTTGAGGTCTATTATTCCACTTTGTTAGGCTTTTTTTAGCTTGTTTTGATTTCGCTAAGTTCCTCAACAGACGAGTAGTTTGTTTCTACTACTCCCTTATGGACGAATCGCCCTTCCCACTTAGACATCACGACTGTAGCCAATGCATTGCCTACAACGTTTACAACCGTACGCGCCATATCGAGAAGTCTATCAATCCCGGCAATGAATGCGAGCCCTTCAAGCGGAATTCCAACCGTTCCTAAGGTTGCAAGTAATACTACAAATGAAACCCCCGGAACCCCAGCAATTCCTTTGGATGTTACCATCAATACCAATACAAGCGTAATTTGTTCCGAAATACTTAAATCGATTCCATAAATTTGAGCAATAAAAAGCGCAGCAAGAGCTTGATACAATGTGGAGCCGTCTAAGTTAAAAGAATAACCGGTTGGTATTACAAAAGAAGCAATATCTTTTGGACATCCGAACTTTTCCATTTTCTGCATTACTTTTGGTAATACTGTCTCAGAGCTAGAAGTTGAATAGGCTAAAATCAGCTCATCTTTCAATAATTTTATGATTTGGAAAATACTGATTCCAACTAATTTCGCAATCCCTCCAAGCACAACAACAATAAAAAAGAGCATCGTTGCATAGACGAGAATCATTAGTTTTCCAAGCGGAATCAATGATTCTAAACCGAATTTTGAAACCGATACACCAATTAAAGCAAATACACCGAATGGAGCAAACTTCATAATAAGATTTGTCACCCAAAACATAGCATCTGCTACGCCTTCGAAAAAGACAAGCACAGGTTTTCCTTTTTCGCCAATCGCTGCAATCCCTAAACCGAATAGGACAGAAAAGAAGATAATAGGAAGCATATCCCCTTCAGACATCGATTGGATCACATTACTTGGAACAATGTTCGCAATAATATCCAAAATACCATGGCTTTCACTTTGCAGTTCTTCCGTTGTCTCAATATATTGGTCAATATCCCCTTTGGAAAGTGCCGACATGTCCAAACCTTCGCCCGGTTTGAAAATATTGGCAGACAATAGGCCAACGATAATGGCAATCGTTGTCACAACTTCGAAGTAAATCAGTGTTTTCCCGCCAAGTTTTCCTAATTTCTTTAGATCTCCTGTTCCGGCAACGCCTAGAATCAATGTAGAAATAATAATCGGTACTACAATCATTTTGATCATGTTTATAAACATAGTACCAATTGGCTGCAAGTATGTTTCCACTGTCGGGTTTCCATAAAATATAGCTCCGACAATAATCCCCAGAATTAATCCGATTAGAATTTGAAATCCCAAAGTTATTTTAAATTTCTTCATCTATATAAAGTCACCCTTTCTTATAGCAATCGCTTTCATTAATATAGCTTTGTAACTATTTTACGGGTGACCTAACGAATCCTAGAAAATCCTACATTATTCCATCGTTATATTTTTCTATTGTGTCGTAATACAGTGCTTGAAGAAATTTCTTGATATTGATTTTGATCTTTTTTGGTTCATTTTGCTCTTCCTCAATAGATATCATTTGATCTCTAACTACTTGAAAGTCGAAATAACGTGGAGCATAGTATTCAAATACCGGGTTTGTATAATCAATCGAACCCATAGTGGCCAAGTTCTTGACTGCCGTTAACATAATTCTGCGAACCCGTTGTTCAATTGCTTTGCTGCCCATATGATGATGACCTGCCCTAGCAGCCACGGATTCATATAAATTTTTTAATGACGGCAATTGGATAATTTCTTCACTTTCATATATCAGGATTTCCATCATTGATATAATATCATCACTGCCTGACTCGCCGATGATTCCCAAATCATTTAATATGGACGAAACAATCTCTTTTACGCTTTGTTGTCTCGTTTTTGCGCGCTCGCTATGATCCAAAGATTCCTTAATGAGAAGCAAGGAATTTTTTAATTGAAACTGATCTGTTATTTTTTTCAAAATACTCCGTACTTCTATTCGGTTAATAGGTTTATGAATAAAAAATTCTACCCCTTTTTCATAAGCTTCCCCAACCATTTCCTTGTTTACGATTTGAGAGATCATAATAAATTTCCCATGGAATCCCTTCATTCTCAACTGTTCTATCACTTCAATTCCATCCAGCTCAGGCATTAATAGGTCAATTAAGACAACGTCAGGATACACCGCAAGAATCGACGAAAGACAATCGGCACCACTTTCCGCCTCGCCTATTACAACGCCAAGATCACCTTCTGCTATAATATTCTTCAACATTGCCCTACTTGCTTTATCATCATCTACAATAAAATAACGCAGTTCTATTCAGCTCGCTTTCGGATATTTTTAGTTGGAATAGTGATTTGAAAAATTGCTCCCTTCTCTGGGAATTTTAATTCAATTTGTCCTCCAAGCGTATGAATAATCTCTTTTACATGAGATAAACCAATCCCAGTCGCAGCAACACCTTGTTCGGTATATTTTGTCGTATATCCTGCTTCAAAGATAATGGATGCATCTTCTTTTGGAATCCCCTTGCCAGAATCTTTTATAACGAAACAAGTATAAGCGGATTCTTCGAATATTCTAATGTTGATTTCACCTTTATTTGCGATAGCCTCGACAGAATTGGCCGTCAGATTATTCAATAAGGCAAGAAGCGGCATTGGCTGATTTGTTTCAAAATCAACCGAACTATTTACATGAAAGTCAATATGTTTCTTTAGCAACTCACTATATTTTTGATTTGCCGAGACAACAAGGTTAAGCACATCCGATAGAAAAGTAATATTACCTCTTTTTTGCTCCGTTATTTTCGTAATCCCGGATAAAATTCGCTGTGAATCTTTTTTTACTTCATGAATTTTTTGCGCAATATTCAGAGCCTTCATACTTAATTGATGGTGCCCTTCCTTCTTTAAATGCCTATATAGATCATGGCTGGAAGCCGTAATTTGCTCTATATGATTCATGGATTTCTCCAAATAGAGAGATTCAGCATATAATTCCGAGCCCACTTCCAGTATTTCCTGCATACGTTTCTTTTGTTCCGAAACCGTAATGGAACTATACAAGCCCACTACAAAGTAGCTGCGGATAATAGCCACCCCTCCCAATAAGGCCAATGTCTGTAGGTCTAATCTTACATCGCCCATTAGCCAGTGACGGGGAAAATCTTCAACAGCATTACCAATAAATTCAAACAAAGCGGCCCAAGCACCTAGAATAAGCGGGAATGTCTTGAAAGTTTCAACTTTAATAATATGCAAGCCCAGTGCAAATACAAAATAATATAAAAAAGCAGGTAAATGACTTATGACGCTTGACCAATCAAGAACGTTATATAGAAAAATATCCTCTATTACGCGAAAACATATGACGACGATCCCCGTAACAAAGCCCGTTCGAATAAGAGATGCTGGAGGCCAAATCAGTATAAGGAGAAAAAAAGTAATACTTCCCAATCCAAAACGAAAACTCTCTCCGCCAAAGGGGACTACTTTAATCTCGCTCATTACTGCTGTTAAAAGTGCGGTCAATACAAGTGCTATTCTATCAGAATTTTTAATGGTTAATTTATAATTAGAGAACATGAGATCACCTTCTGAAAAAGGTTGCTTCTTGCATCGAAATATCACTATATCATTGCATGGCTAGAGGCCTACACTAAAAAACTCATTTCCTATACCATAAATAAATCAGCTAAGAGCTTTTGCCACTTAGCTGATGACTATTTTGCTTTTTTCCCACAACATACATGCAAATTTATTTTTTTCTTTTTTCATCAGTGGAATCGAACTTAACTGTATCATTTGTAAACAGAAAATAAGAAATAACCCCTGAGAGAATGGCAGCACCAATCGCAAGATATGTCCGCATATTCAATTCAATGTCGGTATAATATTTATTCAACCACCAACTCGCCATGAAATACACGATAATGGCGATCGGCAAAGGAAACAGTACAAGTCTTTTCACATTCCAACTTCCTTTTTTAAAAAATTTATTTACGCCTAAATTTGTATTGGGCTTCACTCAATACATTGCCTTTGAAAATCTATGGCAGCCGCCGATGGCTTTAACTTTATTCAGAAAGGGGGTGAATGGGCATACCTATACTGAATAAAGTTAAACTCCCGACATCAGTCGCTCTTTGAATTCTTCCGACCAAGGAACGCTTCTCCCGGTTGCTTTGGAGACTTGGACGATTGTTCCCCTGCCAGTAAAACAAAGAGAGCCGTCCTCCCGCACCACCATGTAGTGAAGGTCTACTGAGGAGGTTCCTAGTTTATTGACTTTTACAAAAACCTTTAACTGTTCGTCAAAATAGACCTGTGACAAAAAATCACACTGCAAATCCGCCACAACTGGCATCGTTTCCTGAGAGGACTCCACCCATTTCTGCATCAATCCCGCCTTTTTAAAGAAATTGATACGCGCCTGTTCAAAATAGACCATCGGTACTGTGTTATTCAGATGTCCGAACAAATCGGTTTCTGAAAAACGGACTTTTACTTCCTGGTAAAATGAAAAGTCACTTTTCCATTGTTCCAGGTCTTCTATGTATGATATTCGGGACATATCCCTATTTCCTCCTTTTAATCCAATTCGCTTTACGTAGTTTGCTCCAGATTGTATTGAGCTTCGCTCGGCACATCACCAATAAAAATCTGCGGCAGCCGAGGGGTTGAAGCCTCACTTAACAGAATACCCAATTTGCATTCAGTTCACCAGTTTATAGAGGTGGGGAAGTTAAAAAAACAGCAGCTGCCTCAATGTGGACAGCTGCTGTTTTTGTATAAACAAGCAAGATAATATTTAGAATTAATCCACCATGTGGTCGCTTCCGAAGAATTTCTTAAACATTTGTATGCTTGTAGCACGGTTCATCGCAGCAATCGACGTTGTCAACGGAATTCCTTTCGGACAAACTTGAACACAGTTTTGGGAGTTACCACAACCTGTGATTCCTCCATCCCCCATAAGTGCTTCAAGACGCTCGTCCTTGTTCATTGCTCCAGTTGGATGCGTGTTATACAGACGTGGCAATGATAGGAATGCAGGTCCAATAAAATCGGATTTGCTGTTAACGTTCGGGCAAGCTTCTAAACATACGCCGCAGGTCATACATTTTGAAAGCTCATACGCCCATTGGCGTCTTCTTTCTGGCATGCGCGGACCCGGTCCAAGATCGTACGTTCCATCGATTGGAATCCAAGCTTTGATTCGTTTTAATGAATCAAACATTCTGCTTCTATCGATAACCAAGTCACGGACAACCGGGAAAGTATCCATTGGCTGTAAGCGAATTGGTTGCTCAAGCTTATCAATCAAAGCCGTACAAGATTGACGCGGCTTGCCATTGATTTTCATAGAACATGCTCCACAAACCTCTTCAAGACAGTTCATATCCCATGCGACCGGTGTAGTCTTTTCCCCTTTGGCATTTACCGGATTACGGCGAATTTCCATCAACGCCGAAATGACGTTCATGTTCGGGCGGTAATTCAGTTTGAATTCTTCTTCGTATGGCTGGGAATCAGGATGATCTTGTCGAGTGATAATAAAAGTGACAGTTTTGTTTTCGCTCATCCTTATTTCTCCTCTTTCTTCTTAGTATAGTCCCTTTTACGAGGCTTAATAAGGGATACATCTACATCTGCGTAGCTGAATTCCGGTTGGTTTTTAGCAGGGTTGAAATCAGCCATCGTTGTTTTCAGCCATTCTGAGTCATTACGGTCAGGGAATTCAGGCTTATAGTGAGCGCCGCGGCTTTCATTACGGTTCAAAGCACCGATTGTGATAACACGTGCAAGCTGCATCATGTTCCACAATTGTCTTGTGAACATAGCCCCCTGATTACTCCAGCTAGCTGTATCGTTAATATTAACGTTTTTCCAGCGTTCCATCAACTCAAGAATTTTATCGTCGGTTGCTTTCAAGTTTTTATTTTCACGAACAACCGTTACGTTGTTTGTCATCCATTCACCGAGCTCTTTATGGAGTACATAAGCATTTTCTGTTCCATCAAGAGATGTGATGTCTGACCATTTTTCTTCTTCTTTTTTAACTGCTGCATCAAATATTGAGGAAGGAATATCTTCGACACTCTTCTCTAGTCCATTTACATATTTAACAGCTTCAGGACCCGCAACCATTCCTCCATAAATGGCTGAAAGCAATGAGTTTGCACCTAAGCGGTTCGCACCGTGCTGTGAATAATCACATTCACCTGCTGCAAATAAACCTTTGATGTTTGTATGTTGTTCATAGTCAACCCATAAACCGCCCATTGAGTAGTGGACTGCCGGGAAGATTTTCATTGGAACTTTTCGAGGATCATCACCAGTAAACTTCTCATAGATCTCGATAATTCCACCAAGTTTAATATCCAATTCTTTTGGATCTTTATGGGAAAGGTCAAGGTAAACCATGTTTTCCCCATTTATACCAAGTTTCATATCTACGCAAACATGGAAAATTTCCCGTGTAGCAATGTCGCGCGGTACGAGGTTTCCATATGCCGGATACTTTTCTTCAAGGAAATACCAAGGTTTTCCATCTTTATATGTCCAAACTCGTCCACCTTCACCACGTGCTGACTCACTCATCAAACGAAGCTTATCATCACCAGGGATGGCAGTCGGGTGAATTTGGATGAATTCCCCATTCGCATATGTTGCCCCTTGCTGGTAGACAATGGAAGCTGCTGATCCTGTGTTAATGACAGAGTTAGTTGACTTACCATAGATAATTCCAGGTCCGCCAGTCGCCATAATAACTGCATCTGCAGGGAATGATTGGATTTCCATTGTATTTAGGTTTTGGGCTACGATTCCTTGACATTCGCCATTATCGTCTTGGACAATACCCAAGAAATCCCAGCCTTCATACTTGTTAACAAGTCCAGCCACTTCATGGCGGCGAACCTGCTCATCAAGAGCATATAACAGCTGCTGGCCTGTTGTAGCACCCGCGAAAGCTGTACGGTGGTGCTGAGTACCACCAAAACGTCGGAAGTCAAGCAAGCCTTCCGGTGTTCTGTTGAACATAACGCCCATTCTGTCCAAAAGATTGATTATTGAAGGAGCTGCCTCACACATCGCCTTGACTGGCGGCTGGTTGGCCAAAAAGTCTCCACCGTAAACTGTATCGTCAAAATGGATCATAGGCGAGTCGCCTTCACCCTTTGTGTTAACCGCACCATTGATACCGCCCTGCGCACAGACAGAGTGGGATCTCTTTACGGGTACAAGGGAGAATAGATCCACCGAATTTCCTTCTTCTGCAATTTTAATAGTTGCCATCAGACCGGCTAATCCACCGCCGACGACAATGATTTTGCCCTTGCTCATCGAAAGGTTACACTCCTTTTCATACATCTAATTGTGTCTTCCCGCAACAAAGTCATTTTGGGTCCATCATACAAACCATTGTGGATAGGCAAAAGCAAAAGCCGCACGAATTCCTACAGTAGAAATAATCACAAAAATAATTCCCATAACCCAAGAAGAGATGTATTGGGATCTCGGTGATTGTGTAATGCCCCATTTTACCAGGAATCCCCATAGTCCATTTGATAAGTGGAATGTAGCGGACAAGACTCCAAGAATATAGATGATCAACATGACCGGGTTAGACAGAATATCCGACATCATTTGGAAGTCCACATCTGCTCCAAGTGCTTTTTGGATTCGTGTTTCCCATACATGCCACGCAATAAAGAACAATAAGATAATTCCTGTTATTCGTTGCAAGGCGAACATCCAGTTACGAAAAAAGCTCAATCTGACCGGATTATTCTTCGCTGTAAATGCGATATAAATCCCTAAAATGGCGTGAAACAATAATGGTATGTAGATAACAACAAACTCCAGGATGATGATATAAGGAAAGTCACCTATAAATCCTGCCGCATTGTTGAACGCCTCTTCGCCAAGTGTAGCGAAATGGTTGATGATCAAGTGTTGCACTAAAAAGACCCCTACTGGAATTACTCCAAGTAAAGAGTGCAACCTGCGCCAATAAAACTCATTTTTTCCTGCCACGATTTACCCCCCTTAGTAATTAAGCGTCTGCTCCTTTGACAGTTTTTGTCCGATTAGGCATGTCGAACAACATAAATGTTTGTAACAAAGTTGTGACCATATTTTATTCTACTCCCCTCGCCCTGCCTCGTCAAGATAAGGGGTTTCTTAATTTATTCTAAATTGAATAAATAATCCAATTCGTAATAAGTTTCCTGCCCACTTACACTTTGCTTTCGTTTATAATATACTCATATTTGAAAGTGAGGAATTATAGTGAAATCATTATCCAAACATGAAGCCCCTCCCTTAGAAAACAAAGAACAGTCAGTAGTATCCGTTTTTGCGTATGAATTGTTAAGAGACATACTCATTCCCGAGCTGCTCGGCGGCGATACTCATGAAATTTCCTATTGGGCGGGAAAACATATTGCCCGGAAGTTTCCGCTCCTATCAGTGGACGAGTCCATTGAATTCTTTAAGGAAGCTGGCTGGGGACACTTACATATAGTCCATGAAAAGAAAAACGAATTCCGTCTGGAATTAAGTGGCGACATTGTCGAAAGACGTTTTGTCATGGGGTCAGACCCCAGCTTCCGCCTTGAAGCAGGATTTCTTGCTGAACAGGTGCAATCTATAAAACAGGCGACAGCCGAGGCTTTTGAAGAAGTCAATAAAAAACAAGGTAAAGTGACTTTTGTCGTTCGCTGGGATCACAAAGCTGGCCTGCCTGATTAATTTCAAATGATGAGTATGTATCGCTGCATAAGCAGAGCCTGCCTCCAATTAGAGGCAGGCTGTTCTCTTATTGTGCGGCCGTCTCTTCAAGTGCACCTAATTCAAAAGCATCATGCAAATGCTGGGCAGCCGGTTTCATTTGCTCAGCATCCACAAGTACGGATACTTTGATTTCAGAAGTGCTGACCATTTTTGATTCGATTCCATTTTCCGCCAACACGGCAAACATTTTCGCCGCTACCCCAGGATTGGAAACCATTCCTGATCCAACGATGGATACTTTGGAAAGACCAGTCTCACATTCAATATGGTCAAATCCGATTGATTCTTTTTCTTTTTCCAGTACTTCTATCGCTTCCTGGCGGTCTTTATCTTTGATAGAAAATGATAGATTCGTCCCATTATCTGTTTGACTTTGTATAATAATATCTACATCAATCTGATTGGCAGCCAGGGTGGAAAAAACAGACGAAAGTCCGGTTATTTCATTTTTCAACCCAAATACTGTCATTCTTGTAATGTCATCTTCAAATGCTACACCGCGTACAATCAAATTCTTTTCCATGGAAGCTTCCTCCTCAATTACTGTACCTTCTTCATTTTCACTACTTGATCTTACTTCTAGTGAGACGGAGTGATTTTTTGCAAACTCAACAGCACGTGGGTGAAGTACACCCGCGCCAAGATTTGCAAGCTCAAGCATTTCATCATAGGAAATGGATGCTAGCTTGCGCGCCTTCGGAACGTAGCGTGGATCGGATGTGAAGACCCCGGTTACATCTGTGCAGATGGAGCAGCGTTCTGCTTTGAGCGCAGCTGCAAGGGCTACCGCGGTCGTGTCTGACCCACCTCTACCGAGAGTAGTGATTTCTCCGTCTTCGGTTACACCTTGGAAGCCGGCCGCTACGATTATTTTTCCCTCTTGTAAGATTTTCTCTATATGATCCGCTTTAACATCAACGATTCTTGCATTATTATGCACTTTTTCCGTGATGATTCCTGCCTGCCAGCCAGTCAAAGAAACAGCTTCAGCTCCCATTTCTGTCAATGCCATCGACAATAATGAAATGGATACTTGCTCTCCAGTGGTAAGCAGCATGTCCATTTCGCGCTTTGCAGGACGTGCTGTGATTTCACCAGCCAGAGTCAATAGCTGGTCAGTCGTTTTGCCCATTGCCGAAACAACTGCCACAACTTTCTTCCCATTCTCCTTTTCTGCAATAATCCTTCTTGCAGCATTTTTGATTTTATCGGTTGTGCTAAGCGATGAGCCTCCGAATTTGATCACTACGGTACCCATAATCTACCTTCTTTCTTTAATAATTAAAATAAGTGCAAACGCCTGTCGGCCGGAGCCGATCCTATCGTAAGAGAGAACACGAAGCCTGCTAATCGATAGACGCTGGAGCTAGCTATTGCTCGTAAACTTTGAAAGGAAAGTTAAGATTATCTTTATACTTTCCTTGGCATTAAAAAAAGCAATAAGAGTCTCCTCTCATTGCTTGTGAGTCACAATTACATAAAAGTGAAAAAGCCACAACATGAGATAGCCCTCCAGTATGAATCAGCTCATACTGACAATTCTGCATTTATTCAATAACAGAACCAGCAAAAATAACCATGGGACTTATTTTCACTTCGGCAATCCTTCCCTTTCATAAACCCTTCCTCGAAGCCCACACTTCTCCAGGTTACTACTCTTTAAGGTTTGCACCTCTATCAATTTATTGTATTCCGACTCATTATAGCACGCAGTGTCTTCAGATTCAACTATTCTTTCAATTTTTCAATCAAATTGACTGCGACAGGCATTGGAATGCCTAGCTTGGTTATTTCCTCAATATCTGCTTCTTTCATTTTCTTTAATGAGCCAAAATGCTTTAGAAGCTTCTGCTTCCTTGCCGGGCCAATGCCGGACACCTCGTCCAAGACTGACTGGAATGCGGATTTCCCTCTCTGTTGGCGATGAAATGTGATGGCAAATCGATGCACTTCATCCTGGACTCTTTGCATCAAATAGAATTCCTGGCTGTTCCTTGCCAACGGAACAACAGCCAGTGGATCTCCAAATAAAAGCTGAGAGGTTTTATGTTTGTCGTCCTTTGCCAATCCCGCCACTGGAATTTCCAATCCAAGCTCCTGTTCCAATATATCCTTTGCTGCCTCAACTTGTCCTTTTCCTCCGTCAATCAGAATCAGATCGGGGAGCGGAAGACCATCTTTTAATACTCTGGAATACCTTCTTCTGACAACTTCCCTCATGGACTCATAGTCATCAGGTCCTTCCACCGTCTTGATCTTATATTTGCGATATTCCTTCCTATCCGGCTTTCCATTTATAAAAACAACCATAGCTGATACCGGATCAGCCCCTTGAATATTGGAGTTGTCAAAAGCTTCAATCCGATACGGCGTATAAATACTCATCGCTTCTCCAAGCTTCTCAACCGCACGGATTGTTCTCTCTTCGTCCCTTTCAATCAAGGCAAATTTATCATGGAGGGAAACTTTCGCATTTTTTTCAGCCAACTGAACCAGGTCCTTCTTTTGCCCCCTTTTCGGTATCAGAATTTTTGTCTGAACTAGCTGCTCTGCCACGGATTCATCTACCGATTCGGGCAACAGGATCTCTTTTGGCTTGAAATGCTGTGGTTGGAGGTAAAATTGGCCTAAAAATGTAAGGAATTCTTCTTCCTGATCTCCGTAGACTGGGAACAAAGACACATCCCGTTCAATCAATTTTCCCTGACGGATAAAGAATACCTGGACACACATCCATCCTTTATCGATGGCATATCCAAACACATCCCGATTGATGAAGTCCGCTGAAATGATCGTTTGCTTTTCCATTGTTGTTTCAATATTACTGATTTGGTCTCGATATTCTTTCGCCCGCTCAAATTCAAGTTGGTCAGCAGCTTCAATCATTTTATTCTGGAGTTCTTTTTTGATCGTCTTATATCCCCCGTTTAAAAACTTCGTGATTTCATCTGTAATCTGCTTGTACGCTTCCTGACTGACTTCATTGACACACGGCGCATAGCATTGTCCAAGGTGATAATACAAACAGACTCTATCAGGCAGCGACTGACACTTTCTGAGGGGGTACAACCGATCAAGCAGCTTTTTCGTTTCATGGGCCGCCTGTGCGTTTGGATATGGGCCAAAATATTTTGCTTTGTCTTTCTTCACCTTTCGGGTGATAATCAGTCTTGGATGGCGCTCATTCGTCAATTTAATATAAGGGTAGCTCTTATCGTCTTTGAGCAATACGTTATACTTTGGGGAATGTTTTTTAATCAAATTCATTTCTAAAATAAGTGCTTCCACATTAGATGAAGTGACGAAATATTCAAAGTCTTGGATCTCAGAGACGAGCCGCTGTGTCTTGGTATCATGAGACCCTGTAAAATAGGAACGCACTCGATTTTTTAACTTTTTTGCTTTCCCTACATAGATGATGGTTCCCTGTCTATCCTTCATTAAGTAACAGCCAGGTTGGTCAGGTAAAATCTCCAATTTATGTCTTATTAAATGATTCAAGGAAGTGACCTCCCAGTTTGAAATGCACAAATAAACATTTTTTTCAAAAAAAATCCGAGCGGATTCGCTCGGATTTTTCGGTGGCTTACAGGTGTTTATTCAACAAATCTGCCAACGCTTCTTTCGGCTGGAAACCTACAGTTTTATCAACGACTTCTCCGTCTTTCAATACGATTAATGTCGGAATACTCATGACACCGAATTGGCTTGCTGTATCTTGGTTCTCATCTACGTTCACTTTTGCGATTTTCACTTTATCGCCAAGATCACCGTCCAACTCTTCAAGAACCGGAGCAATCATTTTACAAGGACCGCACCAAGGTGCCCAAAAGTCTACAAGAACGACTCCTTCGCCGGTTTCAGCTTTGAAATTTTCGTCGGTTGCATTAACAATAGCCATATCTTTACCTCCTAATATACTATACGAAACTAAGGCAAGTATATCATCAGGATTCCATACACGCTAACAATCTGCCTGTGATTTAATATTCCCTCAGCAAAACTTTTTATGAGGTGACTTTTATTTTCTTAAATTCTTCAGTTAACAGCGGAACCACTTCAAACAAGTCGCCGACGATGCCGTAGTCCGCCACATTAAAGATATTTGCTTCTGGATCCTTGTTTATGGCGACAATCACTTTTGAGTTGGACATGCCTGCCATATGTTGAATGGCTCCAGATATTCCACAAGCAATATAAAGATCCGGCGTAACAACTTTTCCAGTTTGGCCGATTTGCAATGAGTAGTCACAATAATCAGCATCACAAGCGCCACGTGAAGCTCCAACTGCACCGCCCAGAACATCAGCAAGCTCCTTCAACGGCTCAAAGCCTTCTGCACTTTTTACACCGCGTCCACCTGCAACAATGACTTTCGCTTCGGACAAGTCCACACCTTCACTTGCTTTTGTAATAACCTCTTTAATAATCGTTCGCAAATCTTTTATTTCTGCGCTAACTGACGTAACTGCACCACTTCTGGATTCATCCTTTGCTAGTGGTTCGATGTTATTTGGTCTGATTGTAAAAAATGTGATACCATCCGTAATGACTTTCTTCTCAAATGCCTTTCCAGAATAGATGGGCCGGGTAAATAATATTCCATCATCGCCTTCTTCAATGGCTGTCACATCTGAAATAAGTCCCGTGTTCAATTTGCTGGCAATCTTCGGAGAAAGATCTTTTCCAAGAGATGTATGCCCAAAGACGATAACATCCGGTTCTTCTTCATTGACAACTGCCATAAACGCTTGTGAAAAACCATCTGAAGTATAATGCTTTAATTGTTCATCTTCTACTGTAATCGCCCGATCTGCCCCGTAATGAATCATTTCATTTGCTTTATTCTTCACGGAATCACCGATTAAAACAGCGACCACTTCTCCATTCTCAGCCACTTTCTTTCCTGCCGCTATTGTTTCAAATGAAACATTCCTTAAACTGCCATCCCGGAGTTCACCGAGTACCAATACTTTTTTAGCCATTGCTTCATACCTCCTGTTTCTCTATAAAAGGGATGTTATATTACTTTAGTGAGTAAACCTGCAAGTTCTTTTACTTGGTCCGTCAATTCGCCTTCTAGAATCCTGCCTGCTTCTTTTTCTGGTGGAAGGAATATTTCAACTGTTTTTGTTTTCGGTTCAACCTCATCCTCATCTAGGTCCAAATCATCCAATTCTAATTCTTCCAATGGCTTTTTCTTCGCTTTCATGATTCCAGGCAAAGATGGATATCGCGGATCATTTAATCCTTGCTGAGCTGTCACGAGCAATGGAAGAGATGTTTCAATGATCTCAGAGTCTCCTTCAACATCCCGAACGATTTCCACCGCTTCACCATCAATTTCCAGTTTAGTAATCGTCGTTACATATGGAATATCCAAAATATCTGCAACACGCGGCCCTACCTGTCCAGAGCCTCCGTCAATAGCAACATTTCCTGCCAAAATTAAATCTGGCTCTTTATCCTTCAGGTATTCAGCCATAATCGCAGCCGCTGAAAACTCATCATAATTGTCCAAATCGTCTTCAACATCAATCAATACTGCTTTATCTGCCCCCATTGCCAACGCTGTCCTAATCTGTTTCTCTGCATCTTCCTCACCGACGCTAACAACAGTCACCTCTCCCCCATGATCATCACGAATGCGGATGGCCTCCTCAATCGCATACTCATCATAAGGATTAATGATGAATTCTGCCCCATCCTCCTCAATTTGACCATTCGAAATGGCTATTTTTTCTTCTGTGTCGAAAGTTCTTTTCATAAGCACGTAAATATTCATGACTGTACCTCCTATAATATGAAACTGGTAAATGATAACGATTACTCTCCCGTAAATCTTGGCTCTCTTTTTTCAATAAAAGCCCGGATACCTTCCTGCCCATCTTTCGTTGTGAAAACTTCCCCAAACTTTTCGGCCTCCAGCTTAACTCCTTCGTAATAGCTCCTCCCCTTTCCAAATTGGAGAAGTTCGATAGCTGCCTTGAGAGAGGCCGGACTCTTTCTCGCGATTGATTGTACAAGCTCTTTTGCTTCTTTTAACAGCGCTTCTTCCGGATAGCTCTGGTTGGCTAATCCCCATTGCACTGCTTCCTTTCCAGTGAGCGGTTTGCTAGTAAAAAGCATTTCCGCAGCTTTGGCCACTCCTACATAGCGCGGAAGACGTTGTGTTCCGGCAAATCCTGGAATTAAACCTAGTTGAAGTTCAGGAAGTCCAAGCTTCGAATCATCGCTAACAAGTCTGATGTGGCAGGCCATTGCCAATTCAAGACCACCGCCAAGCGCTGCCCCATGAATGGCAGCAACTACCGGCTTCGAGAACGTTTCAATTTTTTCAAATACCCTTTGCCCCTCTGCAGCCAATTCGGAAAATGCTGCACCGCTTTGCACTTCTGTAAATTCCTTTATATCTGCTCCTGCGGAAAAGAAGCGGCCTTCACCATATAAAAGAATTGCCCTAATGCTGTTGTCATTCTCAAGCTCTTCCATTTTCTGACCAAGCTCTTGGATTACAGCCTGTGAAAGTGCATTAGCAGGCGGCTTTTCAATTTTGATAAAAGCTGCATTGTTTTCCTTTGAAACTGTCAAAAACTCCATATATGTCAGCTCCCTTCAAAACGCTATTATTATGAAGCAGCGTTCTCGGATATGCACCCATTCAAAATGAGCTTGTGTACTTTGGGAGCGAGCGCGACCAAGTCATATTTATGTTCGTTTAACACCCAGGTTGTCGCTGTTTCATCTATCGTTCCAAAGATCATTTGCCTCGCCAGCCGGATGTCGAGGTCAGTCGCAAACTCGCCTCGTTCTTTTCCATATTCCAGGATGCTTTCCAATACGCTTAAATAATCCCTCAGCACTCCATTAATTTTAAACCGCAGATCTTTGTTGGATTGTCTTAATTCCAGTTGAGTCACAATCGCAAGTTTTTTGTCCGCAGATAAAATTTTGAAATGGCTTTCAAACATTACTAATAATTTCTCCGAAGCGGTTTCTTTTCCTGCAATCCCTTCATTGATTGTTTCAACAAACATGGCCATTTTTTCTTGAAAAACGGAGATGAGTACATCTTCTTTATTTTTAAAATAAAGATAAATAGTGCCATCTGCTACTCCTGCCTGCCGAGCTATCTTGGAAATTTGTGCCTGATGATAGCCATTTTCGGCAATAACAACAACGGCCGCTTCAATGATTTGTTTATACTTTGGTCTGTTTCTTTTCACTTATTTCACCTTCTGTACAATCAAATGCGCCTTGGCGTATTTGCGCCCAATTTTATCGCGCTTTAGCTCGATACATTTCTCTGAAAATCTGATGTCTCCGCCCCGAGGCTTTAACTTGATTCAACCTGGGTCTGAACCCTCGCTGAATGGAATACCGGCAGTATTCATCTCACCACTTACAGAAGTGAGAGTCTTCTGCTGAATAAAGGTGAAATGAATGATTGCTCATTCATAAAATATAATAAATCTTATCTAATTTTCTGTCAAGAAATTACACGTCTCAAAGTATCTGGCTATTATAATAAGAAAACAGACGCCTGATCTTTTACGTAAGATGAAACGATTATAAACAAAGCGGAATTGACTAATAGGCGCTAAAACCCCGATGCAAACTACATTGATTATCCTAGCTTTTCTTCTTGATCCATTTTCTTCTTCTCTTCATCTACTAACGTACGCCGTAAAATTTTTCCAATAGCTGTTTTCGGAAGCTCTTCCCTAAATTCATAGATTCTAGGTACTTTAAATGCTGCTAAGTGCTTTCGCGCAAACTCATCTAGCTGTTGTTCGGTAACGCTTGCTTCTTCTTTTAAAATAACATAGGCTTTGACCGTTTCCCCTCTATATGCGTCCGGTACACCGGCAACCACCACTTCTTGGACTGAAGGATGCTCATACAACACTTCTTCTATCTCGCGTGGATAGATATTGAACCCTCCTGCAATAATCATATCCTTTTTTCGATCAACAACATAGAAATATCCCTTTTCGTCCATGTAACCCAGATCGCCGGTCATTAACCACCCGTCTTTTATTGTCTTCTCTGTTTCTTCAGGCATATTCCAATATCCCTGCATGACTTGCGGACCTTTTACCGCTATTTCTCCCACTTCTCCCGGCGCTAAAGGTTGCCCATTTTCCGTTGAAATAATCATTGCATCGGTATCAGGCCACGGAACACCTATGCTACCCTTCACCCGTTCACGATCCCAAAGGAAATTAGCGTGGGTCACTGGGGAAGTTTCGCTCAAACCAAATCCCTCAACTAGCTTTCCACCGGTTAATTTTTCGAACCTCTCCTGAATTTCCACAGGTAAAGGAGCTGATCCGCTAATGCATGATTCGATGGAAGACAAGTCATACTTTTTAATATCTGGGTGATTCATCAGCCCGATATAAATGGTTGGTGCTCCTGGAAACAAAGTAGGCCTTTGTTTTTGAATGGTTTTTAAAGTCGTTTCCACATCAAATTTTGGAAGCAGAATCATTTCATAGCCCTGCATGACCCCTAAAATCAGTACAGTTGTCATTCCATAAACATGGAACAGCGGAAGCACACCGAGGATTTTTTCCTCTCCCTTTTTCACTTTGTAGAGCCAGGCATCACACGCAGTTGCATTGGCAATCAAGTTTTTATGAGTGAGCATGACACCCTTCGGATTTCCTGTCGTTCCACCTGTATATTGCAAGAGTGCTAGATCCTTGTCAAAATCAAATTCAATTGGTACTTCTTTAGGCGATGTTCTAGTCATTATCTCTTTAAACAGGTGCTGATTGCCTTCATGCTTTACCTTGACAACGAGACCGGTATCGCGTTTTTGTATAAAAGGATAAATGACATTTTTCGGAAACGGCAAGTAATCTTTGATAGCGGTTACAATCACGTGTTGCAGCTCTGTATTCCCAATCACTTTCATGATTCGTGGATAAAGGATATCTAGCCCAATGATTGCTTTTGCACCCGAATCCTTCATCTGGTACTCGAGTTCCCTTTCCGTATAAAGGGGGTTGGTCTGCACCACAACGGCTCCTGAATAAAGAATTCCATAATAACTGATGACTGCTTGCGGAGAATTTGGAAGCATAATGGCAACTCTGTCACCTTTCTTGATATCCAGTGTTCGCAAATATGTCGCCATCTTGAGAGAGCTATTGTAGAGCTCTCGGTATGTTAGTTCTTTGCCCATAAAATGAATAGCTGTTTTGTCAGGATAATTTTGGGCTGCATCTGTCAAATATTGCTGGACTGGTTTTCGATCATAATCCAGAGTTTTGGGGATAGCATCCGGATAAAGCTCCAACCAAGGCTTCATAAATTTACATTCCTCCTTTTCTAATAAACAGTAAGAAAATTTTAACTTATAAATATTATATTACAATGATAGGTGATAGTACAACCAATTGACTAAATTATCGGAACAGCACAGGGAAAACTGCCTAAGAAAGCGGATGAAACAATGGGGAAAGAGCGAGGAAAAAACCGCCTGTAATGAACAGACGGTTTTATACTCGGATTAAATAAATGATTCCAATTACAATAAAGATGCTGCAGACGACAAACAGCACTTTTGCCAGTTTTTCCACGGTTTCCTCCTTAATAAATGCCAGCACCGATGACATATGACAATCCGACAGAAATGACCATTGCCACAAAGCCAACAGCGCGGTTATCTTTTTCTATCTCTTCATCAATTTTAAACTTTGGCGTCAAAAATTCAAAGATAAAGTATCCGGTCAACAAAAGGAAAAAACCGTACATCCCCCAACCGATCATTACGAATAAAGAATCATGATGCAAAATGGAATGCCTGAAAATATTAGCAATCCCAAAAACCTTTCCACCGGTAGCCATTGCGACCGCTACATTTCCTTTTTTTATTTCTTCCCAGTTCTTATATTTGGTCACTATTTCAAATATAAACAGGAAGAGAACCATGCAAAGGACTGTGACGCTGTAATAGCCCGCCGTTTGTACAAATGAATTTTCCCAAAAAGAGTCCATTCAAATCATTCCCCTTTTTAACAGGGGTTCAGCTGGCGCTACTTAAATTCTACAACTGTTACGCCACTCCCGCCTTCCCCTGCTTCTCCAAGTCTTATACGTTTAACTGCTCGATGATGTTTCAAATATTCCGTAACTCCTGACCTAAGTGCACCTGTTCCTTTCCCGTGAATGATAGAAACACGCGGATAGTTAGCAAGAAGAGCATCATCAATATATTTTTCTACTTCACGCAGGGCATCTTCATACCGTTCACCGCGTATGTCGAGTTCGAGCCCGACATGATAATCCCTTCCTTTGATGGTAGCAAGAGGCTTTGGCTCAGGTTTTGGTTCAGGTTTTGGTTCAGATTTGATGAATTCCATATCCTTTTCAGCCACTTTCATTTTTAAAACACCCGCCTGTACCTGCCATTCTTTCTCGCCCATTTTTTCCAGCAAAGTACCCTTCTGGCCGAATGTGTTAATCATTACCTCATCACCCGGTTGCAGCTTGCGCTTTTGCTTGGAGTTTTTAGTCCGTCCCACTTCTTGATCCAATTCAGGAACAGCGGTATCGAGCCTTCTACGAGCTTCTATCAATTCATGCTCTTTTACTTGTGCATTGCCTTCTATTCTCATTTTCCGCAATGAACTGATGACATCTTCAGCTTCGGTCCTAGCTTTCTCCACAATCTCGACCGCTTTTTGCTCAGCACTTGCATACATTTCTTTTTCCCGCTCATAAAACTCAACCATCTGCTTCTGAAGATCCTGATGAAGCTTTTCGGCATTTTTCAAATAAAAATGCGCTTCTTCATAATCACTCTCGGCCTCTTTTCGGCTCTTCTCCAAAGACGCAATCATGTTTTCTACTTCGTTGCTTTCCGTATCTATGAACGATTTTGCATGTGTGATGATGTCATCAGACAATCCAAGTCGCTTGGAAATTTCAAATGCGTTACTTCGCCCAGGCACACCAATCAAAAGCCTATATGTCGGTTTTAGAGTCTCAACATCAAATTCAACACTCGCATTGGTAACTCCTTCACGATTATACGCATATGCTTTCAATTCGGGATAATGTGTTGTAGCGATCACGCGAGCTCCTCGGCTATATACATCATCTAATATCGAGATGGCCAACGCCGAACCTTCCTGTGGATCTGTCCCAGCACCAAGCTCATCAAAAAGAACCAAGCTTTCATCATTTACAAGCTTCAATATATCTACTATGTTGACCATATGTGAAGAGAAAGTACTCAAACTCTGCTCAATAGATTGTTCATCGCCGATATCTGCAAATACTTCCTTGAAAACAGCCAGCTCTGATTCCTCCGATGCAGGAATTAGCAGTCCCGCTTGTGCCATCAGAGTAAGAAGCCCGAGCGTTTTCAAAGTAATCGTCTTCCCTCCCGTATTCGGTCCGGTAATGACGATCGTGGAAAAATCTATTCCAAGAGTAATATCATTTGCCACAACCTCTTCTGGAGGAATCAACGGATGCCTGGCTTTAAACAATTGAATGCGCCCTTCCTTATTAATACCAGGTCTCGTTGCCTTCATCGCTTTTCCAAAACGAGCCTTGGCAAAAATAAAGTCCAGCGACTCCATAACTTTTACAAGGACAAACAGATCATCCGCTGCTTCAGCCACTTTCCCAGATAATTCGATGAGAACTCGTTCAATTTCACGATTTTCTTTCACATGCAATTCACGGAGACCATTATTCAAATCAACCACTGCCTGTGGTTCAATGAACAAAGTCTGTCCTGAAGATGACTGGTCGTGTACGATCCCTGGATAGTTAGAGCGATATTCCTGTTTAACCGGAATGACGAAGCGCTCATTCCGGATGGTGATAATAGCATCGGAAAGCATCTTCTGTGCATTTCTTCCGCGGATAAGACTTTCAAGCTTCTCCCTTATCCTGCTCTCATCCCTTCTTTTTTTAAGCCTAATGCTCCTTAATTCCGGGCTTGCAGCATCCAACACTTCGCCGTTTTCATCAATGGCGTTCTTTATCTCATGCTCCAATGGTGTCATGACAGCAATTTGATCGGCTTTTCTTGATAAAATAGGAATGTCCAATCCGTTATCTTCAATCAATTCCTCTATAAAACGCTTCATTGAACGACCTGCATGGATGGTACTGCCAATTTGTACAAGCTCAATAGGATTTAGCACCCCGCCGATTTGCGTACGTTTAATATGCGGGGTGATATTAAAGATCCCATTTAAAGGAGCATGTCCCTTTAACCTAAGTACATGAGCTGCTTCGTCTGTCTCCTCTTGAAGCAAGACAACCTCCTCAAAAGAGGTAGACGGTTTCAGCATTCTAATCCTTTCCACTCCCAGCTCAGAAGCCGTGAATTCCTCCAGTTGCAGAAGAATTTTATCAAATTCTAGCGTCTTTAATATTTTTTCATTCATGAACTTTGCTTTAAGTCCCCTTTCCCAAAAGCCTAATCATTCCGCTGTAAAAACTGAACTAATTGCTTTGGCTCCCATGTGTTCATAACAGATGAGCTTTGCACCCAGCCACGTCTTGCAAATGCTGTACCGAGTTGCATAAAGTCAAGGTTCCTAATATTATGCGCATCTGTATTGATTACCAGCTTCACTTCTTGCTCCTGGGCATACCGTAAATGTTCCGCTGCTAAATCCAGCCTAGCGGGATTAGCGTTCAGCTCCAATGCTGTATCCGTCTCCTTGGCCAGTTCAATCAACTTTTTAACATCTACATCATACCCCTCACGCCTACCTATCAGCCTTCCAGTCGGATGAGCGATAATGTCCACATGGGGGTTTTCCAAAGCATTGCTCAATCGCTCCATAATCTTTTCCCGCGACTGGGAAAAACTCGAATGAATGGATGCAATGACAATATCAAGCTCTCTAAGTAGACCATCATCATAATCAAGGCTTCCATCTGGCAAAATATCCATTTCAATCCCCGATAAAATGAATATATCATCATACTTCTCATTTAACTCTTTAATTTCTTCATTCTGTCTTTTGATACGGTCTACAGTCAAGCCGTTGGCCACTCTCAAAAATTGAGAATGGTCCGTTATCGCCATATATTGATAGCCTTTCTCCCGACAAGCTTCCACCATTTCCTCTAAGGAAAAAGCACCATCTGACCAGGTTGTATGCATGTGAAGATCGCCTTTTATATCATCTATATGGATTAACTTCCTGTTGCCATCATATTCCTCCACCTCTTTGCCGTCCTCCCTAATTTCCGGTGGAATAAACGGTAAATCAAAGTGATGGAAAAAGTCGCTTTCGGATTGGAAGGTTTTGATTTCACCTGTTTCAGTATTCTCCACGCCATATTCACTGATTTTTTCCCCTCTTGCTTTTGCAAGCTGGCGCATGCGGACATTATGTTCAGCCGAACCAGTAAAATGATGCAGAGCTGTTGCAAATTCATAAGGAGCGACGATTCGAAAATCAACGGAGATGCGATACTGACCACCTTCCATCAAAAGGGTCACTTTAGTATCCCCGCTTGCCGTCGCTTCTCCAGCTCCTTCAAGCTCGAGCAACTTTTCTTTGACAGCCTGTGGATGGTCTGTTGCAATGATAAAATCAAGATCCTTAATGGTTTCCCTCACTCGTCTAAGACTACCAGCCCTTGAAAAGCGGGAAATTTCCTCCATCTTTTGTAAGGAAGCTTCAATCGACTCTGCCATCGGAATCATATAGGAAATAGGTAATCGCTCTGGCTGTTTGCCCATTGATGCCAATGCCTCTTTGATGTTTTCTTCCGTTTTTTTGCCAAAGCCTTTGATTGTTCTAATCTTGCCTGTCTCACAAGCTTCTTTTAATGATGTCACATCAACAACGTCAAGCTCTTTATATAATCTTGCGATACTCTTGCCACCGAGCCCGGGAATTTGCAAAAGAGGAATTAATCCTTTAGGCACTGTTTCCTGAAGTTCTTGTAGGACAGACGACACACCGTCTTCAATAAATTCCTCAATGACTGCAGCCGTTCCCTTTCCGATAGATGGAATTTTTGTAAAATCCTCGATTTCGGATAAGCTTCTGTCATCTGCTTCCATTGCCGCAGCCGCTTTTCTGAATGCAGCAATCTTGAATGGATTTTCTCCTTTGAGCTCCATATAAACTGCAATTTGTTCCAATAAACGAATGACATCTTTTTTATTTACTCCCATTTCTGTCACCAACCGTTCTCCATTCTCCTGCCTCTCATTTTAACAAATAAGACTGCTAAAAGAAAAACTTCTCTTCGTAAAGAGAAGTTAGCTTTGGATATAGTCAATCCACCATTTTTTCAATTCAGCAGATAAGAAAGGTGTATAATGAATCATCCCTTTGGCAAGGAACGAACCATTGATGGCCTCCTGGATTGCTGGAATCGGAAGTAATGCCGCAATATATAACAATATAAACATCATTAAATATACTTCCAAAAATCCAAGAATGCCGCCAGCCCAGACATTCAGTGTTTTTAAGACTGGAAAGCTCGCAACAAAATCAAGTGCGGACCCGATGATACCGAGAACGATCCGGACAGCAAAAAAGATAATGACAAATGCAATAGCACGATAAAAGGCCTCATCCATCCCTACCCCATCAAAGACCATTTGCAATGTCTTTCCCGGATCAAAGTCCGGATATGGAATCCAAAGGCGGAGTTTGGGAGCCAAATCATCATAAAAAATATAGGCTATGATAAAAGATACAACGAAGCCAATCATGTGAATCAGTTGAAGAATAAATCCCCTTCTAAGTCCGACAAAAAAACCAATGATCAAAATGATCAATAAAGCTAAACTTAACATACCTATTTCAGTCCTTTAAACGCGAAAGCTCTTGTTCCAGATGCTCCAAGCGCTCTTGAAGTTTAATTTGCTCATGGACAGCGTTCACAGCCGTTAAAACAGCCAGCTTACTAGTATCAAGACTGGGGTTCACCGATCGGATTTCCCGCATTTTCTCATCAACAAGCTTTGCTACTAGTTTCATATGCGCTGACGTCTCTTCCCCTGTAATGATATAATGTTGCCCATAGATTGTAACTGGAGTGCGGGTCTTTTCACTTGACGACAACGTAATGCCCCCATTTCTTCATGTAAAGCTTTAAAGTACGTGTTTAAGAATACTTTTCCATGTGAAAAATTCTATCTTATATCATAGCATGAATAAAAAAAGATGGGAATTATTTATCAGGGATACAGCAATTATAAATCAGGAGGATGCTGTCGTATGGCCAATACAGTCATTCAAACAACAATGGAAGAAATTAAGAAGATGAAAGAACATTATCAGCCTTATCTATCGGAAAAAAAACCTCCCGGAAGTGTTTTTTTTGCAAAGACAAACAGCTGCGTCATTACTGCTTATAAATCAGGGAAAGTCCTGTTTCAGGGAGCTAGAAACGAAGAGGAAGCATCACAATGGGGCAAGCCTGTCTCAAAACAGATAAAACATTCTTCTTCACCGAAGGGCTCGGGAAATCCACTGCCTGATAATATCTCAAGTCTGTCCATCGTAGGCTCAGATGAAGTCGGAAAAGGCGACTACTTTGGGCCGCTCATTGTTGTGGCAGCATATGTAAAATCCGACCAGATTCCTCTGGTGAAAGAACTGGGCGTTAAGGACTCAAAGGACTTGACAGACCCGCAAATTGTTAAAATAGCCAAAGACTTGCTTACTTTTTTACCTTATAGTCTATTGAAGCTGGATAATCCAAAATACAACAAACTTCAAGCATCAGGCATGACACAGGGAAAGATGATGGCTATCCTGCACAACCAAGCACATCACTATCTTCTCGAAAAGGTTTCACCTGAAAAACCGGATGCCATCCTAGTTGATCAATTTGCCCAGGCTCCTGTCTATTACAAGCACTTAAAAGGGCAAAAAGTAATCATTCAAAAAGACAAAGTCTATTTCAGCACGAAAGCAGAAGGTATCCATTTAGCAGTAGCTGCGGCGTCTATCATAGCCCGTTACGCTTTTATTCGTGCCTTTGAGGGATTAAGCAAACAAGCCGGGTTTACAATTCCGAAAGGAGCAGGGGCAAAAGTTGATCACGCTGCTGCCAGACTCATTCAAGAAAAAGGTATTCACGCATTGAACGAGTTCACAAAACTGCATTTTGCCAATACCGAAAAAGCCAAAAGGCTGGCGAGGATGTAGAAAAGCGAGCTTGAGATGGAACGTTGGCCGCTTAAGGAGGCTGTGCACTACCACTTCAGGCTTGTATGGGCTTATTTTATACTAGCGAAAGCGGGAGTCAACTGCTGGCAGACATACCAGCAATTGCCCCGGCTTCCAAAATAAAGGCATTGCCCCAGTTCTGACGCAGCTGCATGATAAGAAGAATGTCCTATTGCAGAGACATCCCGATCAATTGGTCGTCGTTTGCTGAAGGCTTGCCTCTTCCATCTGTATTATTCGTAATAAAATAAAGTGTGCCTTTTTCAATGATAACGTCCCGAATTCGACCATTTCCACTTGCAAAAATTTCCTCCTTCTTTTTTTGCAAATCAAAAATTCTTACAGCCTCTCCACGGAGATTAGCGATATAAAGACTTCCATCATGATAAGCCATTCCACTTGGCGCCCAGGTATTTCCATTTGTCTGAAATAAGGGAGGCTCCATTCCGTTACCTTCTTCATCACCTTGAATAATCGGCCATCCGTAATTATGTCCGGATTCAATTTTATTGATTTCATCATGGGCACTTTGTCCATGCTCAGCTGCATATAACTGACCTGCCTCGTCCCATGCAAGACCTTGGGGATTACGATGTCCGAGTGAATAAATCGGCGAGCCTGTAAATGGATTGTCTTCTGGAATAGAACCGTCTATCTCCAACCGCAAGATTTTCCCTGCAAAACTTTCCAATTGCTGGGCAAGCTCAGGTTTTGCTGCATCACCAGTTGCCACATATACCTTGTCGTCCGGACCTAGTTTCACCCTGCCCCCGTTATGGATATTGGCACCCGGTATCCCTTCCAACAATGCTGCCGTTTCAAACCATTGATTTTCATCTTTTCGCAATCGTACCAGCCGATTCAAAACCTCGCCATCCTCTATATAGGTATGGTAGGCCAATGCTTCAACATTCGTATCCGGTATCAGCTCAAAACCAAGGAAGCCCCCTTCTCCCTCGGTGTATAAAGTTTTATTCAATAGGACTGGTTCACGTTTTACCTTTGCAGACTTAACGGCTATTTCGGCTACTGTTCCATTTCGTTCACTTATAAAAAAAGTAGAGTTTTTCTTTGTAATGGACCAAGGTATTTCTAGCTGATCAGCAAACCGATCCTCAATTTTCATTCCACCAGATGCTGGCTGATTCTCCTCTTCACTATCATCAATCAATTTGGATTGTGAACAAGCAGCCTGAAGTAATATGAGCGAAATCAGAAAAAACCTTTTCATTTTAGCTCCTCCGTCCCCTAGACAATTTTTAGGTACTCTCTTACGATCTGATTCATTTCTTCGTAATTCATCCAATATGATAGACATCCACTAACAATCGATATCCATCTGAAATATAGATGACATGATCATCAATAAGCCGTTGTGTACGCTTGCAATCTTCGGGTAGGCAGACTTTTATCAAATGCTGTCCTACATCCCGAAAATTGCGGTCTCATTCTACTATAATCTCACCTCCGTAATATGCTTGAATTAAAAAGGCTAAAAATGCCAATTTAATTGACTATATTTAAATAAATCGTTAGGATGATTTTTAACGTAGCGGATGAGAAAAGTCAGGTGATTCGTAATGACAGAAACTAAGAAAACGCATAAACCATGGGTTCTTGTTTTAACTATTGGTCTCGGCACATTATTGAACCCATTGAATTCATCCATGATTTCTGTAGCCTTGACACGGATGCAGGAGGATTTCGAACTTACATTTGCCGATGCTTCCTGGCTAATTTCAGTATTTTATCTTGCCAGTGCCGCAGGTCAGCCCGTCATGGGAAAATTGAGCGATATGTTCGGACCAAAGAGAATGTTTCTTGCTGGACTCGTTACGGTTGCAACCGCTTCAATGTTGGCACCATTCTCTCCCAACTTTCCTTTTTTGCTTGGGTGCCGGGCCCTTCAGGCAATTGGCAGCTCCACTTTATTTCCAAGTGGAATGAGTATGGTGCGAACAAGCATTACAAAAGGACAGGCTAAAGCCTTGGCGACGCTTTCAGTTTTTGCCTCTACTTCTGCCGCTTTTGGTCCATCCATCGGCGGGCTCTTGATTGATTCATGGGATTGGCCTTCCATTTTCATTGTAAACTTTCCCTTTATCATTGTCTCATTTATCATGGCCATTTTTATCTTACCTGATAAAGGACAAGGAAAATTTGAGCTGGCGCGCATCGACTTCCTAGGCATCACCCTGTTTATCATTGCGGTGATCGGCCTAATTCTGTTTCTTTTATCGTTAGATACGCAGATTCATTGGTGGGCATTTATCATCTTTGCTGTTGCTTCTGTTAGCTTTTATTATTATGAAAAGAGGCAGACAGAGCCTTTCATTGATGTCAATAGACTAAAAAAGAATCCAACTGTCACGATGATTTATCTTCAGTTTATCACTATAAATCTCGTTTATTATTGTTATTTCTTCGGTTTTCCAACGTTCCTACAGCAGGTCAAAAAATACAGTCCTGGAAATACCGGCTTAATTATGCTTGCCCTGGCAGGATTCGGTGTCATTGTATCGCCGTTTGTAGGAAGGCTGATTGACCGTCATGGACCTAAGCCCGCTTTGATTATCGGATCGTCAATTCTTTTAACCGGAACAGCACTTCTGCTTACCTTGCGTGAAACGTCATCCCTTTCTTGGCTGCTGGTCATCATGGCCGTTTTGGGAATGAGCAACGGATTCAGCAACATTTCCATGCAGACAGCCCTTTATGAGCACGTGAGACCGGAGGATACAGGATCGGCATCGGGACTATTCCAAACAAGCCGATATTTGGGATCAATCCTATCATCTAGCCTACTGGGATTGGCCTTTAACCGCCATTTGGACATCCAGCACCTGCATAACGTCGCGCTGATCTGCCTTGTTTTCTGTGCTCTAGTACTATTCCTATCAATCAGGCTGCCGGGCCGGAGAAAAACATTAGGGGTCTGACCCCCGATGCGGTAATGCGTTAAAGCAGGATAGGTCATTCTATCAAAATAGGGGAGATTTTATGTGTATCATTTTTATTGCTTATCGCTGCCATCCACAATACGACTTGATTACAGCAGCAAATCGGGACGAATTTTACAAACGAGCTGCTAAGGCTGCATATTTTTGGGAGGATCATCCTTCCATTTTAGCTGGAAGAGACTTAGAGCAAATGGGCACTTGGATGGGCGTCACCCGTACTGGCAGATTTTCCGCCCTGACCAACTACAGAAGCCCTTCGGAATTCGAGAAAACAGACAAAAAATCAAGAGGACATATCGTCCGCAATTTTTTGGCTGGAGACGAATCCTCCTTCGTGTTTTTAAAAAGGCTTCAGCAAGAAAGATTGGACTATAAAGGGTTCAATTTATTCGTTTCAGATGGGGACAGCTTGATGTATTACTCTAATATCGGGAATGAAATCAAACAGCTAGAGCCTGGAATTTACGGGCTCAGCAATGACCAGCTCGATACTCCATGGCCTAAAGTGGAAAAAGGCAAACGGGCATTAAAACAAATGCTGGATAACGAATTGAATCATAAACGGCTATTTTCTCTCCTCGGTGATCAAGAAACAGCTCCGGAAGAGAAATTACCGCGAACCGGCGTTCCATTACAGCTTGAAAAAACACTATCTTCCATTTTTATTAAAAGTCCTGAATATGGGACACGCTGCTCAACTGTTCTAACCATTGATCAACATCAAAACATCCATTTTATTGAAAAGACGTTTATGCCACATGAGGTAGATGAGAAAGAGTTTACGTTTAAATCGAAGAAAAACTAAAAAGCTGCTATTGGCATTTTTATGCCACAGCAGCTCTTATTTTTTCGGCAAATGAATCACTACACCTTGAACAACGCGAATATTTTCATCATCAATCTGACCTTCACGCTCATCTTCTTTCTTACTCCAGTTTCCAATCAGACAAAAAAGGGCAATCCCATAGCTTGTGAGCTGGATGACTTTCAAAATACCTCCGCCAAGCTGCTGGTCATAAATCGCTGATAGCGATGGAAATAGTTCTCCAGCCACTGCCGTATATAATGTATAATGTTCCTCCGTTATCCCAATAAGCAGAAAAATTCCAATCGGCATCAGCAAAACTGAGTTCAGAAAAATATACGCCACCCTCGTGAAATACGAGAATTTGCTAATCTCCGGTAATGGCATGATAATCGTCCACCACATCAAAAAGCCCGTAAAAACGAGAAAGATTTGGCTGATAACCGACAGAATGACACTTTCCTGAATTACGTTGAATACTGGCGGAGCAAAATAAACTGTTAACGCTCCGTTAAACAGCAATGCAGCCATCCATGGGTGTCCTAGCAGCCTAATCGAAAATTTCAGCCTATGGTTCCAGAAGTATTGTCGAATCCATTGGGGAGGCATACTTAAAATAAACAATGGCAGTACAATGAACAACACTGTCATGACCTCGACTACATGAGCACTGAAAGAAAAAGAGTCTGCAGCTATTTTTAACGGACTTCCTTTAACAATATATAACAAAACGGCCGCTGTATAATAGTAAGCTATTTGCTTCTTCGTCACCTTATAGTTGGAAGAATACATGATTTTTTTTGCATAAATGACTGAAACTAATGCAATGACTATAAACGTTATCGGGCTCCACATCTCGTACCAAGTAAAGCCTGAGAAAACATTCCAATTCACAAAAATCCTCCTCCCCCATCCATGGATGACCATGAAGGATGAAACAGGTTTATAAGTTCGTATTTAAAAGGAGATACAAAACAATAAATCATGGAGACCTATGCCTTTTAGACAAAACAAACCGACGCCACTTAATATAGAACGATTTCCTTTATAAAGACATTCTATCACATTTCAGCCAAGCATCTCCCTCAATCCATGAAAAACATTTGAAAAGACCGGGATTGATGTCCCGGTCTTTGAAGGATATAAACGGCGTTTGTGCTTCTTGTTCCTAGCTGCGCAGCTCTGCACCAGCTTTTTCTTTCAATGCTGCCAACACTTTTTCATGGGTTTTTGTAACTTCCTCGTCCGTTAGCGTTCTTTCAGGATCAGCATAGGTCAATGAGAAAGCAATGGATTTTTTGCCCTCTTCCATATTTTTTCCTTCATAGAGGTCAAATACATGAACGTCTCTCAGCAACTTTTTGCCGGAATCTTTAATGATTGATTCAAGGGTTGCTGCATGGACACCCCTTTCCACAACGAGTGCAATGTCTCGTGCAATGGACGGATAACGCGGGATTGGTACATAGCGCCATTCAGGAAGCTCGTAATCAAAAACTGGTTCTGCCTGGATTTCAAATACATAAGTATCCTTCAAGTCAAGGTCCTTTTGCAAGCTGGGATGAACCTGTCCGGCAAATCCGATAACTTCTCCATCTAATAAGACTTCCGCTGTTCGTCCCGGATGCATACCCTCTATTTGAACAGCCTGCCAGGAGATATGTTCTTCAAGCCCCAGCTTCTTAAATAAGCCTTCCAGGATTCCTTTGACTACATAAAAGTCAACCGGCTTTTGCTCTCCCTGCCAAGCATGATCCACCCACAAGCCTGTAACAGCTCCGGCAATATGCTCCCGTTCTTCCGGCTGCTTGCCTTCACCTTCATTCAAAAAGACCGAGCCGATTTCGTAAAGGGCCACTGATTCATTTTTCCTGGCCACATTATAAGAAATAGCTTCAAGCATTTGTGGAACAAGACTTAATCTCAACCGACTTCGCTCTTCACTCATTGGCATAGACAGCGTGACAGGCGGACGTTTTTCAATTGAAAACATGGATGCCTTTTCTTTGCTAGTCAAAGAGTAGGTAATGGCTTGAAACAAGCCAGCTCCTTCGAGGAAGCCTCTTGCTGTTCTGCGTTTTTCTTGGAGTTTGCTTAAACCACCTGGAGTTGCTTCTCCTCTAGGCAGAGTTTTCGGAAGTCGGTCATATCCGTATAGACGTGCAACCTCTTCAACCAAGTCCTCTTCGATTGTAATGTCTCCTCTGCGGGTTGGTACGGTGACAGTAAATACATCTTCTTCAACCACTACTTCAAACTGCAGTCTTTCAAAAATCTTCACGACTTCTGCTGAAGTGATGTCCGTTCCGAGAACACGATTCATTTTCTCCAAAGAAATCGATACAACCGCTGGCTCGATTGTTAACTGGTCATCTTCCACTAGCCCTTCAAGCACTTCTCCACCAGCATACTTTGCTATTAACTCTGCTGCACGCTCTGCTGCCGGTTTTACCCTATTCGGATCTACACCTTTTTCATAGCGGCTGCTCGCTTCACTTCTTAAGCCATGATATTTTGACGTTCTCCGAATCGATCCACCTGTAAAATAAGCGGACTCCAACAAAATGGTTGTTGTTTCATCACTTACCTCTGAATCCGCTCCTCCCATCACACCTGCGAGTGCTACAGGAACAGTTCCATTCGTAATAACAAGCTGATCGGAAGTCAATATGCGCTCCGTATCATCAAGCGTTGTGATCTTCTCTCCTTCTTTTGCTAAACGGACAACCACTTCCTTTGAACCGAACTGGTCATAATCGAAAGCATGAAGAGGCTGGCCATATTCAAGTAAAATATAGTTTGTGATATCAACGACATTATTGTGAGGTCGAATGCCCGCTGACATTAGACGGCCCTGCATCCATAATGGCGAAGGTCCGATTTTCACATTTTTTATGACCTTTGCTGTATAAAGCGGGTTTTCCTTCGGAGCTTCCACTTTTACAGAAATATAGTCTGAAGCTTTCTCTTTAGAAGCTTCATAGGTACTTTCCGGTAACTGAACCGTTTCCCCTAAAATAGCTGCTGCTTCATAAGCGACGCCTATCATACTAAGCGCATCTGCACGATTGGGAGTCAGATCAAGCTCAAGTACTTCATCGTCCATGTTTAACAATGACAAGGCATCAGAACCAACCTCTGCATCTGCAGGGAATACATAGATCCCGTCGGCGAATTCTTTTGGTACTAGCTTTCCTTCGACTCCAAGCTCCTGAAGTGAACAGATCATTCCATTTGATTCTTCGCCGCGGAGCTTCGCTCTTTTTATTTTAAAATTGCCTGGAAGAACGGCGCCCACTTTTGCGACAGGTACCTTTTGTCCTTTAGCAACATTTGGTGCACCGCAAATAATTTGGACGGGCTCTTCTTCACCAATATCCACCTTACACATTTTCAATTTATCGGCTTGTGGGTGCTGGGTGCAATCAAGAACTTCACCGACAACAACACCCTTCACTCCATCACTTAATTTTTCAATTCCATCTACTTCAATACCACTTCTTGTTATTTTTTCAGCTAATTCAACTGCGGAAACACCATTTAAATCAACATAATCCTGCAGCCATTTATATGAAACCAACATGTGTTTAACCTCCCGAATTATTCTTGGACAGCAAATTGTTTGAGGAACCGAATATCATTTGTATAGAAATGGCGAATGTCGTCAATTCCATATTTCAGCATAGCGATCCGATCAGGCCCCATTCCAAAAGCGAAACCTGTATATTTCTTTGAATCGAAACCAGCCATTTCCAAAACGTTTGGATGAACCATACCTGCACCCAACACTTCGATCCAACCAGTTTGTTTACATACCCGACAGCCTTCTCCGTGACACATTTTGCAGGAAATATCCATTTCCACAGAAGGCTCTGTAAATGGGAAGAAGCTTGGGCGCAGACGAATTTCACGGTCAGCACCGAAAATCTTTTTTGCGAATACTTCAAGCGTCCCTTTTAAATCACCCATGGTGATATTTTCATCGACGACAAGGCCTTCAATCTGCATGAATTGGTGAGAGTGTGTGGCATCATCGTTGTCGCGCCGGTACACTTTTCCCGGGCAGATGATTTTAACAGGCCCTTTACCTTCATGCTTTTCCATCGTTCTGGCTTGAACTGGCGATGTATGGGTACGCATTAAAATTTCTTCAGTAATATAAAAAGAATCCTGCATATCGCGAGCCGGATGCCCTTTCGGCAAATTCAAAGCCTCAAAGTTATAATAATCATGCTCAACTTCAGGCCCTTCCGCTATTTTATATCCCATCCCGATGAATAAATCCTCGATCTCTTCGATGATTTTTGTAAGTGGATGGCGATTCCCAGTTGCCACAGCCCTTCCCGGAAGTGTCACATCAATTGTTTCAGCTTCCAGCTTCTTGGCGACAGCTTCATTTTCAAGCTCCGCATTCTTATTTTCAATCGCCTTTGTAATCGTCTCTCTGATCATGTTGGCGAGAGCTCCCATTTTTGGACGCTCTTCCGCTGACAGTTTCCCCATTCCCCGCAATACTTCGGTAATCGGTCCTTTTTTTCCAAGATAAGAGACACGCACTTGGTTCAACTCTTTTAAATCTGAAGCCGTCTTGACTTCCTCAAGAGCCTTCTGCTCCAGTTCTTTCAACTTTTGCTCCATTTATATATCCTCCTTCATTTAATCCAATACAAAGTTACGGTCAAGCCGAAACGAAGACAATAAAAAAAGCCCGCCCCCAAAAAGGGACGAGGCTATGGTCGCGGTACCACCCTTATAAACATTCTCATGTTCACTTCATTGTCATAACGGCAAGGCCGGTGCATCTTTACGAAATTGCAGATAAAAACCTGCAACGACGGTCCCGATGCCGACTCAGGAGGTGAATTTTTCACCTGGATTCCCAACTAAAAGTGCTTGCAGTCATGGCACTTTCTCCCTGTAAGCGTCCTCCGGTTACTTTTCTCCATCATAGTCATTCACTATATTTAAGATATTCACATTATAGACGTTCCGAGCAATAATTTCAAATCGGTTTTCGCAAATGATAAAGCAATATGCCCGCAGCTATCGCAACATTGAGGGATTCACTTTTTCCATAAAGTGGAATGTATAAGTTTTTGTCTGTCTGTTGAAGAACGTCGGGATCTACTCCTGATCCTTCATTTCCCATAATCAAAGCAAAGGAATCTGATGCGGGAACATTCATAAAAGGCTCCGCATTTTCAAGGGCCGTTCCGTAAACCAAAATATGAGCAGCCTTTAATTTTTTTATCCACTCCACTAAATTTCCGGTTTCTATCTGTAAATGAAAATGACTTCCCTGAGCTGAGCGGATTACCTTTGGATTATAAAGATCCCCTGTTCCTTCTCCAAAAATAACAGCATCGATTCCTGCCGCATCTGCCGTCCGGATCATCGTTCCAATATTACCTGGGTCTTGTACCCCGTCAAGCAGAAGCAGTTTTCGATGAACGGCAAGATCCACTCCCGCAATTCTTTTTTTGCATATTGCAAATATCCCCTGGGGGGTTTCAGTTGCTGAAATAGCTCGGCTGATTTCTTCAGAAATCAATGTTATCGGAAACTTTTTCAACCGTTCGAATTCGAAGGCAGTATAATTGCTTAGAACCATTATTTCCATAATCTCATCCGTTTTTAAAGCTTCTTCAATTAAATGAGCGCCTTCCAGTATATATCGACCGGATTGATCCCGCCCTTTTTTGGTAAGTAATTTTTTCCATTCCTTGACCCGCGTATTTTTCGCGGATTTAAGTTCTTCCATTCAATATCCAATTCCTTTCCGGGACAACTCTTTTTTCATTATAGAGGAAATTTTAATAGTCACCAAATAATCATTGGCTTTTTTCTACCGCCTTCAACTGCTATTTATGCATAATTCAGCTCGTTTGCGAAAAGCTAACGGAAGAATCTTTTGAAAAGGAGCCAATTGGATGGATCTTAACATTAGAAGAGCTGTAATCCATAATGTTGCTGAAAACAATCAAGATCAATTGCGTGATACGATAGTGGATGCCATGCAGAAAGGCGAGGAAAAATATTTGCCTGGATTAGGAGTGCTTTTTGAAGTGATCTGGCAAAACGCTGATGATCAGGAGAAGAACATGATGCTTGGCACACTTGAAAATGGGTTGAAGCAAGGATAAGCGGCGGTGAGACCAGCCGCTTTTTTTAAAGCTTTTCCTAGCTTGGCCGCTAAAAAAAGACCTTGAATGCCTCCACTCCATAATTGGCTGCGACCCCAAACACGATCGACCAGATCAACAGACTGATGGTCATCCATAGAAGGGTCCAATTTTTTGCAGCGCCGAGAGTCAACCCGATAAATGCAGCAACGTGGATGCCGATCAAAATAGGACCAAGCAAAGCCAGTCCTGGCAGTCCATATTTGTTCCAGATTCTTTTTGCTCGCGCCTCCCGTTTACCGCTTTCTTTTAATTCCCCTCTTTTTTTGAAAAGATAATTCTTGATAGGTTCAAATAAATAGATGACCAGGATAGTTGTCAATAAATTTCCCGTAAAACCGAATATCACAACAAAAGCAGGCTGCAACCCGCTAATAATGGCAATCGGGATTACCGCAGCGATTTCAATCCACGGCACTCCGGCCAAAAGGAAAACAACAATATACTCCCATAGACTCCCCATACATTTCTCCCTTTAGCTGAACAAAAGCACACCACTAGGTGTGGTGTACTTTTTATTCAGCAACTTAATCAAATATGATTTTATCCACTGCTTCTTTATCCAGACGCTTAATTACTTCCGTAATGAGTTTCACTGCATTTTCATAGTCATCACGATGCAAAAGAGCTGCATGTGTATGGATATAGCGAGTAGCGATTGTAATAGCTAATGACGGGGCACCTTCCCCTGCCAAATGTGTAGATCCTGCATCCGTTCCTCCACCAGGCATAGCGTCAAATTGGTAGGGAATACCCAATTCATCCGCTACCCCTGTTACGAAATCACGAAGGCCTTTATGGGAGACCATTGAAGCATCATATAGGATGATTTGCGGTCCTTCTCCCATTTTTCCTTGCGCCTCCTTATCGGAGACACCCGGGGTATCGCCCGCAATACCGACATCCACTGCGAATGCAATGTCCGGCGCGATTTTATTTGCGGCTGTTTTGGCCCCTCTTAAACCTACCTCTTCCTGTACAGTACCAACACCGTATACAATGTTGGGGTGATTTTCGCCTTTTAGATTTTTTAGAACATCGATGGCAATAGCGCAGCCAATCCGGTTATCCCATGCTTTGGCAAGAAGCATTTTCTCATTGTTCATGACAGTAAATTCAAAGTAAGGAACAACCATATCGCCCGGACGGACTCCCCACTCTCTCGCTTCTTCCTTACTCGACGCTCCGATATCAATGAACATATCCTTGATTTCCACTGGCTTTTTCCGTGCTTCTGCTGATAAAATATGCGGCGGTTTGGAGCCGATAACACCTGTAATCTCGCCTTTTGCGGTAACAATCGTCACTCGCTGGGCGAGCATCACCTGATTCCACCATCCTCCAACTGTTTGGAATCGAAGGAACCCCTTGTCATCGATTTGTGTAATCATGAAGCCTACTTCATCCAAATGCCCAGCCACCATAACTTTGGGTCCGCTAGAATCACCTGTTTTTTTTGCGATTAAACTTCCCAGGCCATCCGTTTCGATCCCATCTGCATATGGCTCTATGTACTTTTTCATGATGCTGCGCGGTTCTTGCTCATTACCTGGAATCCCCTTGGCGTCGGTTAAGTCTTTTAGCATTGTTAAATTTTCATCGAGCTGTTTCATTCTTATCCCTCGCTTTAGAAAATTTTTCCTTTATAAAATTATACTGAAAAACTGATGTATTCACAAAGAAGTTATTGCTATTTCATTTAATATCCGTTTTGCTGGCGCTTGAAATTCACATCGTTTTTCTTCTTATACGCTTCCTGCACTTCATGCAGCGTAAAACCAAGCGTTTGCCCTAGAACAATATATTGACGGAAAAGTTCCTCGAAATCCATTGCATCTTTTGACTGACGAAAATCATTAATCAGCTTGTAAACCTTTAAAAAGCTGCGATTTAAATCTTCATTGGCTTCCTGGGATACAAGAGAATATTCGCGTTCTGAAAAACCGAGCTCCAGGCCAAGAGATAAAATAAAATGGACGCCATCCACGAACTCCTCCAAAATATCCTCGTGGGGGGATGGAGCCTTTTTACTCCAAAATTTAAAGCTCCTTGTTTCGTTCGCTAATTCACCAACTTCAACAAGCAAAGCTAGTATCTTTTTTTCAAATAAATCTTCTCTTTGCAGATCATGTTCCTTTTCTATATATTGGTCCAATTCATACTGCATAGCAAACCATTCCTGTATTGTCATCATTTATCAATCCTCCATGAAAAAATTATAACAAAGTTGAAACCTTTTATCCCGTTTGTCCGTATATTAGGTAGATGATGGATTGGAGGGCTCGTCATGATCTTATTATTTAGACTCGTCATTTTGGCTTTCATTATTTATCTCTTTTATATAGCTATTAAATTTATATTGGATCCAAAAAGAAAATTGGAAAGTGCCCATGAACAAAAGAAATTTTTCTTTTACGATATTCCTGATAATATTCGAAAAAACTTTTTGATCACTTATGAGGGCGTTATGTTCGAAGGTGAGAAATATCTCGGGACAACTGAACGTGCTTTTGAAGTCGTTTCCATTTTCATTTTTCCACACAATAGTGATCTGCTGCAAGGACTAAGCTACGAGGATTTCACATTTATTGAAAATGAAGTGAAGCTGAGGTATCCCAATGCAGCTATTGACTGGAAAAGCCCTGTTAAAGAATTGGTGGAAAAAAATAGGAGTAAAGAATAACGTGCGCATGCTTAAGAAGGCTGCTCTCTATGGCAGCCCTTTCCTGCAAATATCCGCTTTCGAGCAAAGTTCGCTTGACTATTTTTGAATGATTATTCAAGCAGAGTGGTGTGAAAAGAACTCTCGCCATTTGATGGTGACTACTCTCTCGCGAAGAAGATAGCAAAGGATAAAAAGTGCGATGACGATGAGGACAGCCATTCTAGGAGAAAACTGGGTGATATATTCACCAAATATCGTATAAAAAAGAGCAAGCGGTAAATTAGTTGCGAATGCCCCCTTCATAAACCCTCGAAAGTCCGGTCTTCTTTCCAGCAAGCAGACATTTAGCAAATGATAGTGAAAAAATGGAATCAATCGCAATACGGCGATCTGGCCCACTGTCAATTTTGTATGCGCCCCAAACCAATTATGCTTGATTTTCATCAATTTACCATACGTTCGCGGAATCTTCCTGATACAGAAATAAAATAAAGCGGACAATAATAACAAACCTGCCATTGAATAGACTGTTCCAAGAAAGCTACCGAACAGTATCCCACCTGCCATGCAAACTAACACAACCGGTATAAACATAAATTGCCGAACGACGTGGAACAGTATAAATAGCACTGGTGCTAGAATTCCAATTCCACTCATAACCGAAAGCATGATTAACAACTGCTCATCCATGATGGTCACCTGCTTTCTTCTATACATATGTATTTTTTTCCTGCTCGCTTATGACCCGAACCTATATCTCAACAGAAAAAGAGCCACTCTTCCAAAATGGAGAGTGGCTCTCTTTCGTTAGGCATTTATTTTAACGTCTCACCAAGCACAGGATATGCTGGTCTGAGCCGATCAAGACGCCTCTTAAAGAGCCGCCTTTGCTTTGTCTGCAAGTTCTGCAAATGCTTTTTCATCAGAAATAGCAAGGTCTGCAAGCATTTTACGATTTACTTCGATACCGGCAACTTTCAAGCCGTGCATCAAACGGCTGTAGGAAAGACCGTTCATACGTGCTGCAGCATTGATACGTGTAATCCATAGCTTGCGGAAATCACGTTTCTTGTTGCGGCGGTCACGATAAGCGTACATATAAGACTTCATGACCTGCTGATTGGCAGTTTTATATAATGTATGTTTGGAACCATAATAACCTTTAGCTAATTTTAAAACTTTCTTACGACGTCTACGGGTAACTGTTCCGCCTTTTACGCGTGGCATATTATTTCCCTCCTAATGCTCCCTATTATTTAATGTTATCAAGTAAGTGACGAATTCTGCGGAAGTCGCCTTTGGAGACGATTGCCGACTTGCGGAGTTTCCGCTTTTGTTTCGTGGATTTATTAGCGGCCAAGTGGCTTGTGTAACCATGTGAACGTTTTAATTTGCCGGAGGCAGTCTTTTTAAAACGTTTTGCTGCGCCGCGGTGTGTTTTCATTTTTGGCATATGAATTTCCTCCTCAAAACATTACTTTTCGTTAATCGGTGCGAGTACTAGGAACATGCTTCTGCCGTCCATTCGTGGTCTGGACTCGACAGTTGCCAAATCTTTGCACTCCTCAGCAAAGCGTGTCAGTACTTGCTGACCGATTTCTTTATGAGTGATAGCGCGTCCTCTGAAACGGATGGATGCCTTCACTTTGTCCCCTTTTTCAAGGAATTTACGTCCATTGCGAAGCTTTGTATTAAAATCATGCTCATCAATTGTTGGACTTAAACGAACTTCCTTCACGTTGATCACTTTTTGGTTCTTACGCGCTTCTTTTTCTCTCTTTTGCTGTTCAAAACGATATTTCCCATAGTCCATAATTCTGGCTACAGGGGGCTTCGCGTTCGGCGCAACCAAAACAAGGTCAAGGTTGGCACGCGCAGCAATATCGAGCGCTTCATTGCGGGATTTGACTCCTGCCTGTTCACCATTTTGGTCAATGAGACGAAGTTCACGGGCACGAATGCCTTCATTCACAAACATATCTTTGCTAATAGTTAGCCACCTCCAAGGTATTTTCAAGAATACTGAGTTTGAGTAAAAATAGGGCTGATCTGTTTATATATGAAATTCTTTCGCCTATCTTTATCTGATTTGATTTCATAAAAAAATGCAGGCCGCAAAAGGGACCCGCATTTAATCACACATAACATCGTGTCGATAATTGCTTACATTCATAGCCTGGCAACAGCATTAATGCGTCAATCAGGCGAGAAGCGGGCAGCTCCTTCTTACACAAACAAGTATTCGATTAACCTTATTTAGTCTATCATGGCTACATAAATTTGTCAAATGACAGGCATGTAAAACCTTGTGATAACAACGTTTTTTATCATACCAAATTTATGCTCAGCCTGCAATGTTTATTTTTCAAGAATTAGGTAAAACTCTATAACTATAGGTCAAGTGATAAGGAGGTTCACGGATATGAAAAAATGGATTTTTTCCTTTTCGATCCCTTTGTTTGCTATTGGATTAGCCGCTTGTTCCAACGATCCATCAATAGATAACCATCCAAAAGAACAGGTAGTTCCACCGCCAAATGAAAATGCAACAACAAATGACGATATCATCAGCAGAGATGATAGCGGAAACAAATCCGATGATGGGAATGTCCAAGATATGAATGCGAAAAAGCTGATGGACAACTTCCCTTATACGAAGTTCGATTTGGAAGTCGATTATGCTTCGGATATAGAATACGATTATGAATATGAAGAAAAGAATGCCGGTACTGGCTCGTACCGCGCGGAATTGAATGATGCTGTTCATGACAAAAAGTTGAAAGGTGCAGAAGCATTTCAGTCTTTATACACCTTAATGCAGGACGTAAGGATTGATGAAAATACAGCAAAGGAAGACGCTATCCAACAGATCCTTGACACATTCCAGCTTGAAACCAACTACACAAAATTCGATTTGGAATACACAATGAAAAATGGAAAGAAAATAGAATTTGAAGATAGACAATAACAAAACCAGGGGTCTGACCCCCACCGAAGTAACGCGTTAAAGCGGTGGGGGTCAGACCCCTTCATCTTTATTGATAATTTTTTATTTTTTCCTGGGTTTGTTCGATGAATTTGTTCAATGGAACTGTTTCTGTCTTTTTCTCTCCGTATTTTCTTACGTTGACTGCTTCAGCTTCGACTTCATTGTCACCGACGACAAGCATATAAGGGATTTTTTGCATTTGCGCTTCGCGGATTTTATAGCCGATTTTCTCATCGCGCTTATCCATTTCCACACGCAAGCCGCTTGCTTTCAGTTTATCCGTCACTTGCTTAGCATAATCAAAATGTGCATCCGGGGACACAGGGATTACCTGAACCTGAACAGGTGCAAGCCAAGTCGGGAATGCTCCTTTGTATTCCTCAATCAAAAAGGCAACAAACCTCTCCATCGTTGATACAACTCCACGGTGAATGACAACCGGACGATGCTGTTTACCATCTTCCCCCACATAAGTCAAATCGAATTTTTCAGGAAGCAGGAAGTCGAGCTGGACGGTGGATAGTGTCTCTTCTTTTCCAAGAGCCGTTTTCACCTGAACATCCAGTTTCGGTCCATAAAATGCAGCCTCTCCATCTACTTCATAATAGTCCAAATTCAGATCATCCATCGCCTCTTTCAGCATGGACTGTGCCTTTTCCCACATGTCATCATCATCAAAATATTTCTCTTTATCTTCTGGATCACGGTAAGAAAGCCTGAATGAGTACTCACTGATGTTGAAATCTCCGTATACTGCAACAATCAGTTCAACAACCCGTTTAAACTCTTCCTTAATTTGATCTGGGCGAACAAATATATGAGCATCATTCAATGTCATTCCACGAACCCGCTGTAAACCAGACAGTGCTCCTGACATTTCATAGCGGTGCATAAGCCCCAGCTCAGCAATACGGATCGGAAGCTCGCGGTAGCTATGAATATCATTTTTGAAAATCATCATATGGTGAGGGCAGTTCATCGGACGCAAAACAAGTTGCTCATTGTCCATATCCATCACCGGGAACATGTCTTCTTGATAATGATCCCAGTGTCCACTTGTTTTATAAAGATCCACGCTTCCCATTACTGGAGTGTATACATGATCGTAACCAAGCTCAACTTCTTTATCCACAATATAACGTTCAACGATTCTGCGGATCGTTGCGCCTTTCGGAAGCCAAAGCGGCAGCCCTTGCCCTACTTTTTGTGAGTTTGTAAACAAACCAAGCTCTTTTCCAAGCTTGCGGTGATCGCGTTCCTTCGCTTCTTCCAACATTTTCAGATGCTCTTGAAGATCGCTCTTTTTAAAGAAGGCAGTTCCATAAACACGCTGCAGCATCTTATTGTCGCTGTCTCCACGCCAGTAGGCACCAGCAATGCTCAACAATTTGAAAAACTTAATTTTGCCAGTAGAAGGAACATGAACCCCGCGGCATAAATCGTAAAATTCTCCTTGCTCATAAATCGTCACTTTTTCATCCGCAGGGATGGCGTCAATCAATTCCTGCTTATACTCATCATGTGCAAACAGTTTTTTCGCTTCATCCCTTGTAACCTCTTTGCGCACGACTTCCAAATTTTCACCGATGATTCGGTTCATCTCTTTTTCAATGGCAGGCAAATCGTCCGGTGTCAATGAATGTTCCATATCCATATCGTAATAAAACCCATTTTCAATGACTGGACCAACGCCAAGCTTTACACCGGGATAAAGGCGTGATACTGCCTGTGCCATTAAGTGAGCAGAGCTGTGCCGAAGCACTTCAAGAGCTTCTTCGCTCCCTGGCGTAATGATTTCTATAGAACCGTCTTTGCTAATCGGTGTTCTTAAATCAATCATTTCACCGCTCAGCTTTCCAGCAACAGCACTTTTCTTCAAACCAGGGCTGATGGAAGTCGCAATCTCTTCAGTCGTCGTTCCAGCAGAGAATTCCTTGACGGATCCATCTGGAAAAGTGATTTTTAATTGGTCAGACATACAATCTACTCCTTCTTCTTTCATTGAAAAATAAAAAAACCCGCCCCTGGCAAAGGGACGAGTTGTAACGCACGTGGTTCCACCCTAATTTCCATAATCCGACCTAGCCGTCTTATGACTTAGAATACGATAACGGATTTGATCCGCCGCCCACTACTTTCATTTCATGACCGGAGTTCAAAGGTGGTAAGCATTCAAATCGTGTTAGGAAGTTCTCAGCACACCTTCCCTCTCTGCAAACCGTAAAAGAATACTCTTGTCCTTGTCATAACGATTGGTTAATTTGATTATGTACGTATTATAGAATGTTGTCTGTAGAAAATCAAGAGGATTCATTTATTTGATTGGAGGAAGGATCACCAGTCTCTCTTCAAAAATATTACTTAATGTTCTAACCAGCGGTTTCTCACCGTAAGGAGTATAAAGAAGTATTTTTTCAGGAGCCATGGATAAAAGAGGTGCAATAACAGCTGAATCGATATATGCAGGATGAATTGCAAGCAGGCGGCGGTCCACCATATTAAGAACTTTGTCTTTTTCCATAACTCGAAAGTCTTCATCATAAAACTTTACTTCTTCATTCATCGAAAGATGCACCATTTTCTTTCTTGGGGTACGATCCTTTAAATATTCCCTTAACATATGGATAAATATCTGGTATTCCTGTTCCATCTTATATTCATCTATAGCCACATACAAATACCGGCTTAATGCTTCTCGATAATCTTTTAGCCTGAAAGTCAAGAGTGAATCAAATCGTACAGATGTTGATGAATCCAAAAAAGACTCCACTGCTGTTCGGACCATTCCCAATTCATCCATTTTTCCTGTCAATGCGATTAATTCTTCCCTCTTTCCATTGCACATCTCAGATACGATTTCGATAATTTGATCACGTTCTTCTTGATTTTCAAAGTAAAATTGTTCAGAAAGTATCTTGTGAAGGAATTCGCCTTTTTTAACATGAATGATAAAATGTGCAAGCGCGTCCATGTAGCAGCGTTTTTCCGGGAATGAAAAAACAAAAAAGTCCCTATCCTTGGAAAACGGTTCATCCAGACCATATTTATAAAAGAAAGTTTGCAATTGTATCGCTTCTTCTTCTGATAAAAAGATAATATCCATGCCGGGGCCCCTCCTTTGATTGACACTTTCTTATCATTGATTCATGTATATGGGGGGCACGTCCCGGCTATACCTTGGACATGAAAAAATGAGGATTGGACAAAAACTGCCTGAAACCTAAAAAAGCGCAAGAAATCAATTGTAGAAACGTTGATTTCTCGCGCTTTTTTAATGTGATATTTTTCTATCAAAGTATTTATTCACCGGCCTGATTGATCAACATACGTCCATTTCCTTATGGACTTCCTCTTACAAATGTCTTCGATTCGGTCCTCCGAGTTTGATTGGAATGGAAAGAAATTTGATTCTCTCCATCAATCTCCGGGCTTTCATCTTTTCCTCTTCTCCTCTTTGAGTGTATGTCAAATGGTGTTCCAAGCCGCTGAAATCAAAGTTCGATGTAAAAAAGGTGGGTAGCTGTTCTTGCATTCTATACTGCATGATCGAGCCCAAGATTTCATCTCTCGTCCAGCTCGACATCGCTTCTGCACCGATATCATCAAGCATGAGGACATGCGCTTTTTTCACTGTTTCCAGTTTTTCATTCAATGTATGGTCTCCAAGTGACTGTTTCATTTCCCGCAAAAATTCCGGAACATATACAATCAACGAGGCAATGCCTTTCTCCGCCAATTGATTGGCTATAGCCCCCAATAAGTATGATTTGCCGACGCCAAATTCTCCATGCAGATAAAGTCCTTTCATGCCGCTTCCTTGTGCATATTCCGCCGTAAAACGCTCAGCATATTCAAAAGCGTCCAGCCTGCCCTCACTCTCTAAGAAAAAATCAGCAAAGGATGCGTTCAGTATATCCTTCGGCATGTAGAAGCTTTGAATCAACTTCCTTGTTCGCCTTCGTTCATCATCCACGAGCTTTTCAGGACATGCACGATAATGGATGTCAATCCGGTTATTTTCAATCATGAGCGAAGGCTCATAGCCTTTCATGAGATTTACGCATCTGGAAAGATCGGGGCAATCCTTGCAATTGATCGTCTGAGACTTGTATTCATACAACTTCATTAAATGGCTCTCAATCATCCGATTAGTAACATGTTCCTTGTTCGCCTCTAAAAAAGCCTGGATATCTGGATCCCCTAGCACTTCCTGCCTTAAATCCTCATATCTCTTACGGAATTCAGGCGTCTGGTACAGGTTGTTCATCGTTTTATTAATGCTTTCCACCTTTTTCACCTCCATCTTTTCGATACTTTCTTTGAATAGCCTCCAGCTTGCGCCTTCTTTCAACAAAATCTTTGTCATTCTCTACGGCTGGAGTTTTAGACTGAGCATCAGGCTGCTTCTTTTCCTGCATAACGAACCAATCCGGCAGTTTTTCGGTACGGATAGGCGCTTTGCGCTTTTGAATCCGTCCATTCTTTTCATTTGCCCAATTTTGATATTGCCGATGTTCATTTTTTGCCAGCTCCATAGCGGCTTTTACTGTCTTAACTTTTTTTCGTGCCCAATGGGAAGCGATTTTCTCCATATAATTCTTCGACAGCTTCATATCTGTCTTCAACATGACATAATGAATCAGCACATTGATGACTCCTGGTTCAAGCTGCTGGCCCAGCATGATTTCCTCCACTGCTGTCAAATCGGACATAGCAGGTTGTGCGCCCTCAGATAAATCTATTAAAAGCTGCCGCGGCGAAGTGGTCTCCAAATAAAAAATGAGCTTACTTTCCTCTGTTAGCCCAGCACTATCACTCTCACGGTACATAACGCGCTGCTTTCGGTTGACCAACTGCGGAAGCTGGTCATCATTTTCCATCTGATACCAGTCCCGTGCCGCCTTCCTCAATTCGTCCAAATCAATTTTATCATCTGCTGTCATGCTCGATAGGACCACTTTTTGCATATCCATTTCATTGATGGAATATAAAAAGGAGAGCTTTGTGATCGTGTCCCTGACTGTCGCATTAAAAGCTTTTCTAGGAACCATGGCAGTCGACAATCCAGACAAAAGCAAATCAAAGTTAAAGCTGTCCGCCGAAATTTGTATTGTTTCCGTTTTTTCTCTGTGAATATACCTCGTATCCGCATCCGGTGAACTGTATTCCTGCCCTTCGAAACTTTTCAATGCCTGAATACTCATAGAAGTATAAACATCCTGAAAAGAACGGGTAACCTCTGAATACTCTTCTTTATTGATAGACATATCAGAAAAAGCCCTTTTCAATTTAAGAAAATGGGTTTGTCCAAGCTTTTGATATAAGTAAATATTCAGCATGCCGTCGGTAAAGAACTGTTCCGCTGATAAAGGCGGCTGCAGCTCATAGATGTATACTCTGTGATCTTCGGCCTCCTTAACAAATGTTTTTAAAAGACCCATCCCCTCAAGCTTCAACCTCGCATGATAAATATCATCCAGATTCAAATCCAGCAGACCCATCAGATGATAATGATTCCATTCTTCAGACCATAAACGGTTTTCCTCCACCATATAGGCAAGAGTCATATACAAATTCGTACAGCTAACTCCCATTAAAGGCTGATACAAAAAAGAAATGACCTTCCTGTCATGATCGTGAATGACTCCGTTCATCACTGAATAAAAACTATCTATAGGCTGGACCTCGTTCCAATATTGTTTCAAGCCAAACACACTTTCACTAATCTTTTTTAATTAAATCCTTCAGCTCATCTAAAAATACATTAATATCCTTGAACTGCCTGTAAACTGAAGCAAAACGGACATAAGCGACCTCATCAACTCTCGCCAGCTTATCCATTACCATTTCTCCGATGGCTTCTGAATTGACTTCAGCTTGTCCTAGATTGCGGAGTTCACTTTCAATCTCATTGGTGATCGTTTCTAACTGTTTCAATGCAACTGGTCTTTTTTCACAAGCTCTAATGAGGCCTCGTAAAATTTTCTCCCTGCTGAATTCTTCGCGAGTGCCTTCTTTTTTGATTACGATTAAGGGCATCTCTTCCACACGCTCAAAAGTCGTGAAACGATGAGAGCAGCGCTCACATTCACGCCTTCTTCTAATGGATTTCCATTCATCTGCAGGCCTTGAGTCCACGACACGCGTGCCGTTATGCTTGCATGAAGGGCATTTCATCTTCTTCAGCTCCGTTCCAATATGCTTCTCCCCATTATACAGTAATTAATGTCGAAAGAAAAAGAGAAAAACAGAATCAGCTAATCGTAGAAAAAATAACTTTTGAACAGTCATTTATAAGAAACACCTTGTTCTTAGTTGTAAAAATAGTATACAGTAAATATCACTAGTGTTGCATAAAAGGTGACGCAATATTCAGTTATGTTATTTTTCCCTTT
>JAABNQ010000113.1 GCA_009928435.1 Bacillus sp. HF117_J1_D
ATAAGCCTATCCATTTACTGGAACAAAATAGGCGTGTTCGCATTTTGTTCGCCCACAAACATTTTACTCATACAAACAAAACCAACTTTGATACAAAACATCTTTCTCAAATCTCTGGAAACCGCCCCTTCGGCCATTTCCCATCAGAAAATTTAGGGCACTCCTCACCGCATTCCAATTTTTCTCCTTAGCTTCTAATGGTTTTAAAAAAGGAGAATAAAGCATATTCCCAGTTGGATCCATTCCAATTCTATTATCTAAGGACATCACGCAATACCCAGGCAGAAAGTTCGAAAAAACGTAAGCCCTAAATATATAAATAAGCGTACCTTTTCGGTACGCATGCCAAATAGCCGTCTATTCTATGTTTTTTCAAAGAATGGACGGCTATTACGATAGTTTGGCGCAAGTGGCCTGAATATTTTTTGACCTAGGCAAGTACTGATTCAGAATCTCAAAATTCTGGTGAATACCCAACGTTGGCAAGTCCGTCAACAGTTTCTTGACATATTCATAGAAATTAATGCCGTTGGACTTGGCCGTTTCAGCGAGGATCAGGCAAATTGCATTCGCTTGGCACCGGCTTCACTGACGGAAAACAGCCAGTTTTTTGCGCCCAATCACATTGGGACGAATCGCATTTTCGGCTGGATTATTGTCGATTTCTATGCGGCCATCATATAAAAAGGCCCGCAGACCTACGGTCCTACTAAGTGTGTATTCCGTAGCTTTCGCCAAGGCACTTTTCCCGAAGAACGGAGACCTATCGATCCATTGGAAGAATGCTTCCACGATGGGCTTGGAATACTTTAGGCGTTGTTTTCGACGCTTGCCAGGAGGAAAATGCTTGAACTTCCGTTCCAATCGATATAATTGATCACAAAAACCAACGCCCTTTCGGCCATTTTTACTGTCTGCCTTTAGCCAATAGCGGCGAACATGTGCCCAGCAGTTGACAAACTGTACATGGGGCAGATGGACGTAGGCGGAATATTCGTCACAGATCATGGTTCCTTTAAAACCTTTCGTAAAGCTTTCGAGGACAGATCTTCCGCGCGAAAGAGCGCTTTGAAAAAGGATCATGACAGGGCCCTGACTTGGCACGGTGCGGTAAACTCAATTGTAAGCATTCGTCTGGCCGGATTTTCCGTCCGACCGGGGCAGCCAGCGAAGTTCTTGTTGGGTCAGGTTCTTTACTTCCTGTTCGTTTCTTGGCCATTGTAGTTTTCCGCTATCAAGACGTTTATACAACATAGCGAAGCCATCTCCATCAAAATACAAACATTTATACCGGTCTTTCTTCCAACCAACAAACAGAAAGATGGAATCGCTGTACGGATCTAGCTCGAAAGAGTCTTGGATTAGCGCAGCCAGGCCATCGATTCCTTTGCGCATATCGTTTTTTCCTGCGAATGATATAGATATTTTGGACACTGATATAATCCTGTCTCATCGTTTGATGATCGTTGCTTGATGATCGTTTGGATGATGCGCTCCTCTACGCCGTTTTGGAAGGTGATTTCGGCATTTGCCAGTTTAATGGTACAAAGACCGCTGGAATTTGAGGAATCGTTTGGCAGGCTCGTGTTTTGTATGGGATGCAATGTGACGGGGACGATCGGTAATGGTTTTTTCGGCATTAAGGAGGCACCTCCTTTAATTGATACATTGATCATACTAGGAGATGCTCCGTCATGATATGCGTTGTTTGATATGGGGATTACGATTTACATAATATGGTTGTATGATAAGTAGTTGTACAAGTACCTACGCTAAAAATATGATACGAAAAAAGAAGAAAACAAGCATTTGAGGAAAGAACTTAGTTTCCTTACCTAAAGGCGTAAAATGGAAGTTGCTCCCTTTGAGAGAGAAGCGGTTGATGCGGAAGGAATAGTAACTAGTATATATTTTTGTAGCTACTTAATAACCCATATACGGCACCTGAAATACGGGCTACTGCTCTTTTTTAGGTGCCTCTTTTTAAATTTAAGACCCTATTATTTTATTTATGTTTCCAAGCGACTTATTTCGTCTTTAATCAAGCTGTTTCGACAGGCTTTGATCGTTCCTACCTCCTTTGGAAATTAAAGCACCGTTTTTTCTGCTTTTTTCGCCACATAAATAGACATGTCATACCCCGCTAACTCAAGGATACGTTTCGAGTGATCCCCGATATTGTTAGGAAGAAAGCGAATAATCTGCCCTGCTTGACGAATATATATAACCTTAATTTCTTGCAGTTCTTTTAATAATACCTGCCCCGTCGGGCGAAATAGTTTGCGCTTTCCGGCCAGTATCAATGGACTTTTTTCCTGTTTCATTTTTCCCTGACTCGATGTTCGAGGATGCCATAGATTAGAAGGACCATGACAAACGCAATTCCCAACGCTTCGATTCGACTTGGCTTCTTTAGAAAGAAACCGTCAATGATAGCGGGGTTTTTCAACAGGCGAAAACGCGTCTCTCCGCCTCTTGCCCTTTATATGTTTGAAGGACTTTCCTATCCAGCATCTCTTTTTGATCGACCTTATTGGTGATCAGAATAAATGTGCTCATTTTGCGCTTCTTCTCTTCGATGGCTTCTTCATTTTTTGTCAGCTGTTGAAGGTTTGGACGATATACTGTAGTGACCTTTGGAGTTTCCCCTTTTTTGGGATGGCCTCTTTTCATGCGTTTCTCACAACCTCTTCTGATTCAAGATTAAATGAATAATGAAAATAAGTGCTATGACTGGCTTTCACGAACGCTTTTATCGCTTTTTCTCCATCTTCCCAGCAATGATAGACGGTGTTTTCAAACCTCTTTATTTCCTTTTCAAGTCGGGCTTGTTCTTTAGCTATATTCCGCCTTAGTGTTTTCTCTTTTTTGTTCATTTAGCTGATCAGAGTAGACTACAACGAAACGATATGGGAAGTCGTCTAGTTCCTCTACAAAGGACTGAATCTTATAGGTAGCTGCCTGTTTGGATGATTTCAACTGTCCAAGTTCCTGCCATTCTCCGTTCTTCTAGGTCCTTTCTTTCAAGTCATGGCTTAACCTAAACGTCTCAGGAAGACGTGAGATGAATTGGAGTTCCTTTCTGATTGCACGCAAGTCTTCGGTCGCGATCAAGGCGGAATCTGCTTGATAAATGAGCTGATCCCATTCCTCTTTTGAAAGGGCCTCACGGAGTTTTTGGATGAATGTCGGATTCCAGCTTTGGTTGTCCGTATTCCCATTTTCCATTGTGGCTAAAATAGGAACGCGCTCAGGGGTTACACCCATAATCATCACCGAACACCGAATAGGATGTTGTGTCATTATGAAGAGTCCGCACTGGAAGGCCTAGTTTTCGGCAAGCAGTTACAGACAAGGTAGAATAGACTTTCCATGGTGTGGCTTGATGCAAGGCATCAAGAGCCCGGCCAATGGTATACTCATTCAAATCCTCCGCCTGTGCTTGGTCTGCTTTTTTGGGACCAAGTAATTGGTCCAGCTTCTGAATTAAATG
>JAABNQ010000114.1:0-2227 GCA_009928435.1 Bacillus sp. HF117_J1_D
TGTCCGCAGCCACCTCCGATGTCGGTTATATTGCCAGCGGCAATGGCGGGGCAACTGACAATCAGCCACCCACAACGCCACTGGCATTTACAAAGGACAATTAGGTTGTCGGTGATTTAAAATAGATCATCACCGACCAAATCCTTCAATTCCTTTTTAAGCAAGCTGTTCAATTGGTTTAGAGCGTCTCTCATCTCAAGCAGGTCGTGGATTTCCTTTCTTAATCCCTCAATTGTGGCTTCCATCTCCGCAATCCCATTCTTCAACTGTTCATAATACCGGGCGTCCTTACAGTTCATTGATCACCCGATGGATATGAGTTTCACCCACAATTTTATTTCCTTGTATAAAGGCATCCAGCAAGCTTTGGCTACACAGTGTGTTGACTTTTCTTGGAATCCCCTGGCTAAAATGATAGATTGCCTGAATCGCCTCTTCGGAAAAGATCTCGTGCGGTGTTTCGGAGACCTTCAACTGATGCCGGATGTAATCGGCCGTTTCCTTTTCGCTCAGCCCACTCATCTGGCATCGCATCTGGATCCTTTGGTCAATCGCCTCTAGGTGCTTTACTTTCAATAAATTGCGGAGACTAGTCTGTCCCACTACAACTAGGGATAACGGAGACATGGAGTCTTCCTTAAAATTGAGGATGAATCGCAACTCCTGCAACATCGAATCAGAGAAGTGATGGGCCTCATCCAGCACAATGACAATTTGTCTTTTCTCATTTTCATACATGTCAAGCATCAAAGATTGATATTGGCGCTTTACATCCGTTGACCGGAAGGCAGGCTGGATTCCAAAGTTCTGCAAGACTTCGCGATAAAAAAGTTTTGGCGTCAAGGAAGAGTCGCATATATACAGATAGTGGTAATGAATAGGGTCCAATTGATGGACCAATGAACGAATGGCCGTGGATTTTCCCGTTCCGGCTTCTCCCGTCAGCAGGCAGAACTGACGGTGCTGGGCCGCATATTCCAATCGCGCAGAAGCTTCCTTCTGGTTGGAGGAGCTAAACAGGTCATCAGGCGCGATTTCACGGGTGAAAGGGACACTCTTCATTTCGAAAAAATCTAGCATCCGTTACTCTCCCCCTGACTTTTTCTCTTTTAATCTGGCAAAACTGGTGGTGCCCACTCGTCTCCGTTTCTCTTCGTCCTGCTGTTTCTTTAATTGTTCCAAAAAGCTGGAAACACCTACGGGAATCTGATCATGGTGATCTGGATCGTCCGGCAATTTGGAATGGCTTTGACTGCGGAGTTCCGCAGGCGTCGCATCATCAAAGCGCTCATTGTCCTTCCATATTTGAATCATGGATAAATCAAATGGATTATAGCGTATTTGAATTCGTTTCCCTCGCAAGGAAGAGTCCACGTCGTATTGGTTTCCTTCCAATTCAATAATGGCTGTTTTTCGAACCGTGCGCTCTTCCTCCCAAAGGAAAATCTCTTTTAACATTTCTGCTGGCAGGTGACGCGTATGATCAGCCTGTGCCTCATATCGCTTTTTGGGCGTTTGTTTCGTACTGCGATGGACGCGGTTATCATACGCTTCCAACCAGGAACGAAAGTAGCCATTCAATTGTTTCAATGTCGTAAGCTTCCCTTGATTAATCAATAGATTCGCTTCTCCGGTGAAACTGCTGTCTACATATTGGAAATATTTTTCAATTTTACCTTTTGATTCTGGTGAGTAAGGCTTGGCGTGAATGAGCTTCGTTCCCATTCTTGCGCACATGATCTTAAACTGCTTGGCACTGTACACAGACCCATTATCACAGAAGAACAGATTCGGAACACCAAACTTTAAAACAGCTTTCTGGACACAACGCTCTAGGCGGGGATATCTTTCCTCCATAAAAAATTCTGCATGCATAATCCTCCGGCTATGGTCATCGATGATGGCGATCAGATAGACCTTTTTTCGCTTCCCAGGATTCTTGGGATCTGGCAAATAGAGAGTATGTTGTGTATCTGCCTGCCAACAATCATTGGGCAAATCGTGTTCAAAATGCCGGAACTCTTTCTGTACCGTCCGGTAAATATCCCTTTTACTCCAGCCCATCTCTTGGAAGTAACGAGATAAGGTCCTTGGTTTAATGGTCCCGGCAGGGACCCTCTCCTCCAACTCAAGAATCCGTATCACCTGTTCCACACTCCGGCTGGGCAATTCTTTCCGCAGGTCAATCGCACGCTTGAGTACTTCCGGGTCCTGATTCCGCAGGCTG
>JAABNQ010000114.1:2323-3389 GCA_009928435.1 Bacillus sp. HF117_J1_D
GCTGCCTTGTTTTTCCCGCAATTGGGGCTTCAGTCCATCAAATCCCTTTTTTTCATAGGCTTGGAGATACCTTTCAAGGGATCGGATACTCACCGTTGTCCTTTCACTGCCCGGGATTACATACCTTTGGCCGGCAATTTCCCTTAAAAGGGCATACCTCTCCCCAGGTTGTAGTTGCCGTTGTACGATTGGGGCAATCAACCCAAATCGAAAGGCAGCCACTTCATTTCGCAACGTCTCATCCATCTCATTTTCTCCTCTCACTCTATAAAAATCGGAAACAACCCCATTTTCCCCGACTTTTATCGCCTAAGGTAGGGACATAATTTGTGGAGCAAAAAAATGGAAATAAAGGGACAACCACCCAAATGAGCCGACACAGCCACTGACTTCAGTGATGGACGAACGACTGGCGGAGATTGATCATGGAAAATAGCCTGCCCTTACTGGGAATAGACGAGTTTTCCCCGAAATAGCAGGAGAGAAGAAACTGGATCTCTTCATTAGATCCAATCCCTTGCCGATAAAAGGATAGTACACCTTCCCCTTCCTGAAACTCTGATGCCCACTTCTTTCGCTGGTGCACCCACCATTTCCCGAAAGCTCCTAGAAGACGGTGCTTCCACCGGTATAATGTTTTTAAAGAGACGACTGAAACGGAAGAGGTGGTTAACCGTTCAGCCAACTGGCAGACGGGCGTGCCCTCTAGTAGCCACCTTCCCAAAAATTCATAAATATGATTCGCAAACCGCCCCCATGGGTAAGTAAAACAAGGCATTAATGAAAAAGTTTTATTACAATCCGGACATCTTCTGCGCATAATGGGAATACGAAAGGATTGATGTTTAAAGTGGACAGTCTTTTTATACTTTCCATGCCTTCTGGTACGTCTCCCGCAACATGGACAAAAGACCACTTCATCAAAAGTTTCGACAAATCTTATATATTTCTTGATAGTAAGAGGACATTCTAGTAAAATAGGCATTGCATTGGGAGGGTTATTTGTTCTCTGGCCGGCAAGCATAGAGGAGCAAATAACCTTTTCCTTTTCTAGTTTAAGAGCCGT
>JAABNQ010000014.1 GCA_009928435.1 Bacillus sp. HF117_J1_D
TTCCACGAGTTAAATCACTTGACTTTTGAATGGAAATTTCATGCAACGCTAGTGATTTTTAAACTATCTTATCCACATGTTAATAACCAATGCGTTTTAATCTTACAAAAATAAAACGAAGCGCTTTTTCAAAAAAGTTTGCTTTGCAGAAAGTGGACAGTGTACTATAAAAAGAGCATGTAAGGAAAAACTTTGAGGTGAAGACTTGTGTTCGATAGATTACAATCGGTGGAAGACCGTTACGAGAAATTAAATGAGTTGTTGAGCGACCCTGAAGTTGTCAACAATTCGGAGAAACTCCGGGAATATTCGAAAGAACAATCTTCCATAGCAGAGACGGTTGAAGTATACAGGGAATATAAAGAGGCTAAATCTGAATACGACGATGCTAAAGAAATGCTGGATGATAAGCTCGATCCCGAAATGCGCGAAATGGTGAAGGAAGAGATGGATGAATTGGAAGTCCGGATCAAGGATTTTGAAGAAAAGTTGAAAATTCTTTTGATCCCGAAAGACCCTAATGATGATAAAAACGTCATCATGGAGATTCGGGGAGCTGCTGGAGGAGATGAGGCGGCATTGTTTGCCGGAAACCTTTATAGGATGTACAGCAGATATGCTGAAGCCCACGGTTGGAAGACGGAAGTGATTGAAGAACATTCCACAGGTCTGGGCGGTTTCAAAGAAATCATTTTCATTATCAACGGAAATGGAGCTTTTTCAAGGTTGAAGTACGAAAATGGGGCACATAGGGTGCAGCGTGTGCCAGAGACAGAATCAGGCGGCCGTATTCATACATCAACAGCAACGGTGGCTGTTCTTCCTGAAGCTGAGGAAGTAGAAGTAGATATACATGAAAAAGATATTCGTGTCGATACGTTCGCTTCCAGTGGACCTGGAGGACAAAGCGTTAACACGACAATGTCTGCCGTACGTTTAACTCATATTCCGACCGGAATAGTCGTTTCCTGTCAGGATGAAAAGTCTCAGATTAAGAATAAGGATAAAGCTATGAAAGTGCTGCGTGCTCGGGTTTATGATAAATTCCAGCAAGAGGCCCAAAAAGAGTATGATGCAAACCGTAAGTCCGCTGTAGGAACTGGCGACCGTTCTGAAAGGATACGGACATATAATTTTCCGCAGAATCGTGTGACCGACCATCGTATCGGTTTGACTATCCAGAAGCTGGATCAAATTCTGGAAGGTAAGCTGGATGAAGTTATTGATCCACTGATCGTTGAAGACCAATCCAAAAAGCTTGAAAGTGTGGAAGATTAATTGTCTAATGAACGAACCATATTCAAAGCCCTATCCTGGGCTTCTTCTTTTTTGGAGGAAAATGGAAGAGACGCCAATGCCGGTGAAATTTTATTAAGAGCTCAACTAAACATGAGCCGCTCTAAACTATTTGCTGAACAGAGAATGCCTCTTGCCGATCAAGAATGGTATCGCTTTGAAGAATCAGTTAAGGAACATGCAGCAGGTAAGCCTGTCCAACATATCATCGGATACGAAGAATTTTACGGAAGAAAATTTCTTGTAAATGAAGATGTACTGATCCCGCGTCCAGAGACGGAAGAGCTGATTGAGGCTGCATTAAAAAAGCTAAGTGCTGCATTTAAATCTGTATCCGGCTTAAAGGTGGCGGATATTGGAACAGGAAGCGGGGCTATTGCTGTAACATTAAAGCTGGAAATGCCTGTTTTGGATGTTTTTGCATCTGATTTATCTGAAAAGGCACTTCAGACGGCTAAAAAAAATGCTGAACGCCTAAACGCCGAGGTTCAATTTTTACAGGGAGATTTGCTCCAGCCGTTTATTGATCATGGACTAAAGCTGGATATCGTTGTATCGAATCCTCCATATATTCCTGCCCATGATGAATTATCAGATGTCGTTTCTGAGCATGAACCACATTCAGCATTGTTCGGAGGCGAAGATGGATTGGACTTCTATCGCCGGTTTGCATCTGAATTGTCCGGTGTTTTAAAGGAACAAGCCCTTGTTCTCTTTGAAATCGGTGATGGACAGGGTGAGGATGTAAAACGGCTGTTGGCGAAAAGCTTTTCAGCCGCAGAGATCGACGTTGTAAGAGATATTAACGGCAAGGAGCGTATTGTCACTATGGCAATATAGAAAATATCATTTGATTGATTATAAGATGTAAAAATTGTCCATACTGTCCTAGTGAAGGGACGGGTGGGGAATATGAGAAAAAATAGTAAACAAAAATTCTATCAAAAATACATTGTAAGTGCATATATCTTGATTCTTTCGCTGGCAGCTGTCATGAGCTTTTATTTTCCGAATCAAGAGAGTACTGCAGTAGAAAATGTGCAGGTTATTCCAGAAGAGGCGATCCGGCTTCGGATTCTTGCCAACAGTGACAGTGAAAAAGATCAGGAAGTCAAACGGGCTGTCCGGGATGCTGTGAATAAGCAGATGAATGAGTGGGTGGAGCAATTGACTTCTATTGAGGAAGCGCGGCAAGTGATTTCTTCTAGGCTTCCGGAGCTCGAAAAGATTGCGAAAAACGAACTTATAAAGCATGGCCTTTCATATTCAGTCAGCATTGATTTTGGGGATGTTCAGTTTCCGACGAAATTATATGGGCAATACCTTTATCCTGCCGGAACATATGAAGCTGTCTTAATCACTCTTGGTGAAGGAAAAGGAGCCAATTGGTGGTGTGTACTTTTTCCGCCGCTTTGTTTTATGGATTTTTCCAACAGTGCAGCAGTAAGTCAAGGGATTGAAGAAGATGTGGATAACACTGTTGATATGGAAATGGAGCAGGATGAAGGCTTATCGTACCTAGAGGATGAACAGACTGAGGTGCCTGTTCCAGTATTCGTAGGAGAACAGGAAGAGAAAGAGGAAGTAGAAGTCAAATTTTTTCTGAAAGAACTATTTGATAAACTACTTTAAGACACAATGAATCTCTCGAAGGGGAGATTTTTTGTTTTATATGATAAAAATAAAGTGGGAAGGCTCAGCTTTAATGAAGAAATTGACAGGCTGTACTTGGGGGTCATGTATTGTGGAAAAATCTAAGGTTATGCACAATATTGATCAAAGTTACCCACAATTTACCTGATTTTATCCACAAGTTGTTAATAACTTGTGCATCAAACATGAGATTTGAAGTAGAAAACGGAAGAAATGTCTCTATTTAAAGACGGATTTTTAGGTGAAAAGAGGGTGGAGAAAGATGAAGACGAATTATTGGTCTGTGGATATGAATGTGGATATGAAAAATAATTATCCCCAGGTTGTGGAAGCTGCGCAATATTTAAAAGAAGGAGAAACTGTGGCATTTCCAACAGAAACAGTTTATGGCTTAGGTGCTAACGCGTTGTCGAACAAGGCTGTTGCAAAAATATTTAAAGCAAAAGGAAGGCCAGCAGATAATCCACTGATTGTCCACATCGCAAATGTGAACCAGCTCGATTTATTAACAAAAGAGATTCCGGAAACGGCTATTAAGCTCATGAATGCATTTTGGCCGGGCCCGTTGACCTTAATTTTTAAAAATAAACCGGATGCGGTCTCATCATTAGTAACGGCTGGACTCAAGACAGTGGCTGTGAGAATGCCAGATCATCCGGTGGCATTGGCACTCATCAACGCTGCCGGTGTTCCTATTGCTGCTCCAAGTGCAAATAAATCTGGAAAACCAAGCCCCACCACGGCTAGGCATGTGTTGGCAGACTTGGAGGGCTTGATAGCTGGTGTAGTGGATGGCGGTCCTACGGGTGTAGGGTTGGAGTCCACAGTCCTCGATTGTACTCCAAAGGTTCCAATTATTTTACGTCCAGGCGGTTTGTCTAAAGAAGAGATTGAAAGAATCATTGGACAGGTGGATCAGGATCCCGCTCTACAACATTCAGAGTCTTCCCCTAAATCTCCCGGGATGAAATACCGACATTATGCTCCGTCTGCACCGTTATTTTTAGTAGATGGGGATAAGATGTGGATTCAAGAACTGATTGATCAAAAGAGGAGGTCCGGTGTAAAGGTCGGTGTGCTTGCTCCTGAAGAATCAGCTTCCTTTTACAAAGCCGATGCGGTAGTCGTTTCTGGGAGACGATCCGATTTAAAGAGTGTGGCGCATACCCTATATGAGGCGTTGAGAAGCTTTGATGAAAAGAATCTTGATTTGATATATGCCGAGGTTTATCCGCTTCAAGGGGTGGGAGAAGCGGTAATGAACCGACTTGAAAAAGCAGCAGCTTATAGAAGGATCACGCAGGTGGAAAGGGAAAAATAGTTTTGTAAAATCCGCTTATCAAAAGCAAAGAAGGTATACCATTTTTTATCGTTAGTGACAGGATGTTTAGCCCTATACAGGATGTCTACTCTCTCACCTCGGCGCATATGATTTTTTATAGGCACGTCCGAGGTGAAAGGAGATTTATCCATGATGGTTCCTGAATTGGTGACATTAGTAATCATGGCGTTTGCGGTGGGAATGGATGCTTTTTCGATTTCCCTTGGCCTGGGAATTTTTAAACTAAGATTACGTCAAATATTTTCAATCGGGATAACAATTGGTCTGTTTCATATGGCGATGCCCCTTTTGGGGATTATGACGGGGCATTTACTGACTGCGACTTTCGGGAAAGTTACGGGTTATATTGGTGGTATACTGCTTGGTGTTATGGGTATTTTGATGATTGTTTCATGTTTTCGTAACGACGAGCAAACGATTGTTACACCTGTTGGGTGGGGCTTGATTTTTTTTAGTATGGTCGTAAGCCTAGACAGTTTCTCCGCAGGGGTAAGCTTGGGAATGTTCGGAGCAAGGGCAATTGCAGCGATGATTATTTTTGGAACCGTTTCGACTATATTAACGTGGAGCGGGCTTATTTTGGGAAGGAAAGTACAAAATTGGCTCGGTTTTTACGGGGAATTGCTTGGTGGCTTTATTTTAATCGTTTTTGGTGTCAAGTTAGTTTTTATTGGCTAAAAAAGTGTTTATTAAGATTGAAACTATTGAAGCTGTCTCATTACAGCTTTTTTTAAATTGGGATAGACTGTATCATGATTATGTAGGTTAGGTAGTGAGACATAATGATATAATGTATAGAAACTAGGGGTATGAGGGGGCAGCTATGAAAAACATACTATTTGTTTGCACTGGCAATACATGCCGCAGTCCTATGGCTGAAGCGATTTTTAACCATCTCCAAAACGGGAATGCTTTTGCTAGATCAGCAGGCTTATTTTCTGCAGAAGGTAGCCGAGCGGCAGAAAATGCATTGAGAGTGTTGGATGAAAACAAGATGCAGCTTGATCATAGGTCTAAACAGTTGGTTGAGGAAGACATACATTGGGCTTCATATGTATTTACTATGACAAGAGCACATCAAGAAATGCTGATGGACAAGTATCCAGCAGCAGCCGATAAAATCTTCACTTTGAAGGAATATGTCGTGGGGCCCGAAGGCAACATTGACATTGCAGATCCTTTTGGGGGAGATATTTCTATATATCGTGAGACATTTAAAGAGATGAAAAGTTTGATTGAAAAGCTTTCGCTCGATTAGCCAAAATCTCAGCGCTCCAAAATGGCAACTGGACTGCTCTTCTTTTATAATGAAGAAAATGTGTAACGAACAATAAGGAGGAAAAAACTTTCATGAAAGTCGCAATTGCATCGGATCATGGCGGTGTCAACATCCGAAAGGAGCTTCTCCAGTTAATGGATGAAATGGATATGGAATATGTAGATTTAGGCTGTGAAGGTGATGGTTCTGTAGATTATCCTGACTATGCAGTTCCTGTGGCGGAAAAAGTAATAAGTGGGGAATGTGATAGGGGAATTTTAGTTTGTGGAACGGGTATTGGTATGAGCATAGCTGCCAATAAGGTGAAAGGGATTCGTTGTGCGCTTGTGCATGATGTGTTTAGTGCAAAAGCAACCAGGCTGCATAACGACAGCAATATTTTAGCAATGGGTGAACGTGTGATTGGCCCGGGCTTAGCTCGTGAAATTGCTAAAACTTGGCTGGAGACAGAATTTGAAGGTGGCCGTCATGAAAAACGGGTGCAAAAAATAACAAATTATGAATGGGATAAACGATAATTAAAAATCAACAAAGGGGAGTTCTACATGGCAATTAAACAATGGCAGGAAGAAGTGCGTACCCTTCTTGACGAGTGCAGAGAAAATCTACCTATCGAAAAGGGAAAAGTGTTGGTTATTGGCTGCTCTACATCAGAAATTGCCGGACAAAAAATAGGTACTTCCGGTACAATGGAAGCTGCAAATATGTTATACGAAGAATTGAAAAAGTTTGCGGATGATAAAAAGGTCCATCTCGCTTTTCAATGCTGTGAACATTTAAATCGTGCTTTGGTCGTTGAAAGGCAAACCGCCTTAGAAAATGGCTGGGAAGAAGTGACGGTTATTCCAGTCCGTACAGCGGGTGGTTCCATGGCTACATGTGCTTACTCAAAAATGAAGGATCCGGTTGTTGTTGAGTTTATTAAGGCAAATGCGGGTATTGATATAGGTGATACGTTTATCGGAATGCATTTAAAACATGTAGCTGTCCCGATAAGAGTCAACCAAAAGTCAATAGGCGGTGCCCATGTAACGATTGCAACAACCCGTCCGAAGCTAATTGGTGGAGTGAGAGCTGTATATGAAACACAAAAACTGAACGATCAGTGCACTCCTTGATGATAATGTTCCGTTTTTAATAAAATAGGTTTGGAAAATTCATATTTCCATGTTAAAATATAAGCGATTAACGAATACAAGCGAAACTCGAAAGGATGAGGGAGAGCAATATGAGCAAACTGAGTGAAAATAGTACTTTAAGTGCTATTGCCCAGGAAGATCCGCAAATTTATGAAGCGATTCAAAAGGAATTAAACAGGCAACAGACCAAAATTGAATTGATTGCATCCGAGAACTTTGTCAGCAAAGCGGTAATGGAAGCGCAAGGATCAGTTTTGACAAATAAATATGCTGAAGGCTATCCTGGTCGCCGTTATTACGGGGGATGTGAGTTTGTCGATATAGCTGAGGACCTAGCGCGCGACCGTGCGAAACAGATTTTTGGTGCTGAGCATGTAAACGTACAGCCGCATTCCGGAGCTCAAGCAAACATGGCAGTTTATTTTACTATTCTTGAGCAGGGCGACACTGTCCTTGGTATGAACTTGTCACATGGCGGGCACCTTACTCATGGAAACCCAGTTAACTTTAGCGGGGTACAATATAACTTTGTCGAGTATGGTGTTGATAAAGAAAGCCATCGCATCAATTACGAAGATGTACACCAAAAAGCTCTTGAGCATAAGCCGAAGCTGATTGTTGCGGGTGCAAGTGCTTATCCAAGAGTCATTGATTTCGAGAAATTCCGCGAAATTGCCGACGAAGTCGGAGCTTATTTTATGGTGGATATGGCTCATATTGCAGGTCTTGTAGCAGCTGGCCTTCATCCTAATCCAGTACCATATGCTGATTTTGTTACTACAACGACACATAAAACATTGCGTGGTCCACGCGGTGGAATGATTCTCTGTAAAGAAGAATTTGCAAAAGCGATTGACAAGTCTGTTTTCCCAGGGTTACAAGGTGGACCGCTTATGCACGTCATTGCGGCAAAAGCTGTTGCATTCGGAGAAGCTTTACGTGCTGATTTCAAAGATTATGCCAGACTCATTATTGAAAATGCAAACAGACTGGCTGAAAGTCTAAAAAAAGAAGGCGTCAACCTTGTGTCTGACGGAACAGACAACCATTTGCTTTTATTGGACGTACGTTCTCTAGGATTAACTGGGAAAGATGCAGAAAAAGTTCTTGATGATGTTGGGATCACGGCAAACAAAAACACCATCCCATATGATCCAGAAGGTCCATTCGTAACAAGCGGTGTCCGTATTGGAACAGCAGCTGTTACATCACGTGGATTTGGAATGAAAGAAATGGATGAAATTGCCTCCTTGATTGCTTTTGTTCTGAAAAATCACGATGATAAGCAAAAACTGGAAGAAGCTAGCAAAAAGGTTGAGGCAATCACATCTCGTTTTCCTCTATATGAATAATTTTGATGAACAGTCTGTCTAAAAGACAGACTGTTCTTTTGGGTATTGAATATACTGGCGCCTTACGCTTTTGTTCTTGTGTAGGAAATGATAAAAATCTATGCTTGTGTATAACTTGTTTATCAGATTATGCCGCGTCCAGCTCCAGCGCCTATCGACTAGCAGACTTCCTCTTCCTTCCTCCGATAAGTCAACATCGATTCGCCTTCGGCTCATCGTGTTTCCTTTATCTCGTCAGGAGTCGTCCAGTCTGTACGTCGATGAACAGGCGTCTTACGCTTTTGTTCTTGCCGAAAGTTTTTCTTTTATGTAAAATGAGCAAGGGTATAACGACCAGAGCGAGGGTGAATTGGTTCATCCGAATCACTTCGAATGCTCCCGTCTTGATCGCGAATAAAAAGAATAAAGGAGAGAGCACTATGGGCAACGTTTATGTAATCGACCATCCTCTCATTCAGCACAAAATTACGTATATCCGTGATAAAAATACAGGGACAAAGGAATTTCGTGAGCTTGTTGATGAAGTGGCAACACTGATGGCTTTTGAAATTACCAGGGATATGCCGTTAAAAGAGATCGAGGTATCAACCCCTGTGAGCAAGGCAACCTCAAAAGTGCTGGCTGGAAAAAAGATAGGCATCGTGCCGATCCTCAGAGCTGGAATTGGAATGGTGGACGGTATATTAAAATTGATTCCTGCTGCAAAAGTGGGACATGTTGGCCTTTACCGTGACCCAGAAACTTTAAAGCCAGTCGAATATTATTTAAAACTGCCGAGTGATGTACAGGAGAGATTTTTCATTGTCGTCGATCCTATGCTTGCTACGGGTGGCACTGCTGTAGAAGCAATCCATTCATTGAAAAAGCGCGGCGCTAAACAAATTAAGCTTATGTGTCTGATTGCTGCTCCAGAGGGAGTCAAAGCGATCCAGGAAGCTCACCCAGATGTGGATCTCTATGTTGCGGGTGTAGATGAAAAGCTTGATGAAAAAGGATATATTGTCCCGGGCTTAGGGGACGCAGGGGATCGTTTATTTGGAACAAAGTAATTCTTATCATAAAAATGAAAGAAGAGGGATCTGATTCCAAATGAATAGACGAATCAAAGTCCTATCTGTTTTTGGTACAAGACCTGAGGCCATTAAAATGGCGCCCCTTGTGAAGGAACTAAAGGCAAGAGATCATGACTTTGAATCGTTTGTGGCCGTTACAGCCCAGCACCGGCAAATGCTTGATCAAGTACTTGAGGTTTTCAATATCAAGCCGGATTATGACTTAAACATCATGAAGGAAAGCCAAACTCTGACAGATATTACGGTGCGCAGCCTCGAGGGACTTAATGGAGTAATCAAGGAACTTCAGCCTGATATTGTCCTTGTTCATGGTGATACGACCACAACATTCTCAGCAAGTCTCGCCGCATTTTATAACCAGTCCGCTGTAGGGCATGTTGAAGCGGGATTAAGAACTTGGAATAAATATTCCCCTTTTCCTGAAGAGTTGAACCGCCAGCTGACAGGGATTATGGCGGATTTGCATTTTTCGCCAACTGATAGAGCTGCTCAGAATCTGATCAATGAAGATAAAGAAGAAAAGTGTATCTTTATTACAGGAAACACGGCGATTGATGCTCTTAAAACGACAGTAAAAAATAAATATGAACATGAAGTACTCGATAAACTAGGTAGTGACCGTTTGCTTCTCCTTACTGCCCACCGCAGGGAAAATTTGGGACAGCCCATGAGGAACATGTTCAGGGCCATTAAACGAATCGTCAATGAGCAGTCGGATATCCAGGTGATCTATCCAGTTCATTTAAACCCGGTTGTCCGGACCATTGCGAGTGAAGAATTGGGAGATGACCCACGAATACACTTAATTGAACCGCTAGGAGTAATTGATTTTCATAACTTTGCAAACCGGGCTTACTTAATCCTTACTGATTCGGGTGGTGTGCAGGAAGAGGCCCCATCGCTCGGTGTTCCAGTCCTCGTTCTCCGTGATACGACAGAGCGTCCAGAGGGCATTGAAGCAGGGACCTTGAAGCTTGCGGGAACGGATGAAGAGACAATTTATCGTTTGGCAACGGAACTGATTACTGATTCCAATAAATATAAGAAAATGGCTCATGCCATGAATCCTTATGGAGATGGAGAAGCTTCAAAACGGATTGCAGACGCCATATTATATTATTTTAAAAAGAAAAATGAAAAACCGGAACCTTTTCGGCCAGTTGATTGAACAGGAGGAGAATTTCCTCCTGTTTTTGGTCATGTCGTATGGTCAATTTATCTTTCGCGAATTGACAAAAAAAAGTCGAAAAACCACATGTTAGATGAAATTTGATGAAATTGTGACAAACTGAAAAACGCGATTAGTTTGTTTCTAATTTCACATGAAACCCGTTGACTTTGACATGACCCTATTGTATGCTAACAAAGGGTATGAAGAGGAGAGTATATTCACTTGCTTTCATCCAAAAATCGTTCGGATTTTGTTAAATAAACTCGAAATTTGTAGCCTGGTTAAAAAATGAGAAAGATGATGCAAATGAGTAGGAAAAATCGTCATCCGCTTCTTGGGATGGCCCTTTATTCTGCCATTTTGGCACAATTGGCTGGCTCTGTTCTAGTGGGAATTTTCCTTGGAAGATGGCTAGATGAAAAAATCGGACTTGAGCCGCTTTTCATGATTATCGGTCTTCTTGCTGGTTTGGCAATAGGAGTACTAGGGGTTATTTTAACAGTCCGGCAATCGGGGGATTAGAAAGATATGGATGACCTCCAACAGTTATTTAATAGACAAAGGAAGTACATACTGTACTTATTGGCAATTCTTGTATTGGGTTGGGGCTTCACTCCTTACCAATCTATTTTTATGGGATTGATTCTTGGGACTTCCATTAGTTTTTTTAACTTGTGGATGATGGTCCGAAGAATGAAGAAATTTGGGGAAGCTGTGTTGGCAGGACGTAAGATGCGTTCCTTGGGAACATTATCCAGGATGGCAGCTGCCATTTTGGGCGTATTCATCGCCATGCAGTATCCAGAAACCTTCAATCTCATAAGTGTGATCATAGGATTAATGACATCTTACCTTGTCATAGCGATAGATGCTTTAATCTCCATCCTTTTTAGAAAAGACAAGCAGCGGGAAGAGAGGTGAGTTCTAAATGGATCATGGAGCACCGATTAAAGAAATATTTGGATTGTATTTCAACCTCGGAAACGTATTGATGATTACTGTAGCTTCACTAATTGTGTTTATTATTGCCGTAATCGGCACGCGGACTTTGGCGATGAAGCCGACAGGTATGCAGAATTTTATGGAGTGGGTATTCGATTTCGTCAAAGGGATCGTTAAAAGTAATATGGACTGGAAAACAGGCGGACACTTCCATGTGCTTGGCGTAACCTTAATATTCTATATATTTGTGTCCAACATGCTAGGTTTACCATTTTCGGTATCTATCAACGACGAATTATGGTGGAAATCACCGACAGCCGATCCGGTCATTACACTTACTTTGGCAACAATGGTAGTGGCTTTATCACATTACTATGGAATCAAGCAAAAAGGTTTTGGCGAATATCTTCGCGGCTATGTCAGCCCAATGTGGTTCTTACTCCCGCTCAAAATTATTGAAGAATTTGCCAATACATTAACACTAGGTCTTCGTCTTTATGGAAACATCTTTGCAGGGGAAATCTTACTCGGCTTATTGGCCGGAAGCCTTGCAGCCATGGGTGCAGGAGGCTGGATTGCAGCAGCAATACCGACGCTTGCATGGATGGGATTCTCAGTGTTTATTGGAGCGATTCAGGCATTTATTTTTACTATGTTGACAATGGTTTACTTGGCCCACAAAGTCAATGAAGACCATTAATATATACTTGTTCATCAAAATGGACAAAGAATTTTAACCAAAATACTTTCTATATATTTTAAGGAGGAACTTTATTATGGGAATGTTAGCAGCAGCAATTGCAATCGGATTGGCAGCTCTTGGAGCAGGTATTGGTAACGGATTGATCGTTTCCCGCACAGTTGAGGGAATTGCACGTCAACCAGAAGCACGTGGTATGCTACAAACTACAATGTTCATTGGGGTAGCGTTGGTAGAGGCTATTCCTATCATCGCAGTTGTTATCGCGTTTATGGTTCAAGGCAGATAACATTTATTGAATAATCAGAACATGTTTGAAAATGGCGAAGAAGAAAACACTTCGCCATTTTTTAAGAAAAGCGGAGGCGCCTCGCTCAGCCCCGACAAGCACAAGACGATTCCCGAGGAGGCAGTACTTCAGCCACCACAGGGAATTGGCTTGTGACCTCGAGGGGCTAGGTGCCGCAGCTAGACAAAAAAAGCGGAGGCGCCTTGCTTAGCGGTTCCTACCGCTGATTAGTAGTAAAAAACATTTAAACAATTGACATGCTACCGGTTGAAGGCCGGTTGATTCAAAACCGATACGAAAAGTCCGAAAGGAGTGGAGCAAGCTTGTTAATGAGCAGCTTTGTATTAGGGACGGAAATTGCCGGCGTACATTTTAATGGCGGCGACATCATTTTCCAACTTCTAATGTTTATTATACTAATGGCGCTGTTAAAGAAATTTGCCTGGGGACCATTAATGGGCATCATGAAGCAGCGTGAAGAGCATATTGCAGGTGAAATCGAATCGGCTGAAAACAGTCGCGTTGAAGCAAATAAATTGCTTGAAGAGCAAAAAGCTTTATTGAAAGAAGCACGTCAAGAAGCACAAAACATGATTGAAAACTCCAAGAAACATGGCGAAAACCAAAGGCAAGAAATTATGGAAACAGCTCGTCAGGAAGCGGAACGTTTGAAAGAAACTGCACGCTTAGAAATCGCACAGGAGAAAGAAAATGCTGTTGCGGCTTTACGTGAGCAAGTTGCGTCATTATCTGTCATGATTGCTTCCAAAGTGATTGAAAAAGAATTGACAGCTGAAGACCAAGAAAAGCTGATCAATGAATATATCGAAAGAGCAGGCGAGGAGCAATGAGTAATCCTGTAGTTGCTGAACGCTACGCTTTGGCTCTTTATCAAGTAGCAAAAGAACAGAACTTATCTGATAAGGTTGATGAAGAGCTGAGGGCAATTAAAAAGGTTCTAGTTCAAAACCCAGGCTTTATCAGTCTTTTGCAATCTCCAAAGCTTTCTGTGGTGCAAAAAAGAAATCTGATTGAACAATCTTTTACAAACGTATCTTCGCCTGTTATTAACACTTTTATGATATTGGCAGATCGACATAGAGAAGACATCTTAGTTGAAGTGGCAGAATCCTATATGAATCATTTGAATGAAGAACGGGGTATTGCTGAAGCAACTGTTTACTCTGTCAGAGCTTTGACTGCAGATGAATCTAAGGCCGTTTCTGCTGTGTTTGCTCCAAAAGTAGGCAAACAGACCTTGAGTATTGAAAATATTGTTGATCCGAACATCCTCGGTGGTGTCAAAGTACGTATTGGTAACCGAATCTTTGACGGAAGTCTTCGTGGAAAGCTCGACCGACTCGGACGACAACTGACTAGTTAAGACGATTTGAATAATGTGGGGTGAAATTCATGAGCATCAATGCTGAAGAAATCAGTGGGCTGATAAAAAAGCAAATTGAAAACTATCAAGCTGAATTAGAAGTAAGTGATGTTGGAACAGTTATTCAAGTAGGGGACGGTGTTGCCCGTGCTTATGGCTTGGACAATGTCATGTCTGGAGAACTTGTCGAGTTCTCAAATGGTGTCATGGGAATGGCGCAAAACCTTGAGGAAAGCAACGTCGGTATCGTTATCCTTGGGCCATATACAGAAATTCGTGAAGGTGATGAGGTTCGCCGTACAGGACGCATCATGGAAGTTCCAGTTGGTGAAGAACTCATCGGGCGTGTTGTGAACCCATTAGGACAACCTGTTGACGGTATGGGACCTATTCATACAACAAAAACTCGTCCAATTGAAGGACCTGCACCTGGTGTCATGGATCGTAAATCAGTTCACGAGCCATTGCAAACAGGGATCAAAGCGATTGACGCTCTTGTTCCAATCGGACGCGGGCAGCGTGAGTTGATTATTGGTGATAGACAAACAGGTAAAACAACAGTAGCTATTGATACAATCCTCAACCAACGCGAAGAGGACATGATTTGTGTATATGTTGCTATCGGACAAAAAGAATCTACCGTTCGTAATGCGGTAGAAACACTTCGCAAACACGGTGCAATGGATTATACAATCGTTGTTACAGCTTCTGCAGCTCAGCCTGCACCACTCTTGTACTTGGCTCCTTATGCCGGGGTTGCAATGGGTGAAGAGTTTATGTACAACGGCAAACATGTACTTGTTGTCTATGATGACTTGTCCAAACAAGCGACTGCTTATCGTGAACTTTCCTTGCTTCTTCGCCGTCCTCCAGGACGTGAAGCATTCCCAGGGGATGTCTTCTACTTGCACTCCCGCTTATTGGAACGTGCAGCGAAGCTTAGTGATGCAAAAGGCGGCGGTTCTCTAACGGCGCTTCCGTTCGTTGAAACACAAGCAGGAGATATCTCTGCTTATATTCCTACGAACGTGATCTCTATCACAGACGGACAAATTTTCTTGCAATCCGATCTATTCTTCTCTGGTGTGCGTCCAGCAATCAACGCAGGGTTATCTGTATCCCGGGTAGGTGGATCAGCTCAAATCAAAGCCATGAAAAAAGTTGCAGGAACACTGCGCTTGGACCTTGCCGCTTTCCGTGAGCTTGAATCATTTGCACAGTTTGGTTCCGACCTGGACAAAGCTACACAAGCAAAGCTTGCCCGTGGTCAACGTACCGTTGAAGTATTGAAGCAGGACTTGAACAAACCAATCAGTGTTGAAAAGCAGGTTATGATTCTCTATGCTTTGACACGAGGATACTTGGATGATATCCCTTTACAGGACATCCTCAGATTTGAAGATGAGCTATATTCATGGCTCGACCATAATCGTGCGGAACTGCTTGAATCCATCCGTTCAACAGGAGGCCTTCCTGCGGACGATGATATGGCGGACGCATTGAACACATTCAAAAAAACATTTGCCAAAAGCGACGCTTAAAATAAATGATGGCTGAAGGCGCCAAGCTTAATAGCCTTTGGCGCCTCTTCAACAGAATATGATTACTTTAAGTAACAAGGGTGGTGAGAATCAGTGGCATCATTGCGCGATATCCAAAATCGCATTAATTCAACCAAGAAGACAAGTCAGATTACAAAGGCGCTACAAATGGTCTCGGCAGCAAAGTTGAACCGGGCAGAGACCAATGCCAAGTCATTTGTTCCATATATGGAAAAGATCCAGGAAGTGGCTGCAAGCATAGCTTTGGGAAGCAAAGATGCAACCCATCCGATGCTTGTATCACGTCCGGTCAAAAAAACAGGATACCTCGTTATTACTGCTGACAGCGGACTTGCGGGTCCATATAACAGCAGTATATTGCGGACTGTTAACGCTAAAATTAAGGAACGCCATAAAAGCAAAGACGAATATGTGATCATTGCTATTGGAAAAGTGGGGCGTGACTTTTTCGTAAAAAGAGATATGAATGTCGTGCTGGAAATTACGGGGCTTTCCGATCAGCCTTCATTCGTTGAAATCATGGATATCACTCGAAACACAGTCGGTATGTTTTCCGACGGGACCTTCGATGAGTTATATATGTATTACAATCACTTCGTAAGTGCTATGACACAAGAAGTGACCGAGAAAAAAGCATTGCCCTTGACGGATTTGGGCACAACGACCAAACTCATGGCGTATGAGTATGAGCCTTCTGCCGAAGCCATCCTCGAAGTGTTGCTTCCACAATATGCAGAAAGCTTAATATACGGGGCTTTGCTTGACGGAATGGCAAGTTTTCACGCTGCCAGGATGACAGCCATGAAGAGTGCGACGGATAATGCCTCCGAGCTCATCGACAGCCTTACATTGTCCTTTAACCGTGCTCGTCAGGCAGCTATCACACAAGAAATTACTGAAATTGTCGGCGGTGCAGCCGCATTAGAATAGATAAATGGAAAAATTATTAATATTTGATCCCAGGTAGGAGGGAAAAAAATGAGCAAAGGACAGGTTTTGCAAGTAATGGGACCGGTTGTCGACGTAAAGTTTCCTGATGGCCATCTCCCTGAGATTTATAATGCGCTAAAAGTAACGTACAATGCTCAATCAGAAACAGAAGTAAATATCGACCTTACATTAGAAGTTGCCCTTCATCTTGGCGATGATACAGTCCGTACTATTGCCATGGCGTCAACGGACGGCGTTCAAAGGGACATGGAGGTCATTGACACTGGTTCGCCAATTTCGGTACCGGTAGGTGACGTCACACTAGGACGTGTTTTCAATGTATTGGGTGACAATATCGACCTTGATGAAAAAATCGATGATAGTGCAAGACGCGATTCCATCCACCGTGAAGCACCTAAGTTCGACCAACTTTCTACAGAAGTAGAAATTCTCGAGACAGGAATTAAAGTGGTTGACTTGCTTGCTCCTTATATCAAAGGTGGAAAAATTGGTCTTTTTGGAGGTGCGGGTGTAGGAAAAACCGTATTAATCCAGGAATTGATCAATAACATCGCTCAAGAGCATGGTGGTATCTCTGTATTTGCTGGTGTTGGTGAGCGTACTCGTGAAGGAAATGACCTTTACTACGAGATGAAAGACTCTGGCGTTATTGAGAAAACCGCGATGGTATTCGGACAAATGAACGAGCCGCCTGGAGCACGTATGCGTGTTGCTTTGACTGGCTTGACAATGGCTGAATATTTCCGTGATGAACAAGGACAAGACGTTCTTTTCTTCATCGACAATATTTTCCGTTTTACGCAAGCAGGTTCAGAGGTTTCCGCCCTTCTTGGACGTATGCCTTCTGCGGTTGGTTACCAACCAACGCTTGCAACTGAAATGGGTCAATTGCAAGAGCGGATTACATCTACTAATGTTGGATCAGTAACATCCATTCAGGCCATTTATGTACCTGCGGATGACTATACTGACCCGGCTCCAGCTACTACCTTCGCTCACTTGGATGCTACAACAAACCTTGAGCGTAAATTATCTGAAATGGGTATCTACCCAGCGGTTGACCCGCTTGCTTCTACTTCTCGGGCACTTTCTCCTGAAATTGTCGGTGAAGAGCATTACGAGGTTGCGCGTCAAGTACAACAAACTCTTCAAAGGTACAAAGAGTTGCAAGATATTATAGCGATTCTCGGTATGGATGAGCTTTCTGATGAAGATAAACTAACTGTTGCTCGTGCCCGTCGTATTCAATTCTTCTTGTCCCAAAACTTCCACGTGGCTGAGCAATTTACAGGCCAGCCTGGATCTTATGTTCCAGTACAGGAAACTGTTCGTGGCTTTAAAGAGATCCTTGAAGGCAAATACGACCATCTTCCTGAAGATGCTTTCCGTCTCGTCGGTCCAATTGAAGAAGTTGTGAAAAAAGCAGAAGAAATGGGCGTAGAAGCATAAATAGGGACGAGGAGGCGATCAAATGAACACTTTAAAAGTAAGTATTGTCACTCCAGACGGCCCAGTCTATAATTCAGAAGTTGAAATGGTCAGCACTAAAGCTGAATCTGGTGAGTTGGGGATACTTCCAGGACATATTCCATTGGTTGCTCCCTTGCAAATCGGTGCAGTCCGCTTAAAGAGTGGAAGCAAAACAGAATATGTGGCCGTAAGCGGCGGATTTTTAGAAGTTCGCCCTGAAGAAGTCACCATTCTTGCTCAGGCTGCTGAAACAGCGGATAGTATTGATATCGCTCGCGCTGAAGCAGCTAAAGCTCGTGCAGAGCAGCTTCTGCAAAGTAAACGGGATGACATAGACTTCAAAAGAGCGGAGCTCGCATTGAAACGTGCGATGAACCGGATGAATGTGTCACAACACAGATAAAACACTTCATATAACACCTTCTGGTCTTGCTTGATCGGAAGGTGTTATTTATGAAAACCAACTGGAACTTTTCCTCTGATTTTGAACAAGGGGGTACTCCAATGATCGATGGAATGGATTTTGGTCAACAGGCTCTGATCAGCATCATTTCGCATTTGATATTTATTGGCTTCACTTTTTGGGCCCTTCAAGCACTGCATTTCGATAAACTTCTAAGTGCTGGTCGGGTTTTACAGGCCAGAATTCTATATATTATTTTAACGATTGCTATCGGGTCTACCGTAAGTAATTTCTTTTTAGATTATTTACATTGGTCTCGTCAGCTGCAGTATTTTTTTAAATAGGTCTTTTGGCCCGTTTTCAAACGACATCTTTTTGTTTATGATTTGAGTTGTGAGTGTAGAATTTAAGAAATTTGTCGAAAAGACATGGTTAATTTGTCTATAAATGCAGTTATTCTTAAAGTATGTACTCCTTGGCAGTGGAAACACTTATGTTAAGGGGGAGAATACAATGAAAGAGCGCTGCAGGAATTATTTCATTCTATTTATGCTTTTCACTTGTTTGAGTGCCGTTTTTATTGGGAATAAAACAAGTGTTGCAGGGCAAAGCGAGCTGGATATTGAAAAGTTAGCATATGCAGTTCAAAACCAACACGGAACCATCATTGAATGGTCTCTACATACAAGAGAATTGGGTAAACAACCACAGGAATGGACTGTCACCAGACTAAAGAAGGCATTTCCTGATTGGGAATGGTCTTTGTCTGCCATTTCAGAGAAAGAAACGGTGACAGGAATCAAACGGCATGGCGATATAGAAGAGAAAGTAAAAGCTGTAACTGCCGACAACAAGGCCAATCTCATTTCTTACGTTTCCTATGAAGTCACAGGTTTAGCGTGGGATAAGAGTTCGGTCAAAAGAGCATGGAAGTTATTACAATCCAGGACAGAACTGATTTTTAATCAAAAACCTGTTGTGTTCTCTTGTATCAAAGGCGTATTCAATGATGAAGATGAGTTTGGACGGTCTCACGTAAGCGAAATATTATCATCTCTTCAGGCGAAGGAAAAAGAGGCACTTAGTGAGGAGGATTTCGTATCCATTTCAGCGTATTCTTCTCTATTTGCACAATCTCTATCACTTCTCGATGAAGAAATGAACCTGCAGATTGGTCTGCGTAAAAACAATGCAGGACATGGTACATACTTCACGGTAGGCACACCCATCCTGACAAATGAATACTAATATAAAAGAAAATAGACGCGGAGGGGAATACTCTTGGAAAAGATCATCGTCCGCGGCGGGAAAAGGCTCAGCGGCACAGTCAAGGTTGAAGGTGCAAAAAATGCTGTTTTGCCTGTTATCGCTGCATCATTATTGGCAAGCGAAGGAAAAAGCGTCATTCGCGAAGTACCAACTCTCTCCGATGTATACACTATTGGTGAAGTGTTGCGTCACTTGAATACTGAAGTGAATTTTGAAAATAAAACGGTTTATGTGGATGCTTCAAAAGAACTCAATATCGAAGCTCCATTTGAATATGTTCGGAAAATGAGGGCATCAGTGCTTGTGATGGGGCCATTACTAGCAAGACAAGGTAAAGCTCGCGTGGCTCTCCCAGGCGGATGCGCAATCGGTTCTCGGCCAATTGATTTACACTTAAAAGGCTTTGAGGCAATGGGAGCAAAAGTATCTGTAGGAAATGGATACATTGAAGCTGCTGCTGAACAATTGACAGGTGCTAAAATTTACTTGGATTTCCCAAGTGTTGGTGCAACACAAAATATTATGATGGCAGCTGTACTGGCTAAAGGTACAAGTGTGATTGAGAATTGTGCGAAGGAACCTGAAATCGCGGATCTGGCTGCTTATTTAAATAAAATGGGAGCTAGTGTAAGAGGCGCTGGCACTGAAACGATTGTCATCGAAGGTGTTGATCGTTTGTATGGTGCGGACCACACGATTATGCCAGACCGAATTGAGGCTGGGAGCTTTATGGTGGCAGCGGCGATAACCGAAGGGGACGTGCTCATCGAAGGAGCAATCGCAGACCACATGGCTTCTGTCGTAGCTAAGCTTGAGGAAATGAATGTGAAGATTATTCAGGAAGAAAACGGCCTTCGCGTGATGGGCCCGGAAAAACTGAAGCCGGTAGATATTAAAACAATGCCGCATCCAGGATTTCCAACGGATATGCAATCTCAAATGATGGCTTTGCTGCTTTGTGCAGAAGGAACCAGTGTCATTACAGAAACGGTATTCGAGAATCGCTTTATGCACGTAGAAGAATTCCGTAGAATGAACAGCGATATTAAAATTGAAGGACGTTCAGTCATTATCCAAGGGCCCTGTGAGCTTCAAGGAGCTGAAGTGGCTGCAACCGACTTGCGTGCAGCAGCAGCTCTGATTATCGCTGGTTTGAAGGCAGACGGGTATACTCGTGTAACCGAGCTGAAACACTTAGACCGCGGTTATCTAGACTTCCACAAGAAACTGCAAGGGCTCGGAGCCGATATAGAACGAATTACGGAAGTTTCCAGCGAAATCAACCAAGAAGAAACCAATATTGTGACTGACATGAATGCATGATAGGATAAACCCGCGAAGGCGGGTTTTTTAATTCCCCCTCTTAAATAGCATAAATGCTTGTCCTTCTGAATAAATTGGACCAAGGTGATTATTTTCAAGTCACCTTAATTTTTATATTGGAGGCATCAGGCATGAAGCAACTCAAACCGCTGCTTTTTACGTCCGTACTCTTAATCGCCGTTTCCTTTCTCGTTCCATCCCTACTTGTTCTACCTTTTTCTAAAGAAAAAACGATGGTTGAACTAGATGAAAAGCCAGCCAAATTGCCGCCAAAAAAAGCCACTGAGCCACCCGCCCAACCATCTGCTGAAGTTGCCGTTTATCGTACCACTGCAAAAACGGTGGAAAAACTCCCATTAGAGGAATATGTAGTAGGGGTGGTAGCGTCAGAAATGCCGGCTGATTTTGAAGAGGAAGCATTAAAAGCCCAGGCACTTACAGCAAGAACCTATATTGTAAATCAACTGGTTAATCCCGAAAACTCCCAGGTTCCGGAAAACGCAAATGTGACAGATACTGTTCTTCATCAAGTTTTTAAAAATAAGAAGGAACTGAAGCTTCAGTGGGGGAAAGATTTCGAATGGAAGATGGAAAAAATTGTGAAAGCTGTGAAGGCGACGGAAGGGAAAGTTCTTACTTATCATGACAAGCCGATTACCGCGTCCTTTTTCTCCACAAGTAATGGATATACGGAAAGTGCAGAGGATTATTGGGATAAGCCAGTACCTTATTTAAAAAGTGTAGAAAGCCCTTGGGACAGTCAATCGCCGAAATTCAATGACCAGAAGGTGATTAGTGTAAAAGAGTTTCAGCAAAGGCTTAATGTTAACATTGAGAAATCGGGAGATGTTGGAACGGTTACAGCACGAACACCAGGAAAAAAGGTAGCCGAAGTTTCCATCGGCGGCAAGAGTTTTACAGGCAGAGAGATTCGTGAAAAGCTTGATCTGAAATCGACCGATTTCAAATGGGAGAGGAAAGGCAACTCTATCATTATCAATACTAAAGGCTACGGGCATGGCGTGGGAATGAGTCAATATGGTGCGAACGGAATGGCAAAGGAAGGGAAGAAATTTGATGACATCGTCACCCATTATTATCAGGGTGTCAACATTTCAAATGCCAGCCAGTTTTTTGATAAAACGGTTGCGTCAACCCAATGATATAAAGCCGGCAGTCCCATAAGGGGAGGCTGGCTTTTCTGTTAAAATCAAGGGAAATATTGATTTGTTGAATAAAAAATACATAATATCAGAAAATAAGAAGTGTTTTTCTCATTTTCAAGTATATAATTCTGTCTTTCTGTTCAAAATGATGGCAGAGGTGATGAAAATGAGAGAGGAAGAAAAGAAGCGATCTTCTCTAAAAAACATTTTTAGAAAGCGGTGGGTGTTTCCGGCAATCTATCTTGCTAGTGCTGCATTGCTCATTTCCATGATATTCTGGTATCAGACGGCCGGCCAAAATACGGCTGAAAAGCCAAACTTGACTGAGGACAGCAAAGAACTGACTGGTATGAACAATGACACAGTCGTTGAGGTCAATCAGTCCTTTGAAAATGTCTCCGTTCCGGTCAAAGACGAAAATGAAGTGGAATATATTAAGCGTTTCTTTGATGCCAATGCCGCGCCGGATGAGCAGGAAGCAGCACTCATTGTAGATGGAAATAAATACCGCACAAACATGGGAATCGATATTGCTATGAAGGACGGCTCTAAGTTTGATGTAACAGCAGCTCTTAGTGGTAAGGTAACAGCAGTTCGCGATGATTCCCTGCTTGGCAACGTCATTGAGGTAGAACATGAAAATGGCGTGAAGACGATTTATCAATCAGTCCAAGACATGAAGGTTAAATCCGGGGATACTGTCAAGCAAGGGCAAGTGCTTGCTACATCAGGTACAAGCCAGTTGGATAAGGAAGCGAAAAACCATCTACATTTTGAAATCCGTAAAGACAATGCGGCACTTAACCCGACTGATTTCTTCGGACAACCATTCACAGCTTTGGAAAATGCAGGTAATCAAGAAGCTGACATGGACAAGCAGGAGGAAGCAGCTGGTGAAACGGAACAAGATCCGACATCAGGAGATTCTGAGCCGCAAGAGACTGATGCTGAAGAAGAGGGGCAGTCCCCTCAAATGACAGATGAATAATGGATATATTGAGACAGGCAAGTTTTTATCCAGCCTGTCTTTTTTTCTTTTTTCAAACATTCCTCTTCCCGTTATGTGTTTTATGATAAAAATATTTGTCCTTCACCTTGTCCTTATTGCCTTTTTCGAGCATATATCTTCACTTGGACAAATAAGATGATACCAACACGATAAAAACAGAGAGTGCTTGAGGTGAGTAATCGTTTAAATAGAGCCTACGTTCATTTAATATTTGTTTAAATCCTGTAAAATGAGCCTGATTTGCAAAAAATGACTTCCTATCCGTACAGTATGCTGTGGAACAGGTGGAAGGTTCCAATAAAGCAGACCCAGTATGTATATACAAAAGACGAGTCTCATTTCACACTCCTCACATCCAATTCAGGGAGGGCGAGTGGTGTGCACGATTACATCAAAGAGCGAACGATCAAGATTGGAAAGTATATCGTGGAGACGAGAAAAACGGTTCGCATGATTGCGAAAGAGTTTGGCGTATCCAAAAGTACTGTCCATAAAGATTTGACGGAAAGGCTCCCGGAATTAAATCCGGAGCTTGCCAATCAGGTGAAAAGCATTTTGGAATACCATAAATCAATTAGGCATCTCAGGGGGGGAGAAGCGACCAAGCAAAAGTACAAAAAGGCAGAGCTTCAAAAATAATCTCTCGTGGAGGAAGGCAGGAAGTTACAGGCCTTCTTCTTTGATTTTCAAAACTTTGTTTGGCTGCTGTTAAACGTCGATCCCCATTTTTCTCTAAGTCAAAAAACATAAAGTTTGTGAATCCTTCATTCCTTTTCGGGGTTCAGGTATGATAAAATATATAATAGCGATATGTGTGTGTTCTGCGGAAGTGTACATAATAAGTTCTAATATATGAAGGTAGGGATAGAAAAAATGTTTGCAAAGGATATCGGCATTGACTTAGGGACGGCTAATGTTCTGATTCACGTAAAGGGGCAAGGAATCGTTTTGAACGAGCCATCGGTCGTGGCTATTGACAAAAATACGAACAAAGTTCTTGCAGTTGGTGAAGAGGCAAGACGGATGGTTGGACGGACACCGGGAAATATCGTAGCCATTCGTCCTTTAAGAGATGGAGTCATCGCCGATTTTGATGTGACGGAATCAATGTTGAAGCACTTTATCAATAAATTGAATGTAAAAGGATTCTTATCAAAACCTCGCATTCTGATTTGCTGCCCGACAAACATTACGAGTGTTGAACAGAAAGCGATTAGGGAAGCTGCAGAAAAAAGCGGAGGAAAGAAAGTTTATCTTGAGGAAGAACCGAAGGTTGCCGCAATCGGTGCAGGAATGGATATCTTTCAGCCGAGTGGAAATATGGTGATTGATATTGGCGGCGGAACTACAGACGTTGCTGTGCTTTCCATGGGAGATATTGTCACCTCGGCTTCCATAAAGATGGCTGGCGACAGTTTTGACAATGAAATCTTAAACTATGTAAAAAAAGAATACAAGCTGTTGATCGGCGAAAGAACAGCTGAAAACATTAAAATTAATATTGGGACAGTTTTCCCTGATGCCCGTGATGAGGAAATGGAAATACGCGGACGAGATCTAGTTAACGGACTTCCGCGTACAATCACGGTTAACTCGAAGGAAATTGAAGGGGCTTTAAAAGAATCAGTTGGTGTTATTGTTCAGGCTGCTAAAACCGTATTGGAAAAGACTCCGCCTGAGCTTTCCGCTGATATTATTGACAGAGGAGTTATTTTAACAGGTGGGGGCGCGCTTCTTCATGGTATTGATCAACTGCTCATAGAAGAACTGCGAGTACCGGTTTTAGTAGCAGAAGAGCCAATGGATGCTGTAGCAATCGGGACGGGCATCATGCTCGAAAATATTGATAAAATTGACAGGCGCAGTATAGTTTAACTTCATTCAGCAGGAGTCTCCCACTTTTGTAAGTGGTGGATGAATGCATATTGGCATTCCATTCAGTAGGGGTTCAAGCCCCGGCTGAATATCGTTAAAGCCTCCGGCGGAGACAGCAGATTGTCAGAGGAAGTTTATCAAGCGAAGCTCGATAAAATCTGGGCGCAAATACACCAAGGCGCATTTGATAAGGGGGCGTGACTAATGTTAAGAGGTCTTTTTACAGCTGCATCAGGAATGTATGCTTCACAACGAAAGACAGAAATGTTAACAAATAATATGGCTAATGCCCAAACGCCGGGATATAAAGCAGACCATTCCCATGTACGGGCTTTTCCGGAAATGCTTATTGAGCGGTTCAATGCTGGGAAGAGTCGAACGAATCAGATAGGGTCCTTGCATACAGGTGTATATGTTCAGGAGCTTATTCCGCGTTTTATCCAAGGGGATACGATTCAAACGGAGCGATCGACCGACCTCGCATTATTAGATAGGACGGATGGGACTGCTTTTTTTTCAGTGGAACAGAACGGTCAGGTGAAATATACACGAAACGGCAGGTTTACAGTTGATCCATCAGGGATATTAACGACGGAAAATGGCTGGCCTGTCCTTGATGTGAATGGGAATCAGATTCGAGTAGCTAGCGATGAGTTTGAAGTGGATGAGACCGGCAGAGTTACAGAAAATGGAGAACAAGTCGCCCTTTTAGGAATTGTTCTGACAGATAATCCAGAGAATCTTGCAAAAGATGGAGACGGGCTTTTCAAAGCGGAAGATGATGCTCAGCTTCCATTTGCCCAAAATACTGATTTTACCGTTTCTCAGGGGTTCGTTGAGAAATCGAATGTTGATATTACGCGCTCGATGACGGACATGATTACTGCTTACAGAACATTTGAAGCAAATCAAAAAGTTGTTCAGGCTTATGACCGCAGCTTGGAAAAAGCAGTCAATGAAGTCGGAAGGGTCAACGGATAGAGGATGATGAAGAGTGAATAGAACAATGGTAACGGCTGTTAATACACTTGGACAGTTACACAAACAAGTGGATTTGATCGGGCATAACTTGGCAAATGCTGAGACTGCTGGTTATAAGTCAAGAGAAGCTTCTTTTGCGGACTTAATGGCTCAACAGATTCATAATTATTCTTCTGTCGGCTCAGAAGTCGGCAGACAGTCACCCTTGGGGATTCGTCAAAGCCCTGGCGCTAGGATTTCCCAAACAGCGATGCTTTCCAAGCAGGGCTCGTTGAAAACAACCGGACGTCCCCTTGATGTTGCTTTTACAAAAGAGAATCAGTATTTAAAAGTAAGAGTTCAGGAAGGCGGCACATCCCAAATTCGGTTTACTCGAAATGGGGAGCTGGATATTGTCAATGCCGGGGATCAATGGGTTCTTGCAACAAAGGATGGCCATCTAGTCTTAGATGAAAATGACCAAGTAATTACTTTTACTGGAAAAGTTGAAGAGGTTAAAATGATTCAGCCTGGTACCTTGGAAGCAACAATGGATAATGGCCAAAATGTCGCATTTCAATTAGGAGTCGTTGCTATAAACAAGCCCCAATATTTGGAACAGAGGGGAAATACATTTTTAGGGCTACCTGATGGTGCGAACAATAATATAGACCAAATTTATTCCGAGTTGAATGGTGTCCGAAGGCAGGAAATCTCCCTTCAACAAGGCGTATTGGAAGCTTCCAATGTTGATATTGGAAAGGAAATGACTGATTTAATGACAGCACAACGCTCGATTCAGTTTCAATCTAGATCCATTACTTTTGCAGACCAAATGATGGGTCTGATTAATGGAATACGTTAATTTTCTTCGTTCATCTCAAACGGCCAAAAGGAGTTCTTTTCTATGTCAGCTAAATTTATCAGCAAAGATCAATCCAAGGCACATGAGCAAATGGATAAAAAGCGAAACAAAGAAAAAAATAAGGAAGAGTCTTCAAGCAAGATTAAAGTTAGACTCATCCCCATTTGGCTGAGGGTTTTGATTGTTATTTTTTTAACCGCCATTAGTTTAATCACTGGCATCGTGACAGGATATGCTGTGATCGGTAATGGAAAACCGCAAGATGCTTTGAAAAAGGAAACATGGACTCATATTCTTGACTTTGTAAATAAAGAAGAGTAAAGGCTGTTTCAGCTTTTTTATTATCGTTCTGGGGGAATAAATCATGATGGATATTCAACAAATTAAAGAAATTATACCGCATCGCTACCCTTTTTTACTCGTTGATCGGATTCTCGAAATTGAAGAAGGCAAGCGGGCAGTTGGATTGAAAAATGTGACAGCCAATGAAGAATTTTTCAATGGACATTTTCCAGATTACCCAGTTATGCCTGGAGTTTTGATTGTTGAAGCACTTGCGCAAGTGGGAGCAGTGGCTATGCTCAAAAGAGAAGAAAATCGTGGAAAGCTTGCTTTTTTTGCTGGAATTGATAAATGTCGTTTCAAGCGGCAGGTTAAGCCAGGCGACCAACTTCACTTAGAAGTAGAAATCGTTCGCGTGAAAGGCCCAATGGGCAAAGGAAAAGGAATCGCTCGTGTGGGTGAGGAGATTGTGTGTGAAACAGAAATCATGTTTGCCATTGGAGAATAACGGATAAGATCGCTTGTGAAAATAGCCGGATTAAAAACATCGAAAAAATTTTGAAGAATTTTGGAGGATTTGGGAAAGCTAAGCTCAGACCAATAAAGGTCCAATTTACCCACATGAAGTGGGCCTAACAAAATCTGAAAGGAGCTTACCAAATGAATCCAAAATGGGGAAAAATTATTGGAGCTGCAGCCCTGTCATCTTTGCTTTTTGCAGGGTGTGCAAATAATAACCCAGAGCCACCGCCGCCAAATGACAATAACGGTGTTCAGGACAACAATGGTGTCAATGATAACAATGACATCAATGATAACAATGATGTGAATAACGATAATAATCTGGACACCAATGACGGAGTCAATACAGATAACAATGATTTAGACAACAATAATAATCGTATGGATGAAGACGATAATAAATAAAAAGCGGGGCTTCCCGCTTTTTATTTATTCCTTCGTAACAAGCTGTTTCATTCTTATTCTTGCCTTAAATTCGTTCAATAGTTTTTCTCCGCTAAATCCTTCTTTTATCAAATCATCCAGGAGCAATTCTAAGTATTCGTTCCGGCGCTTGCTCAGACGACCTGTAAATAAAACGCTGATGTGGTCTTTCACGGGTCTGATGGAATGAATTGAAACGGTGAAAGGGGCAGGGTCATTGGCTGCATGGGTAATAATCACCCGAATTTCAAACGGTTCTCTTTTTTCATCAATAGATTTGAAATACGAGTGAAATTTGTTATCGACATAAGCCTCAATGATCCAGCTTCCTTCTTCATTCTCTTTATTGATAATCAATCCGTCTGTAAGTGGAATATTTTTTGCCTCATGTTGATCACCGAGTATTTGTAGGGCTACGATTTTAAAAGTTTTCAAATCGAGTCTCCTCCATATGTTCTTTTTTAAAGTATATCATTTTCTCAATTCTTCTTCATAGCCATACGAGAAAACGTTTATTCGGCACATTTTTCCAAAGTTTGATCTTTTTAAAAAATTCCATTATAAACGCGAAAAAAACATTAAAAATTGAAATTTTATTAACAGACTGTTAACTTTTTAAAAGCATTTTTAGAGGAAAAATGATTTTTGTTGATTTTACAACATAAAGTTTCGCTTATAGAATATAGATACTAACCAAAAAAGGAGTGATCAATTGATAAATCAGGTAACGTTGGTTGGGAGGTTGACGAAAGATCCGGAGCTTCGTTACACAGTAGAAGGAAAGGCAGTATTGAATATTACACTTGCACTTAACCGTCACTACCGAAATGCCCAAGGTGAATTTGATGCAGACTTTGTCCTTTGTACACTTTGGAATAAAATTGCTGAAAATACTGCCAAGTATTGCGACAAAGGTTCCATAGTCGGAATTATGGGAAAGATACAAACTAGAAATTATGAAAATCAAGATGGAAAAAGAGTTTATGTTACCGAAGTCGTTGCAGACTCTGTGAAATTCATGGGAGGGCGAACGAAAGATGAAAGGCCTGCTGTTTCCAGTCAGCCAACAGGCTAAAGGAGGTGAATATTTGAGAAGAGCTGGTCATCTAACTGATTCACTGGAAATTCTAGTCAGTGACCTCATTTTCAAGCTCGGAAAAACAAATCAGCAAATCCACACTTTATCCCGACGGGTCCATCAACTTGAACTTCTTTTAAACCAGCAAATACCCGAACATATTTCTTCAACTAAAAGGTACAATCTTCTAGAGAAACATTAATCCATTCAATAATCAGCCCCAAAAAACTGGATTTATTGTAACCTCGTTAGGCCACCTCAAAAATAGAGGACCAGCTATGACTTAGCTGGTCTTTTTTTTGTTGCATAGGAAATTATAAAATTCTGTGCCTGTGTATAACTTTATTTATCAGATTATGCTGCGTCCAGCTCCAGCGCCTATCGACTAGCAGACTTCCTCTTCCTTCCTACGATAAGTCAACATCGATTCGCCTTCGGCTCATCGTGTTTCCTTTATCTCGTCAGGAGTCGTCCAGTCTGTACGTCGATGAACAGGCGCTTTCGCTTTTGTTCAGGAGATGTTTTTCAAGCCCTATGAATTGAAAGCTCAAAGAGTAATGAGCCTTAGGGCAGAGGAATCCAGAAATCCTTGCCATTATAGATGACGATTCCGGGCAGTTTCTCTTTTTGTCCATTAACCACTCGGATATTTTGGTTGGCGGGATATTCAATGGTTTTTCCGTTGTTTTCTGCTATGAAGCTGGCTTGGTTATTTTTATTTAAGTTTATTTTTGTTTTATATCCCATCTTCACAAAATGTTCCTGAGCAGGTACAAACTTTTTGTTCGTGAGCTCAGAAAGAGGGGGAAGGTTCAGATGTTTGATGACATATTCGGGCAGATCCGTATTATTGATAAGGCCCTGCGGTTTATGCAAAACGCCTTTCCCACCATAGCTATATAGAAAGACGTCTTCACCCGAATGCCCACGGGTGGTGAAGCCTAAATGGGCTCGATCAGCCATTAACTGAACCATCGCCTTTTCTATATCCTTCTCTTTTTTTATCTGTTGTATCTGAGCCTTTGAAAGATCATCCAGACCGTAGTTATTTAAGACTTCCTGAATATTTGATCTGTTTTCCTTTAATTGAGATAGAGCACCTGTCACAGTAAGGGATGCTTTTTTTAAAGGCTCTATAAACTGCTCAGGCGGTGTTTGGGGGTACGTTGTATCCGTTTGCTTGTTTCCCATTGTCAGCCCGCTGTTGCCATGGTCTGTGACAGCAATCAAAAGGGTGTTCTGATCTGTCTTTGCAAATTGTAAAGCTTCTTTAACAGCATCATCAAATGCCAGGACTTCACTGACCATTCCTACCGGGTCATTTTTATGACCAGCAAAATCAACTTTGCTCCCTTCAATAAAGAGAAGAAAACCATTGGGATTTTGATTGAGAGTTAGTAAAGCTTTTTTAGTCATTTCGGCAAGGGAAGGCTGTTGAGGATGCAACTTTTTTCTATCCAAATCATACGCCATATCTTCTTCAGAAAAAAATCCGTGAAGCTGCAATCCGTATGAATTCATCATCTCTTTTTTTGTAGAAATATAGCTTGGGGCAAATGAATACTTTTTTCCGCCGCCAAGCATGACATCAATATTTTGGTGAGCTTGTTGAAAACCAATCTCTTTCATTTGGTGCCGACTATTGGAGTGCGCCGAAAAAGCGGCAGGTGTGGCATGTTGAACAGGAGCCGTTGCGATGATTCCTGTTGCTAATCCTATCTCTTTTGCAGCCTCCAAAACGTTTGCGATCGGACGGCCTCTGACAGCCCCGTCTTTTTCATTAACAGGAACCATTCCAATTAAATCCACAGTTGTTTTATGTCCAGTGGCCATGGCTGTTGCTGCAGCAGCCGAATCTGTTATGGCTGAACGCAAAGAATAGGTATGGACTCCGCCTGTCAAAATTTGATCCAATGCAAGCGGCTTGCCTTTGTAATGTCTAGCCAATGTAACGACGTCTGAATTTGTCCCGTCCATCACCATGAAGATAACATTCTTTCGACTGCCTTCGCCAAAAGCGACCTCGATGTTATGGGGCATAATAAAAGTAAAAGAATATATAAGAACCGCAATGATGGTCTTTTTCAACATCATTTCCCTCCAAGTTATACTGAATGCTCTTATTATTGGAGGGAAAAATGAATTTATTCGAAGCTCAAAATAAAAAACCGCAACGCCTGTTCTGCGCTACGGTTTTCTTGATCAATAGAACTTTTTAAATCCATCAAATTTGCTCTTCCAGTAGGAATTATTGAGGCTTGAAACCTCAACTCCGTTGTTTCCTGCATGGATGAATTGGTTGCTTCCCAGATAGATTCCCATATGAGAGATACCACTGCGATATGTATTTTTGAAAAAGACTAAATCACCAGCTTGAGGGCTTTTTGTATAATATGAGCGATTGTAGTAACCGTCTGTACCTAATCTGCTAATGTTATGGCCAGCTTGTTTAAATGCATAATAAATGAATCCGCTACAATCAAATCCTGCAGGGGTTGTCCCGCCCCACGCATATCTTACTCCAATATGCTGCTTGGCTGATTGTACGACGTTGCCCACTTTTCCCTGAGTTGGCCTTGACACTGAAGCAGCAGCTGAGTTCTGGTTATTTCCAGAGGAGCCTTTGGAAGGAGCACTTCCGTTCAGGCGAAGGACTTGACCGACATAAATGATGTCTGATCTTAATCCGTTTGCCCGCTTTAACCCAGCTACGGTTGTTCCGTATTTTGCGGCTATTCGACCAAGTGTATCTCCAGAAACGACTTTATATGTAGTAGTATTGCCGCTGTTGCTATTTGCTGACGGCCTCGGACTGGAAGAAGCTGATGATGCTGGAGCAGATGAACTGCTGCCTTTCGATACTTTTAATACCTGTCCTGGCCTAATCATATCAGATGTCAGACCGTTCCATTGTTTTAGTTGGCTAAGGGTGATACCATGTGCATTGGCAATTCTGATGAGGTAATCACCTGATTTAACTGTGTATGTACTCCCCGTTTTTGAGGAAGTGGCCGAACCCTTTGTTGAGGTGTTGGAAGTTGTTGAAGTAGTCGGCTTATTCGTTGTGTTCTTATTTCCATTTACTTTAAGAACTTGCTTTGGATAGATGATATCACTACTCAAGCCGTTCAACTTTTTAATATTGCTTATAGTCGTTTTGTATTGATTTGCAATTTTCCATAGACTGTCACCAGGCTTAACTTCGTGGCTTGCTGCAGAAGCTTTACCAGAAAAAGTTGCCATTAATGCTACTGTAGCCACGCCGCCTACTAACTTTTTCCGCACTATTTATTCCTCCTAAACATTATAGCCTTTTAGCCAGTCTAGCATAAATATTTCACAATTCGTGTTAATAATACCAAATGTTACATGATTTTAATAATGTAACCATATTTTTCCAATTTCAAAGGAATGATTTTCTTTTCATCTGTGGGCCAATATCATAGAATAAGTAATAAAAAGGATTTCAGGGGGTTTTTGACTTGGTAAAAAAGAATCGATTTGAAACGGATGTTATCCATGCGGGGTATAGATCAGCTGATTATCAAGGCAGTCTTGTTCCGCCTATTTTTCAGACTTCGACCTATACATTTCCATCCGCAGAAGAAGGAGAAAGGAGATTCGCAGGAGAATCAGAAGGACATATATACTCAAGGCTGGGAAATCCTACTGTGACCGCTTTGGAGGAAAGAATGACAGCGCTTGAACAGGGGGAAGCTGCACTTGCTTTTGCTTCAGGAATGGGAGCGGTTAGCGCCACTCTTTTCCATTTGACTAATACCGGCGATCATATCTTATGCTCTGGTGGTATTTATGGATGTACATTTGGCCTTTTACAAATAATGAAGAAAAAATATCATATTGACCATGATTTAATTAGCATGGATAGCGAAGAAACGATCAAAGCAGCGATTCGTGACAATACTAAGGTGATCTATGTTGAGACGCCTATTAATCCAACAATGAAATTAGTCGATCTAGAAATGATTGTAAGGATCGCAAAAGAACATGACCTTCGGGTTGTTGTTGACAACACATTTTGTTCACCCTATTTGCAAAGGCCACTGTCCTTGGGATGTGACTACGTGGTTCATAGCGCGACCAAATATATTGGTGGCCACGGGGATGTAGTTGCAGGTATTGTCGTTGGTGCGGACAAAGACGAGATGGCGGAAATGGGCATGACCATGAGAAAGGACATCGGAGCGATTATGTCTCCATTAGATGCTTGGCTGTTGCTGCGTGGTTTGAAGACATTAGCGGTGAGGCTTGATCGCCACTGTGAAAATGCTGAAAAAATTGCTGGAAAATTAAAGGCACATCCAAAGGTTGGACGAATGTTCTATCCGGGAGATCCAGACTTTCCTCAATACGAACTTGCTAAGCGTCAAATGAGGCTACCGGGTGGCATGATTAGCTTTGAAGTCAAAGGAAATAAAGAGGATGCGCAGGCAGTTTTAAATCGAGTGAAACTCATTTGCCTCGCTGTTAGTCTAGGTGATACTGAGACATTGATTCAGCATCCGGCGACAATGACCCACGCAGTCGTCCCTGAAGAAGAGCGGAAAAAGATGGGGATTTCTGATACGTTAATCAGAATGTCTGTCGGTATTGAGTCATGGGAAGATGTTTGGGAAGACTTGAAGCAGGCATTAGACGGAATTTGATAGATAATGAACCTTGCCACTTTCGCTGAAATCAGGCAAGGTTTTTTGTTGATTCCAGTACAATCCATTAGCCTCAGGGCCTCTCGTGCTTCTGGACCTTCCATTACAAATTGAAGGCATTTTTCTCTATACGTTGAGACTCTTATACAAAGATAGGTAGCGCATTCTAGGCTTCTGAGTAAAGTATTGGGAAGTGAAGCAACATTTTTGTAACTTTTTTTTCATTGTAACTGGAAAAAAGGAGCTTTATAATTGATACGTGTTTAGTCAGATGGTTGGGCTAACTTTGTATAAGCAAGGGGTTCATTTTTTTGAGAAAGGGTTACTGTCAAAAGTGCAGGAATCCTGGAAAATATTTGAGTGTAGTTGTTTTTTTGTGCCTGTATATTGTTAGGAGGAAAAAGTATGAATGTCTTGATTTTTGAAAGTCCCAACGAAGCTATAGAAGCCGCTTTTGACATTGTGATGCAACGCCTTGGAACAGGAATGCAAACAATTGGGCTAGCAACAGGAAGCACCCCTTTGAAGCTTTATGAAAAACTCCGAAATACGGATACGGATGTATCTCATGTAACAACGGTTAATTTGGATGAATATGTTGGTTTGGAGCCAACTGATCCTCAAAGCTATAATTATTACATGAACGAAGAATTATTCAAATATATGAATTTTTCCGCAACATATGTTCCTAATGGTGCGGTTGAGGATCCTGAGGAAGAGTGTGAACGTTATGAAGAAATTCTCAAAAAGCATCCTGTTGATCTCCAAATTTTAGGCATGGGACCAAATGGACATATCGGCTTTAATGAGCCGGGTACCTCCTTTGACTCAGTGACTCATATTGCCGAATTGACTGAATCTACAAGAGAAGCTAATAAACGATTTTTTGAAAAAGATGATCAGGTTCCAACAAAAGCGATTACAATGGGGATTTCCTCCATCATGTCAGCTAAAGAGGTTTTGATGCTGGCTTTTGGAGAAGGCAAAGCGGAGGCGGTAAGAAACATGATCGATGAGCCGGTCACAGTGGACTGCCCAGCCTCTGTTCTGCAAAAACATTCAAATGCTGTCATCATCCTTGATCAAGAGGCAGCAAGCAAATTGAAGCGAAGTAAATAAGAAAAAGGCCGGCCCTCTTATCGAGGTGTCCGGCCCTTGCTATTTTTTACAATGAGATTTCTCTTAAAAAAAGTCAAAAATAGAGAACGTTGATGGAATCGACATGTAAACGGATACAGTATTTGCGGGGTTTTTTGAACAGCTAAAGATTCTGAAAAATAGTTGACGAAACAAAGAATCAGCGTTATGATTAGAAATTATATAATACATCCACAAACGACAAATGTGCGAGAGGGGCGAACAAAGGTGAGTGAACAGTGGATATTCCTCAACGGCAACTATGTTAAAAAAGAAGAGGCCGTTATTTCGGTATATGACCATGGATTTTTGTACGGGGATGGTGTTTTTGAAGGGATCCGTTCATACGGAGGAAACATATTTCGACTAAATGAGCACCTAGTCCGGCTGTACGAATCAGCGAAATCCATTATGATCGACATACCGTATACACAGGAGGAAATGACACAAATTCTTGTGGAAACTCTCCGAAAGAATAATCTGAAAGATGGGTATATTCGCCTTGTTGTCTCTCGTGGGGTTGGAGATCTTGGGTTGGATCCGGCAAATTGCAGGGAACCGTCTGTAATTGTGATTGCTGAACCACTTCGGATTTTCCCTAAAGAGCTATATGATTCAGGAATTGAAATTGCAACAATGGCCACCCGGCGTAACCGCTCGGATGTCCTTAACCCGATGATTAAATCTTTGAACTATTTGAACAATATACTTGTCAAAATGGAGGCTAACCTCGCTGGCGTGCAAGAGGCATTAATGCTGAATGACCAAGGATATGTCGCTGAAGGTTCTGCCGATAATATATTTATAGTAAAAGATAATAAGATATTGACTCCTCCAGGGCATGTCGGAGCGCTTGTAGGAGTAACAAGAAATACAATCATCGAGATCGCGAGAGATAAAGGCTACAAGGTTGAAGAAGCTATGTTCACCAGACATGAGGTCTATACAGCGGATGAAGTTTTCCTAACAGGAACGGCAGCGGAAGTCATCGCCGTAGTAAAAGTAGATGGCCGTGTTATTGGTGAAGGCAAGCCAGGTTCTGTCACAAAAGAATTGCTTGAAAGTTTCAGAAAAGTGACTTTAACAGACGGAGTAAAAGTTTACGACGAACCATTACATGTTGGCTAAGATTAGAGGAGGATGACGATGCGCAGTGATATGATAAAGAAGGGGATCGATCGTGCTCCTCACCGAAGCTTGCTTTATGCTACGGGTATTAAAACACAGGATCTGGACAAACCGTTTATTGGTGTCTGTAATTCATATATTGATATTATTCCAGGACACAAACATTTGAATGAATTTGCAGAAATTGTCAAAGAAGCTATCTGGGAAGCCGGCGGAGTGCCTTTTGAATTTAACACAATCGGAGTAGATGATGGCATTGCGATGGGACACATCGGGATGCGTTATTCTCTCCCAAGCCGAGAATTGATTGCTGATGCTGCTGAAACAGTTATCAATGCTCACTGGTTTGACGGAGTATTCTACATTCCAAACTGTGATAAAATCACACCTGGTATGTTAATGTCTGCATTCAGAACAAATGTCCCTTCCATTTTTGTGTCCGGTGGACCTATGGAAGGCGGTGTCTCTTCCGAGGGAGAGCCACTAACATTGACTTCTGTCTTCGAAGGCGTTGGCGCATATCATGCAGGCAAAATGACTGCAGAGAAACTTCTCGACATTGAGCAAAGTGCATGCCCGACATGTGGCTCCTGTTCCGGGATGTTTACAGCCAATTCCATGAACTCTTTAATGGAAATGCTAGGTATGACAATTCCGGGGAATGGGACGATTGTTGCGACTTCAAAGGAACGTCACCGGTTAATCAAAGAGGCTGCACGTCATTTGATTAGAATGGTAAAAGAAGACATTAAGCCAAGAGACCTTGTCTCCGAACGCACGATTGATGATGCTTTCGCGCTTGATATGGCTATGGGTGGATCAACTAATACAGTTTTACACACATTGGCTATTGCACATGAGGCAGAAATAGATTACGATTTATCTAGAATCAATAAAGTGGCTGAAAGAGTTCCGTATTTAGCGAAAATTGCTCCGGCCTCAGACTACACCATGCAAGATATCCATGATGCTGGTGGAATCAGCGCCATCATTCGCGAACTCTGTGAGATGGGAGCAGTTGAAGCAGATCGTCTGACAGTCACAGGCAAAACGGTTTATGAAAATGTAAAAGACTGCGTCATTAAAAATCCAGCAGTCATAAGACCAAGGGAAAATGCATATAGTCCAGTTGGAGGATTATCTATCCTCTACGGAAACATTGCTCCAAATGGTGGGGTCATCAAAGTGGGAGCGGTCGATCCTTCTATCAAGACATTTCTTGGCAAGGCTATCGTATTCGACTCTCAGGAAGACGCGCAAAATGGTATCAATGACGGGACTGTCCAAGCGGGGCATGTAGTGGTTATTCGTTATGAAGGACCAAAAGGCGGACCTGGCATGCCAGAAATGCTTGCTCCTACATCGGCTATTGCTGGAAGAGGACTTGGAAAAGAAGTAGCACTCATCACCGATGGTCGCTTCTCTGGAGCTTCACGTGGAATCTCAATTGGACATATTTCACCGGAAGCTGCTGACGGCGGTCCGATTGCATTAGTTGAAGACGGTGACGAAATCTTTATAGACTTAGTTAACCGTACAATCCAATTGAATGTGGATGAGGAAGTATTAAATGAACGGAAACAGAATTTAAAGCCATTTGAACCAAAAATCAAAAAGGGCTATTTGGCTAGATATTCGAAATTGGTCACTTCCGCAAATACAGGCGGAGTAATGAAAATATAAAACGGAAGGCAATGATAAGGAAAAAGTGGGTGAACTCCTGCATTTACAGAGAGCCGGTACTGCTGGGAGCCGGCAATGCAGTCATTCGCGACATCACCTTGGAGTCGGAATCCTAAAAGCGAAAGCGACTAGGGATTCACGGGGATACTTAGGAGTTCCCGTTATCAATGAATGGCTAGATAGCTGTTCTTAAGTCAGTGATTGACACTGAAAAGTAGGGTGGTACCATGAAAGTTTTTTCATCCCTGCATGAAAGGTTCTCCTTTTGTGTGGGCTGAGAAAACTTTTTTTTTGCACCCAAAAGTTCATATACAGTTAGTACATGTTCAAAAATATAAATTTGAAAGGAAGGCGCTAGTGGTGAGTATAGGTTTCCCGATGAAAACTGGCAACCAACAACCGGACACGGCCGTACAGGAACAAGCGAAGACAGGGGCAGACTTGTTTATAGAAGCATTGCAAAAAGAGAACGTGGAAATAATCTTTGGATATCCGGGAGGTGCTGTCCTTCCAATCTACGATGCGCTTTATAAAAACCCCATCAAGCATATTCTTACAAGACATGAACAGGGGGCTATCCATGCAGCTGAAGGATACGCAAGGGTAACAGGTAAACCGGGTGTTGTCATTGCAACCTCCGGACCAGGCGCAACCAACTTGGTTACAGGGATCGCAGATGCGATGATGGATTCCATTCCTCTTGTTATCTTCACAGGTCAGGTAGCAAGTCCTGTTCTTGGAACAGATGCATTTCAGGAATCCGATATTGTCGGAATTACAATGCCGATCACAAAACATAACTATCAAGTAAAGAAGCTTGGAGATCTTGGACGCATTATCAAAGAGGCGTTCTATATCGCCAATAGTGGAAGACCAGGCCCTGTCCTAATTGATATCCCTAAAGATATCGCAACAGAGACCGCTGGAGAATATCCTGATGAGCCTCTCCATTTACCAGGTTATCAGCCGACAACGAAGCCGAATTATTTACAGCTTCAAAAGCTTGCCAATGTCATATCGACAGCTAAAAAGCCACTTATCTTGGCAGGGGCAGGCGTCATTTTTTCAAAGGGAGCTGCCGAATTAAAAGCATTCGTCGAAAAGACGGGATTTCCGATTACCAATACTCTACTGGGGCTTGGAAGTATTCCTGGAGATCATCCACAGTTTTTGGGTATGGCCGGTATGCATGGAACCTACACAGCTAATATGGCCATCACAGAATGTGATTTACTTATTAACTTCGGAGCTCGTTTCGATGATCGCCTAACAGGTAATCTCAAGCATTTTGCACCGAATGCAACAGTTGCCCATATTGATATCGATCCGGCGGAAATAGGTAAGAATGTCCCTACTCATATCCCGATTGTTGCTGACGCGAAGGTAGTATTGAAACGGCTTGCCGAGATGGATTTCAAATTGCCAGAGATTTCTGCCTGGACGGAGCATCTCCAGGAATACAAAGAGAAATATCCGTTTAAAAAGCCAGTGTCTAACGAAAACGAACTGTCTTCACCGCATGTGGTCAAAATGATCCATGAGATGACAGGCGGCGATGCCATCGTTACAACAGACGTAGGACAGCACCAAATGTGGACCGCCCAATATTATGAATTCAACGGACCGAACCATTGGGTTACGTCCGGAGGACTTGGAACCATGGGCTTTGGTTTTCCATCATCCATCGGTGCTCAGCTGGCTGACCTTGAAAAAACAGTCATCTCTATTTCAGGTGATGGTGGGTTCCAAATGTGCCTTCAGGAATTAGCCATTGTCAGGGAGTTTAATCTACCGATTAAAATAATCATCTTAAACAATCAGACCCTTGGCATGGTGCGCCAATGGCAAGAGAAGTTTTACGATGAGCGATATTCTCAATCCCTCATTCCTGAACAGCCGGATTTCATCAAACTGGCTGAAGCGTATGGAATAAAAGGATATAAAGTGGAGACAGAGCAAGAGGCCAAAGAAGTATTTGAAAAAACACTGAACAGTAAGGAACCAGTTTTGATTGACTGCCGCGTCGTACAGAATGAGAATGTATATCCAATGGTTGCACCTGGCAAAGGACTACATGAAATGATCGGGGTGGGAGAATGAAACGCGTTGTAACATTGACAGTCCACAATAACAGCGGCGTGTTAAACAGAATTACCGGATTAATCTCAAAAAGACAGTTCAATATTGAGAGCATTACAGTAGGGCCTACAGAAAACCCTAATATTTCTAAAATGACCTTGATTGTTCCAATTGATGATTTAGCTAAAATGGAACAGCTCTCAAAACAATTGCAAAAGCAAATTGATGTACTCAAAGTGACAGATATTACCGACAAAGCGGTTACTCGTGAGTTGGCCCTTATCAAACTGTCTTGCCCGCCGTCGGTTCGCAGCGAAGTATACAGCATCATCGAACCATTCAGGGCAACTGTCATTGACATTGGAAAAAGTATTATCACTGTCCAAGTCACTGGCGAACCTTCAAAAGTCGAGGCATTTATCGAACTATTGAAGCCTTATGGAATCAAGGATATTTCCAGGACAGGGGCAACAGCCTTTGTCCGAGAGCAACAAAAGCAAGATGCACCACAACTATCAATTTTACAACTATAAAGGGAGATGGATTAAAATGGCAAAAGTTTACTACAATAACGAAATCAATGAGGCAGCTATCCAAGGAAAGAAAATCGCAATCATGGGTTACGGTTCCCAAGGACATGCGCATGCAAGCAACTTGAAAGAAAGCGGATTTGACGTAATCGTCGGTATCAGACCAGGAAAATCTGCTGAGGCGGCAAAAGAAGACGGACATGAGGTTTACACTGTTAGAGAAGCAGCTTCCCAAGCAGACATCATCATGATTCTTCTTCCAGACGAAAGACAAACATCAGTATACGAGAATGAAATCAAGCCTGAATTGACTGAAGGAAAAGCATTGGCATTTGCTCACGGATTTAACGTACACTTCAGCCAAATCGTTCCTCCATCCAACGTGGATGTATTCTTGGCAGCGCCGAAAGGACCTGGACATTTAGTTAGACGTACATTCCAAGAAGGCGCTGGTGTACCGGCACTGTTCGCTATTTACCAAGATGCTACAGGAAACGCTAGAGATATCGCTTTAGCATATGCAAAAGGAATCGGAAGTGCGCGTGCAGGCGTTTTGGAAACTACTTTCCAAGAAGAAACAGAAACAGACCTCTTTGGAGAGCAGGCAGTACTTTGTGGAGGAACTTCAGCTCTTGTAAAAGCAGGTTTCGAAACACTTGTAGAAGCTGGCTATCAGCCTGAAGTTGCGTATTTTGAGTGTCTGCATGAATTGAAATTGATCGTTGACCTTATGTACGAAGATGGATTGGCAGGCATGCGCTACTCTATTTCTGATACAGCTCAATGGGGAGACTTCGTATCTGGACCACGTGTAATTGATGCTGATACAAAAGATCGTATGAAAGATATCTTGGATGATATTCAAACAGGAAAATTCGCAAAAGGCTGGTTGCTTGAGAACCAATTGAACAGACCTGAATTTAACGCAATCAACCAACGTGAAAGTGAGCACCTCATCGAAAAAGTTGGCCAAGAGCTTCGCGAAATGATGCCATTTGTTAAAGCGGGCAAAAAGAAAGCCGGCAAGGAAGTGGTAGCTAGTGAGAAAAATTGACATCTTTGATACAACGCTTCGTGATGGTGAGCAGTCGGCAGGAGTCAATTTAAATACAGCCGAAAAGCTCGAAATAGCGAAGCAGTTGGAACGCTTTGGAGTGGACGTTATGGAGGCGGGATTCCCCGCCGCCTCTCCTGGCGATTTGGATGCGGTTAGACAGATTGCTTCCACTATCAAAAATTCTTCTGTAACAGGATTGGCGCGCTCTGTAAAATCGGATATCGATGCTGCGTGGGAAGCTCTTAAAGTAGCTGAGTGTCCAAGGCTTCATGTCTTCATTGCGACGTCACCTATTCATATGACTCATAAGTTGAAGCAGACTCCTGAACAAGTCGTGGAAACAGCTGTTGAGTCCATCAAATATGCGAAACAGTTTTTCCCAATTGTCCAATGGTCCGCTGAGGATGCGTTCCGATCTGATCCTGCCTTCCTTGCGCATATCGTAGAACAGGCCATTAAAGCAGGTGCATCTGTCATCAATCTTCCAGACACAGTCGGATATGCAACACCTCATGAATACGGGGCTATGTTTAAATATATGAAAGACAATGTTCCAAATGTCGATCAGGTAAAATTGTCTTCTCATTGCCATAACGACCTAGGAATGGCAGTGGCTAACACACTTGCCGCTATTGAAAACGGTGCGGATCAAGTGGAGGGAACCATCAACGGTTTAGGCGAAAGAGCTGGAAATGCCGCTCTTGAAGAAGTTGGCGTAGCTCTTTATACAAGAAAAGATGCTTATCATGTTCAGACCAATTTGACATTAAATGAAATTAAACGTACAAGCCAGCTTGTCAGCCAACTGACAGGAATGATCATCCAGGCTAACAAGGCTATCGTTGGTAAAAATGCCTTTGCCCATGAATCTGGTATTCACCAAGACGGCGTATTGAAAGAGCCGACAACATATGAAATTATCACACCAGAATTAATTGGTGAAGAATCAAACAACTTAGTTCTTGGGAAGCATTCCGGCCGTCATGCCTTTCATGACCGGGCAAAGTCGATGGGATTCCAGCTTGATAAGGATGCTCTCAACCAGGCATTTAAGGAATTCAAGCAATTGGCTGACCGTAAAAAAGAAATTACATCTGAAGATCTGTGGACTATTTTGACACAGCAACAATTGAAAGATGAAGGTGCTGCCATCTATGAACTTGAATCCGTTCAGGTTCATTACGGAACAGAGGACAGTCCAATGGCTACTGCCCGTGTCAAAATACCTGACGGTACGATTAAGGAAGATACCTGCAACGGTGCGGGTAGCGTAGAAGCTATCTTTAATACACTTGAACGTATTGTTGACGGAAAAGTCCATGTATTGGATTATAGGGTTTCGTCCATCGGCAAGGGTCGCGATGCTCTAGGTGAAGCAGTCATCAACCTGACATTTAACGGTGACGAATTTACAGGCCGAGGAGCAGCACAGGATGTATTGGAAGCATCTGCGAAAGCCTACTTGAATGCAGTTAACAGAAGCTTGCTTCAATCGAGAATGAAACAGATGATGACAACGTCAGTTTAAAAAATAACCATTAGGAGGAAAACGGGATGAAGAAACGGGTAGCTGTACTCGCTGGAGACGGTATTGGCAAAGAAGTAACGAATGCGGCAACGGCAGTTTTGGATGCAATCGGCCGCCGCTTCCAACATGAATTTGAGTGGGTGCATGGATTACTCGGCGGAGATGCCCTTGATCAAGCCGGTCATCCGATTCCTGAAGAGACAATCAAGAAATGCGAAGAAAGTGATGCGATTTTACTCGGAGCGATCGGGGGGCCGAAGTGGGATCATTATCCAAAGGAACTTCGGCCGGAGAAGGGGCTTCTCCAACTTCGTAAGCACTTTGAATTGAGTGTGAACCTAAGGCCCGTGCAAGCATATAAAACATTGCTTGCCTCCTCTCCTTTAAAGGAGGAAGTTGCAGAAGGCGTCGACTTGGTGTTCGTCAGGGAGCTGACAGGCGGCCTTTATTTCGGGGAGCCGAGCTATCACACGGATGAAGAAGCAGTGGACACATTAGTATACAAGCGCGAAGAAATTGAGCGTGTTGTCAGATTTGCTTTTGAATTGGCAAAAATTCGAAAGAAAAAAGTATCATCTGTAGACAAAGCTAACGTTCTAGAATCAAGCCGTCTATGGCGTAAAATTGTGGAAGAAATTGCAGCTGACTATCCTGACGTGGAATATGAGCATATGCTTGTAGATTCTACATCTATGAAGTTGATTACTTCTCCAGCTTCTTTCGACGTAATTGTAACTGAAAATATGTTTGGTGATATTTTAAGTGATGAAGCTTCCGTCATTTGCGGTTCACTCGGAATGCTGCCTTCAGCAAGTCTTCGTGCAGATGGATTCGGCTTGTATGAGCCTGTTCATGGATCTGCTCCAGATATTGCTGGACAGAATAAAGCCAATCCGTTGGGAGCTATTTTATCCGGTGCGATGATGCTAAGAACAGCTTTCGGCATGAATCAGGAAGCAAATGCCATTGAAGAAGCCGTCAAAAAAGTATTGGAAGCCGGATTTAATACAGGTGAGTTTAAGTCACAAGGCGGAAAAGTATTGACTACAACTGAAATGACAGAAAAAGTCATCAACGAAATTGAAAGTGAATTAGTTTCAGATCATATTTTAGCAGCGTATAAGTGAGGTGTGGAAGATGGGGAAAACCATCATTGAAAAAATTTGGGAAAAGCACGTTGTTCATAGTGAAGATTCAAAACCGGATCTTATCTATATCGATCTGCACCTTGTCCATGAGGTAACATCACCGCAGGCGTTTGAGGGATTACGCTTAAACGGACGTAAAGTGAGAAGACCTGATCTTACGTTTGCCACTATGGACCATAACATTCCAACAAGAGCGAATGAAGAGGTAACAGATCCGATCGCAAAAACACAGATGACTACGTTGGAGAAAAACTGTGCGGAGTTTGAAGTGCCATTGGCTGGCATGGGCCATCCTGATCAGGGGATTGTCCATGTTATTGGGCCAGAGCTTGGTTTAACGCAGCCAGGCAAAACCATCGTATGCGGAGATAGCCATACTTCGACCCACGGTGCGTTTGGAGCTCTTGCTTTTGGAATCGGAACAAGTGAAGTGGAACACGTACTTTCTACGCAAACATTATGGCAGCAAAAGCCGAAGACCATGCAGGTTAAAGTGAACGGCAAGCTCGGCACTGGAGTGACTGCAAAGGACTTGATCTTAGCGATCATTGCCAAGTATGGTGTTGACGTTGGAACGGGGCATGTCATTGAGTACACAGGTGAAGCCATCCGCAATTTGACGATGGAAGAACGCATGACTGTTTGTAATATGTCCATTGAAGCCGGAGCAAGGGCTGGCCTTATCAGTCCGGATGAAACAACTTTCGAATATTTGAGAGGCCGGGAACATGTTCCAACTGGAGAAGAGTTTGATCAGTTAGTAGAAGGATGGAAACAACTTGCATCTGATGCTGATGCTGAATACGATTCAGTCATTGAGATTAATGCTTCTGAAATCGAGCCATTTGTAACATGGGGAACAAATCCTTCTATGGGTGTAAGTATTTCGGAAAGCATTCCGACACCTGAGGATGCTGCGAGTGGATCTGAGCAAGAATCAATTGAGCAGGCACTAGAATATATGGGATTGACCGGTGGGGCAAAGATGACCGATGTAGACATCCAGTACGTATTTATTGGGTCCTGTACAAATTCAAGAATCGAAGATTTAAGAGCAGCTGCTGAAGTGTTAAAAGGCAGAAAAGTAAGCGAAGGCGTAACAGCTATTGCAGTCCCAGGTTCCCGTACTGTAAAGGCTCAGGCTGAGGAGGAAGGTTTGGATCAAATTTTCCTTGAATCTGGATTTGAATGGCGTGAAACAGGATGCAGCATGTGTCTTGCTATGAATGCAGACCAGGTCCCTGCGGGTAAAAGATGTGCTTCTACATCAAATCGGAACTTCGAAGGACGTCAAGGTAATGGATCCCGTACTCATCTTGTCAGCCCTGCAATGGCAGCTGCTGCAGCCGTTGAAGGCCGATTCGTTGATGTAAGGCATTTGATGAAAGGGGAGGTTCACGCATGAAGCCAATTAAAGAAGTAACGAGCGTCATTACACCGTTAGATCGCGTGAACGTCGATACTGACCAAATCATCCCGAAACAATTTTTAAAAAGGATTGAACGAACTGGGTTCGGACAATATTTATTTTACCATTGGCGTTTTAATGACGATGGTACTGAGAAATCGGACTTCGTTTTAAATAAACCGGAATACAAAAACAGCGAAATCCTTGTGGCCCGTGAAAACTTCGGATGCGGCTCTTCACGTGAGCATGCACCTTGGGCATTGGGTGATTTTGGATTCCGTGTTGTCATTGCAGCGAGCTTTGCTGATATATTCCATAGTAATTGCTTTAAAAATGGTATTTTGCCTATTCAATTAAAAGAGTCAGAGATTGATGAACTTCTGCAGTCTGGTAAAGAAAAACCGCTTCAGATTACAGTCAATCTGGAAAGCGAAACAATTGAGACTGGAGATGGAAAAACATATACCTTCTCAATTGATCCATATCGCCGTCAAATGCTTTTGAACGGCTGGGACGAAATTGCATTGACTCTACAGCTGGAAGATGAAATTTCAGCGTATGAAAAGTCAAGCGCCAAATAAGACAAGTGGAAGACGCCCGTTTAATTGAAATTGAAATGAAGGCTAACTTAAAAAAAGACTTGCCTGCCGGTTTGATACCTGCGGGCAAGTCTTTTTTGGAAATGGAAAACCCGAAATGTCCTAGCATTATAATGAGACGAAGTGGATGAAGGCTGTTTAGTTTTTGGTACCAAAGCATCCTGCATTGCTAAATTGATGCTCTTCGAAGCAACAAGAATGACAGGATCATACTGATGAGGATGGCCGGTAAAAGCCAATAGGAAAGTTCGACTGCTGTCTGGGATAATAGCCAGTGGAAAATGTCCGACCAAACGTGATAATGATGAAACAACAGGACAACGATACTGCCTGCGAGCAGAGTAGACAACGATAACATCAGTATTCCCTTTCCGCCAAAACGTCGGGCAAAGCTTGCGATGAAAAATCCAAGAAAGAACAAAAAGGCTGTTAAAATCATAAACATGGGCAACCTTTCAAGGAAATTGGTTCCATCATTTAAATAAGGAAAGTAGAAAAAGTGGAATCTGTTTCCCCAACCATTGCTTATATATTCGATATAAGAAAAAATACTTAGTAAAGCACCGATAGTAATGCTTGTTGCCAGGCCCATCAAAACTGTACCGAAAAAATAATCTTTTCGCGTGATAGACATCCCAATGGCAAATGGAAAGGACTGTGCGACCACAAGGATTCCCAGCACAAGCGCGTATACGAGAATGGATGTTACCCCGCCTGAATAAATTTTTTCATCATTATTGATTAGTAAACTGACAAGCAGGTTGACCAAAAAGCTTGAAGAAAGAATGAGTGAAGGGATATAGAACCAGCCCCATTTATCATTTATATGAATATTTATAACACTTTGAATATTCATTTGACCATCACTCCTTTTTGGTTGCGTTCCCCAGTTGTCAAATATACGATTAATTGCTGTAATGAAACCGGTGTTACTTCAAGACCATATGTTTGGGCTTGCTTTTGTCCAGAATCGTGTTCAGTCCGAATGACAGTAGCTGAGAGCAATCCTCCGAATGGTTCCTGATGGACAACCTCTTTTCCAGCCAGGAATGCTTCTACTTGGGCCGCTTTGCCAGTAACCGTGTATGCCATTCCCCTAAGCTCTTCGGCGTCTTGGTCAATTATAAGCTTACCGTCGCCAATCACTAACACATGCTCAAGCAAGTTACTTACCTCATCAATGAGATGGGATGAAAGGATCACTGTCCGCGGATTCTCTACATAATCCTCCATTAATCGATCGTAAAAAATACCTCGGGAAACAGCATCAAGCCCTAAATAAGGTTCATCGAATACGGTCAGAGGCGAACGGCTTGCAAGGCCAACAACAATGCCGACTGCAGAGAGCATTCCGCGTGACAGCTTTTTAATCCTTTTCTTTAAGGGCAGGTTGAAATCGCTTATAAGCGAGTGGGCAAAGTCAGAATCCCAATTTGGAAAAAGGGATTTAGACACATCCAATACATTTTTCACTGTAAAATTAACCGGATATTGCTGGCTTTCTTTTATAAAGCAGATTTGCCTGAGTACATTCCTATTTTCATAAGGTTTTTCACCAAAAACCCTTATTTCACCGCTTGTAGGGAAAATTTGCGCAGTCATCATTTTCATCAATGTGGTCTTCCCCGCGCCGTTCCTTCCAAGAAGGCCATAAATTTTATTTTTTTGAATGGAAACGTGAACGTTCTGTACAGCTTTAAAGCTACCATATGATTTTTCCAATTGTTTTATCTCAACAACGTTCTCCATCACTTGTCATCTCCCCTCCGAATCATATCGGTTAATTGGTCAGTTGTTATTCCGAGTTTTTTTGCTTCATGTATCATCGTAACGATATATTGTTCAAAAAAGAGCTCTTTCCTTTTTTCAATCACTTTCGTTCGTGCACCTTCGGATACAAACATGCCGATCCCTCGCTTTTTATAAAGAATTCCTTCATCCACCAGCAAATTGACTCCTTTCGCGGCAGTAGCAGGATTGATTTTATAAAATGCTGCAAACTGATTTGTGGAGGGTACTTGGGATTCTTCCACGAGAACGCCGGAAATGATATCATCCTCAATACGCTCGGCAATTTGAATAAAAATAGGGCGTCCATCATCAATTAAACTACTCACTGCTTCACCACCATATTGGTTAGTTACTTATGTAATTAACCATATAACGTTTAACTTGAAAAGTCAATGATGAATTCGCCGAGAACATGATCCAGAGCGCTGTTAGGACTATTCATTTTTCTATTTTGGAATGATCTAGGCTTTTCCACATACAAATAGTGGAAAGGCATATGGAAGGAGATCAGGCCTATATGATCCAGGACTTCCTCCAAGTGTTCTTGATGACAATGGTAAGCGACATTGACAATATGCTGATTCTTGGAGCGATATTGCGAAGACATTCTAATTTTCAAGTTCCCTTTTATGCGGCAGTTCTACTGACATTTACTCGGACTCTATATGTTGGTGTCGTAGAAGGGCTATCAGATGTTCCGCTGTTTCACGTACTGACCGGATTCATCTTACTGATCATTTCTTATAAACTTGTAACAAAACTTATTTATGGAGTGGATCTGGTAAGACCTGCGCGCTTTTCTCATTCAATTTTTCAAAAAGTAAAGATATTGGCTGCTTTGGCAGCTACCGACTTTTTGATCTGCTGGGATGGTGTTCTCATCATTTCAAATATTTCCGACCATACCCCAACCATTTCATTGGGGATATTTTGCAGCCTTTTCATCGCACTTTATTTTTTGCGGCTCATTGTAAAACTAGCTGCCGCAATCCCTTGGATCAACGTCATTGCGGGAGGCTTCATTGCTCAGAATGCTATTACGTCCATTGCAAAGGATCCCTGGATGGAAGAGTGGATTCATTTTGCTGATACACTCGTTCCTCAGGTTAATATCGTAAATACAGCCGCTAATGGTGCGGTCATTATGATCGTGGTGATCGGCCTCGTGACATATATGAAGCATCATCGGATTTCCATTCACCGGAAGTTTTGAATAAAGAAAAGTCGAGTTAAACCTCTCTTGCCGTTTTCCATCTTAGTCTGTATAATGAAATCAGCAACAAAACGAATAAAACTTTTTCCGTTTAAATAGTTTTCAAAAGGGGTATTTCAATGAAAGATCGGATTATGCAGGCTTTTGTTGATGAGGTAAAAGATAAGGGAATTAAGTTTACGATGGATGATTTAGCAGGGCGATTGGGCATAAGCAAACGCACTTTATATGAGCATTTTTCTTCCAAAATTGACATTTTGGACGCTATTATAGAATTAACGATCACAGAATTTGATGAAAAAACAGATGCCATTATTCAAGATAACAGTTTAACGCTCTTAGAAAAAATAAAAGCGGCCATTATGGTTGTTCCAAAATATGATGAGTTTTATGATTTGCAGATTTTGGAACAAATGAAGAAGTATTATCCCAAACAATGGGAAAGAATGAATCATTCCCTTGAGGAATGGGAAGCGTTAAAAAAACTGCTTGAACAAGGGATTGAAGAAGGACTCATTAAAGAGCAAAATGTAGAATTGCTGATGCGGTTAGTCATAGATGCTACGAATCTGACATTGGACCGGCGCTTCATTTGGGAGAATAGAATAACCGTACAAGAGGCAATGAATGGTATTGTAAATGTATTATTGTTTGGAATGGTTGAGGAAAGTGCCAGGCTCTAGCTATTACCTTGGCGGTCAATGATATTTTTTTGAAAAAACTAATAAAACCAAAATAGTTTTTATGTTTTTGTAGAGGTGCGATATGAATTTTATGAAGCAAATGAGCACGAAAAAAAGACTTGCATTAATGTTTGCCACTGCAATTTTATTTTTAGACATGCTGTTATATAGCGTTATTATACCGCTGACTCCTTATTATGAAGAAAATTTCAAAGCTTCTCCAACTCTGATCGGTATTTTGTTCAGCAGTTATTCCATTACTTTATTGATCTTTACAACGTATTTTGGTAATTTGACAGATCGAATCGGCAGGAAAAAGCCGATAGTTATCGGGCTGATTGGAATGACTGTTTCAACCATTGTCTTTGCTCATCCAATAAATTTTGAAATGTTGATCATTGCAAGGGGATTGCAGGGCATGGCTTCGGCAGCAACCTGGACGGCAGCGCTTGCCCTCCTTGCAGATATGTTCGTCGAAAAAGAACGGGCGTTTGCTATGGGGATTGCCATGACCAGCATGTCTGCAGGTACATTGCTAGGAGCTCCAATTGGTGGTTTTTTGATTGAATTTGGTGGGTATGCAACCCCATTTTATACAATTTCGGTACTATTAATCATCGTTATGATTACAGCAGCGATCTACTTGCAGGATGATCCAAGAACGGCTGTTCAGGTACCGACGAGAGTTGTGGATTTATTAAAACAGCGGGAAGTCGTTTGGATTTTGACCATTATGGTTGTCGGTGAAGGAGTATTGACGATGCTGGAACCGATATTACCGATATATATGTCGGGTACTTTCACCGAGAATTCATTTTTCATAGGACTGATGTTCGGGGTGATCACATTGACTTATGGAATAATGGCTCCAGTATCGGGATTTTTGATCAATAAATATACACCGAGCCGGGTTGTGCTGGTCGGATTGCTTCTTTTGGGGCTAATTCTTCCTTTCGTTGTTATCGTCAAATCCACTGTGCAATTGGTTATTGTCTTATTGTTGTTGGGAGCAAGCATAGGCCTCGCGGTTTCACCTACGTTAACAATGCTTGGTAATACGCAAAAAGAAGGAGAACAAAACTCTTACGGAGCTTTATACAGTTTATTTAATATATTTTTTGCTGTAGCTGCAATTATCGGCCCCTTTTTGGGAGGAGTGCTGACGGATGTATTCACGTCAAAAGTTACGATTCTGATTGCAAGTGGTGCTGTCATCCTTTCCACATATGGATTGTCTTTAACAAGGAAAAAGAGCATGAGGAACCAGGAGGGGATGCCGGCGGTAGATATGGCTCAACGGGTGGATTGATGTTTTTCCTGTTTCTGTATGTTCATGAACAAAAACCTTGGCTGGATTGTAGACCCGGCCAAGGTTTTTTGATGAGATCAGTTTCAGCGAAAACGTTTCGGTCAAATAGGATGAACTCTAGACCTTCCAGAAGAATGGCTTCAAGAATGACATACATAGGTAGTTCAAGACATTCAAAAGTCAGTGTCATAAGTAGGAGAATGCGTAATAAAATGAATAGATACAAGGGTTTTCAAAAAAAGAGGTGAACACCATGATGATATTGAGAGGTCTGGCTACTTGGAATATGCCGCTCTTGATGATCCTTGTATGTATATCGGTGGGATATTTTTTCGCGATGAGAAAACATTCAAACGTCAGATCTGGTCAGTTCTATTGGTTTTTTTCGGGAATCGGGTTGTTCTACTTGTTAATGGGTAGCCCATTATATGTTCTCAGTCATCTCACGTTCATGACCCATATGCTGCAAATGAGTATTCTTTATTTTTTTGTGCCGCCGCTCCTGCTGCTCGGGATTCCCAGAAGGTTAGGACAAAAGTGGAAAAAGCGAAACATAGCTTCATTTTCAGCCCTCGTCCTATTCTCAATATTATTCTTTCTGTATCATTTACCTCAGGTTCTTTCTTTTCTTTATAAAAATCTAATGATCCATACAAGCTTTATATTCTGCCTGTTTGCTTTGTCTTTTCTGATGTGGTTCCCTGTTATGACACCTGACTCCAGTCTGAAGAGATACTCATGGTGGAGCAGCATTTTATTAATGCCGGCCTGTCTATTACTTATATTGAATGGATTACTGGGCGGGCAAGATACCAGTCCATTGTTTGGTCAGATGATGTTAAAGCTGTGTATCCCTTCCGATCAATCAGGAGCCTTGCTTCCTTTTCAAATAAATACGAAGGCTGACCAAATTTTTGGCGGTCTGTTGATGCTTTTGCTTCATAAATGTAGTTTAATAATGGCAATATGTCTTGGAAAACAGAGAAAGTACCTGCAAAACCTAAAATTAAAACCGTCATTCCATAAGATGAAATGACGGTTTCTTGATGTTTTAAGCAGCTTTTTTCCTTTCGACTATGCGCTTCGGCCAAAAGCTCCATTTGCCAAGGAGCATCAATATAGCTGGAATAAGAAGCGGACGAACAATAAATGTATCAATCAAAATCCCCAAAGCCATAATGAACCCGAACAACTTTAATTCATAGATAGGCATCGTCGCCAGGACAAGGAAGGTTGCAGCCAAAATCAATCCCGCAGAACTGATGACACCGCCTGTTCGATCGACACCTCTTCTGACAGCATCAGCAAACGGCATGGAGCTGACTTCTTCACGGATCCTTGCGATGAGCATGATGGAATAGTCCACTCCGAGTGCGATGAGGAACACTAAAGCATAAAGCGGTATTCGATAGCTGATGGCATCCAATCCTAAGAAGACTTTGAACAGGAATAGTGAAAGGCCAATCGTTGCTGCGTATGAGAGCAGGATGGTTCCCATCATGTAGACTGGTGCAACGATGGAACGAGTTTGCAGACCTAGCATGACGGAGATCAGGACGATCATCAATACCATGACCACAATGGTGTCACGTTTATTAATATCCCTGAGATCAGCATTTTTTGCACTTTCCCCGGAAACGAACAGCTCAGTATCCGCCAGATCAGCGTTTTTTAGAATTTCATCGCTTTTTTCGCGGATCGTTTTAACAGCATCCAACGCTTCATGTTCATATGGATTTCCCTTGAATATCAATGAAAGCTTGGCGCTTTTTCCGCCTTCGGATAAAGGGTGCCCCTGCGCAGTCACCTGGTCAACGCCTTTGATTTTCTCAAGCTCCTCGATCGCAGACTGCAAACCCTGCATTTCAAGCTTCTGATCAGATACGAAAAGCAGAGTTCCTGGTGCCAAACTTCCTTCAGAAAAATCTTCCCTGAGTTGTTCATAGCCGATCCGTGAAGACAGGTCTTCAGGGAAGGAGGCAATTAAATCATAGGACTCTTCTAATTTCGTCATATTCCACCCTGCAAGCGTCAAAAGAAGGGCGATAGGAATGAGAAAAGCGAGCGGACGTTTCGTCACCTTGTCAGCCATTTTCCCCCAAATTGTTTTCTTTTCAGCTTTTTCGTCCCCGTACTTTGGAATGACGGGCCAGAAGGCTTTTCGGCCAGTTAATGCGAATAAAGCCGGCAAGAGTGTCAGTCCTGCGATGAGCATGAAGGCTGCTGCAATCGCAAATGCGGGAGCAAAATTCTGATAAGGCTCATATAAAGCGAAAAATAAAGTGGCTACCCCAAGGATAATCGTACTTCCACTGAAAAAGATCGGCTCTTTAACATGGCGCATCGTTTCGCGAATAGCTGAATCTTTTTGTTCATGGATACGGAGTTCCTCTCGATAACGGGAAAATATGAGCAGCGAATAATCAGTTATCACCGCGAATAAAAGGATGGTCATGATGGAAACAGCCTGGCTGTCAATGGTAAACAATCCCGCCTTCGTAGCCAGCCCGATCACTTTATCGACAACTGTGTAAACAATGGCGGCACCAACAAGTGGGATCAGTGTCAACAGTGGCGAACGATAGATTAACAGCAGTAATACCAAAATTAACCCGACAGTCGACAGTAATAGAACAATGTCCGCACGGCTGAACAGTTCAACCGCATCTGCTGCGATTCCTGCTGGCCCTGTCCATGATACCTTTACATCATGATCCGCGGTAATCTGCTTTTTGATTTGATCTACTACTGCGTGTAAATCCTTGCTCTCTAGGTTTTCAGGCAGCCTGATGGGAAGGAAGAATGTCCTCTTATTTTCGGAGAGGAACGAATCCCTAACTTCCGGAGGCATGTTGGATAATGGAATTGTCTCGATGTCTCCGTATTTTTTATCTACCTTCAGATCCTCGACCTGCTGGGCAAACATCAATATCTCATCATCCGTCAGGCCGCTTTCTTTGGAAAAAACAGCAAACAGCGGCAGTCCATCGTCATCAGGGAAATATTTTTCCAATTGGCGGTCGGCGATGATCGATTCGGCATCCGCAGGGAGACCTGCATCTTTATTTGCGGCAACAAAATCCTTGGCTCCGGGTGCAAAGCTTGACAATATCCCAGCCAAAGCCACCCATATTATTAGAAAAAACCACCATTTTCCTTTAGCCATTATCGTTTCCCATCTTTCTCAATAAGGAAGGTCACAAAAATAAATAAGGCGAAGCTAATCAGAAGAATAGACCCGCCGACGATATAGAAAATCAGAGAAAAAGTTTTATTCACACCGAACGGCTCAATGAATTGGAACCACATGCCCGCTGTTAAACCGATCGAACCGATGATGGCCGTCCAACCGTGAAATGTGACCAATTTTTTTGCTCGCACTTTGAACATCCTGTAAAAAGCTCCCCATGCAAACATCGATAACCAGCCGACCAAAAGAATGTGCGTGTGAACCGGGCGGAATGCATAAGATCCCGCTCCCGCCATATGTGAACCCAAAACGGCTCCAATTAAACCAAAAATCGCTGCAATGCGAATGAATCGGATACTCCATTTTTCTTGTGACATTGTTATTCCTCCTGTTTTGTTCGTGATATATGTATCCTAAATCCCGAAAGTGAACTCAACATTAACAAAAGGTTACAAGTTGAATGTTGCATTTACATAGAAGGTAGAGAAAACCTGTTGAGTCCCAAATGAAATGGGCTTACGTTAAAATATTTATATGAACTTTTTTTAGTTTTTTACATAGAAATTACTTGGATAAAGAAATTAGCATAATAGTTTAAATTGAAGTGTCCATCTTAATCAAACTTTAATAAAGCAAGCACATAATGAAACTGAAAAGGAGGAGTCATAGATGAATGATGTCGGAGTCTTTTTTGCACTTGCGGGGGGCGTATTGTCTTTTTTCTCCCCATGTGTTTTTCCTCTATTGCCTGCCTATATCACTCATTTAACAGGTGGGAAAATTGAAAATGCTAAATTGCAAGTAAGCCGAACGAAACTCTATACCCGTTCAATTGGATTCATCATTGGTTTTAGCCTCATTTTTATTGCGCTTGGAGCCTCGGCAAGTTTTATAGGGAAGGTGCTGGCGAATTATCGAATCATGATTATGCAGGTTGCCGGTTTGCTTATTATCGTTTTTGGCTTGCAGATGGCAGGCTTGTTGAAGTTTAAATTCTTAATGAAGGAAAAACGAATGGAAACTGAACACGGATCAAAAAGTGTCTGGAGTTCCATATTATTGGGAATGGCGTTTGCGGCAGGTTGGTCCCCTTGCGTTGGACTGGCTCTTTCCTCCATACTATTATTGGCAGGTTCATCAGAAACGCTAAGTCAGGGGGTTTTTCTATTAGGTGCCTATTCTCTTGGAATGGCGATCCCATTTTTTATCATTTCCATTATCATTTCTTATTCCCTCAAGGCAATGAGAAAAATTAACAGATTCTTGCCGAAGCTGGCATTTGTCAATGGGATGATCATGGTGATGCTTGGGTTCTTGGTCTTAAGCGGACAAATGCAGAAAATCAGCGCCTGGCTGGCATCATATAGTCTATTCTTTTGATCAGAAGGAGGAAGCGGGCTTGCTTCAAGAAAACTTAATTGGAAAATCGGTTTTGGTTGTAGAAGATGATCCCAAGATACGTAATCTTGTAAAAATTTATTTGACCCGGGACGGTTATGAAGTGATTGAAGCGGTGAACGGCCTAGAGGCAAAGGAAAAAATAGAAGAGATGGATCCATGTATTTTAATTCTCGATCTGATGCTTCCCGAGATCAGTGGCGAAGAGATATGCAGATGGATTCGGGAGGAATATAAAAGCAGGATGCCGATCATTATGCTGACGGCAAAAGTGTCTGAAAAGGAACGAATCAAAGGTTTCAAATTGGGTGCCGATGATTATGTGGTCAAGCCTTTCAGCCCTGGAGAATTAATGGTCCGCATTGAAGCAGTGCTTAGAAGGACTGCGAGCCGCTGCGGAAAGCTGAGTTTTACCGGGTTTACGATTAAGCCGGCAAAAGGGGAGGCGTCAATCGACGGGGAACAGCTTGAGTTAACCAACTTTGAGTTCAAGCTTCTTCATATATTCATGCAGCATCCTGGTCAGATTTTATCAAGGGAACAAATCCTTTCCTTTATCTACGAGAATAATGAAAAGGCTGTATCAGACAGAACCATTGATGTCCATATCAAGCATTTACGTGAAAAAATAAAAACGAAAACACCTAAAGACTATATTCAAACCGTACGGGGAATGGGGTATAAATTTGTGGCTCTATAAAAGATTTTCCAACCTTTTATCAAGGCTTATCGCTCTGAATAGTATTGTCATATTGCTCGTTATTCTTATTGCAGGCATATCCGTCAAGGATTATGCTTGTTTTTTGGTTAATTCGGAACAAGTCACAGGACAGGACCTTGTGGACACCTTGAATGGGTTCCTTTGGAAAGTTGGCATTATTGTTTTTATCGTGGTGGGACTGTTCCATTATTTTACAGTCAGAAAAATGATGAGTCCCATTAGATCTTTATCAGCGGCGGCGAAATCAGTAAAGGAAGGCAGCATCCCAACAACAATTGATATAAGGACATCAGGCGAGATGAAGGAATTAATTGAGAATTTCAATTCAATGACAGAAACTCTCTATGTCGTTCAAGAGCAAAGGGAGGAAATGCTTCGTGATATTGCACATGAACTTCGTACTCCTTTAACCAATATAAATGGATATTTGGAAGCCTTGGAAAACAGGGTGATAGAAGGGGATTCTGAGTTATTCGGTTCACTGCTTGAAGAATCCCAGCGTATCACAAGAATTGTCGAACTGATAACAGAATTGAATGCTTGGAATGAAGGGAACTTTTTCTCGGATAAGCAGTTTCGCCCCTTAATGATAAATGAATTGCTGACTAAAGTGATGACGACTTTCCAATTGAAATTGGAAGACCATTTTACAGAAATTGAAATTCATGTTGAGCAAGCGGGTATTCAGGCGAATCAAGATGGTCTGAAGCAGGCTTTTACAAATATACTTCAAAATATGATTGATTATAATACCGGAAAGAAATTAACTGTGAGCGGGCTGATTGAAAAGGAAACATATACCATTACTTTGACACATACTGGACAATTTATTGATCCCGAAAAAAAAGATCTTATTTTTGAACGTTTTTACCGAATGGAACAATCAAGAAGTGCAGAAACCGGTGGTGCAGGGCTTGGACTTGCCATCACCAAAAGTATTATAGCTTCTCACGGCGGTAAGATCGGAATCAATACAGATGGCAACTGTCATACCTTTTGGATTAAGCTTCCTTTGCATTCTGAAATTTAATCATTTCTTAACAAATACAAATTATGATGATTTTAGAGGAGTGATGAGATGGAATTTACGATTGAAAAAGACCATATTAAAGGCGATTTACGGTTTGGGGAGCTAACGATTTCACCGGATGACACATACGGTTACCGTCCATACGAGCTTTTTGTCTCTTCATTAGCTGGTTGTAGCGGAAGTTTGCTACGCACCATTTTAACCAAAAGAAGAATGGCATTTGAGAAAATCGACATGCGGGTCTCCGCTGTTAGAAATCCTGATTACGCGAATCGAATTGAACAGCTTTCCTTTTCGGCTCGTGTTTATGCCAAAGAGCCCTTTGCACCGCAGCAAGCAGAAAAGATTGCTCGTTTAGTGGTGAAAAATTGCGGTATGATTCAGTCAGTCATTCAGTCAATGGACATCAAATTCAGCATTCAATGTATTCCTTTGAATGGAAGTCAGAATTGACCTATTTCCAGGTTGGCAGCTTAGCCATTCCAGCTGTTTGGGTTGCAGCTTCCGGGGCGCTGGTTGTTGCAGCCCTACTTAACAGGGCTTTTACGGGTAAAAAGGTTGAGGATTGGTATTGGAACGGATTTTTCTATTATTTTGTTTTATGGAAACTCAGCTATATTGTATTCAATTTGGGCCTTTTTTTAGATATGCCCCTGTCGGTTTTGTATTTCAATGGCGGCACAAAAGGCCATATTTTTGCGTTGGCCATCGTATCTATATATTTGCTGGTCTTCGCATTAAAGCGATTCCCATTTTTATATGAAGAAAGTGCCTGGCTCTTTCTACTCTATTTTACTAGTTATCAGGTGGTCATTAGCTTTTTGGACAAAAGCAGCCTTGAGCTGTTTCTCCACCTTATATTATTGGGCATCCTTTTAATACTCCTATCGCAAAAAAAGAAAAAAGCCCTAACATCCAGACAAATATTTCCGCTTTTCGTATTGCTTGAGCTTTTGATCATCAGTTGGTTCGATTCTCTTTTTTCGCTGGAATCGTTGACAATCATCTGGATGGGTTTGATTGTTTTCATTCTAGCAATAAAAGCTAATAAGGGGGCAAGATAACTTGAAAAAAAATCTTTTGTCTATCGCCATTATCATACTAGCCATTGCAATTGTAGCCGTCAATCTGTGGAAACCAGCTGAAAAGGAGGCTGTAAAAGAGAAATCGAATTCTGAAACGGAAGACGTAAAAGTGGCGGATGAAAATGTTCCAGGTGTGGATCTATCTGAAGTGAAAGAAGGAAAGATGGCACCCGACTTTGAATTAGTCACATTAAACGGTGAGGCGGTCAAACTATCCGATTATAGAGGGAAAAAGGTCATCTTAAATTTTTGGGCAACATGGTGCCCGCCCTGTAGGGCTGAAATGCCCCATATGCAAAACTTTTACGAACAAAACAAAGATAATGGCATCGAAATAGTGGCCGTGAACTTGACGAAGATGGATAAAGGGAGAATGGAAATGGACAAATTTGTCAAAGAATACGGTCTTACCTTTGATATTCCATTAGACGAAGAAGGTGACATTGGTATGCAATATCAAGCTTTTACCATACCCACGAGCTATATCATTGATACGAATGGGAAAATAGCATCAAAAGTTGTCGGCCCAATGGATGAGCCTACAATGGAAAGCCTAATGAATGAAATTGAGTAATTTCTCCATTGCTTGTAGAGAAAGTAGCCATCCCTATTCTCTACAAGCATTTTAGTGTTTAGTGAGCGGGAGATAATGGCAATTTCACAATAAATGTCATGCCTTTACCTTTATTCCTTCGTACATTTATAGAACCTCCGTGTAGCTGAACAACCTGATGGGCAATTGATAGTCCAAGGCCCGTCCCTGGTATTTGTTTTGTTCTTGATTCGTCTACTCTATAAAATCGATCAAAGATCCGTTCCAAATGCATCTCCTCTATCCCAATGCCACTGTCACAATAGGAGATGGTTACTCCATCATCTTCTTTATGCAATGTAATATCTATTGAACCGCCGGCCTCGGTATATTTTAATGCATTAGATAAAAGGTTTTCCCAAACTTTTTCCAAATAAGCCGGATCTCCTAGGATTTCCGCTTCATCAAGGTCCATGGACAAAGACATATCCTTTTCTTCAAGAAGCCATCTGTATCTATGGGTGACTTCCATCATTTGTTCATGGAGTTTAAATGTCCTCTTACGGAGCGGTGAAACAAGCTGATCCAATGATGTTAAAAGCATAAGCTGCTTTGTCAATGAAGAAAGCCGTTCCGTTTCCGATTGAATCACGACTGCATAGTTTTGCCTCTCTGTTTCCGAAAGACCGCTGTCCATCAGCAGCTCCGCATATCCTTTAATATTTAAAAGCGGGGACTGGAAATCATGTGACACATCGCTGATGAAATCCTTTCGGATCTGGTCATTCTCATTCAATCGCTCCGTCATATTTCGAAAACTTTGGGCAAGCTGTCCGATTTCATCCCGCCGGTCGATGTCCAGTTCGGGGGAAAATTGTTCTTCGCCCACTTTTTTCGCAGCTTCGGTTAATTTTGTAATCGGATCAATGAGCATCTTGGCGACGGTTAACATGACCAGTACGCTGATAATCGCCATGACAATAACCATACCGCCAAGCAAATAATGTACCTCTGTAAAAAGGAACTTGATATCAGGACGGAGGAAGAGGGCATAGTCTGTTTCATTATGGCGGAAAGGGACTCCAACCGTATTGGCCAGCTCGTCTGAGAAGAAGCCTGTCACAAACGTTTCGGTCGGAAGATCCCTCATTCCGTGGTATACCCGCCCAGCCAAAACCTCGCTGACGGCATCTTGCGAAAGATTGTTGACACGAAATGGTGCCCCATATTGAATCGTTTCATCCTTCTCGTTGACAACATAAATTTTATAGCCTGTTGCAGATTGGGTTTGGAGAAAGCTTTCCAAATCAAGATTTTTCTCTGATTCAATGAAGGAAGCTAATGACAAAGCAATTTCCATGTTTTTTTCATCATTTTTATCTTTTAACACTTGATGATAAAAGGTGTTAACAGCTAAAAAAGCAATCAGAGCGCTTATCATCATCGTTCCGAGTGTAAAGACAACGAATTTGCTGTAAAGTGATTTCATTTTTGCATTACCTCTAGTTTGTAGCCGACACCTCGAACCGTTGAAATGATGACATTTTCGGCTACTTTTTTCAACTTATCGCGAAGCCTTTTAATATGTACATTCAAAGTTTGCTCTTCACCTTCATAGTCATATCCCCAAACGCGTTCGAGCAATATTTCTCGTGTAAAGACTTGGTTGGGGCGGGAGGCGAGAACAGACAGTAATTCAAATTCTTTCAGCGGCAGCAGGATCACCTTTTTACCGGCAGATACTTCATAGCTCTGCCTGTTAATCTTAAGGGGGCCCACCTCGATTAACATATCGATCGCTTTGTCATATCTTCTCAAAATGGCGTTGATTCTAAAAAGCAGCTCTTTCGGTTCAAACGGTTTGACAAGATAATCATCCGATCCAGCCAAAAAGCCTTTTTCCTTATCTTCCAGTTCTCCTTTGGCTGTCAATAGGAGGACGGGAATATCCGCTTCAGTCCTTAATTTTTTTGTCAATGTATACCCGTCCATTCCGGGCATCATGACATCTATGACAGCAAGATCGGGAACCTCATGATCTAACAAGGCAAGGGCATTTGGACCGTTTTCTGCCTTAAAAACCGTATAGCCGGCCTGCGTCAAATGGATATTAACCAGCTCTAAAATATGAGGGTCGTCGTCGACAACGAGTATTTTCAAGTCGCCAGCTCCTTTTACTAAAACTGTTTATATTATAAAGGATATCGAGCTGTAAGAGAAAAGGAAAAGAGGAGGAAAAGAGGAGCCATATTTGTCCAGAATTCGAAAATACTGTCCGGAATTGGGGAATACTGTCCGGAATCCGGGAATACTGTCCGGAATCCGGAGAATACTGTCCGGAATCGGGGAATACTGTCCGAAGTCCAGGAATACTGTCTGGAATTCGAGAATACTGTCCGGAATTCGGGGAATAACTGTCCGAAGTCCGGGAATACTGTCTGGAATCCGGAGAATACTGTCCGGAACTCGGAGATACTATCCGGAATTCGAAAATACAATCCGAAATTCGGAGAATACTGTCCGAAGTCCGGAATACTGTCCGGAATTGGGAGAATACTGTCCGAAGTCCGGAATACTGTCCGGAATTGGGAGAAAACTGTCCGAAGTCGGAGAATACTGTCCGAAATTCGGGAATACTGTCCAAAGTCCAGAAATACTATCCGAAATTCGGAGAATATTGTCCGGAATTCGGAGAATACTATCCGGAATTCGAAGTACTATCCAATTTTCTTTTCGAGCGTTATATCTGCATTCAGGAGAGGAATGATTGTAAAACATTCACACTATTTAAATTAACTATTAACTCCTTTTTATGGTATAATTTTGATTATTCATAAACCAGTAGAGAGGGGATTTTCAGATGTCTCTTGTGTTGACGCAATTTTTGGATCGGGCAGTTCATTTATATGGGAAAAAGTCGGCTATTATTGACGAGCAGGGGAAGCGTTACACCTATGAAGCAATAAATGAACGGGTAAACAGTCTATCGTTCGGACTGGATTCTCTTGGTGTAGAAAAAGGTGACCGGGTTGCTTATTTGGCTCCTAATACGCTGGGAATGTACGAAGGATTTTATGGGATTTTTCAAGTAGGAGGCATAATGGTCTCATTAAATACAAGGTTGAAGCCGAAGGACTATGTGTATATTTTAAATCACAGCGAAAGCAAAGTGCTTTTTGTTGATTGCGATCTTTTAGGGCTGATTCAGCCAGTGCGCGATCAGCTTGAAACAGTGGAAACAATCATTGTTCATGGTCTGGAAGAGGACAAAGAAGGGTTCATTTCTTATGACCGTTGGCTTTCTTCTTTTCCAACGACTGATTTTCCTCGTGTAGAGTTGCATGAGGATGATGTCAGCACTTTGCTGTATACGAGCGGTACAACAGGGAATCCGAAAGGAGTCATGCTGACGCATCGGAATAATTACTTGCATGCATTATCCGCTATGCATCATTTACGGGTAAATGATCGTGATGTCCTTATGCATATTTTACCGATGTTCCATGTAAATGGTTGGGGGTCTCCTTTTTATTATACGGCGAACGGTGCGACACAGATTATGCAAAAAACGATTGACCCGCAGGTGATCTTGGAAAAGATTGAAAAATACGGGGTCACGGTGATGCATATGGCTCCTACTGTTCTTCAATCGATTATGGATCAATACATGAAAGTAAAACCGAAAATTGATCAAAATGTCCGGATTATTGTCGCAGGTTCTGCACCACCTAAAGCTTTTATCAGACAGCTGGAAGAAGAAATCGGCTGGGAATTCTATCAAGTATATGGAATGACAGAAACCTCGCCCTTAAGCTTAGTATCCTACATTTCATCCGAAAATGAAGGCGTTTCCAATGATGGTTATTATACACTAAAAGCAAAAGCGGGCTTAGAATTGATTGGGACTTCCGTTAGAGTGGTAGATGAATTTGGAAATGATGTTGCAAAAGACGGCAAAGAAATCGGGGAAGTGATTGTAAAAGGCCCTGGCGTCATGAAAGGATATTGGAAGGATGAAGCGGCAACAAATGCGACGATTGTCAATGGGTGGCTTCATACTGGAGACATGGGGACGATAGATGAAAAACGCCGTATCCAGATCGTTGACCGAAAAAAGGACATCATCATCAGTGGAGGAGAAAATATTTCCACTATAGAAATTGAAAATAGGATATATGACCATCCGTCAGTGAAAGAAGTGGCCGTCATTGCTGCGCCTCATGAAAAGTGGGGGGAGACTCCGCATGCTATTATTGTTGTACGGGCAGGACAGGAAGTCACTGGACAGGACATCATCCACTTTACAAGAGAAGGTCTAGCGCATTTTAAATGCCCAACGATCGTCACTTTTATGGAGGAGCTTCCCAAAACAGCGAGTGGCAAAATCCTGAAGGTGAAGCTGAGGGAGCTCGTAGCACAACTATAGTTATCCGAAGCTAGATAAAAGCTGATATAATGATGGCAGCCAATAAGAAATTTTATCAGAAAGAAGGCTGCACGATGACATCAAGCATTGATATTCGCGTTCTGAACAGCAATGAAGACATGAGGCAAATGTATCAGCTCGAAGAATTCATTTGGCAGGGAGAGGGAGGAATCCCTGTTCACCAGACCATTACGGCCATTCGGAACGGAGGCCTTGCGATTGGGGCATATTGTGATGAACAGCTAGTTGGGTTCAGCTATAGTTTTGCAGGATTCAAGGGCGGTAAGATCTATCTGTGTTCACATAATATGGGAATCCATCCCGAATACCGTGACCGAGGCATCGGTGCTTCTTTAAAAAAAAGGCAAAAAACGGAAGCGGCTCGAATGGGGTACGATATGCTGACATGGACATATGATCCGCTGGAGACACGCAATGGCTATTTGAATCTATCGAAACTCCGTGCAGTCTGTAGTACATATATTGAAAACTGCTATGGAGAGTTCGATGATGGACTGAATGCGGGCTTACCGACAGACCGCTTTAAAGTGGAATGGTGGATCAACAGCAGACATGTGAATGAACGTCTTCAAACTTCTATTGCAGATGACGTCTTTTATATCCCGTGGAAAGAAACTGCAAGTGGCCCGACCCTTGCCGTGAATGGTGAAATCCCTGATGCGAAAAAAATAATGGTTCCAGTTCCTGTGGCATTCCAAACAATCAAGCAGAATGATATGAAGTTCGCACTGGATTGGAGATTGAAAACCCGAGCTGTCTTTCAAGAGCTATTCCAAAAAGGGTATGCGGCAGTTTCTCTTGAAAGAAGCGGAGAAGGACCTGTTCATCAGTATATGTTTATAAAAAGGGCGGAGCTTTTTCTATAAGCTGACTACAAGAAGAATCAAGAGTTATCCTTTGAAAACCGTTTACTTTCAGCGGTAGACATTCCGGTTGAAGAGCGTTTCGGGAAAAAGGTTTCTATTCACTGTACTATACTCAAAAAATGAAAGGGGTACTGATCGAAAATTTAAAATAGTAAGAGTTGAAAGTCTTACAAATACTGTATAACTTAACAAAGTGTTATAGTCCGTATTGACCGTTTAGTCGTGGCCATACTGTCGCAACAAAGAAATAACCACCCTATGAACGCCTAGCCAGCATTTGGGTTGGTTATTTTTCCCAACTTTACTTGTGAGCTGCCCCCCTTGAAGGGCTATTGCACATAGACCGAAGATGTTCCAGCACCTTTGGTCTTTTTAATTTATATAATATACCCCACTAGTGTTGCATTAATTTAATTCCAATATTTAAAATACCTTAAATATTCACTT
>JAABNQ010000198.1 GCA_009928435.1 Bacillus sp. HF117_J1_D
AGGTAGTCAATAAAGAGCTTTTTCAAGCCCTCGATTTCAATCGTGGGTTATTGACGATCTTTATCACTAGCTCTGCGATCTTCCGGTCCAAAGAGCCTATTCTTCAATCTTATCAGATTATTTTCCTGACATGTGAATATATTAAGTTTAACAAAGTATGGATCATTGATTATAACCTGACTTTTGCAGTTGAAACGAAGAAAAAACAGCCTTGAACCCTTGTGATT
>JAABNQ010000015.1 GCA_009928435.1 Bacillus sp. HF117_J1_D
AGGCTGGAGCCCTTTTTGTATTTAGAAACTAGATTTCACTTTCGTAATTCAGGATTAATACATAATCGCAATCTAGAATTATTCCATAAAAAAGTAACATTATATAAATGGGAGGGAAATGGAGAACAGATTGATCAAGTGAATCTTAGTGAATACACTGGTGAGTTTATAATAGAAAAAACTCAGATTGATATTCAGGAAATGAATAAACTTCAAGCTATACGGCTTTTACACCCTGACCAATCAACCAAATTTTATCGAGAGAAAATGGAATATAGTAATAGGCAGTTAAAGACTATACAGGGCTATCTCGATGAATTGGATGGTAAGGGTAGAAACAGCTATTTTGTGTAGCAAAAATTAGATCTGAATAAAAGAGGAAGAGTGGTCCTTTTGATGGATGGTAAGGATCGTGCACTAGATAATATTATTACCGAGTGATTATGGAGGACTGATCAAGTATGAAGAAGTTAATTTAAAAGATTAGGAGCCCCCCTTAACTATAATAAGTTATCAACATGATGCTTTATGTTAGCGCTAGGCAGAGAGTTATCGTATAGCTCATATTTAAAATAATTTAAGATTAAATAAAAAAGGCACTGGTTGTACTGCCCCAAAGTTAGAATCACAAATCAAACTTTTGGGGTGTTTTCTTATGGATAAATATGATGAATATTTTCATGGTTGTACTGGAGTATCTGGATGGCTCAATCGGATATAAAAACCTTGCACGCAAACACGGTCAAGCAAAAAGTTAAAGTCAGCTTGACAAAGAGTGGCTTATCAAATTTGTGGGATAGTTTTCTTTTCGAAAAGGACAAATCGGGGTAAAAATGTTCCAATCGTTATGAAATAGTTACCTAAAAAAGGCTTACTCAGCTATTCTGATTAAGCCTTTTACCTCATGTGAAATGTATATACACAAAGAGAAAGGAATCCCAACGAAAATGACTTTTTATAAGAATGCTCTTTTTCTAATGATGAATTCTGCTATAAGTAGATTAAGAGTCCAACATAACCAGACAGCTATCGTGTAGGCATTTCCATAGGAAAAATTCATCGCGTTATGGGCAATGGCTACGATTATATAAATAGTCATATTCGCAAAGGAAAGAAAGAAGCTTCGAATGATCCATTGACTATGTAAGGTTACTTTTTGTCTCTTGATGTACCAATAACCAAGGATAGTTGTTCCGAGCCATAATGTATTTAAAATAAGAAACCCTATTGTGCTTGGCCATCCCCCAGTTGCAAAGAAAGAGACATAGACTCCGGGAATGAAATTTAAGATGATAGACAAGACATACAATCGGCCATTCCAACGGTGGAACTTGATAGATTTCACTCGTATTCTTTTAATAACTCCTAATGGGCCAGTGAGAAGCGAAATAATAGCCAGCAAAATATGAATTCGGATCATTAAAATCCATAGGGATTGATCTGTTAAAATCAGATCTTTTCTAGAAATAAATTTTTCGAAAGTAGGATCAACCATAAAATTCTTTGAAAATGTATGAAATACCCACATGATTGGGAGGAGTAAAATGATTACTCCAATAGTTTTTTTCATTAGGTCTATTCCTCCATTGAATGTTTAGGAAAACAAACTGCGATTTGTCATCATAAAGATAGAAGCAATGATGAGTAAAAATGTGATCCAGCTATACCATTTTAACTTTGACACATGTTCTAATAATTTCTTCTCAGGGTTCTCTGCAAAAATGATCCTTTTTATGTTTTTATGCAGCATTCCTATCAGGCCACCAATAAGGATCAGCAGCAGGATTGCAATCCCTATCCATAGGATAGAAGGATAGGATGAATGCGCAACGACCATCCAAACCCCTGAAATCATTAAAAGAACTAATGCATAATGACTTGATCGAGTAAAACTCAAAGCTGTTTTAAGTGCTGTCTTTAATTCATTACCCGTGCGAGAAAAAAAGCTATTCATTACTAAAGGGAGAGCTAGCAAGCTCCCCAAAAATAAAGCATTAACTACATGAAGAAATACAATAATTGAATACATCGTTCCCACTCCATTTTAAGAAATACGATGTCCAGATAATTTAGATGAAGGAAGCATTCCAGCTTTTGCTTCACCATACATCTTGTTTCCAACTACAGTAACGATAAATTTTAAAGTAAGACGCATGGGCTTAGTCACTTTCATGGACCACTTTAATTGATTCCCTTCAAGTACAGGTTTGTTCAAAGCGACAATTTCTTCTCCTTGCTTTGCAGTTCCTACTATTTGTCCATCCTTAGAAGTTAAATCTAATAAAACGGAAAGTTTTCCAATAGGAGTGGAAATGGTAGTATCCCATTCCCCTTGAAAATTAACATTCTTATTAGTTTGGTAAGAGGAATGATCCCTTGTCGCTTCAATTGGATTTTCTTGTTGGCTTTCTTTAGGTGCATTTCCTTCAGCTTTCCAAACCGTACCCCTCCGTTCATACTCAAATAATTGTTCCACAGCAAGTGCTATCCGAGGACCTAATTCTCGTTCAACTAAGTAAAGAGCGACATCGAGCCCTGAAGTAACGCCACCGCCAGTAACAAGATCGCCATCATCTACGATACGAGCATTAACTGGAATAGCGTTGGTAGCACTCAAAAGACCCATTCCCATATGATGCGTTACTGCATGGCGCCCCTTTAATAAACCATCCATTGCTAAAATGAGAGAACCCCCACAAACTGTGGAAAGTAAAATATCAGCTTTCTTCATTGCTTCTCGTAGTAGATTGCTTAATTCAGTTTCAGCGGCTTTTTTTAATTTTACGGGAATGGAATCTGGCCCATTATCATGAACAGTACCAGATGCTCCCGGAACAAGAATGATCCCTTTACGGGATAAATCAAATTTACCAGTTGCTTGAAGTTTTAACTGATTAATCCCACTTGTAACCATTCCCGCACCTTCAGCGGACACAAGCTCTACTATTATCTCTTCATTGGAGAACATGGCAGCAGCAGAAAATACCTCATATGGTGCAAGGGCATCTAATAAATCAAATCCATCAAATAATACAATTTGAACATGCATACATATTACCCCCATTTTAAAATAGTTATCAGTCGAAACCATCCGGTCTAATTTGAGATTCTGTGACGCTTGAGTCTTTTCTTATTTTATAAGAAGATCTTTCAACCTCTGATATTCCGCCTCGTCAAGCTCTCCCTTGGCTAAGCGGCTTTGAAGAATCGAGGTGATGTTTCGGTCTCCTTGTCTGGAAGCACGATAACGATATCGAATTTCAAATATTCGAACCGCCGCAAAACAGAAAAGGGTAAGACAAAACAATGCACCGAATGGAAAGAACGCGAAACTGTCATTTTCGAACCCCATTTGAAAATCCTCCTTTTAAGTAGTTAAAGAGTGGGCGAAACGTTGCACTCAGTTTGTGGTGGATATTCGCTGATCGCTCACAATGAAAGAATAACCTTTAAGTGTCACAAATGATGGTGCGAAAAAGTCACGAAACAATCACAATCCATTATCAAACCTATAACTTTCCTTGTTCCTTATGGAAAAAATGATAAACTAAACATGAAATTTGATTGATAGGTTTATCTAGGGAGAATCGGGGGAAAGGTGGGATTTTCATGAAGGAATTACAGACGATTCTAGTCGTGGATGACGACAAAAGCATTGCCGAACTATTGAGGGACTTCTTAGAGAATGACGGTTTTCATGTGGAAACTGCTTATAATGCCACTGAGGCACTGGCTGTGCTTAAGCATAGTACAATTCATTGCATCATACTTGACATCATGATGCCAGGAAAGAATGGTTTCGAGTTATGTCGGCAGATTCGTATGGAAAGCAACGTACCCATCCTTTTCTTGAGTGCTCGCAGCGATGATGTAGATAAGATCCGTGGTCTGGCACTTGGAGGAGATGATTATATAGTTAAAACCGCTTCACCAGGTGAGATTGTTGCCAGAGTGAAGGCTGTATTACGACGCTTCAGTACTCACCAAGAATTGAAGAGGAGGGTATTGGATTATGGACGTCTTACGCTGGATTTGTCCACAAGAGAAGTATTTGTAGAAGGGCGACCCATCTCACTCACACCGAAAGAGTATGATTTGCTGCTATTGTTTGCCGAACATCCAAAATATGTTTTTTCATATGACCAATTACTTGAAAAATTTTGGAGTGGAATTGGCGACAAACATACCATTCGTGTCCATCTAAGCCGACTTCGTGAGAAAATTGAAGCCGATCCGAATGATCCACAATTCATAATCAATGTATGGGGCATCGGCTATCGTTTCAAAGGTGAATAAAATGAAAACAATTCGCATTCGTAAGTTTACAATACTCAGCTTATTTCTCATCCTCACTTTGCCATGGCTATTTTATGTAGCCGCGCATTTTATTGAAACGAAAACTGTCAGATTAGGAATGGATGATTCTCAAAAAGAGAATGTGGAAGCGACGATTCGCTTGATCGAGACAAACACCGATAAATGGACAGACCCCGCCTGGCAGGAACAATTGAGCAGACAGTTAGAGAAAATGAATATGGATGTGTCGATTCTATCTGACTCAAATCAGGAGGTTTTCCGAACGGACTCTAAACGGGAGCCCTCCTTTAAGCGAACAGAGCATTTTTCCATCATTCAGGATGATCAAGTACTTGGAAGGGTTGCTATTTATCAAGCAAATTCAAAAGTAACTCAAATGATTGCGGCATTCGTTGGTCTATTATCGGCTTTTTTTGTTGTCGGATATGCCATTCGAAGATATATTCTCATACCTCTGGAGAAAACGAGCCAATGTGCTCGGCAGATTGCAGAAGGAGATTTGGATGTCCAGTTACCTTCATCCAGGATCACAGAAATTGCTGAAGTTCATGACGGATTTAAAGTGATGGTAGATGGTCTAAATGAATCTTTTCAAAAACAAGTGGAATTAGAAGATGAACGGCGATTTGTGATTGCTGCTGTGGCCCATGATTTACGGACACCGTTATTCGCCTTACGGGGTTATTTGGACGGCCTAGAGAAAGGCATTGCCGATTCGCCGAATAAAATGGAAAAATATTTGGCGGTTTGTAAGGAAAAGTCAGCGCAATTGGACCGACTTGTAGAAGAACTTTTTACATTTACAAAGACAGAATATTTAGATGCGGAACTTAAAGAAAACACGGTTGATCTTCCACTTGTGTTACAGAAGTCGATTGACAGCCTGATTCCTTTAGCTCGGAAAAAGCACATCTCGATTATCGTGGATCATTTTGGAGAGGATTGCATAATCATGGGCGATTCGCACTTACTGGAGCGAGCTATGAACAATTTATTGGATAATGCGGTCAGACATACACCATGCTACGGTAAGGTTTTTGTACAATGCTTTAAGAATGATAACAAAGTGATCTTTACTGTTCAGGATACAGGGGAGGGTTTCTCTTCGGAGGACCTCCAACGAGTATTTGAACCACTATATCGTGGGGAAGCATCGAGAAATCGTTCAACCGGTGGCGTCGGGTTAGGATTGACTATTTCAAAAAAAGTCTTTAGGCGACATGGGGGTGACCTAGTGGTAGATAACCATTCAGACGGTGGTGCACTTCTGAGAGGTTGGATCCCTTCCCTTGGCTAACAACTCTCTGTTCTTATTTCGGACCTAACCAAAAACAATGAGATGAAAAGGATACAAGTTGTTTTTGCTGCTTGGTGGATCGATGAATGACTTTCACGCAAAGATATACTTTTATGGAAAATTAAATAGCCCAGGAAATCAGCAAAATCTGATTTTCCGGGCTTCTTTTTATATAATCTCTACTTTTTCACGCTTCGTGCTCATTGGTAAAGGCTCATCTGAGTTAAATTTCTTCAACACATTTTCTGTGAGTTTCGAGATGTTGTTGTCATAGTTGTTATGGGATAAGCTTCCGCAGTAAGAGATGGAACTGGTGGAGAATACTGCGCCTCCGTTTGGTGTCGGATAGTAGACCATGTCCGCTCTTATTCTTGGGTTCTCATCTCCTTCCTGCCATACCTGGGACGTTGAAGTAAAGAGTATGAGAGAGGAAGCATTGTCATAACTGCTGCTTATATTAAACCAATTGTTTCTTCTTATTTAGACCAATTAAGCAACCGCTTTCAAGATTGAATCTATGTAAAAAGGACATCTTTAAAACGGGATGTCCTCTATTAATTTTATCCCCTTCAAGTTTGATGTTATTAATCACTCTCTATGTTCGTGAACTCGGCCCCAAAGTCATGTACATGGTACGAAAGTGTATCATTTTATCATCTAAATATTGTAAAGAGGGCTTTATTGTATAATTGAAAACCATACGCTGGTCGTATTACAGGCAAAGTAAACTTAGTAAATGATTTTTGGCAAGTGGAAAAAAGGAAGGTATCTATTTTGGTCTACTAAACGAGGATGGAACCATAACGCTTGAACTCCAGTGAATTTTGAAGGGGGAAATAAAAAAGTTATCGAAAAACGACTGTTTAAGAGATTGAAAACGAGGCATTAACAAACCCGCAAAGGATTTTCCTCTGCGGGCTCCACACATAAAGTGCAACATATTCTGGGAAGATGACTGCGGTTCATCATTTCAAGTGATCCGGCAGGATGGTAACGATTTCCGGAAAGATCAGTATGAGTACAAGGCACAGGATCATCATCATGAGCATAGGGATGACTCCCCGGAAGATGCGTTGAATGGGTACGTCTTTTGCTACGCCGCTGATGATGTAGACACTGAGGCCAAGCGGGGGAGTGACCAATCCGATGTTCATGACCAGAATCATGACTACCCCAAACCAGACGCCGTCAAATCCTAACATGGTGATCAGCGGATAGACGACCGGCAATGTAAGAACAAAGATTGCAATTCCTTCCAGGAAAAGCCCTAAAATAAAATAGACGATCAAGATGCAGATCATGATGACCATTGGCGGCAGATCCAATTCAGAGACAAATTTCGTCGTAAGGGAGGGGATTTTGCTTAATGCCAGAAACTTACTGAAAATATCTGCCCCGATCAGGATGAAAAAGATCATGGCAGTCAGTCTCGTTGTTTCGTTCAAAGAGGTCTTGAAATCTGCCCAGCTCAGCCTTCTCGTTGCAACCGCTAACAAGAAGGCTCCGAAAGCACCTACTCCTCCAGCTTCCGTTGGTGTGAAAAAACCAAAATAAATCCCGCCGATACTGATGGCAAATAATAGTAAGAATGGCCAGACACTGTTCAATGATTTGATTTTTACACCCAGAGGTTTTTTATCTGTAACCGGAGCGATTGAAGGCTTCCTCAAAGCCATGATATAAATGGCAATCATGAATAAGGCCATCTGCAGCAAACCTGGAATGAGCCCGGCAATCAGTAGTTTGCCGATGGGTTCCATCGTTAGAATACCGTACAGTACAAGAATGACGCTTGGCGGGATCAAAATTCCTAATGTCCCTCCGGCGGCAACACAAGAGGTTGACAGGGCTTCGTCATACTTGTATTTTTTCATCTCCGGCAACGCAATCCGGGCCATGGTCGCAGTTGTCGCATTCACCGAACCGGAGATGGCGGAGAACAGCGCACTTGTTCCGATTGTAGTAATCGCAAGGCCGCCCCGTACATGCCCGATCCAGGCGTCAACAGCTCTGTACAGATCATTTCCGAATCCGCTGTATGATAGGAACATTCCCATCAAGATAAATAGCGGAATGACACTTAAGGAATAGGAGCTGGCTGTAGAAAACGGCGTCGTCCCTAGCTGGACGAGCGCGGTATCCCATCCTCTAATCATGCCAAGCCCCCAGATCCCGACAACAATGAGCGATACACTGACCGGAACCCTGAATAAAAAGAGGACAAGCAAAGCAATAATTCCAATAATACCTAATAATTCTGGGCTCATTTCTTATTCACCGCCATTCTAAAGCATGTAACCGCTTTGAATAATGCTGTCAAAGCGAAAATAATCAGGGTAAAAGTAATCACAAACAAGAACGGGTGAATAGGTAGAGCTAAGTCCGTCGTGGTTGTCATTCTTCCCATCAAACGCACACCATTGTCGAAAATATGCAAAGCCATGAAGAAAAGGACAGCAGTGATGAGCAATTCCACAATTCCATTGATGACATGCTGGACTTTTTTAGAAAAGCGTTCGACTAAAAAGTCAATAGTCACATGATCATTATGGCGGTGGGTGATCGCCAGTGCAAAAAACACAAGCATAGCCGAAGCGAGTTCTGTCATTTCAAATGCGCCTTTTACTGGCTTGTTAAAAATGTTCCTGCTGAGCACATCAAATGTGATGATGGCCATAATTAACAGAAGAAACAGGTTGGAAATAATCTGTTGCAAATCGGCGATTTTGTTGACTACTTTTTCTATTTTTCCAATCATATTATTCATAGGTGTGCACACTCCCGAATTACTTACCGCTCAGTTCCTCCGCACGGTCATACACTTCTTGACCTGGGAGACCTTTATCATCAGCGTTTTTAATCCATTTCTCAATGGTTGGATCGATGTATTTCTTCCACTCTTTCAGGTCGCTATCAGTCAATTCGTAAATTTCAATGCCTTTTTCTTTCGCTTGTTCAATGGCTTCATGCCCGAACTGGTCAAAAACCTCTCCAGTCTTCTCCGCCATTTTTTCACCAGTCAGCTTTTCAATGGTTTTCTGGTCTTCTTCGCTCAACTTGTCCCAAACGTCCTCATTCATTACGACAAACATCGTAGTAGAGTAGAAGTTTCCGACAGTCGCGTAATCAATAACTTCATCCAACCCCCAAGTTTTTACAGCTTCCCAAGGAGCAATCGTTCCATCAACAACGCCGCGTTCCAACGCTTCGAAGTTTTCGTTCATTGGCATGGATACCGGAACCGCGCCAAGTGCTTTCAACCATTCACTTGTTTCCGCGGATGGAGATCGAATTCTCATTCCTTTTAGGTCATCGATACTTTTAACCGGCTTTCCAACAGTAAACAACTGTCCGGGATCCGTTGTATACAGCCACAAAGGCTTTGTGCCTTGGTACTCTTGATCAAAGTCATCAAATTCATCGTAAAGCTTCCACAGGCTTTTTGAACCGTCCACTGCAGATTTCGACATGAACGGCAGTTCCATCACAGATGTCAGAGGGAATTGATTCGGCGTGTAACCGTGTACACTCAACGCAATATCAACTGACCCTGTTGCAGCCGCATCAAAATGTTCATCTGGAGCAGCAAGAGAGGCCCCAGGATAGGAAGTGACCTTTACCCGGCCATCTGTTTCCTTTTCAAGATCTTCAGCAAAACTTTGAATCTCTTCTTCCATAAAGTGGGTTGGCGGGAAAAAGTGGGAGAAATCCAGTGCAAGCTCTTCGTCCCCCGAGCCGCCTTTATTGCCGCCTGAACTAGATTTTCCTCCACAGGCCGATAAAATCAGAAGGCAGGCAGCGGCCATCAATAAAAGCAACTTCTTCATCTTCAAATTGACTTTCATCTTCACATTTTTCACTCCTCTTAATAACTAAAAGATTTTGATATCTTTTGTAAAACGTTTACATGAAACCGATCTCAATATATGCAAAACGGTATAACGATGTAACTACATGAACCCCCTCCTAGCACTATCATATATTATATAATATATTATGAGATATATAGTATCAAGTACCTAAATGGTTCTTTTTCTTGGAGTATATCGAATATTCCTTTTTCGCAGGCCGATGTACTGTCAGTTTTTTCGGCTGAAAATCCTATTTACTAGAGACTCCATTATTCTGTAAAGGGAGCTTAAAACCAGGTGAAATGTGCAAGTTGAGACTGAGTGGGTGTTGGGAAGATGTTTTGAGCGGAGAAGGGTAACATGAGCTATTTAGCCGGGTTCAAACAAAAATGAAGAAGCCCGGAAAATTAGCAAAATCTGATTTTCCGGGCTTCTTTTTAAAAAGTCTAGCCGTTTGGATGCAGGAAATAAAATGTAGTGTCAGCGGGAGTGGTGGCAATTGTTTAAGACAAAAAACATCAAAGAAGATCATGCTTTTGAATCCCGCGACCCGAAAACAATTCTGTTTCGGATCATGGGTTCATCTTTTTCACCTTGGCGTTTCGTGAAATTTAGATAAAGAAAAGCCTCTTCCAAGAATTTCGGATGCATTGAGGAAGACGACGAAAGAAGCAGGTTCTTGTTCTTGCAGTACTTTTTTCAAATAAACAGCTTCCTGCTGTTCAACAACGCAGAGGATCATTGTTTTTTCCTGATTAGAGAATCCGCCGATTGTACGGATTTTTGTCAAACCACGGTCAATTTCTTCCTTAATGATGGTTTGAATTTTCTCTTCCTGCTCGGTGATGATGAGCACCAGCTTCGATGGTGAACTTTGCAATTGGACAAAGTCGATTACTTTACTTGTCACATAAATGGCCATCATCGCGTATAGAGCAAGTTCGAGGTTAAAGATGAATGCAGAAGTGATCACAACGAGCCCATCGACAATGAGTTGTGAGTAGCCACTGGATAGTCCTGTGAATTTTTTTACGATTTGTGCGACAGTCGCAAGCCCTCCGGTCGATCCTCTTCCACGATAAACGATCCCAAGGCCAATGCCTAGAAGGATGCCCCCATAAATGGCTGCCAGTAAAGGATTATCAATCGTAAAAGGGATGTCGGAACTGAGCCAAATGGTGAATGGAACGAAGAAAGTTCCCACTAGCGTCTTTAAGCTGAAATCCTTGCCGAGAAGCAGCAGACCGACGAAAAAGACCGGAATATTGATGAGCCATTGCACATAGGCAGGATGATATTGATATAACTCATAAAGGATTGTGCTGATACCAGATACTCCGCCTGCTGCTAGTCTGGCCGGCAGGAAAAATATATTATAGGCTAAACCGACCAAAGCGGCGCCCAAAATGATGGAAAGATATTCTATCATCAATGTTGCTTTTGGTTTTGGCTTTAAAATGTTCAGTCAGTCCTTTCTTAAAAAAATGCCATTGCTATCTTAACATAGAATAGAGGAGAGCTGGAAAGGATTGAGAAGTGGAAAAAATTACGTCAAGTAAGGTTTGCGAGGCTTCATTTTCATCAACCACTTATTGATATTTCGTTTCCCCTATAGCTTCTTTGTGACAAGATGGACTATTTTCATTTTGTCCATGAAATGGGGTGAATAAGCTTACAGGTTAAGCTAGTTGTTGGCGATTATTGGTTCAGAGGCAGATTATGGTAGACTTATTTTTGGGATAAAACTTAAGGGGGAGGAGATAGAATGAGATATGTAGCGTATATTTTTCTTAGTGCAGTTGTCATGCTGACAGCGGCCTGCAGCAAAGGAGCGGGTGACCCGGTTTCGACTCCGAAAGAGGCGGCTGTTGAAAAAGAATCCGAGTCTAAGAAAGAAGAAGTCTCTAAGCCGGAGAAAGAAGGGGAAAGGGCTACAGAAGAGGAAGAACCAAACACTGATGCGGAAAATCAACATGATGAAAGCTATATTCATCCAGAGTTGGCGGATAATGCTAAGTATGTAGAAGTGATGGACCGCATTCATGATGAACCAAATCGGTTAGCGGTGACGAAAGAAGAACAATTTGCTGCGGTGACGAAGTTATTTTTCTTAAATCCAGGGGTATTGGATGACAAATCTCGGGCGCTTGGTTTGAGTGACGCTCAGTTGGCTGATGGGACGAAAATGATTTATTTGGCAGCTGTCGGAGAAGGGGTGGGAGCTTTTTACTTTTATCACCCAGGCACAGATGAAATTGCCACGGAATTGAATGCAGAAGAAGCGTTCGGGGAAATTCCGGAAATCAGTTATGAATAATCAATGCTACATCATGTTAGGAGCTGGGGCTTTTTCAAGCCCCAAATCAACTCGGCAGGATGAATAGCTAGAAGATCATGGAGGAATACGAATGAAAGAAATTGGAGGAAATGGATTCTGCGCTATCTTTTTAGGCTGACTCTATGCTATATTGGTCATTATAGAGCTAATCAGGTTTCAGACATTGGCGGAATGATGATAAACTTTCATAGAGCGCAGTCGAAAAATTTGCTATTTTAAGACAGATTTGTTACTGTTAAGAGGAGTTATTTTTGCTCTCTTTCAGATTGAGAAGAGTTTTTGATTTTCGTCTAAGTATTTGAGCAAGGATAGTAACACAATGTGCGGATAATCGCACCAGGAGGCAACAATTATGGAACAAGGTACAGTTAAGTGGTTCAATGCAGACAAAGGTTTTGGATTCATCGAGCGCGAAGCAGGAGATGACGTATTCGTTCATTTCTCAGCGATTCAAGGTGAAGGCTTCAAATCTTTAGACGAAGGTCAAAAGGTAACTTTTGATGTTGAAGAAGGTCAACGTGGCCCACAAGCTACAAACGTTCAAAAGGTTTAATATGAGCCTAAGACAGGTCCTGGACGGGGCCTGTTTTTTTGTGCAATTTTGTGGGGGCATTTTTAGGGGGTCAGACCCCTTTAGTGAGGTAAAGGGGTCTGACCCCCTACACTAGACATGTCTACGTCCCAGACTGGATTTCATGAATATAAAACACCCTAGATAAGCCACACAAGTAACTCCAAACAAAGCAAAAATTCCCGGTGTAAAGACTAAATATAAACTGAACGGCAATGACCATATAAATGCAATTAGCATAAGTGATTGCTTTGATGTTAATGAGGAAAGGATCGCTAAGCAAGCGGGTAGTAACAGCATAATAAATGTGGTCACGACCGTTTCAGTCCCAATCATATGAGAATAAGGATTAAAAAAATTTAGTACAATCCATAAAAATATACTTGCCGCTCCGCTTAATATCCCCACAATCTTTACTGCTATTTGGATTGTACTCACCCCCGCCCTTAGATTAATCTTAAATATATGAAGCCTTCCTCTGCTCTTTTCCTTTATACTATAGAAGAAAAGCTATTAAAAGGGGAATTATATGAAGATTGGAAAAAAGTTGCTCATTATTTTGCCTATTGTTATAGTCGCAAGTCTCGCAGCTTGGCTGATCAGTGCCTTTTACGGCTTGCCGTGGAAGGAAAAGTCAGTGGCAGCTAAACTGGAAAACTACTTGGAAGAAAAATATGAACAGGATTTTACCTTGAAAGAGTCTTTTTATAATTTTAAAGACGGGAGCTATGGGGCGTGGTTTTATCCTGCAGCGGACCCGAAGCTTGAGTTTCACGCTGAGGAAGGCTTTGCAGAGTATACATATGTTGATAATTATCCTGAAGTTTTGTGGGCACGCCAATTAAAAGAAGCAATACAGCCGATTGTAAAGGACATTTATTCTGACGCATCTGTTGATACGAGTTATGTCACTTATGAAAGCTTGGATATCGTAAAAGGGCCGGAGATTCCTCGTTTCGATGAAACTGAGACCATGTTAGGAGTCAGTGTTGAAATAGGAACATCATTTTCAGGCAATGACGAGCAATGGCAGCAACTGACCACTATAGTTGAAGAAATTCAAGCTCTTTCACCAGCAATCGATTCTTCGTTCGACTTTATCAATAAAAAGGAAGGCATCGAAACCTTCGTAACTTGTCCGCCAAAGGAAGAAGCTGAAATCAAATCTGTCCAGCAGGCAAAGAAATCCTGTTCGGTAAGCAAATATGATATGGAGACGGATATGACTTTGGACGACTAACATTGTAATTTTTTTCACGTTGAACCGTCTAATGTAGAAAGGGGGATCGGTGTGATGAGTAAGAGCAGGTTCAAAGGTCTGTTTGCTATCTTTCTTCTTATCTTTTTGGGGGCGTGCAGCTCGAGTGATTCGGAGGAATCAAAGTCAACGAACGAAATGGCTCAAATGGATAAGGCTGCTGGTTCAAATGAAATGGCCGTTCTTGACCAAGAGGACCAGTCCACTGTAGAAGAATCGAAGGATGATCAGGTTAACGCAAGTGATCGCATGATCATTCATCGGGCAAACTTGGAGGTTCGGGTGAAGAGTCTAGACGAAGCCCAGAAAAAGATTGAGAAGAAAGTGAAGGAATACGGCGGTTATATCGTCGAGTCCAATGAATATCGTGATGAAAATGAAATGAAAAGCGGACAAGTCATTGTCCGAATTCCTGAAAAGCAATTTCAGGCGTTTTTGAATGATGCAGAAGCTGAAGCTGCCGAGGTTTTGGGCAGGAATGTTTCGGGGCAGGACGTGACGGAGGAATACGTGGACTTGGAATCTCGCTTGAAATCGAAGCGGGCGGTAGAGGAACGGCTTCTTGATTTTATGAAGGAAGCGCAAAAGACCGAAGATTTATTAAAAATATCGAGTGACTTGGCGAAAGTGCAGGAGGAAATAGAGGTCCTTGTGGGGAAAGTGAAATATCTTGAAAATCAGACTGACTTTTCGACCGTGGAAATCTCTATGCAGGAAAGCAAAGTGGTTGTTCCGGGAGTAGGCGACGGTGATCTAGATACATGGGAAAAAACGAAGAAGCAGCTTGCCGTCAGCCTCAACTTTTTGCTTGCTGCAGCATCGGGATTGGTTGTGTTCTTTGTAGGGAATTTGCCTGTCATTCTTCTTTTGGTGTTGATTGGAGTGGGGATTTTCTATCTGGTGAAAAGAAAGCGAAGGACACCAAAGGAGTGAATCGTCCAAACTGTAACGGGCAACAGCTGTTTCCAGTGAAAGCGGGGGATGGCGGAAAAAGAGTATATCCCCGCTCCTCGTTTTGATATGCTCCCTATGTAGTAGACAGAGAAATAATAAAAATTCTCTAATACTACAAAGGGAGCATTTATTATGTCTAAAAGAATGACCAAACATACGTTGGATGAAAGAATCCAGGCTGTATTATGTGTTATTGAGGATAAGAAGTCAGTGACTGTAACTGCAAGAGAATATGGTGTTGACAAAACCACCATTCAATCCTGGGTTCGTAAATATCAAGCAAACGGTGTGAACGGCCTAAAAGAAGCAAAAAAGTGGAAGAGATATCCTAAGGAACTAAAGATGGAAGCAGTCGATTTTTATCTGAATCAAAAAGTTGGTCTGAAAACAACTTGTGAAAAATTTAATATCTCAGATCCCTCTGTTTTACGTAAGTGGATAAACCATTATACTAGTGGAAAAGAGATGAAATCCACTAGTAAGGGAAGAGGAATAATGAATAAAGGGCGTAAAACAACACTGAGGGAGCGCATGGAAATTGTTCAATATACCATTGCCAATGATTTCAATTACCAAGAGGCTTCCGAGAAATATCAGGTTTCTTATCAACAAGTCTATAGTTGGGTTCGTAAATATCAACAAGATGGGGAACAAGGCCTTCAGGATCGACGTGGAAAGTCCCTGGAATCAAAGCCAACTCTCACGGAGGAAGAAAAATTACAACTTCGTATTAAAGAACTGGAACATCGTAATCAGTACTTGGAAGCGGAGAATGGCCTATTAAAAAAGTTAAAGGATATCGAAAGGGGGATGGGACTGCACGATTAGGCAATCATTTAGCTAGATTTCAAGCAATTCATGACTATCATGAAGAAACAGATATCCCCATTCTATTACTCTGCGAAATTTTAGATGTATCACGCTCAGGATATTATAAATGGCTGAAGCATACACCCACTGATCAACAAAAAGAAAATGAATGGTTGATAGATAAAATCCAAGAAATATTTAAAGAGTTTGGTGGCATCTATGGCTATCGACGAATAACAATGGTGATCCGCCGTCGATATGGGAAACGGTATAATCCTAAACGAATTCGACGCTTAATGATCCAGTTAGGCTTGAAATCTTTTATTCGCCGTTCAAATGGTTATTCAACGAAAACAAGCTTTGTCAACATCGAAGAAAATATTTTAGATCGTGAGTTTACTGCAGATAAGCCGAATGAGAAATGGGTAACAGATATCACGCACTTAAATTACGGAATTAGCAACAAGGCCTATTTAAGTGCCATTAAAGACCTTTATGACGGTTCCATCATTGCCTATATGGTCGGACACCATAATGACAATCCACTAGTAATGGCCACCATTAAAGCAGCCATAGAAGCTAATCCCGAGGCAACCCCTTTGATCCATAGCGATCGTGGTTCGCAATATACATCAAAAGAATACCGTCATATTACTACAGAAGCCGGTATGACTCGCAGTATGTCACGTGTTGGTAAATGTATTGATAACGCACCGATGGAAAGCTTCTTTGGTCATTTTAAATGTGAACGTTATGACTTAAAGCAATACAGGACCTATGAAGAATTAACGGAAGATATTGATCAGTATATCAAATTTTATAATGAGGAACGATACCAAGAAAAATTAAACAGCCTAGCACCGTTGGAATATCGGCACCAGGCTGTGGCATAGACTTTTTGTTTTTTTCACTGTCTACTTGACAGGGCGCAGTTCATTTTGAGAAGCGGGGATTTTGTTGTTTACTTCTTCTTCTTGTCCCCCTTCGACTTCAAAATGGCTCAATTTCTTAAGGTTGGTGTATTTCTGTTTTTTCGATTAAATTTTTAATCCATACGAGTACAAGTGCAATAACTAATATCCAAATGAGCGCACCACTGTAGCTGTTAATAATATCGTGGCTGAAGAATAACACTTCTTTTAAACCGTCTGCATAAATACGTAATGGTGACCAAGAAAAAATGTAATCACGATAAAATGATGGCAACATTTCTGGTGCCATTTGTGCAGCGGACATACTGAAGAACATTAGTAATACATATATCACAATGCTCGGTAGTTTTAACCAACGTAGAGTAGCAAAAATCATAAATGTAAATGCAGCAACACAAATCGCTATATAAAGTGCTACGCGGTTAAAATGTTCGAGCTCAAAGCCGAAAATCCATGTTGAATACCATGTTGCTACATAGCCAGCAATTAATGCATACACAAACGGCATAATCGATTGAAGCGTATTAAATTTCAATTTGTCAGTTTTCGATTTATAGGATCGCTTATTACCGACTAAAAAAAGCACTACCGCACCTATCAAACTTGTAAACCACGTAGTTGTTAAAAAGGCAACTGGTGCATTGCCTAAATTTCCGGCTTCATGAACCTTCATCACTTCAGCTTCAATGGGATTTGCAAAGTCTTGTACTTGATTTGGCTGTATTGGTGAGATCATTGCACCCACTTGTGCCAGTGGACTTCCTTTTTCTTGTGCTTGTAATACCGGAGCAAGCTGTTCCTTCATTTCATCCGTTTTTGTTTGCACAGTTGTTAACATTTGTGTGCTTAATTGTGTATTTAGCATTGTTACCATATTTGTTAAGGCTGTTTGTACAAGTGTAGCCGCAGTTGCGTTCGCACCTTCATTTAGATAGATTTGTGCTGATGCTTTTTCAGGTGTATCTGTTTGCAGTGTCGCCACTTTACTTGAAAAGTCTGCTGGTAATACTAATGCGCCATACACATCTCGTTCATCCATTGCTGCTTTTAGATCTTCAACAGAATCATATGGAGTAAACTTCACAAGCTCGGGTGCATTCTCCACCAATGCCTCTGCTAAGGTGGCACCCATTTCTCCTTCATCAGCTACAACAAGACCGATTGGTATATCTTTCGGATTCATTTTCACCATCGGTAAAATGGCCGTCATTAAAACTAAGCCCAATACGATAACGACAACGATAGGCACGATAAATAATCGTTTAGAGTTTCCTAACTTTATCAATGTCAATACCTCCCTGATCTGAGATATAATAATAGACAACGCGTTGTTTATATATTTTATTATATGTTTAGACTAACGCTTAAACAACGATCAAAAATCGCAGAAGTGTCGGTTATCCAACGCTTTTTATCAATGTGTGCGATAAAATAAAGGAGGAAATTCTATGTGCGATCGTAACATGGATTTGCGAGTTGTTCGTACAAAAGATGCGATCCGAAATGCATTAGTGGACTTAATGGAAGAAAAAGGGTTTGAAGCAATTACGGTTAAAGATATTACAAGTAAAGCAAAAATAAATAGGGGCACTTTTTATGCACACTATCAAGACAAATATGATCTCATAACCAAATGCGAGGAAGAAATTATACATGAGATCTCGAGCATTGCAAAACAAAATTTCCCAAAGGTTATTGCCGAACTTGGAACCAACCCTACGGCTTCAGCACCATTTTCCCTTATTGTTTCAATATTTGAGTATCTAAATGAAAATAGTGGATTTATGAAAGCCGTGTTAGGTCCAAAAGGAGATTTATCATTTCAAACAAAACTGAAAGATTTTATGTGGAAAACCATTTTTGGAAATGATTCAGACGCACTTATTAAGGAAGAAAATTTACTTGTTCCAGTACAATACTTAACTTCTTATGCTGCGTCTGCACATATAGGAGTGATTCAGCAATGGTTGAATAGTGGAAGGAAAGAATCTCCTGAAGAAATGGCTCATATCCTATCAACCATAACATTGAAGGGCCCCTTCTATGCTGCTGGTTTGAAAAAATAAAACCTTCAAAAAAAGGGACATGCTTACTATAAAAGTACTATCCCTTTATCTGTTCTAAAATCCCAATTAAAGCGGTAAATCCTTTTCTTTGAAGACGCATTCCAATGCCATATAGTACAATACTGACAAGAGTTTAGGTGAAAATTGAATCATATAACTGTCACCGTTTCTTATTCTTCTTGATTCGAATAAAAAATACGAGGAGGTTCAATAATGGATTCAATACCAAAAATTCATTACCAACCTGAGGGAATGAAAACGGCTATGCCCTATCTTATGGTTGAAAATGTCCCGCAATTGATAAGATTCATTGAGACAGTATTTGATGGGAAATTAAGACATAAACTTGATAGGCCAAATGGAACCATTATGCATGCTGAAATGATTGTTGGTGATTCCATCATAATGGCAGGCGAGCCAATGAAGGAATATGGCTCAATGCCAGCTTCCATTTTTCTCTATGTTAAGGATTGTGACACCATTTACGAAAAAGCCATTCAAAATGGTGCAGAATCTATAATGTTGCCAACTGATATGAAACATGCTGGTGAAAGGTACGGTGGGGTAAAAGATCTCTCAGGTAATATCTGGTGGATTGCAACTCATATCGAGGATTTAACCCCTCAGGAACAAGCCAAGAGAATTGAGGAAATGAAAGATAATTGGACAGAGGCATGATGAGAATGAATATATTACGGCCATTCCTTTAAGTGTTCTTCAACCTACTTGACTCCATGAAGTACACTGATATAAGAAAGTATGATTCAATTAAATGAACAAGAGGAGTCGCTCAAAAATGCTAAAAATGTTTGAAGAAAGGCTGAAAAAACATAAATTAATTGCCGCCATTAAAGAGCCTAAATCTATTGAAAAGGCAATCAAGTATAAAGATCATATTTCGGCCGTCATCTTAATGACAGGGACTATTTTGAATGTGAAACAGTATGTGGATGTGCTTCAAAGCGAAGGGCTCCCGGTTATTTTGCATGTGGAGAAGATCGGCGGGTTGCAGGTAGATCAGCATGGGATGGATATCATAGTTGATTATGTTAAGCCGTTTGCCATTGTCACTACGAAATCCAGCATCATTAAACGGGCTAAATCAAAGGGAATGTTCGTCATTCAAAGGGTGTTTCTGATTGACACAGAGGTTTATGATCATTTGCTGAACAGCCTGGAGCATTTACAGTCGGATATCATTGAAATCATGCCGAGCAGAGCTCCTGATTTCCTGGAAAAATTGTCGGAGGTTTCCCCTGTTCCAGTCATTACGGGCGGGTTGCTGACAACAGCCGAGCATGCAAAGGAAGCTTTGGAACGTGGAGCGGCAGCAGTGACGACATCCAATACAAAGCTGTGGAAATTAGATTTCAATCATCTTTAAGAAATCTTTACAATCCATTCATAAGAACTAAATAATAGACTGGTATATTGATAATCGAGAAGTAAATAGCAAACAGGCGCGAATAGAGAGGCCGCAAATATCTGTTGTTTAAAACAGTATATTTGTGGTCTCTTTTTGTCGAGAAGGAGGTTGTCAAAAGCGTCATAACAGCTCTAGTTTTTAACGGGACAATATCTCAATAAGAAAGAGGTTGAAAAAACAATGAGAAAAACACCAATATTTCTGGCACTTCTATTATTTGTTTTTACTGTGCTAAGTGCATGCGGCAGCAACTCTTCAAGTTCGGATGGCAGCAAATCAGGTGCTTCAAAATCTGGAGAATCCAATGGGGATACCATTGATCTGACTTGGTATTACCCAGTGAACGTCGGCGGTGAAATAACAAAAGTAATTGACGGATATGCCGAGGAGTTTAACAAAGAAGGAATTGAAGTGGATGGAAAAAAGGTCACGGTAACACCGGTATACAGCGGAAACTACGATGAGTCGATGACAAAGGTACAGACGGCCGTTAAAAACGGAAAGGCTCCTGATTTGGCCGTTCTTCTGTCAGTGGATCTCTTCCAATTGAAAGATGCCATTCTTCCTCTGGACGACATGATTGAAAAGGATCCTGAAGCCAAAAAAATGATGGATGATTTCTTCCCGGGATTCATGCTGAACTCACAGGCGGAAGGAAAAACGTGGTCTGTTCCATTCCAAAGGAGCACGGTCTTGCTCTATTACAACAAAGATCAATTCAAGAAAGCTGGTCTAGATCCGGAAAAAGCTCCGGAAAATTGGGATGAGGTTGTCGAATATGGTAAAAAGCTTTCGAAAGACGGGCAGTGGGGAATTGAGCTGCCAGCTACCATCAGCGGTTATTGGATCTATCAGGCACTTGCGCTGCAGGCAGGTGAAGGAAATTTAATGAGTGATGACGGTAAAGAAGTATATTTTAACTCTGACGAAGCCAAAACAGCTCTTCAATACTGGGTTGATTTGTCCAAGAAACATAAAGTGATGCCGGAGGGCGTGCTTGACTGGAATACGGTTCCTTCAGACTTCATTGAAGGCAAGACAGCTATGATGCTCTCAACGACAGGGAACCTCACGAATGTTAAAAACAATGCTGATTTTGAATTTGGTGTCGCTTATTTACCGGAAAATGAGCGTGCTGCTACTCCGACAGGTGGAGGAAACTTCTATATTTTCAAGGATATTTCTGAGGAGAGACAGCTTGCTTCAATGGAATTTATCAAATGGATGGCGGATTCCGAACGTGCAGCACAGTGGAGCATTGACACAGGGTATATTGCTACGCGTCAATCAAGCTATGAAACTTCTGCGCTAAAAGAATACACGGATTCGTTTCCGCAGGCGTTGACAGCGATGCAGCAGCTAGAAACAGCTCATAAAGAAATTTCCGTTTACGAGCAGGGGAAAATCATCAAGATTTTATCTGATGCCATCCAGGCGGTTATTGGAGGTTCAGATGTAGATGAAACCCTAGAAGAAGCACAAAAAGAGGCTGATGCTCTGTTAAAACCATATAAGTAATCGTTCAATGAGGTGAAGGAATTGGGAAAAAGCAAACAAATAAAAGAAAATGCATCTGCTTGGCTTTTTCTCCTTCCGTCCCTTATTTTCCTCATCTTGTTTACGTTGTATCCGATTATTAAAACCTTGATTATGAGCTTTTTTCAATCGGACTTATCAACGGAAGAGCCGATTTATATCGGTTCGGAAAATTTTAAAATGATGTGGGAGGATGAGGTATTTCGGAAGGCTTTTATCAATAATCTGCTATTTGCTGTTGGTACCGTTCCAACAAGTGTGTTGATCGGAATGGGGCTGGCTATGTTGGTCAACCGGACGGTGCTTGGAAGCGGTCTGGCACGGACGTTTTTCTTTTATCCAGTAGTCATTCCGATGGTGACCGCAGCGTTTATCTGGCTGTTCTTTTATACACCTGAATATGGGATGATCAATAGCCTATTTAAGTTCTTCGGTGCAGGGGAAATGAACCTGCTTGGAAATTCAAGCACGGCTCTTATTGCCATCATGGTGATGTTCATTTGGAAGGAAGCTGGATTCTTTATGATCTTTTATCTGGCCGCGCTTCAAAATATTCCAAAGGAATTGCTGGAAGCCTCCTATATGGATGGGGCTTCGAAATGGGTCCAATTCAGAAAAATCATTTTCCCGCTGATGATGCCGACCACTTTATTCTCTTTTGTCATTGCTACAACAAATGCATTCAAAACCGTGGATCAGCTTGTTGTGATGACACAAGGCGGTCCCAATAATGCAAGCAATCTTCTGCTTTATTACATTTATGAAAGTACCTTCCGTTTCCTAGATTATGGAAAGGCATCTTCAGCAACGGTGGTAGTGCTGGTTTTGATGCTTGTGATTGCCTCCATTCAGTTTTTTGGAGCGGATCGGAAAATTCACTACAGCTAAGGGGGGGGTACAGTTGAGTCGCCTGACGAATATTTTAACATATGTTTTAGCTCTGTTTTGGGCCCTTCCCCTCTTCGGGATCATCTATATGGCCTTTAAAGATACAAATACTCAAGGATTTTCATTTACATTCAGTAATTTTGCGGTGGCCTGGAAAACGGCCCCTTTCGCTCAGTATTATCTCAATACCATAATGATCGTCATTGTGATTTTGGCTGTGCAGCTTGTCACGATGACGCTTGCGGCCTATGCGTTTGCGCGGATGAATTTCATCGGACAGGGAATCATGTTCCTTCTTTATCTTGTGCAGATCATGATTCCTATTGAACTGCTAATTTTTCCAAACTCAAATACGATTGCTCAGCTGGGCATTTATGATACGAAGCTGGCCATCATGATGCCATATTTCATTTCTGCATTCGGAATTTTCCTGCTCAGGCAGACGTTTAAAGGGATTCCGTATGAACTGGAAGAAGCTGCAAAGATGGAAGGCTGCAATCGGCTCCAGATCATCTGGCATGTATATGTTCCGTTGGCAAAGCCGACGTACATCGCCTTTGGGCTTATCTCAGTATGTCATCAATGGAGCAATTTCCTATGGCCGTTAATCATTACAGACTCCGATGAAAATCGTCCACTGACGGTCGGGCTGTCTATGTTTGCCAAAGCATCCGATTCCGGTGCTCAATGGGGAGTGGTTGGTGCCGCTACTTTATTTGTTGCTTTACCGCTTTTGATGGCCTTCTTTATTTTTCAAAAGCAGTTCATTTCAAGTTTCATGCATTCAGGAATTAAATGAAAGAAAGGAGAAGCGGATTGAGTTATTCAATTTCAACCTATTCATTGTTTACATTGCCCATTGAGGCAGCGGTCGAAGCTCTCATTTTAAAAGGCTGGAAATCGATTGAGATCATGGGAGAAGGAGAATCTCATGGCAGACTACTGCTCGATATGGACAGAACACAATTGAAGAAGCTGGCGAGACTTGGAAAAGAAAATGATGTCTCGTTCGGTTTTCATTTGCCGATTGTTGGATTTAATCCCGCAAAGGTAGACGAAGAAACGGAGCATATTTGGGAGAAATGCTTGTTTATAGCCGAAATGTTGGAAGTGGACTATGTGTTACTTCATCTTGGCAGTCATCCGTCTGTTAGTGACGGGCTGGAATCAGCCGCCAATTTTTCAAAGAAAATGCTCCAGGAGCTGCCTGAAAAAACAAAGCTTGTTGTCGAAAATGTCCCTTATGTCAAAAAGGCTGTGGGCACCTCTATAGATGAGCTCAATAAGGTGATTGAAATGATGGATAACCCGCGTGCAGGCATCATGCTTGATACAGGGCATTGTTACATGAATGAGCAGGCACGGTTTTTAGGGGAATGTACAAAAGCTTTTCCACATTTGTATGGTCTGCATATCAATGACAATCATGGTGTGAGTGATGAACATTTGCAAATTGGGGAAGGGACTATTCCTTTTCGGTCTTTATTGTCTGCTTTAGAGGACAGGTCTGTGAAGTACGTGTTTGAAACAAATACGGTTGAACGAGCCGAGAACTCGATGAATTTTGTGAAAATGAATAACGGGGGGAAGCAGGATGTCGAAAATTCAATTAAATAATGTATGCAAAACATATCCTGGGAGCCAAGGGCATTCTGTTAAGAATTTGAATGTAGATATTGAAGAAAAGGAATTTATTGTACTTGTCGGCCCATCAGGGTGTGGAAAGTCAACTACTTTAAGAATGATTGCAGGTCTGGAAGACATTTCTGAAGGAGATTTGTTGATTGATGGTCGCAGGGTCAATGAGATAGAACCGAAAAATAGAGGGATTTCCATGGTTTTCCAAAATTATGCGTTATATCCCCATATGACGGTGTTCGAAAACATGGCTTTTGGATTGCGACGTCAAAAGACGCCAAAAGATCAAGTGAAGGCAAAGGTGGAGGAGGCTTCCGAAATCTTAGGATTGACCAGTCTGTTGAAAAGAAAACCGAAGGAGCTTTCTGGTGGACAGAGGCAAAGGGTAGCCCTGGGCAGGGCGATCGTCCGTAACTCAAGTATTTTTCTGATGGATGAACCGTTATCGAATTTAGATGCCAAACTGCGTGTGCATATGAGGGCAGAGATTATTAGACTGCACCGTCAGCTAGGAACAACGACGATTTATGTTACTCATGACCAAACGGAAGCCATGACGATGGCTACAAGAATTGTCATTATGAAAGATGGAGAAATTCAGCAAATTGGTACACCTTCCGAAGTTTACAGCACACCTGAAAATATGTTTGTGGCAAGTTTCATTGGGCTGCCGGGCATGAACTTTCTACGTGGCAGGGTGCAGGGCGATCGATTTGTTTTTGGCTTGGGCGAAGCGTCTTATTCATTCTCGGAAAGCGAGAAAAGCATTGTCGATGCCAATCATGGTGAAGCCGTTGTGTTGGGAATTCGGCCGGAAGATATTACTATCACCATGGAAGAAAGCACTTTAAAAGGAGTGGTGGAATTAATTGAAAGAAATGGGGCGGAAATGCTTGTTCATGCGCGATTGGCGAATCAAGAAATTGTCATTAAATGTAAAACGGACGAAACCCTGAAAATGGGTGATAGGATCAATCTTCACTTTAACAAAGAATCTACTCATATATTCGACAAAAAGACGGAAAAGCGGCTAACAGAAAATGAGGTTCAACAAGAGGCTTTACTTACATCTTGTTGACAATGGAGGAATCAATCGATGAATATTGATGATTTTGAAGCATATTGCTTTGATTTGGATGGGACGGTTTATTTGGGAAATGACATTTTGCCTGGAGCAAAGGAAACGCTCGATTTGCTCAGAATGAATCAGAAAAAAATATTATTTATTACAAACTCGCCCACCCAGACCCGAGAAGGCTGCCAAAAACGATTGGAGGCACTAGGAGTAGATGTATCTAGTGATGAAATACTGACAGGTCCTTTTATTTCGGCTTTGTATTTCTCGGAAAACTTTCCCAACGCCCTCATTTATGTTATCGGGGAAGAGGCAATCAAGACAGAGTTCAATCATTTCTCATTGAAAATGACGGAGGATCCCTTGGAAGCGACACATGTACTGGTTGGGCTGGACCGCTCCTTTACGTATGATAAGTTGAACCTGGCCATGACGGCTGTCCGAAATGGGGCGAAGATTATCGTGACAAATCCAGATCCAACCTGCCCAGTTCCGGGGGGAGTTGTTTCTGATACTTATGCGATTGCCCGCGCAATTGAAGTGGCGTCAGGACAGCCTATCTTTGAAGTGACAGGGAAGCCTTCGGCTTTTTATGGGGAACGGATTCTGAAACAATTAAACGTGGAGAGAGATCGGTGCTTGATTGTGGGCGATCGGCTGGAAACCGATATTCTATTGGGTAAGTTTAGTAAAATTCGTACCTGTCTTGTCCTTTCGGGAGTAGCAAGGAAAGAGGATGTTGACCAAATGAAAATTTATCCAGATTATATCATCAAGGATCTCAATTCATTATTTTTTAACGTGAAACAGCCTTGCTGAAGAAGCGGTAGAAAGAGCGGCGGATAGGTCACTCTTTTTTTGTGGTATAGGAAATGATAAAAATCTATGCTTGTGTATGACTTATTTATCAGATTATGCTGCGTCTAGATCCAGCGCCTATCGACTAGCAGACTTCCTCTTCCTTCCTCCGATCAGTCAACATCGATTCGCCTTCGGCTCATCGTGTTGTCCAGCTGCGAGTGCCATCGGCTCGAGGTCATAAGCCAAACGCTGTTGAAGGCAAACTACGCCTTCTTCAGCGCTCGTCTAGCTTTGCGCCGATAAGCAGGCACTCTCCGCTTTTCTTTTTCCTTTATCTCGTCCAGGAGTCGTCCAGTCTGTACGTCGATGAACAGGCGCCTTACGCTTTTGTACTTTGAGCTTCTTTTTCCTGCAAATCAACATGGATTTTCCAGTTTTCGGAATCTACATCCGCTTTTTTTACGGATTCCCTAGAAAAAACAAACGACCATGGAAGCGCCGACCCCTCTTCTAAAGAGAGATCCAATTCAAACTCTTCAGCAGCAACCAAATGGTTAGCTGAATCCGTCATTTCTACTTTAGCCTGTTTTATTTTCAAGGGTTTCCCATCACCATTTCTCAGTAAAACCGTTGCGACGGCTCCACCATTTTTCTTAAATTTCCCTCTTACAAGCACTGCATCGAATTTCCCAGTGATTGGTGCCTGCTCTTCAAAAAATGTAAGCAGTTCTTCCTTTTGCGCGAGTGTCAGTTTGTCTTTCCATACAGGATGGAACTGTAATTGGCTCATATCATTCCTACTTTCCAATGTTTGTTCAATCATATGACATTGCATCTCCGGAAATATGAGGACTTAAATTCGACATATTTCCCAAGAAATAATTTTACTCCATACGGATAGATTGTATGTTAATTGAATGTAGATTCACATACTAATCCTCTTTTAATCAGATTCATTTCCAATTTCAGATTTTCTAGTGAGTCTTGATGAGATAAATCATGAGCGAATGTTTCGACCAGATTTCTGAATGTAATGGTTGTGATGATTTGCAGGACATGAAATAGTTCCTTATCACTGGAAATGTTCAGTTTACTTCGATCAATCAAAGCTGCGGTTGCCTTGAAGTTCTCTCCATGTTTATGATGATCACTGATCATTCGAGCAAATGTGCTTTCTATTTTCTGAGTCATGTTCAAAAATGCATTTTTCAAAAAATGGAAATGCTCCTCTTCTTTAAGCATCCGTTCATAAAAGTCAAAGGCGGTTTCAAACAGATCTCCCTCACGCTCCGTTAATATGGAGATAAAATTATATTTCTCCTGTTCGGACAGCTCATTCAGTAAAAAGAAAAAAGCATCGTCTTTGTCCTCGAAATATTGATAAAAGCTTCCACGCGGAATACCTGCTGCTTTCACAATATTGGAGATGGAGGCATCAAACAGTGGTACTCTCGAAAATTCAGCTTGTATCGCTTGAATCAATGTTTGTCTTTTTTCATCTGGTAAATTGTAAAATGTCAATTTAGGCATCGTATCTTTCACCCTCTAATCATCATTTTCTCTATTTTCTGCTTCCAAAAATTTCACAAAGTAGTTGATTGCCAATACTGGAGATTTCTTCACCATCTCAGTGTATTTTCTCTTTAGGGAAGAAGAAGCAATCTCACTTTTTTCGATTCGTTCGATAATATAATTGGCACTGATTTGCTGAATTTTTTTCCGCTGGTGCTTCGCTTCTCTGGATAGGGCCATGCCGAAAGCTCCTAGAACAGCATACAGGATGATGGTTAGCACCATGTTTTGCCTGTTTGGAATGAAAAATAATATGGTAACGAGATTGAGAACAGAAATAAGGATTAAAGGCAGGGACCAGAATCCGTATTTGGATGATTTTTTTAATAAAGGGGTTATGAGCTCATTTAATTTTTCAAGTTCTCTCTGGATAAAAGGAGGAACATTTGCGATTGGAAACATAATTTTTTCACTCCTTATTTTGCTGTATCTGTCGTAAGATTTCTTCGCTAATTTGTAGCGGGCTGTCAAATGGCAGACTTTGCTCAAATTGACTATGTTTTTTGATTTTGTTCACCTGGTCATGGATATTTTCCATTTTTTCATCAAGCTTTAACGCTGAAAACGCAGCTTCAGTCAATTCTTCCTTCAGTTCTCTTGGTATTTCACCGCTATATTTATAATAGATTTTATGTTCGAGACTGGCCCAGAAGTCCATCGCAATCGTTCGAATTTGCACTTCTACATACACATCATTTACTCGGTTGGACATAAAAACCGGAATTTGAATAATCAAATGTAGACTTCGATAGCCATTAGATTTTGGATTTTTCACATAATCTTTCGCTTCAATTAATTTGATATCTTTTTGATTTTGCAACATGCGACTTATCTTATAAATGTCGGAAATGAAAGAGCATGTAATCCGTACACCAGCAATATCTCGAATGTTTTCTTTTATGGATGGAAGGGTAAGGTCATACCCTTTTCTGTAAGCTTTATTGATAATGCTCTCTAGCGACTTCAGTCGCGATGTAATATGTTCAATCGGATTATAATCATCATCGTATTGGAACTCTTGCTTTAAAATATTGATTTTTGTATTCACTTCTTCTAAGGCGAATTTGTAGGTCATCATGAAACGGACCAATGAGTCCTTCAAATTTTTCAAACTATCGAGTTCCTTTTCAACTATCGTTGCCATCATACAGACTCCTTTTGTGACACAATGTCATATCTACATGTCCAGTGTAAATGACAATGTGTCACTAGTCAATTTATCTATTGATAAAAAATGACCTAGAACAATAGATTGATATAATTGTAAAAAAATGGTTGGGAACAAGCTATATGAACTAATTGTATCCTTTTGCGCGTTTAGGTCATTCGTTTTGTTTTATCTCGAAAAGCACTTAATTCACTTTGTAAATGCTATGATATCTATTGATAAAAATCGTAAAAAGGGGATTATGGAATGAACATTAAAAAGTTTGCCATGTTGATGATGGCGGTCCTTTTGCTTGGAGCATGTGGAAGTAAGGCCGATGATGAAAAAGAAAAGGCGAAGCCAGCCTCAACTGAAGAGAAAGCAGATGACAAAAAAACGGTTGAAGCGGATGCCGAGCAAAAAGACGAGGAGAAGGAATCCACAAAAAAAGAAGATGACGGTTCTGAATTGAATTCGTATATTAAAGAAAAAACAGGCGGGGATGTCAAAGTTGTTTATACAAACAAAAATCCTGGATTAAAGCACGCTTATAGTGAGGACGTGACGATTGAAATTGATGAGTACCAAATTGTTCACGTATCCAATATGAATGAGTCCGCCAAGACCGATTTTGACGATGAGGATGAAGGGTATGTTCTCACTTATAAAATGACTTTGGATAATAAGTCTGATGAGGACGTTTATTATGCAGGCGGTGTTTCTTTGCTATCAGATGACGGCGGGGAATACATTATTCCAAGACAGCATTTTGTCGATCGGGAGGAATGGCTGAAGGACGACAGCACGGAACATGCCTCTCAGTATTCAAAAGGGAAAAGTTTTACAGGAATGAATGCCCACTCGATGACAAAAGCACAATTTGAAAAATTGACTACGCCTACGCTGAAAATTGACGCATTGTTCCTTGATGACGATGTTAGCAAGAAGCTTGGAGAAGACGCGGTTTTCAAACTGCCTTTTAATGAGGATGGTGCACAGAAAGCAGAAACAACAGCAGAGCTTTACCAGGATAAGATGGTAACAGACAATATTGCGGATAAAGAAATCTTTTTCCAAAAGACTGATATAAATGAGACTAAAGAGATCGATGGAGTTAAAATCACTTTAGATGGTGTTCAGTATGCTAATGTGACCCCGACAGATGCACATGCTGAAAGGTTCACCAATTTTGGGGATGGCGAATTGGTGGCATTGACTGTAAAGACAACAATCGAAAACGGAAGTGAGACTCCTTTCGATAAGTTTTTGATAGATAGGAAACTGATAATAGATGATGAACGTGGAACGATGTTCAACCAAGGAATGCTTGAACCGAGTTACAGCGGTACGTTCAAACCTAGCGACAAAGATGAGATTCTCACTGTGTTCCTATTCAGGAAAGATGAGTTCGACATTTTCAAAAAGTTTGAGCTGCAAGTCGGACCGTTGAAAGATGAAAGCGCCAAGGCTTTATTCAAAGAGAAATCTGTTTCATTTGACTTGCCTGTGGAGAAGTAATGACTGAGTGGAAAATGAATCCGGCCCAACAAGATAAACATTTCTTGTTGGGCCGGATTTTTATAGGTGAGAAAATAGAAGGAAATGATGGAGTACTCGAGTTTGTACGCAGCTAAACGGACGCTTTTCTTAATCCATTTCTGCTTGTTTCACATAATATTCCATTACTTGATTCAGCCAATTTTGTTCAGCTTCTGTAAATGGAGAAGAGGTACTGTTTTCCAGCTCTTGAATATCCAGCTCTTCTACATCAATATCAGCCAGCTTTTGAATTAAATCCTCACCTAGAAACTCAAATGATGCTTCCAGATACGTTTTAATCATTTCTTGTACTTCCGGATCTTCTACAGGTCTACCATACAATTGTTTTACTTCCTTAGCCAATTGAATATAGGATTGGTCTAAGGTGATCTTTTCTTCTTCTGATTTCTTTGATAACTCTTCGGCTATATCCGTTAGCCTGTGCTGTTCCATCCATTCATTTTGTATATTTTCCGTTTGCCAGCCATGAATAAGGCTGAACAGGATGGCGCTGTCTACTTCTCCTTCTTCCTCAAGTAATTTGATTACTCTTTGAATGGCTGCCATAGACTGTTCAATTCGTTCCTGTTCTTTTTTGAGTGCTTGCAGGTGGAGGGTTAACGTCTCGTTTAAATCCGTTGTCATACTCGATTCGTGTAACAAATCCAGAATTTTATCCAAGCTATATCCGAGGAACTTTAGACTGATGATTTTCTGTAAGGTTAAAATATCTTGTTGCTTGTAAATCCGGTGACCTGACGACGAATGCTTTTCCGGCTGTAAGAGGCCAATTTCGTCATAATAATGTAAAGTCCGAATAGAAATCCCTGTTTTTTCTGAGAATTCTCCGATAGAATACTTGTTATTTTCTTTCATGCGAATACCCCCATAAAGAAGATTACAACCATTATAAAACCTCACGTAACTGAAGGTTCAAGTGGATTTGTAACGATTTTTCGTTTCAGGCTGAATGACTAAACTGGATCGTCTGTTTTAGACAAAGGTGCCGACTCCTTGCCAAAGCGCTTATGGTTGCAGGATAATATGAATAGGATTTTATTAGCTAAACTGACCCTTATTTGATTCAAAAGTCAGGAAGGATGGATCACATGAGTATACCTAGAGCATTATCGATAGCCGGTTCTGCCGCGCGAGGCGGAGCTGGGATTCAGGCGGATTTAAAGACATTTCAAGAGATGGATGTGTTTGGACTTAGTGCTATTACAGCGATTGTAGCCAATCACCCACGCACAGATCAAGGTGTTTTCCCGTTAGCTTTTGATGCCATTGAAGCACAGGTTTACACTGCCCTGCGCGATATCGGAGCAGATGCGATAAAAACGGGGATGCTTTTTACCGAGGAAATTATCACCAATGTGGCCAAGTGGATTGAGGAGTCGGATACACCCAATATTGTTGTAGATCCAGTCATGATTGGGAAAATGGGGTCTGCGTTGTTAAAGGACGATGCTATTGAGGCTGTAAAAACAAAATTGATCCCGTTAGCCACTATCATTACGCCGAATATGCCCGAAGCAGCAAGGCTGTTGGAAACCGATCAGCCGCTTCATTCAGTTGATGATTTGAAACAAGCAGCAGTTGACTTACAAAAACTAGGTCCGAAATATGTCCTTGTTAAAGGCGGGCGTTTAGAGGGCCCTGCGGTCGATGTATTATTTGATGGTGAAAAATTCCATATGCTTGAAGCTCCCCGGATTGATACGATCCATACAAATGGGGCAGGATGCAGCTATTCAGCAGCCATCACGGCTCAGTTGGCTAAAGGAAAATCAGTCCAAGAAGCTGTGGAAGAAGCGAAAAAATTCATTACAGCAGCCATCCGGCATTCGATTACATTTAAACGCGGCGTTGGCCCAACATACCATGCCGCCTACCAGAAATATGGTGAAACAGGGGTACACATCACAGTTGAATAAAACAATAAGAAAGCCAGGTCCGAAAGAGAATCTGGCTTTTTTAGTCTGGGACATTCAGGCAATCATGATGATTAGTTGCAAATGGCTTGCCTTATCAAATTGCTGATGGAACTGACGGACTTGCTCCGCAGGTTCGGGAACAAGGCCGTCTCCTTCAGTATCAAGAATGGTCGGATTAGCTTCACTATTTCCGTCCCTCCTTCCAACTGTTTTGCATAAGCTAATACATGTATGTAAAAGCAAGGGAGGGTGTGAAGGAATATGGGATTGTATTTCAATGAAGAAGAACAGTATATTTATCAAAGTGAAGAAGAGATCGATGAACCCAACCAATCGGTTGCTCAAATAGATGAATGGTCCGAGTTTATGGAGGCACAGAAAAAAGCGAACTCCATATTGCAGCAATCCTTTTTGGATTTGCATCAAGTAATGAAAAATCACGAACAGATACGAAAGAACCAATGGAAGAAAATAAACTATCAATTGAAAGACTTGAGAAGAAATGACCGGAATCATGCTGAAGACTATGAAAACGTTAAGGGCCAGTTGACGACTATTAATGAAAAAAATCAAACACTGGAGGAGATGCTTGAAGAGGAAGTCCTTTTCAAAAGAGAAGTCATGGAACAGCTTCTGCAAGTGAGTGGGACGAATGTAGAAATTGAGCAGCGTTTGAAATCAGTGGAAGTTGACAATGCAGAGCTGTTAGCGAAACTCAATAAACAATATGAACTTCAAAAAGAGATGACTGAACACATTTCGAAGCAGGAAGAAAGGCATCAGGAAGTAATGAGCCGATTGGATAACCAAGAAGCGATCACTGAAAAAATCCTCAGGCAAGTGACAAATATCCGTTCCATTTTGTTTGAAAGAGCCAACTACCTCGCCGAAAAAATCGAAAACAGTTACTATCTCACTTCCTCTTACATTTACAAACTCATGAATGGTTCCGTGGAGCCATTGCAGCTTTTTCTGCTTAAACAAAAAGGGCAGCAAAAAGAAAGCGAGGAAAAGAATCAGTGATGACGAACATGCCAAGCTAGCCATTCGTTTGTACAACAGGCAGTACATGGGTTTGAGACAAAAGCCAGTAAAAAGTGGTAACCGCCAACATGAGTTGTGATGGTGCCACTCTTTCTTATATTATCAATGGATGAGCTATCAAGCTGCTTCCGCTTTCCTACTCGATTGGTATTGGACAGGCATGCTGATGTTGAAATATCCTTGCCGGAAATCACCTCACCTTCATTTTTTATTCATGCCAATTTTACAAAAGGGCATGCTAAAAAGTGAAGTATCCACTTAAAGGAGGAAGCTAAAATGAAGAGGCTGGCTACATATTTTTTTGCAGCGATTATCGCCCTAGGGATCTTTAGCGGCATCGGATCAACTGTGTCAGCGGAAATGCATGACGCGAAATGGGGAGAACGCCCATTTAAAAACGATCCGGAAATGACGAAGAAATATGCAGAAATGCTGGGCATTGATACGGAAGGCAAGGATATGGAAACACTCAAGAAGGAAATACGTGATGTTTCCATTAAAAAGCATGCGGAAGGATTGGGCATTTCAACTGAAGGAAAAAGCACAGAACAATTGGAGAAAGAGATTGAAACGGTTTGGGTGACAAAAATTGCCCAGCAATATGGAATAAGCACACAGGGAAAAGATATTAAAACCTTGAAGAAAGAAATCAAGGAAGTAAAGGTGAAAAAAGAAGCAGCTGAACTGGGAATTACGAGTGAAGGAAAATCACTGAAAGAGCTCACTTATGAGGTGCGCAAGGCTCAAATCCTGAAGTATGCCAAGGAATACGGCATTCAAACGGAGGGCAGAGATCTTCGTGAGGTGGCTATGGATGTCAAAAAAGCAATGATTCACAATGCAGCTCAGAAGCTAGGTGTAAACACAGATGGAAAAACCGATCAGGAGATTTTCCACGAAATCATGATCAATCATGGAGAAAAAGCAAGAGAGATGAAATTGTTTCCATTTAAGGAAGAGGTCATATTATTTCCAAAAGGGCATCCCGGTATGTAATAAGCTTGCAGTTACTATAGAAGGTTGTTCTTTTATGTGATCGAGGAATCAGCTTCAATGTATTTCTAAGAATTGCTCGGACAGTAATTAGGGTCTTTCTTGGAAAACGGGTAGTTTTTCGTATAGATGCCCGTTTTCCAATATTGCCCGTGAAACTGGTCACTAATCAAGCATGGTAGCTGATCGGTAGCATGTCTCTGGGAATTTTTTTCAGCCCGGCATTAGTCGCTAGTTTGAAAATCGGATTGCCTTTTCAATTTGTTCATTTTCCAGTAAACTATAGTGTGTAACACAGCCTATATAGACGAAAGGAAATGACATTGAAAGAATCATTTATTATTCGATTACCAGAAAATAACCGCGAAATTTTGCCGAACTATTACGATTATGGTGTGGCGCTGGACCGAGTTCATGGGTTTATTTTAAAGCAGACTGGCCTCATACTGAAAATGTATCTGGACAATGAAAATGTAGAGGAAATCTGGAATGTCCTCGAAGAGGATTTAGCTTGTGGTAAAGCCGAACTACTTTCATATATTTATGATCATGTGGAAACCGGATGTATTGATTATGAGCAAAACGAGAATGGCTTTGTCATCAAACCATCCATTAATAACGCCGTTTATTTTTACCCGGATTTTGAAATTGCATTGGTCAAGCTGCCCATTTTTCAAAGCTTTACAGATTATCAGCATGAGTTTATCTATGCCAAAAGTGATGAGAGCCTGCTTGCATTTTTGCAATATGTTTACAGACGCCAAAAGGAAATCATGAAGGATTCCGTCAGCGTCTTCACCGATACTGAAGAAGGTGTAGAACGGGAAAAGGAGAAGGTCACTTCCCTTGTTCGCAGGGACGACGTACTGTTGGAAGAGGGGCTGAAATCGGAAATCTACCGTTCCATTGACGAGTTCTTCAATGAAAGCGGCGATTTTTTTAAAACGTATCGTATCCCTTATAAGCGGGGGATTCTGCTTTACGGGCAACCAGGTAATGGGAAAACGACCCTCGTGAAATCCATTGCAGGCAGTATTGATGCTCCTGTTGCTTATTGGCAGATCACGGAATATACAACGAGTTATTCCATTAAAGAGGTCTTTTCCATCGTGGCGAAGATGGCGCCAATGGTTTTAGTGATTGAGGATATTGACTCCATGCCGGAATCTTCACGGTCTGTGTTTTTGAATACGTTGGATGGAGCGACTTCAAAAGAAGGCATCTTCTTAATTGGTACGACCAACTATCCGGAAAAAATCGATCCTGCTTTAATCAATCGTGCCGGTCGTTTTGACCGTGCGTATGAAATAAAACGGCCTGACTTTGATCTGCGCTTTCAATACTTGCTTCATACTAAACAGATGGAACGGTTTATGTCGAAAGAGGATATTCATTATATTGCAGAGCAGACGGAAAAGTTCTCCATTGCCCAGTTAAACGAGCTGTACACATCCGCGGCTCTTCAGTGGCATTACGACAAAGCGGTTGATATTGACGGTCTCATTAGAAATCTTGAGGCAGCGAACGAGAAGACCCGTACCCAGGAGTGGAGAGAAGAAGACTTCTCCAAATTAGGGTTTGGGATTTAATTCCTTAAAAAACCTTGGAGTAGACATTCCCCAAGGTTTTTTTACTTATACAGTCCCCCCGTATAAAGCTTCGCCAGGTTTTCAGATACTGCATTCAGATCATCTTCAATTTTTCCAAGGACAAGCTCCCACATGACCTGCTCATTCATGTAAAACCATCCCTTTGCGATCAGGGAAGCATCGAATTTTTCATTGGCCAATCCGGCTTCTTGGACAAATAAAATATCTTTAGTAATCCCTCTGATAAAGCGGGCGCGGATATGATTCCACTTTTCTTCAACGATTGCTGAAACGCCGATGGCTTCCTTTACAACCTTCATCACTTCTTTTTCTTCCAATGACGATTTCATGAAAAGACGGGTTTGCTCTAGAATCTGTGCGTAGGCCTCCTCTTTGGAACTGGGTTTAAAGGGAAGTGCTGCAACGTCATACATTTTCTGCATGATTGTTTCCATCAATTCTGTAAACAGATCGTCTTTGTTTTTGAAATAGACGTATGCTGTCCCATAGCCTGTGTGTGCAAGCTTATTGATCTGCGTCATGGTTGCTTTTTGAAACCCTTTTTCCAAAAATACCGAACGCCCCGCATTCAACAAGTTCTCCCTCGTCTGCAGTGCTTGGAGCTGTCGCTTGGACAGGTGCTCAGAACCGTCCATTCTATTTGCTCCTTCCTTGGTGTTTTATCCTATTTTACCTTGTTCAATGTCCACAGGCAATCAAATGGATGATATAATGTCATTGACATAATATCATTGACTGATGATAAGTTATTCAGGTATAGTAAATTTATACTGAAAATTCAAGGGTGAAGGAGTAGGTAATATGGCTGAGAAATTATCAAGAGAGTATGCCCGTCAGTTGGACGGAGAGGACAGTTTGAAGAAGTTTCGGGATGAGTTTTATATCCAGCCCGGAACAATCTACTTTGATGGGAATTCCTTAGGACTGTTATCAAAAAGAGCGGAAGAGTCCCTTTTGTCCATGCTTGATTCATGGAAGGAATTCGGAATTGACGGCTGGTTAAAGGGAGAAAACCCATGGTTTTATTTTTCAGAAAAGCTTGGTGAAAAAAGCGCTTCACTTATTGGAGCTGATCCTAAGGAAGTTATTGTAACCGGATCCACGACGGCTAATTTGCACCAGATCTTATCGACTTTTTATAAGCCGAATGGAAAAAGAACGAAAATTTTAGCGGATGAATTGAACTTCCCAACGGATATATATGCGATTAAAAGCCAGCTTCGCGTTCATGGCCTGGACCCTGAGGAGCATTTGATTCAGGTGAAAAGCAGAGATGGGCAGACACTTGATGAGGATGATATAATGAAGGCAATGTCTGATGAAGTGGCGATCATTATTCTTCCGGGAGTTTTGTACCGGAGTGGACAAATTTTAGATATGGAACGATTGACGAAAGCGGCACACGAGCGCGGCATTTTGATTGCGTTTGATCTATGCCATTCCATCGGTTCTGTTCCTCATTCTTTGAGTGAATGGAATGTGGATTTCGCTTTTTGGTGTACGTATAAGCATCTAAACGGCGGACCAGGTGCGGTTGCCGGCATGTATGTGAACAAGAAACATTTTGGCACAAGTCCAGGGTTGGCAGGCTGGTTCAGCTCGGATAAAAATAAGCAATTTGACATGGAGCATGAATTGACGGCGGCACCCGATGCTGGCTCGATGCAAATGGGGACCCCACACTTGCTTAGTGCTGCTCCACTGTTGGGATCATTGTCGATGTTTGAAGAAGCAGGGATTGAGAGAATTCGGGACAAATCTTTGAAAATGACAGAATATATGATGACATTGATTGATGCAGAATTAGAAGAGTTTGAATTTACCGTGGCCAATCCCCGGGATGATGAAAGAAGAGGCGGCCATATTTTCCTAGAGCATCAAGAAGCAGCTAGGATTTGCAAAGCTCTGAAGGAGAATAATATTATTCCGGATTTCCGTACGCCAAACGGAATCCGCCTGGCGCCGATCGCACTATACAATACATTTGAGGAAGTGTGGCAGGTCGTTCAGATTTTGAAAAAGATTATGAAAAACGAAGAATACAAGAAATTTGAGAACAAACGTGACGTAGTTGCATAATCAGGAGGGGGCTCCGGCCAAGCCGGACGACCCTTGCTTTTAATGATTGAATGCGCTCACATCTATCAAAAAGGAGGAGAAGACATTGTCAAAATCCATATCGGAGCTGTATAAAAAACTGGAAAGCGAAAAGGGTATCCATACTGATTTCAAAAATAACATGACTTACGGGGAATATTTGAACCTGGACAAAGTTTTATCAAGTCAAAAACGGCTGTCAGACCATCATGATGAAATGCTGTTCATCATCATTCATCAGGTGAGCGAGTTGTGGATGAAGCTGATTCTGCATGAGCTGACAGCTGCTATTAAAGCGATTGATGAAGGAGAACTGCAATCGGCTTTCAAAATGCTGTCTCGTGTATCCAAAACTCAGACCCAGATCATACAGGCATGGGATGTGCTTTCTACATTGACTCCAGCCGAATATTTGGAGTTCCGCGATTCTCTTGGTCAGGCTTCAGGCTTTCAATCATATCAATACAGGCTGATTGAATTTGCGCTTGGTTATAAATCAACGCATATTTTAAAAATCTATGAGAAAGATCCTGAGGTGCACGAAGCCCTTATGCTGGCATACAAAGCTCCAAGCATTTACGATGTAGCTATTAAAGCTTTGGCGCGCGCAGGATTCGATATTAACCCTGAACTGTTGGACCGCGATTTTTCACAAGTCTATTCGGGTGATCCTACCGTAGCGGCAGCCTGGAGAGAGGTTTACCGCCATGTAGACAAATATTGGAGCTTGTATGAGCTTGCGGAAAAGCTTGTGGATATCGAAGACTGGCTTCAGCAGTGGCGTTTCCGTCATATGAAAACTGTTGAGAGAATCATCGGATTTAAAATGGGTACTGGTGGATCTTCAGGAGTCAACTACTTGAAGCAAGTATTGGATCATCGATTTTTCCCTGAGCTTTGGGATTTGAGAACGGAGCTGTAGGGTTGTTAGCCTTTATACGCTAATGATGGTTTTGATCAAAAATAATTAGAAGGTTTAGAGGAGGGGGGAGAGCAAATGGAGGAGAGAAAAGATCAATGGTCATCCAAGCTAGGCTTTATTTTGGCATCGGCCGGTGCCGCAATTGGGCTTGGCGCCATTTGGAAATTTCCTTATGTAACTGGAATGAGCGGTGGAGGAGCCTTTTTCCTTATCTTTGTCGCATTTACTTTGCTGATTGGACTGCCGATGCTGGTTTCTGAATTTATTATTGGCCGGGGGTCTGGGGCTGAAGCCATCAGTGCATATAAAAAGCTGGCTCCTGACAGCTTTTGGGTGTGGGTCGGAAGATTAGGCGTTCTTGGTTGCTTCCTGCTGCTTTCATTTTACAGTGTTGTTGGCGGCTGGGTGTTGGTTTATACAGGCAGGTCTGTTGTTGGCAAGGTGATTGGTGAAGGGGCCAATTACCCGGAATTGTTCGGCTCTGTCGTTGGGAGTCCTGGAGTGACGCTGTTAGGCTTACTGCTATTTTCTTTAATCAATATTTTGGTCATCTCCATGGGTGTCCAAAACGGGATTGAAAAAGCGAACAAATACATGATGCCGCTTTTGTTTATCTTTTTTATCATATTGGTTGTACGTGCTTTGACACTTGACGGAGCGATGGAAGGAGTAAAATTTTTCTTGGCGCCGGATTTCTCAAATATTACTGGGCAATCTCTTCTATATGCTTTAGGGCAGTCGTTCTTCTCGCTTGCAGTCGGCTTTTCTTGTATGGTGACATACAGCTCTTATTTGAAGAGAGATGTGAGTTTGACTTCTTCTGCAGGTTCTGTCGTTGGAATGAACATTTTTGTTTCCCTGCTCGCAGGCCTTGCGATCTTTCCGGTTGTCTTTGCGTTCGGTTATGAGCCGGCCGAAGGGCCTGGCCTGCTGTTCATCGTATTGCCTTCGGTATTTGCACAAATGCCTTTTGGCGAATTATTCCTGAGTTTATTCCTAATCCTATTTTTATTTGCCACATTGACATCATCGTTCAGCTTGTATGAAATCATTGTAGCTGCATTTACTTCGAACGGGAAACGTTCGCGAAAGCCAGTCACCTGGATTGCAGGATTCGTTATCATCTTGGCGGCAATTCCCGCTGCACTTTCTTCAAGCAGCCTGGCGGAATTCACGATTTTGGGAAAAAGCATCTTTGATGCGACTGACTATCTTGTCAGTAACATCATGCTGCCGTTTGGTAGCCTGCTCATCGCACTATTCATTATCCATCGTATGGATAAAACGCTCGTAAAAGAAGAGTTTCAGTTGAATGGATTGGGCTCAATCGGTTTATACTCCTTTTGGCGTATGTTGATGACATGGGTGGTGCCCATTACGATTGTCATCGTGTTCTTGAATATGCTAGGGGTTATTTAGCCTCAAGGTTTTGATTGGAAAATTTTGTTCTCCTTTGATAATAAAGTCACTTCCTAATGCTTTTAAATTTTTCCTCTATTTATTAAATTGTATAATTTAGTATAATCAAGTGAGAGGGCTTCCAAATATCTCCGCAAAATAGGGAAATAAGGCGTTTTCACAACGAACCAGTATCGGGCAGTTGGAAAAAGATTTCTCGTTGGAGATGTCATCGCCGGTAGTGATTAAATCATCAATATCAATTGTTTAATGGGAGGATTCATTATGGGAATGATTTTAAGGGAAAAAATTCAAGGGCCTTCAGCCTGGAAAGGATCGGAGTTGTCCAAAGATGATTCTTGGATCTACTATCTGTCCGAAAAAACAATTGCATCACTTGAAAATGCCCTAGAGAAAGTTCAGAAAAAAGGGTTAAAAGCGCCTGATTTTACGAAAGAGGATTTTCCGATTGAAGATCTGTCTGATGAAATCAACTACTTTGCAGAGGAGCTGGAGGACGGGAGAGGTTTCTTACTGCTTCGTGGATTGCCGATTGACAGGTATACTGATGAAGAAGTAAGCATCATTTACTATGGGCTTGGACTTCACATGGGGATTCCTGTAACACAAAATGCAAAGGGGGATCTCTTGGGCCATGTCAAAAATGTAGGAGCCCTGGATAACAAAAAAGTGAGAGTTTACCAAACAAACTCACATCTTCCCTATCATTCAGATTTATCTGATGTTGTCGGACTGTTGTCACTTCGTAAAGCGAAATCAGGCGGTTTAAGTAGCCTAGCAAGCACTGCTACCCTATATAATGAGTTATTGGAGAAACATCCGGAGTATATTGGATTGTTATACCGTCCATTCTACTTTGATCATCTAGGGGTTGAAAAATCGCAGGGCTTGTCACCGATCTTTAGTTATTATGACGGTAAATTAAGTTGTAGATATATGCGTGAGTACATTGAATCGGGACAGAAAAGTCAGGGCTTTCCACTGTCAAAAGTGGAGTTGGAGGCATTTGATTTGATAGATTCCATTCTCCATGATGAAAATATCCGTATGGATATGATGCTGGAACCGGGGGATATCCAATTCGCCAACAATAACATTGTCCTCCATTCGCGGACTTTGTTTGAAGACTACGAAGAGCCTGAGCGCAGGCGTCACTTATTAAGACTATGGCTTACAATGCCGAATAGCCGGGAGCTTGCTCCGGACTTCTCTACACGCAGTGGTATTGTGAAAAGTGAAGCAACTGCTATTAAATAAGAGAAAATAAATCAAGGCGAGAGCACCTATTCAAATTTCTTGAAAGGTGTTCTTCCACATGGAAAAAAATAGAACATAAGGGATATATACTTTCTTAGAATGATGGTGATCGAGATGAAGAATAAACCGTGGATTGATATTTCACAACCCTTAACTAACGATATAGCTGTTTGGCCCGGTGATACGCCGTTTACCTTCAAACTGAGTTTCACGAAAGAACAGACGGGTTCGGTCAACATCGGACAATTCACAACAAGTGCTCATACCGGTACGCATATTGACGCTCCGTACCATTTTGACGAGAATGGAAAGAAAGTTCATGAACTGGACGTCAATATTTATATCGGGCGGGCTAGGGTTGTTGATGTAACTGGTTGTGAGGTGGTCGGCAAAGAAGAGCTGGAGCCGTTCAGCTTGGAGGGTGTAGAGCGGCTGCTTCTCAAAACATCAGATGGTAGGGACCTGGGGCATTTTCCTGAAACATTTACCATTTTCCGCGAAAATATCGGTCCGTTCCTTAAAGGAAAGGGAGTTCGCCTGCTTGGAACAGACGCCCCATCTGTTGATGCGATTGACAGCAAAACGATGGATGCCCATCATTCGCTGAATGATAACGGTGTTTATATTTTGGAGAACATCGTGTTGACCGATGTGGAACCCGGAGATTATGAATTAATTGCTTTGCCCCTTGCAATGGAGGGGGCGGATGGGAGTCCGGTGAGGGCAGTTTTACGAGAGTTAAAATAATCATTTTCTTAGAAGCAAGCGAAGGTGACTCAGCCTTTGCTTGTTTTTTTATGTTGATTAGTCAAAGAGGAACCCATATTTCGGGATGACACGACAGCTTCCGATGTGGTGGATATAAAAAAAGGCTAAATGTTAAAGGTTTAACATTGATTGAAAAAGAAGTCATTTGTTGGGTTCAGACGGAAAGTCGTATGGAAACATATCGAAAGGAGCTTTAAGCCCCATCGCAAAACTACATGTATTCAAACACTACTATGATAGAATATTTTTACATACGAGTTCGGATATTGTTTGAGGAGTGAGAGTGAATGATGGAAGAAAATATTTGTGAGCTGGAATTACGGGCTATTCTTGAAACATCAAATGATAATATCGTTATTGCTGATGGAAAGGGAAAAGTATTGAGAAGTAGTCCTAATTGTCAATCCATATATGGGATGAAAATCGAAGAGTTGATCGGAAAAACGGTCGATGATTTGGAAGAGATGGAAGTATTTTCGCCATCAGTTACAAAAAGGGTGCTTCGAGAAAAGAAAGAAATCCAGGTGATGCAGCATACGCTCACGGGTCGCACAGTCATGGCGACTGCTATGCCTGTATTTGATGCAAACGAAGAAATCATTCGAGTTATTAGCTTCTCACATGATTTGACCGAGCTTCGCCAAATTAAGGAAGACTTTGAAGAACTGCGGGTTAAAATGGAATATTATCAGTCGGAAATTCAGGAATTGCGGGATAAGGAACAGTATATAGACGGCATTCTATTAAAAAGCAAGGAGATGAGCAATGCTTGGCAGCTCATTCAGAGGGTGGCGCTATCTGATGCAACTGTTGTGTTTCTAGGTGAATCAGGAGTCGGAAAAAACGTTTTTGCTAGGGCGATTCATGAAAAAAGCAGTCGCAGTAAGGAAGCCTTCATTGAAGTGAACTGCGGAGCCATTCCGGAGATGCTTTTTGAATCCGAGATGTTCGGCTATGAAAAGGGGGCTTTTACTGGAGCAAATAGAGAGGGAAAGCCAGGGCTTATCGAATTAGCCAATAAAGGTACGCTGTTTCTAGATGAAGTAGGGGAGTTGCCGTTAAATCTTCAGGCGAAGCTCCTGAAGGTGATTCAAGAAAAGAAAATGACGAGAGTTGGTGGCACAGAGCCTAAACAGATTGATTTTCGGGTTATTGCTTCAACGAACCGAGACTTGGCGGAGATGGTAAAGGAAGGAAATTTCCGTGAAGATCTTTTTTACCGGCTGAATGTCGTACCGATTACTATTCCACCTCTTAGAGAGCGGAGGGATGACTTGTTGCAATTATGCGAGTATTTTCTAGGGATGTTCAATGACAAGTATAGAGCAGATAAGGTGCTTCATGCGGCGACAATCCATGAAATACTTGACTATAGCTGGCCGGGGAATGTGAGAGAACTAGAGAATTTAATGGAGCGTTTGGTGATTACGACAGAAAATCGGATCATTTATCCTAGCGCCCTTCCGTTTCATCAGCGGAACTCTCATTCCGTTGCTTATGAACGGGAAGAAGAGGAGATCCCTGAACAGGCGGAAAACTTACAAGAAGCACTACAAAACGTAGAAATCCGTTGGCTAAAAAGGGCTTATAGACAATATAAAACTACGTATGAAATGGCGGATTATTTAGGAATCAGCCAGTCAAGCGTTGTGAGAAAGCTGAAAAAATACGCCATCAATTCATAAATGAATTAAAATCTGGATTCGCATCAATAAACTCCTCTTTGATGCAGATCCGGATTATTTTAATTGGGATTTACAGAGATAGGAGGCATATACAGTTGGCATGATTTTTGCGAATTAATGGGAAAGGACAATATTTCATCTAGAATCTTAGGAGGTTAACATATGTACAAACCTATCGACTCATCCAAATCTCCACGCTTTGTGGGCAACAGGACTTTTATGAGATTGGAACAGATCAGAACAACTGATGACATAGACTTCGCCGTGCTTGGTGTTCCTTTCGATACGGCAGCATCCAACCGGACAGGCCAGCGGTTCGGCCCCCAGCATATCCGTGATTTTTCCGTGCTGCTCCGTCCCTACAATCCGGATATGGACATCGATATTTTTGAATATTGCTCAGGGGTTGATTACGGTGATATCAATGTCATTCCAGGAAATGCACTCCGTACGTACGACAGTATGGTTGAAGGATTGATGCCGCTGCTTGAGAAGAATGTCATTCCTGTCATTATGGGCGGAGACCATTCCATCTCACTGGGAAACCTGCGGGCTTTCCATAAAAGATACGGAAAAATAGCACTCGTTCATTTTGATTCCCATGGGGATACATGGGAGCATTATTATGGTGAAAAGTATATGCACGGAACACCGTTCAGACGTGCGGCTGAAGAAGGTCTGCTCGATATGGAGCATTCCATCCAGGTTGGCATGAGAGGGCCGCTTTACGGACCGAGTGACATTCAGGATGCAAGGGATCTTGGTTTTGAGGTCATTCCGATGAAGGAAGTACGTCAGATCGGCTTTGAAAATGTGATGAAAAGAATCCATGAGCGGGTGAAGGACCGCCCGGTATTTGTTACGTATGATATTGATTTTGTCGACCCGGCTTTTGCACCTGGCACAGGTACACCTGAAGTTGGAGGACCGACGAGCTATGAAGCGCTGGAATATGTCCGGGGACTTGATGGATTGGACATTGTTGGCTTTGACCTAGTAGAGGTACTGCCGTCTTATGACGCCAACGAAATCACTGCGGTACTTGCATCAGCGGTCATGTACGAAATGATTACATTGATCGCCTTAAAGAAAAGACGACAAGTTGAAGACGGAGAATTCCTAGAATTAAAAGTTGAGGAGCAAAGGGGGAATTCGGTATGATAAATTCACTAGATGTTGCCATCATGATAGTCTATCTGCTCCTGCTTGTCGTAGTCGGAGTAATTGGTTCAAGACGGACTAAAACATCGGAAGATTATGTTTTGGCTGGCCGGAATTTGGGTTTTTTCATGTACTTTGGTTGTCTAGGCGCTGTTATTCTTGGCGGCGCCTCGACAATTGGTTCAACAAAGCTTGGATACGAATTTGGATTGTCCGGTATGTGGCTAGTAGTCATGCTGGGACTGGGTATCATGCTTTTGGGGATTTTTCTGGCCAAACGCATTTCCAATCTTTCAGTTATGACTATCAGTGAGTATTTAAGCAGGCGTTTCGGTGTTGAAGCTGGTCTTGTCAGTGCTGTAATTGCAGCTATATATGCCATGATGGTATCGGTTACGCAGGTCATTGGGATGGGAACGATTTTAAATGTTCTGCTTGGCTGGAACTTAACCGTTTCCATGCTTGTTGGCGGAGGCATTGTATTATTTTATACGATCCTTGGCGGCATGTGGTCAGTTACCATGACAGACATTGTTCAATTTATCATCATGACAATCGGAATTTTCTTTATCATGCTTCCGCTAGGAGTGTCTAAAGCAGGCGGCTGGTCTGCTTTGCAGGCTAAATTGCCTGATACGTATTTTACCTTTTCAGGAATCGGAGGCCATCAGATCTTCCAATACTTTCTATTGTTTGCATTGGGAATGGTCGTTGCGCAGGATATTTGGCAGCGGATTCTTACAGCTAAAACGATCAAAATTGCCCGTGGGGGTACGATTGCTGCCGGGATTTACAGCCTGTTATACGGAATAGCAGTCGCTATAATCGGAATGTGTGCATTCGTTATTTTACCTGGCTTGGAGGATACACAGAATACCTTTGCAAGCATGGCGGTAACTATTTTACCATCGGGAGTGCTAGGACTTGTTATTGCAGCTGTAGTATCGGCATTGATGTCAACCGCTTCTGGAACCCTGCTCGCTTCCTCAACCTTAATTTCAAATGATATTATTAAGCGCTTTTTTAAAAAGGATGTAACGGATAAGCAATATTTGAAGCTTTCAAGAATAGTGACAACAGTGATCGGACTTTTGACAATTGTGTGCGCCTTATGGATACAGGATGTTCTTGTTGCACTTGATGTGGCCTATGCTGTATTGTCCGGGGGAATTTTTGCTCCGGTGATTTTGGGGCTATTTTGGAAAAGGGCCACTGGAAAAGCAGCGTTCTATGCGATTATAGCAAGTTCAATCGTGATATTGGCAGGCCTTGCCATTCAAGGAATTACAGCAACGACGCCGATTATCTATGGTATTGCTGTCAGCTTTGTCGTCATGATTGTTGTTTCGCTTGCAACGAAACAAAGTGACGAGTTAAATATTGCTTCTTAATAGATGCAAAAAACAGCTCTATACTGAATGGTGAGGATACCACGCAATTTGCACATGAAAAAACACACGCAATAATCAATTCTTTTATATTGGAATTGTCGAGAAACAAGCAAACATTGGAGTTACGTGCAAATGAATTTTACCATAAGTGCGGGAATGGATTTGCGGAGGACAACCCTATTGTTCATCAATCGGGGAAATGGGGGGCCTATTGACATTTTACCAAACTGACAAAATAGACGATCAAGGATCATCTCCAAAACATGGATCTCATGTGGAAGTGGTGATGATGGGTATGAGCCATTCAAGGCACCAGGTAGATATACATGGGGACAAGTCCCTGCTCTTTCACAATGCGCTCAATACGACGGCGTAACATCTGCCAACCCTTCTATTGAAGATCAATCTTTATATTCAAATCGAAATGGGTTAATCGGCCCTAACCCCTTAAGTAAATTGGGGTTAAGGCCGTCCATCTTTTTATCTGCCGGGATAACTTTTATTCTACTAATTTTGACAGATTATTTTTATCGATTTCTTCTTCTGCGGAAAGATCATTGATCAATTCTAACTTTTTAAGTTTTAACACAGGACTTGGATCTTTAATTGGGTTTCTCTCTATCGCTAAGTTATCTAATTCAGGAAAATTTTCCAGTACATCAATATTCGTTATATCGTTTTCTCGTATATCCAGCCAAGTCAGTTTTTTCAGAGGAGCCAAATGATCAATATCTTTAATCTTGTTCCTGCTGATGGTTAGAAGCGTCAAATTTTCCAGTTTTTCCAGACCACTAATATCAGTTATATTATTATCGCCAATGCTTAATCTTTTCAGGTTTGACAATTCAGTTATAGGTTGAATATCCGAAATGGAATTGTCATCCACAGCCAACGTTTCTAAGTTTTTCAAACCTGATAGACTATCAATATTCGTCAATTGATTGATATACAAACTTAATTCTTTTAAGTTTGTTAATTTAGCGATGGATTCAATATTTTTATTTTCTAGATTATTATCCAGTAAAAAGAGTTTTTCCAAATTCGTTAAGTTCTCCAACGGAGTCAGATCTGTAGTCGCTGCTCCTGTTAAGGTCAGGGATTTCAAACCAATTAAATTGCGAAGCGGTTCGAAACTAGCTACACCGTGGCCGTCGATATATAACTCTTTTAAATTCAAAGCAAATTCCAGTCCATCTAATTCCTTCACTTCTCCATGTTCCTCTTTATCAGAACCTTGGATTCGTAAGTTCCTCAGCTCTTTCAGATCCTCTTCCGTTGGTTTTTCCTTATTATCGATCTGATCACTCATATCAAGCTCTTCTAATATATAGTAACGTAAATGATCATCTTTTATCCCTTCATAATCCCATGAAGGAGCTTCTGCAGCTACTGTTTCACTTTCTACCATTGCCTCATCAATCATTTCGTCGCCATCTCCTGTATTGGCTGCATGTTCCTCTTCTTGATTCTGTTCTTCACTCACACTCTCCTTACTTGCACACCCAGTAAGAATTAGCGAAAAAACCAAGAAAAGTGTGAACAAAAAGTTCTTCAATTTCATCTGCCTCCATTGTTATTCTTCAAGCACAAATGCATTATTTCATAAAATATACGCTAATTCAAGGAGCGTGAATATTTAAAACAAATTTGAGAGCCGAAACACAATAAGACATTGTTACCGATATAAACAAACCATAGTCCTAAGAGCTTTAATCATTCATGAAGTGGCATTTGAGACAAGCACTGGCGACACTAAGCAAAATTAGAGAAAGGAAAAGGAACCCCGCAAGATATCCTTTCACGTTAAGAATATTGTTTTTAATGTTAGCTTTGTCAAAAAACTGCCCCCAACTGTGCTTATCAGTTGGGGGGCAGCTCCATTTAGATCAGTGACCGCGCTCGCCAATCATTTATGTTTATCCCGTCCAAGTAACACTCTAAGGTTTACTTACAGGAACTGTTTCTTTGGCGGGCTCAATACATATTGAATCAAGATGATATTGGATCGTTTTAATAATCTGTTCCCGATTTAACCGTTTAGAGTCTAATAAAGCGTGAATGACGATTCCATCTACGAGTGCATAAAGTCTTTCAATTTCAAGGTCAATGTGTAATCCAGGCTTTAATAGACCGTTAGTATCGAGGAAACGAACGCCTTTTTGCACAACCGTAAAAATTCCATCTTCAGGTACTGGCAATTCATCTTTTCGGTGATTTATATGTGCCATAAAAGCAAACCACACTTCTGCTTCCGCCAGCTGTTCTTCATTTACCGGAACAATTTCCAATAAAACACTCATCACCATCTCCCTGGGTGGCAAATCCCGTTTCATCATTGCCTGTATTCGACTTGTGGCTCTTTCTTGGATAAGGTCCATCGCATAGACAGTCAATTCATCTTGATTTGGAAAATAATGACGCAGTGCTCCTAACGAGAGTCCTGCTTCCTGGGCGATATTCCGTACTGTTGCTCCTTCCATTCCCTTATTTAAAATGACTTTCCACATCGCTTCTGCAATCCGTTTACGTCTTTTTTCATGGTCTACAATTTTTGGCATACCTGGATTTTAACACACAAAAAAATGTAATGCAATTAGATAATACTGTTGTATTAAATAAAACGATGATGTATACTGGTTTTAAATAATACAACTGTGCTAATTAGGGGTGATTTCATGAATATCATTGTTTGGGCAATTATCTTTGCGGAAATTGGATTTTGGGTTGTGATCCTTCTTGGGCTCATCTCCCGTTATCTTTTTAACCGTAAAAAACTCGGTTTATTCTTTTTGGCTTTAACGCCTGTGATTGATTTTTTTCTATTAGTCGTAACGACCATTGATCTTTTGAATGGGGGAACAGCCACACAAGCGCATGCTATTGCCGCTGTATATTTAGGCGTTTCTGTTGCTTTTGGAAAAAGCATGATTCACTGGGCGGATGAAAGGTTTTTATACTACGTGAAAAGACAGGGGGAGAAACCGGAAAAAAAGACTGGCTTCGCGTACGCACGTCACTCTTTGAAAGGGTCATTTCAGCATTTATTCGCTTATATGATTGGAGCAGGTTTTTTACTTTTGTTAATTTATTTGGTCGATGATCCAGAGCGGACTTCCATATTTTGGGGTACATTAAAAATGTGGGCAGGTATACTAATGATTGACTTTGTCATTTCTATCTCTTATTTCATTTGGCCACGAGAAAAAAAGAGCATAAATTCAGATATGAAATAAAGAGATACTGTTGATATTTGTCCAATCGCTTCATCCCTGAGGGGGGCGCTATGGGTTTCCATTCGGAGTATCTGTACATTTTTATGCGAAATTAAAAAAGTCATACAAAAAAAGGGCAAGAAATCAACGTTTCTAAAAATTGATTTCTCGCCCTTTTTAAGTTTCGCTAAGGTTCGTTCCAATATCTGTTATTTAAAGTATGATTGCAGTCCATTATAGATACTGTTTGAAACAAGTTCTTGGTAGGAATCTGTAACAATATACTGCCCTTCATGTGGATTGCTTAAATAGCCGAGTTCAAGCAAGGTGGCTGGTCTGCCATTTTCCCTGATGACATGATAATTGCCAAAGCGTGTTCCTTTATTGTTTAGAGAGAGTGAATTGTTCAGTACTTCATTGACGCTGCTGGCAAGGTTATACTGGTGCCCATGATGGTAGTACGCGGTGACCCCGTTTGCCTCGGGATTGGTCGAGCTGTCGTAATGAATGCTAATGAATGCATCAGCATTGTTGTTATCTGCAGCTGAAGCACGTGAGTCAAGATCGACGTATTGATCATCTGAACGGGTTAAAATGACGTTCGCCCCAGCGGCACTGAGTTTTTGCTGTAGCCGTTTCGCTGTTTGCATTGTGAGTTGTTTTTCAGATACACCTATTTGGCTGGTAGAGCCTGGATCATTCCCACCATGTCCAGCATCAAGAACAATTGTTTTTCCGGAAAGTCCAGGAGACTGATTTGTTGATTGAGCTGTTGGCTCTCCTGGTGAGGATGTATTTTTATTGGATGAAACCACCCAACTTGCTACATACGCCTCCCGGCCGCTAGCTGTTGTAATTTTATACCAGTCACCCTCTTTTCCAACAATCGGATATCTTTCTCCTGGCGACCCTTTGGTGATGACGGGAGCCGATGTATCAGCGCTTGCCCGGAGATTAGTCTGATCATTTGAAATATAAATGAACCCGTCGTTTCCAGTGGACTCATTTTTATTTGCTTTTGTCTCTCCGCCAAATTGGATGAATTGTTTACTGATCCAAGCACTTTGATTGCTATAAGTAACATTCACCCAGCCATTGTTTTCACTAGTCACCGTTACCGGATCGCCTTTATGTAATTTACCAATAATGTTAGAGCTTAAAGAGGGATTGCTTCGGACATGGACATTATCGGTTGTAATTGTGCCCTTTTTGGTTGTTCCAATGCTTTGACCGTTATTATCGACTATATATCCAGCAATCCAGCCCGTACCTCCATTTGGGAGCTGAACCTTATACCAACCGAATTTTTCTTGCAGCACTTGGAATTGTTCGTTCCTGCTTGCTTTCGCAACGACATCGGCTGTATTGGAGGGTTCACTCCGAATATTTGCTTTGTTGACTGCGATATGAATGGTACTTGCAGCTTGAGCTGTCACATTTGTATGTAAAAAAATAAGTAGCACCGAAGCCAAACAGATTATGGATCTTTTTATCATAACCACCGCCTTTTTCCAAGTTTACAATCATTATTTTAGCACTTTTTGTCAATTTATAGTGTTATGTAGTCTCATATTACAATAATTGAGAAAAAGGTCTTGCAGATTGTAACAAAACTGTTTTAATAATGAATATTTAAGGCGAGTATTATAGGAGATTAGGAAAGTGACTTAGTATATTGGTCATGTTCTGTCTATACAAGTTGAACTAAAATTTTTTCTTCTATTGCTCATATTTGGATTCAATTCCGTACAATTTAAGATATTTCAGTAAAAATATGGTCTGAAATTAGGCATATACTATCCAAAGTTTGGAGAATACTGTCTGGTATTCTGAAATACTGTCCAGGATCCTAAAATACTGTCTGGTAATCCGAAATACTGTCTGGGATTTCGAAATACTGTCCGAGATTCCAAAATACTATCCAGTATTCCGCAGCAAAAAGGAATAGAAAAAAGTCATTTTCGATGATTTATATAACTTTTGGTTCCCAACTTATTCAGCAAATAGTATAATTGTTTTCATCATCTATGTTTCACTTTATTCAGCAGAAGTCTGCATATTTATAAGTGGTGAGATGAATGCCTATTGGTTTAAACCCAGGCTGCATAAAGTGAAAGCCTCCGGCGGCTGCCACAGATTTTCAGAGGAATTGCATCGAGCTTAAGCTCGATACAATCTGGGCGCAAATACGCCAAGGCGCATTTGAAATAAAAGGAGTCCAGCCTCCAATGAATAAAAACTTTAGACTGCATCTAACATTGATTATGATGGCGTTCTCCATCTTCATATCATTAGTAGTTGCTTTAATCAACCAGGAAAAGATTAGAAATAAACTGTTTCAGGAACATGAACTGAAGCTTAGTTTGATAGAAGATAATATACTGAGCTCGTTACATTCCATTGACAAGGCTTATATGCTTTTTGACAAGGATATGGCTGAGATGATGGAAGATTATTCGAAAGAATTGATTTCACTATATAAAAAAAATCCAGACTTTGAGAAATGGGATTTTAAGAAACTGAACGAAAAATATAAAATGGATGTGTATATCCTTAACGACCAGAATGTTGTGACATACAGCAGTGTACATGATGATATCGGAATTGATTTCGGCGCATGCTGCGTCAATTTTTCTAATTTGTTGGACCAGCGAAGGAATGAGGGGAAATTCTCTCATGATGGAATGGATATATCTATGCATAGCGGTGAAATAAAGAAGTTTAGCTATATTCCTACTCCAGATAAAAAATATATCATTGAGTTGGGTGTTTCATTGGAAAATGGGGAGATCTTTAAACATTTCAACTTTTTAGCGGTTGAAAAAGAACTGGGCGAACGGTTTTCTATGGTTGAATCCATCAAGGTTTATAATAGTGGAGGATTCATTCTGGGCAGCGCTAAAAAGGAAGAAGACGATCTGAGAAACTCGCAAGATAAGTGGGAGACTTTCCGCAAAGCTTTGAAATCCGGAAAAGTTAAAGAGACGGAGCAGGAGATAGATGGGAAGAAGATTACCTATCATTATGTTCCGTACAAAGCTGAAGAGCGAAGAGGCTATTCTACAAGCCGAGTTGTGGAAATTGCCTATAACAAGGATGAGTTGAATAAGGCGCTCAATCAAAGTCTCAAGGAATTAATCATTCAGCTCTCTGTCATTTTCATCGCAGCTATCGTCATTTCATGGATGATCGCGCGGCGAGTGGCACGGCCGATGTATCTCGCTTTTCATGATCTATTGACAGGGTTGAACAACAGGGCAGCTTTTGAGGAATGGGTTAAAGAATACTTGGATAAAAAGAAAAGCAACCTTGCATTAATGATGATTGACCTTGATAACTTTAAAATGGTGAACGACAGCCTCGGTCATACCAAAGGGGACGAAATACTCAAAGCGGCAGCACAAGAAATCCTGATCAGTGCAGGAACAGATCATCATGCTGCCAGATTGGGTGGGGATGAATTTGCCGTGATTTTCCAGGACATCGGAGAAGCCGAATTGAAAGAGGCTGCTTCCATGCTTATTAAACGAATGCAGCGCCGCTTTCAGGAAATCAATGAAAAGAATCCAATTGATATTTCCATCAGTGTCGGCATTGCCATGGCAAGTGATGGAGATGATGTTGACAGCCTGTATAATAAAGCGGACCGTGCGCTCTATGAATCAAAGAAAAAAGGAAAAAATCAATTTAATATTTATCAGATGAGCAGTTGAGGCTTTGAAGCTTTTAACTTAAAATTGAAAAAATGATGCTGAATGTTGAACGAAAGATTTGTGGTTTATTCTGGATCTAGTATACAACAGTATTTCTAGACTTCGAAGAGTATGTTCATATTCCGGACAGCCTTCCCATATAGGGTAGCAGTTATTATTTTTGTAGGCTTTTAGAAAAAGGCTGTCGAGAGTTTTCTCGACAGCCTGAAGTATCCAGCGGAAGAATTGAAGCTTGGGAAGGTCTTCATGGCGAGGTTTTGCCGAATAAACCTGAATCTACCAGCCTCAAAATTCGTCTTGTACGCTTCGCGGGCCAAGCTATTTTCGCTAGGTTAACGTTGCGAAGGCACATCGTTATCGCTCTATTTCGTTAATCGGATGTTTTTCAAAGGGAACAAGACGAACTTGCTTTTTCCGATAATCCTGTCCCTCTCAATGAAGCCGAGAGAAAAGCCGAGCCTGCTCCGGCTGTCAATACTGTTGAAGCGGTTGTCCCCCATGACAAAAAAATTGTGGTCGGGAACGATGATCGGCCCAAAGTCCTCTGTTAGATTTTTCCCTTGTTCTTGCGCGACTTTCAAATTCTCCTTGAGATAGGGCTCTTTTATGAGCTTTTCATTTATAAATAGCTTGTCATCTTTCATCTCAATCGTGTCACCAGGCAGCCCGATGATTCTTTTTACATAATTTGTTTTTGGATCTTCCCCTTTGATGATAACAATTTCTCCTCTGTTTACCTCTCCCATCCAGGAAATCGTCTTACTGACAATGATTCTTTCATGATCATGGAGTGTCGGCTCCATTGACGCGCCATCCACAATCATGGGGGAAAAGAGGAAAGATCTGATGGCAATCACCAACCCTAATGCAAGAAGGAGTGGGGGAATCCAACTGACGATACTTTTTGTAGTGCGTTTATGACTATTCATGTTCCTTCTTCTCCATTCTCTCTTTATATTATTATTTTCTCTAAAAGCTGCCTCTCTTGCAACAGATAGCCGGAGTATATTTTTTCTTGTGAAATTTCAATTCTTATGTAAAATATGAAAGAGACATATTTTTTGAAAGGTTGATGGGGATGTGGGAAGAGTTTAAGAAATTTGCAAGTCAGGGCAATATATTGGACTTGGCTGTAGCTGTTGTGATTGGGGGAGCCTTCGGGAAAATTGTGTCCTCATTGGTTGAGAATATTATCATGCCCTTAGTCGGGGTTCTTCTTGGCGGGTATAGTTTTGAAAAACTGTCCATAACAATTGGGGATTCTGTGATTAAATATGGCATATTTATTCAAAGTATTGTCGATTTCTTTATCATTGCAGCTTCCATTTTCCTGTTTATCAAGCTTCTAGTTAAACTAAAAATCCAGAAAGAAGAAGAAGAGCCGGAACCGGAAGTGGAGCCGGATATTGAACTATTAACTGAAATTAGGGATCTCCTAAAAGAACAAAAAAGAATAGGAGAAACCGAATAATAAAAACACCCGCGCGGATTACATTTTCGCGTGGGTGTTTTACGTGTCCAGAGGGCTGGATAATAAAGAAGCCGCACTGAACAGGGTTCTTTAAGCTTTCCTAAATTACTACGCTTGTGAAGCTTGAACTTCCATGCTGATTTTTACCTCATCACTAACAAGCACTCCACCAGTTTCCAATGGAGCATTCCATGTTAGGCCATAATCGCTTCTTTTGATTGTTCCTGTAATGCTGAAACCGGCTTTTTGTGCACCGCTCATAGGATCTTTCACTACACCGCCTGAACCCACGATGAATGTTTCAGATTTTGTCACGCCATGCAAGGAAACATCTCCTGTAATTGCATACTCGTCACCTTGTTTTTTAATGTCGGTTGAAGTGAAAGTAAGTTTTGGAAATTTCTCTACTTCAAAAAAGTCGGCGGAACGGAGATGGTTGTCGCGATCCTCATTGGCAGTGTCGATGCTTGCAACGTCAATAGTAAATTGAATTTTTGCAGTTGTTAGATCTGTAGGATCTGCCTCGATTTCAGCATCGAAATCCCTGAATCCTCCCTTCACTCTTGAAATCATCATGTGTCGGATTGAAAATTCAACTGCACTGTGTGCTTTGTCAAGTGTCCATGTAGAGTTGGCCATTATAAATATTCCTCCCTATAAGTTACTTTTTGTAAGTTTATAAATTTATTATAGTTAGTATTCCTTTGTTTGTAAAGAGTCTTTTTGACAATGAGCGTTATTCAACTGATAATCACATTAATGAATATTTTGCCAAAGGAGTGGTCGGTTTATGCGTATGGTGGATATTATTGAAAAAAAAAGGGAAGGATTGGCGCTCGCACCCAGGGAAATTCGCTTTGTAATTGACGGCTATAGTAAGGATGAAATCCCGGATTATCAGATGTCTGCTTTTTTGATGGCTGTTTATTTTCAAGGGATGACAGCGGAAGAGACAGCAGAGTTGACGATGGCGATGGCGGAATCGGGAGAGCAAATTGATTTATCCAAAATCGACGGGATTAAAGTCGACAAACATTCTACAGGTGGAGTGGGAGATACAACCACTTTGATTTTAGCTCCGCTTGTGGCTGCGGTCGGGGTTCCAGTAGCCAAAATGTCCGGGAGGGGACTCGGCCACACAGGAGGAACTATTGATAAACTTGAGGCTGTTCCAGGATTCCATGTGGAAGTGTCAGAGGAACAATTCATTAAATTGGTGAATAAAAATAAACTAGCTGTCGTTGGCCAATCAGGGAATCTGGCACCGGCAGATAAAAAGATTTACAGTCTTCGTGATGTAACGGCAACTGTCAATTCAATCCCTCTCATTGCAAGCTCCATCATGAGTAAGAAAATTGCAGCTGGTGCGGATGCAATTGTTTTGGATGTAAAAGTAGGCTCTGGAGCTTTTATGAAAAAGATGGAGGATGCCCAGGCCCTCGCTTCAACAATGGTTGAAATTGGAGAGAAGGTTGGAAGGAAGACAGCCGCTGTGATTTCCGATATGAATCAACCGCTTGGATTTGCAGTCGGAAATGCATTAGAAGTGAAAGAAGCGATTGATACTTTGAAAGGAAGGGGCCCTGCTGATTTGCATGAGCTTTGTCTTGTTCTTGGTAGCAAGATGGTTGTACTTGCAGGAAAAGCGCAAACAGAAACTGAGGCGCATGCCATGCTTGAAGAAGTGATCGAAAACGGTAAAGCAGTGGAGGCTTTCAAAGCCTTTTTAGCGGCGCAGGGTGGAGATGCTTCAGTGGTCGATCATCCGGAGAAGCTTCCTAATGCCAAGTATAAGATTCCGATTTTGTCTGAGAAGGCGGGTTTCGTGAAAGGCATTGCAGCTGATGAAATCGGCACAGCCGCTATGCTGCTTGGTGCGGGGCGTGCTACGAAGGATTCGGTGATCGATTTGAGTGTTGGTGTTGTTTTACATAAAAAAATGGGGGATAAAGTGAGAAAGGATGAACCGATAGCGACTATCCATAGTAACATAGAAGCTGTAGAGATACCGAAAAAGAGGATTTTACAGGCGTATACGCTTTCAGGTGAACGTGCTTCTGCGTTGTCACTTATAAAAGGATGAAAATCTTTTGAAATGAAAGACGTTCATGATATGATAGATGATAGAGATTCTCAATTAAAATTTGGGGGTAATGTATAAGTGCTTGCAACAAACTCGATTGCAGATATTATTCGTAATAGAACGAGTGTAAAAACAGGTTTTGTTGATAAAGAGGTAAGCCAAGAGCTCGTTTTATCTTTATTGGAGGATGCTGTTTGGGCGCCCAATCACAAAAATCGGGAACCGTGGCGGTTCATTTTCGTTTCTGGAAACCGGAAGGAAGCTTTTGTCGATGCGGTCTTGGAATGTCAAGAGCCTACAAAGCATGCTGCAACAAAAAGGAAATTCGAAGAAGTGCCTGCCATTTTAATCGCGGTGATGAATGATGACCCGCGTCAAAAAATTTGGGAAGAAGATTTTGCGGCAACAAGCTGTCTATTGCAGAACTTTCAGCTTCTTGCTTGGGAAAAAGAATTAGGGGTCTGCTGGAAAACGCCCGCGCACATCCATGACCCAAAATTTCGTTCGGCTATCGGGGTAGAAAAGGGTGAAAAAATCGTCGGTGTTCTGCATCTTGGATACTTTGACGAAGAAATCGTCGGGCGCAGAAAACGGGAAAGAACCAATCCTGTTGAAAAGATGACAACATTTTAATGAATAACAATTCCTGCCTGATGTCCGGGCAGGTTTTTATTTTTTTAATAATTACTACTGGAGCAGCATAACATCTATTGTTCTATCACTTTCTTGATTGACACGCAGCTCCTTTTTCCATATAGTTGATGATATCAACTATTGAAGGGGATAACTAATTTGGACAATAATCAATTTATCTTCGAACGTTTCATGAGTATGATGCTGCATGGGAGAAAAGGAATATCGACCCTTGTATCGGAACAGCTTTTACAGGAGTTGTCGTTTGAGCAGTTCACACTCATTCGCATGGTTTATATAAATGGACCAATCCGTGCTTCTGAATTGGCTGACCTGCTTTTTGTACATAGAAGTGCCATCACAGTACGAGTTAATAAGCTTGTGAAAAAAGGTTTACTGGAGCGAGAAAGGGATGAAGAGGACCGTAGGAATGTTTATTTGAGGCTCTCTGAAAAGGGAGAGAAATCTTATCAGGTCCTTGAAAGTAAAATCAGCGAGTTTATTGAAGCAATTATTCGCGATATTTCAAAGGACGAGATGGAGAATTTCGTGAGGGTTTTTGAGAAAATTGTCGCCTATATTGAGAGATACGAAGGAGAAAGATCATGAGAAGCATTTTACGTTTCAGATGGCTGTTTTTAGTCTTATGGATTATTGCTGCTATTGTTTTGGTCATAAACTCGCCTGACATGAATCAGCTTGTCAGGAATAAGGGACAATTGACGATCGCAGATGGATATCCTTCTTCAGTTGCATCCGATATCATTGACAAACACTCAACGAAGGAAAAAGGGACAGAGGCGTTTATTATTGTATTTCATGACGATAAAAAACTGTCCAAGTCACAGCTTAAAAATATCCATGCAACGATGAAGAATTTGGAGAAGAAAAAGTCCGTGCTGGGTATTGAGGAAATTACGACTCACTTTGATGATAAGGAGCTGGAAAATCAGCTTGTCTCAAAAGATGGGCATACAGTGATTGCGTTAGCCGATGTTCAGATGGCTGGCAAGGAAGTGAAAGATGTCCGTGACCCGTTGGAAAAGGAAATGAAAACAGAAAATGTTGACACATACATGACGGGGAATTCGCTGATCAATGAAGATGTGATTATTAGTTCTGAAAAAGGCTTGAAAAAAACAGAAGTGATCACAGTTATTTTTATCATGGTTGTTTTACTTCTTGTCTTTAGGTCAGCGGTGGCTCCATTCGTTCCATTGTTGACTGTTGGAATGACGTACTTAGTCAGTTCAACAATCGTAGCATTTTTGATTGATGGTGTTGATTTTCCAGTTTCCAATTTTACGCAAACATTTATGGTGGCTGTCCTTTTCGGTGTTGGAACAGATTACTGCATTTTACTGCTAAGCCGGTATAAAGAAGAATTGTTGACAGGTCAGGATATCCCTTCAGCCATTGTCGCGACTTATCAAACGGCAGGAAAAACGGTGATTTACAGTGCAGTTGCTGTAATGATCGGTTTTGCTTCGATCGGCTTTGCCACATTTAAGCTCTATCAATCGGCGGTCGGAGTTGCAGTCGGTGTTTTTGTGCTGATTCTCGCATTGTTTACGATTGTTCCATTTTTTATGATGACATTGAAAACAGCACTGTTTTGGCCGATAAAGAAAGACATTTCTCATAAAGAGAGCAGACTTTGGGGGTGGATGGGCAAGCTTGCGATTACTCGTCCTTTGATTGCTTTAGGGATTGTCGCGATTTTCACTGTACCTCTTTTAGTCAGTTATGACGGTGAATTATCTTTTAACTCGCTAGATGAAATCGGCGATGAATATGAATCGGTCGAGGGGTTCAATATTGTAGCTGATAGCTTTGGTCCTGGAGAAGTCATGCCGGTAGAGGTTGTAATCGAAAATGACGATTCAATGAAGTCGAAAGAGTATTTGACACTGATTGAGTCCATCGGAAATGATCTTGAGAAATTGGATCACGTGGAAAAGATCCGCAGTGTCATGCGCCCGACTGGGGACAAAATCGAAGAGATTTATGTGAAAAAACAAGTGGATGAACTCGGTAAGGGAATCGGCGAGGGAACGGAAGGTATTTCAAAGATCAAGGACGGACTGAATGATGCGGCTTCCTCCATCAAAGATTCCAAGCCTGAAATGGATAAAGCAACTGTGGGCATTAGTGATTTGACAGCTGGAACAAAAGAATTGCAATCAGGCGTCGGTCAATTACAAACTGCATTAAGTGAAATTGAAAATGGAATACAACAAGGAACAGCCGGTGCTGGCGAACTGAAAAAAGGGGTAGCCCAGGCAAGCAACCAAGCTTCAGAGCTTCAGTCGGGAACCCAAGAATTGCTAAACGGTTATAAGGAAGCGCAGACTGGATTGGAACAGTTAATCACGGAATATGGGAAAGTACCTGGAGGTCTGGAGGAAGCCCAGCAGCAGTTAATGGGGCTTGGAGAGCCGCTTGGCCACCTGGTCCAAAACCATCCTGAGATTGCAGGCGATCCGAATTTTGCAGATATCCAGTCGCGAATCGAGGAGACAACAAAACAAGTAGCCGTTGCAGGAGGAACTGTTACAGCGTTAAATGGCGAATTGAGCAAGGTTCAATCTGGTTTGACAACAGCTAATGGGCATCTGTCTGAGGTTGTTGAAGGTTTGGGTCAATTTTCGTCGGGACTGAAAGAAGTGGAAAATGGTTTAGGAGAATTGGAATCAGGTTTAGGGCAAGCGGCATCAGGCCAGCATCAGGTCGTTGAAAAAGTTCCTGGTATTGCAGCTGGAATGGGGGAAATTGCAAGCGGACAGGAAAAGCTTCAGTCAGGCTTCGGCCAGATGGGCAGTCAGCTTGATCAATTGGGCGACGGCTTATCTGAGAGCAGCGACGGTCTTGACAAAATAGAAGATGGTTTTGGGAAAGCGAAAAAACATCTGGACGGCATAGCGGAAGATACTGATTTGCAGCAATCAGGTATTTATATTCCGGATGAATTGTTGACAGATAAGGATTTTCAAAGAGTGTATGAAATTTACATGTCTGCTGATGGAAAAATGACCACAATGGATATCGTGCTTGATTCCAATCCATATGAGAAAAAATCAATGGACATGATTGCAAGCATTGAAGATACGATAGCCAAAGCAACGAAAGATACAAAGCTTGAGCAGGCTAACGTCGGAGTTGGCGGCGTCACAAGCATGAACCGTGACTTGGAGTCGATGTCCGATTCAGATTATACGAAAACAGTTACTTTCATGATGGTTGGAATCGTCCTGATTTTGGTTATTTTATTGCGATCACTTGTAATGCCAGTTTATATTATTGCGTCACTTCTTTTAACCTATTACTCTTCCATCGCTCTAACTGAAGTGATTTTTGTCAATATACTTGGATATTCAGGAATCAACTGGGCTACACCGTTTTTCGGGTTTGTTATCTTGATTGCCCTTGGTGTCGACTACTCTATTTTCCTGATGGATCGCTTTTCAGAGTATAAGGAGTTGGATGTGAAAACAGGCATCATCCTCGCGATGAAAAACATGGGCACTGTCATTATAAGTGCTGCTGTTATATTGGCAGGAACCTTTGCGGCTATGCTGCCTTCGGGCGTTCTATCGATGCTGCAAATAGCTACTTTAGTATTGTCAGGTCTACTATTCTATGCCTTGGTGATCTTGCCGCTATTCGTCCCAGTGTTGATCAATATGTTAGGTAAAGCGAATTGGTGGCCATTTATTGCCAGAAAAAGTGATGGGTAGGTAAGGATGCGGACGTTCGCACAATAAAATCGATTTTCGCATAATAAATGCGGATTTTGCACGATTAATCAGAATATCTCACGATTAATTGAAATATCGCACAACCATCCTTTTTTTCACCAATGTTCAATGGAGATTTGCAAAAAAAAACGGGAATCACTCCGCAGTTTTTTACCTTTGCTGGAGTGATTCCTTTGCATTTGATTCAATCGTTTCTTGTCTTCGGAAGAAGGATTCTCTTGCACTTGCTTCATCCGGAAAAAAAGAGGAAGCGCCGATCTTTTCATATAGGCCGCTTTTCTTGAACAACTCAATGCCCCAGTCCGGCAGTCCTGACACAAGTACAGTGCTGCCGGCTTTTTTGATATTATCGATTACCAGCGCCAGCTTATCTTCACCGGTTGCATCGATCATCGTTACATACTGCATGTCGAGCAGGATGACACGGGGCATCCTCCTAATGGAAGCCATAAGAGAGTGTTCGAAGCTCTGGGCGGTTCCGAAAAATAACGGTCCCCTAATGGTGAACTTTTTAATTTGAAAATGGGCTGTCAAATCCAAGGATTCCTGTCGCTGCCTGTGGATGTCGACGGGATCGTCGATTTGCAGCTGCTCGCTTTTCTTTTTTACAAAAGACAAGACTGCAAGCAAGAGACCGACTTGGACCGCAACCGTTAAGTTGATGAACACAGTCAGCAGAAACGTTACTGCAAGGACCAATGAGTCACCTGTCCTCAACTGCAATACTTGTTTAAATGATTTGTACCCACTCATATTCCACGCAACAAGCATGAGAAGCGGCGCCATGGCTGCAAGTGGAATATAGGATGCAAAAGGTGCAAATAAAAGCAATGTCAAGAGCACAAACACACTGTGAATGACTCCAGATAATGGGCTTACCGCACCGGATTTGATGTTTGTTGCTGTACGTGCGATTGCTCCTGTAGCTGGAATTCCTCCGAACAATGGTGCAACGATGTTGGCGATCCCTTGTCCAAACAATTCACGATTGGATTTGTGCCTGTCCCCTGTCATCCCATCTGCAACAACCGCAGATAGCAATGATTCAATCGCTCCCAAAGCAGCGATAATCAACGCAGGAGTGAATAATGTAGCCATTTTTGCCAACGTGATTTCTGGGAACTGAAGCTTCGGTATAGATTGTGGGATACCTCCATAAGCTGTGCCAACTGTTTCGACCTGTCCTGGAAACAGCAGAGCTGCGCATATGGTAGGAATGATTAACCCTACAAGCAAAACGGGAACGCGCGGGAAAAATCTTGGCACGAAAATGATAACGAGTAGACCAATAACAGCCGTTAAAACGCTGTATCCGTTTGTGTCTCCAAAGTGGCTGATAAACTCTATCATATTTTGGTGGAAATACTCATGACTTTTCAACTCTAAACCGAAAAAGTTTCCAAGCTGCCCGGTGAAAATAATCACAGCAATCCCCGTTGTAAAGCCGATTGTAACTGACCTTGGAATGAAATGAACCAGATTTCCGAGTTTTAAAAAACTCATAGCAACAAGCATAACCCCGGCCATTAAGCCAGCGATCAACAGATCTTCGTAACCATATTGAAGTACTACGGCAAGCAAAATTGGAATGAAAGCTCCCGTAGGACCCGCGATTTGATAGCGGGAGCCGCCGAGTAAAGATACAATCAATCCGGCAATAATTGTCGTGTAAATGCCGTATTCAGGCTTGACGCCGGAAGCCATGGCAAAAGCCATCCCAAGAGGAATGGCCACGATACCGACAGTGATTCCGGAAATGAAATCTTTTCGGAGGCTTGCAGGCTGGTAATCGCGAAATCGATCATCAGCAAACAAACAGCAACACCTCTATTGATATTCTCCTTAAAACGTAAAGAAAAAGTGAATGGAATTTGTATATCTATCTTTACTATACTCCTATATAATAGGGAAATCAATGGGGCCTTTCTATAAACATGCAGTTTGCTGAATAACCTGTTAGATGGAAAAGCGATAAGAAAATCTGGAAGCGAGGTATGGCTCGCTTCCAGATTTTCACTGTGGTATAGGAAATGATAAAAATCTATGCTTGGTATAACTTGTTTATCAGAATTCAAAGGAAAACGGTTCATTACTCATTTTTGTACACGTTCATCATAAAATTATAAACTCAAGTTTCGGACATGATAAATAAGCCCTAACTATTGGTATGAAAGGGATTAG
>JAABNQ010000002.1 GCA_009928435.1 Bacillus sp. HF117_J1_D
CTTGATTTCACTAGCTTTCGGATGGTTTTTAGATAAATTTAGTCACGGATTAAGGTAAAAGATAAAAAAGTGAATGAAATTGAACGGGGTGCAAGTGTATGAAAATTTCTACCAAAGGTCGTTATGGTCTGACCATCATGATTGAACTTGGAAAAAGATATGGAGAGGGCCCTATATCCTTGAAGTCGATCGCACAGTCTCATAATCTTTCGGAGCATTATCTTGAGCAGCTTGCAGGTCCTCTTCGCAATGCGGGGCTGGTTAAAAGCGTGAGGGGGGCATATGGCGGCTACATATTGGCTAAAGAGCCTTCAGAGATTACGGCTGGCGATATCATCCGCGTATTAGAGGGGCCCATTAGTCCTGTCGAAGGAATCGAGGATGAGGAGCCTGCAAAAAGGTCGTTATGGATCAGAATACGTGACGCAGTAAAGGATGTTTTGGACAGTACAACTGTTGAGGATTTGGCTAACCATGAAGATGAAGGCCAAGTACAGCCCTACATGTTTTATATTTAATCTTAGAAATTGGTGGGAACAATGAATAATATTTATTTGGATCATGCTGCTACAACACCGCTCCATCCACAGGCTGCGGAGCAAATGACAACAGTTATGAAAGACATATATGGGAACCCATCCAGTATCCATGCTTTTGGCCGCCAAGCTCGCCATTTGCTGGATTTATCGAGAGCAAAGGTTGCCCGTACAATCCAGGCCAAAGACAATGAAATTGTCTTTACGAGCGGCGGGACCGAAGCAGATAATCTTGCCATCATAGGCACAGCAATCGCAAATAGAGATAAAGGGAAGCATGTCATTACATCTGCTATTGAACATCACGCCGTACTTCATGCCTGTAATTTTCTAGAAAGGGAAGGGTTTGAAGTGACGTATGTCCAACCGGATGAAAATGGCTTGGTTGGTGTGGGAGAAATAGAAAAAGCTCTTCGTGATGACACCGTTCTGGTAACGGTTATGTTTGCGAACAACGAAGTAGGAGCTATTCAGCCCATTAAGAAAATCGGTTCATTATTAGAAAGCCACCAGGCTTATTTCCATACGGATGCTGTTCAGGCATACGGAACTGAAAAAATGGATGTAAATGATCTCCAGGTTGATCTTTTATCTGCTTCAGCCCATAAAATAAATGGTCCAAAAGGCGTTGGGTTTCTTTATATCAAGAATGGAACAAGGATGGATGCTTTGTTCCATGGGGGAGAGCAAGAGCTAAAGAGACGGCCGGGAACAGAAAACCTTGTCTCTATTGTGGGGTTTGCCGAGGCTGCACGTATCTCCTCAAGTATGCTACATGAAAAAAGACAGACGTATACACAGTTAAAAGATCAATTTCTTCAGACACTTGTTGATGAAGAAATTGAATTTATGATTAATGGTTCAACGGAAGGATCGGTTCCTCACGTTTTGAATATCAGCTTTCCCGGCACGGAAGTGGAATCTCTTCTTGTGAATTTAGATCTCGCAGGAATAGCTGCTTCAAGTGGTTCTGCCTGTACGGCTGGTTCAGTTGAGCCTTCTCATGTTTTGACTGCTATGTTTGGGGGCGGATCAGAACGGACTCGAAATTCAATCCGCTTCAGTTTTGGACTTGGCAATACAGAGAGCCAGATCGTGGAGGCCGCTAAGAAAACAGCTGAAGTCGTCCGAAGGCTTACCATATGAAAGGAAGATTACAGTGAATAAGGAACCGAAGGATACACGTGTGATTGTTGGTATGTCCGGTGGAGTCGATTCATCTGTGGCTGCTCTCCTGCTAAAAGAGCAGGGGTATGATGTGATCGGAATTTTTATGAAAAATTGGGATGACACGGATGAATTTGGCGTATGTACGGCTACTGAAGATTATAATGACGTGATAAGGGTATGTAATCAAATTGGCATACCTTATTATGCAGTTAATTTTGAACAGCAATATTGGGATAAGGTTTTTACTTATTTCCTTGATGAATATAAAGCGGGAAGAACACCTAATCCTGATGTAATGTGTAACAAGGAAATCAAATTTAAAGCATTTTTGGACCATGCGCTGAAACTAGGCGCTGATTTTTTGGCGACAGGTCATTACGCGCGGGTGGAACGCAGCAACGGGGAAGTGAAAATGCTGCGGGGAATTGATGAAAATAAGGACCAAACATACTTTTTAAATCAATTGACCCAGGATCAGCTCCAAAAAGTTATGTTTCCGCTTGGGGGCATTGACAAGAAAAGGGTAAGAGAAATAGCCAAAGATGCGGGTTTGGCCACAGCAGAGAAAAAGGACAGTACTGGAATCTGTTTTATTGGGGAACGGAATTTCAAGGAATTTCTAAGCGGCTATCTTCCAGCTCAAAAAGGGAATATGGAGACTTTGGACGGGAAAAAGGTCGGTACGCATGACGGATTGATGTATTATACAATCGGGCAGCGCCACGGTCTTGGTATCGGCGGTGCCGGTGACCCGTGGTTTGTTGTCGGGAAAAACCTTGAGAAAAATGTTTTATATGTAGAACAAGGATTCAATCATCCGACATTATATTCCGACAGCATCCAAGCTATTAAAGTCAACTGGATTTCCAATCAGGAGAAAGAGACTGAGTTTACTTGTACCGCTAAATTCCGTTATCGGCAGCCGGACGAGGAAGTTACTGTCAAGCTGTTATCAGGAAATGAAGCTGAAGTCAGATTTGCAAGACCAGTAAGGGCTGTTACACCTGGGCAGGCTGTTGTTTTTTATGACGGAGATGTTTGCCTTGGAGGAGCAACGATTGACCAGATTTTTCGAGATGGACAAAGATTAACGTATGTTGGATAGTTGAAGAGCTGCTTATTTTATAAGCAGCTCTTTCCTGGTGAGCAAGTTTAAAATGATACTACATATTATGCGTAGCTGTTGAACGGGCATTTCTTTTTGCGATAACATGGAAAAGCGGAAGCGCACGCTTTTTCTGATAGGATATATGTTATAATTTGAACAACTAAAAGAACTTATGTACGGAGTGTAGCAAATGGATAAAAACAAACAGGGAATTGAATATTTACAGCAAGGAGAAATGGAAAAAGCCATTCAAATGTTTACAGGAGCGATAGAGGAGAATCCGAAGGACCCGGTAGGTTATGTAAACTTCGCCAACGTTCTTCTATCGGTTGGAGAGCCGCAACGGGCGGAGGAATTTCTCAAGCGCGCTATAGAACTGGATAATCAGGCGACAGCGGCTTATTACAGCTATGGGAATTTATATTTTAATCAGGAGAAATATCCGGAGGCAGCCGGAATGTTTGAAAAAGCTCTGGCTATTGGCCCGGAAACAAATGATTTACATTATATGCTTGGAATGTGCTTTGTAAATTTGGGAAGAAATGAGTTGTCGCTCCCATATCTGCAAAGAAGTGTAGAGCTGGATGCTGCAGATATTGAAGCGAAGTTCCAGTATGGATTGGCCTTAGCAAGGACAGGAGTCATGGACGAAGCAATTAAAAATTTAGCAGAAGTGGTTGAAGCTGATCCCGAGCATGCAGACGCTTTGTATAATTTGGGTGTTGCGTACACGGGCGAAGAAAACCAATTAGAAAAAGCCTTGAGCTACTTCAATAAGGCATTGGCCATCCAACCCGATCATCTTCTTGCGGGGAATGGAAAAAAACTGGTGGAACAAGTTTTAATCGAGCAAGACTAAGCATTAAGGGAGGTCCCGGCAATGGAATCACTTGATCTGTTTTCCGAAGATGAAAAATTCATAAAGGGTCGGCACCTCGTTACGATTTTTCATAATGAACAAAACCTGTACTCTGTCGTCAGAATTAGAGTGGAAGAAACAAACGAGGAGTATAAGGAAAAAGAAGCTGTCATCACTGGTTATTTTCCAAAAATACACGAACAGGAAACATACATTTTTTACGGAGGATTACAGGAACATCCGAAATTTGGGCTCCAATTCCAAGCTAAGCACTTTAAAAAAGAAATGCCACAGACAAAACAGGGACTCGTTACGTATCTTTCCAGCGATTTATTCAAAGGTATTGGTAAAAAAACGGCTGAAAGAATTGTGGAAGCCCTTGGTGAGAACGCGATCAGCCTCATTTTAAGCAAACCATCTGTTTTGGAGGGAATCCCCAGGGTTCCGCCTGAAGTAGCCAGCAGCTTGTATGAAACGCTTCTTGAACACCAGGGACTGGAGCAGGTGATGATTGGTTTAAATCAGTACGGATTCGGGCCGCAAATATCCATGAAGATATACCAGGTGTATAAAGAGGAAACATTGAATATCATTGAAAAAAATCCATACCAGCTGATCGAAGATGTCGAAGGAATTGGGTTCGGCAGAGCGGATGAGCTTGGAGCTCAGCTTGGCATTGTGGGGAATCATCCACAAAGGATCAAGGCTGGCTGCTTGTATGTTTTGGACCAACAATGTATGCAAAACGGACATGTCTATTTGGAAGCGGAGCAGCTGCTTGAACAAGTAAAGCAACTGTTAGAAAACAGCCAGGATGTTGAAATTCCTTTTGAATTAATTGCAGATGCCCTCATTGAGTTAAAAGAAGAAGGTAAAGTGATTGGTGAGGAACAGCGGGTTTATATGCCTTCGCTTTATTTTTCGGAGAAAGGTCTTGTTACGAATATTAGCCGGATTATGGATCAAGAGCAATACGCTGATCAATTTCCAGAATCTGAATTTTTATTAGCGCTTGGGAATTTGGAAGAACGGTTGGGTGTCCAGTATGCCCCCTCCCAAAAAGAAGCGATTCAAACAGCCTTAACGAGTCCATTGATGATTTTGACAGGCGGCCCTGGAACCGGGAAGACAACCGTTATCAAAGGAATTGTGGAACTGTATGCAGAGCTTCATGGCTGTTCCCTGGATATCCATGCCTATAGAAGGGAAGATGTGTTTCCGTTTGTCTTGGCAGCCCCTACCGGCCGTGCAGCCAAAAGGATGGCCGAGTCGACCGGGCTCCCAGCGATGACCATCCATAGGCTATTGGGCATGACAGGTCAAGAGGACTTAGATACCGAAGGAGAACGAGAGATTGAGGGGAAAATCATCATCATTGATGAAATGTCGATGGTGGATACGTGGCTTGCCCATCAGCTTTTTAAGTCGCTTCCTGACACGATTCAGGTTATTCTTGTAGGGGATGAGGATCAGCTACCTTCCGTTGGACCAGGACAAGTGCTGAAAGATCTTTTAGCCTCCAATACCCTTCCAATTGTCCAACTGACTGACATTTATCGTCAAGCAGACGGTTCGTCGATTGTGGAACTGGCACACGAAATAAAAAATGGAAAAACCCCTTCTGATATTACAGTTCAGAAAAAAGACAGGTCGTTTATCAAATGCCAAGCACCGCAAATAGGGGATGCTGTTGAGCAAGTCGTAAAAAATGCTATCACAAAAGGCTACACGGCCAAGGATATTCAAATATTAGCTCCTATGTACCGAGGGCCTGCCGGAATCGATAACTTGAATAAAATTTTGCAGGAAGTTTTTAATCCGAAAAAAGAAAAAAGAAATAAGGAAATAGTTTTAGGGGAAACGAAATTCCGGATAGGAGATAAGGTGCTGCAGCTTGTCAATCAACCGGAAAAAAATGTCTTTAATGGTGATATCGGAGAAATTATTTCGATCTTGTATGCAAATGAAAATGTGGAAAAGCAGGATATGATTATCGTTTCTTTTGAGGGAACAGAAGTCACATATATGCGCCAGGATTTTAATCAGATTACTCATGCTTTTTGCTGCTCTATTCATAAATCACAGGGGAGCGAGTTCCCGATTGTCATCCTTCCAGTTGTAAGGAACTATTATCGGATGCTTCGACGCAATTTATTATATACAGCCATCACACGGAGCAGGCAATTTCTTATTCTGTGTGGAGAAGAAAGTGCCTTTCGTACTGGAATAGAAAGAGAGGACGACCAAAAGAGACAAACCACATTGCGTGAGAAGCTGGCAGGTGAAAAACTACAGCCTGCTGTTGAAGCACAACAATTGAATCATGAGCCAGAGGACCTGTCGTATGAAGACAAGCTTTTCATGACTAATCCTATGATTGGCATGGAAAATGTTTCACCTTATGATTTCCTCGATTGAGCAGACAATAAAAATGTTCGAAAAAGGCGGTGTTTCTTTTGCGGACATTTTCTTTATTGAAAGGCATGTCGGTCTATGACCGAAGTGGAGAAATACTTGGCGAGGTTTGCGATATTTGCATAGGCGAAGAGGGACTGGTAACAGATCTTTTGCTGCAGATGAAAGGGCTTATCGGTAAAAAGGTACGCGTTCCCGTTCAGTCTGTTTCATCCTTTGGTGAGGATGGGATTATACTTGATAGCAATGGGCAATACTCCAAATATCGAGAGATGGATCATGAATATACGATGCATCATGGCCGTCCATTAGCTAAAAAAAATACAATGACGCCGCATGGCGAACAACTCGGCTTGCTGGATGATGTATATTTTTTGGAAAAAGAGGGCACAATCGTTGGGTACGAGCTGACTGATGGTTTTTTCTCAGATATAACGGAAGGAAAGCGGGTAATCCGAACCCTCGATCCCCCCAATATGGGAAAGGATGCCATCATCGTGTCGGCCATTAACCAACGAGGTGGCAATGCCCATGATGAAATGTCCGAATTGTCAAAGCAAAGACCTTGGTAAAATTGGAGTCAATCAGTACTATTGCTGGAATTGCTTCATAGAACTTTCCATTGGGAAGGAAATCATCTATACCCACCAGGTGGAAGAAGATGGTACCTTGAGTTCCTTGGATGATTTGTTCGACGAACGGGAACGAAAATTGAGTTAGGAGGCTGCCTTCAGAAGGTAGCCTCTTGATTTTACTTTATCTTCTGTATGTGAGAATGCATATGGGTATTCGATTCAATGGAGAAGACGCTTATTCTTCTGTTTTTTCTTTCCTTTCGATTAAAAATTGATAAAAAATGACACACTAATCGTAGGAGGGAACATGTTGAAGCAAAAGCGGCACCGCTTAATATACAATTTGGCGATAGTGTTATTGTTATTTATTATTCTTTATTGCTTTTTGTTGATAAAACCCCTATGGAAACCTGTTTTCACGATTGTGTGTATTGGACTGCTGCCATTTGTTATTGGTGGCTTTATTGCTTATCTGCTTTATCCGATTGTCGAGAAAATGGAGATGCTCGGCATCAATCGGATTGTTGCGATTCTTGCGATATATGTGTTGTTTTTTGGTGGGTTGGGCTATGCTCTTTATATGGGTATTCCCGTTCTGATTGATCAGATTAGTCATTTTTCAAACCATGTACCTGAATTGGCAGGGCATTATAAAGGGCTTGTGAAAGACTTGCATGAATCGACTTCGAGATGGCCGGATGGAATACAGGCTCAAATCGAAGGACGCGTTGATGATTTTGAACAATGGTTGAATAAATTTTTGGAAAAGATGATGTCCATCTTCAAAGGACTCTTCAACTTTATTTTTATTTTGGCTGTCATTCCGTTCGTTTCTTTTTACATATTAAAGGATCTTGATCTAATTAAACAGGCTGTGTGGTATATGACACCGAAGCGATGGAGGAAGCAAGGAGAGGAATTTCTTGCTGCAGTGAATATTTCTCTAGGAGGATATATTCGTGGGCAGCTCCTTGTTTGTGTGATCATTGGAACGATTTCTAGTCTTTTATTTTGGCTGATAGGATTGGATTATCCAGTTATTATGGGTTCTATAGTTGCTTTTACAAATATTATTCCCTATTTTGGCCCGGTTATCGGAGCTGTACCCGTCACGGCTCTCGCTTTGCTTAGCTCAGTCAAGCTGGCCATGATGTCAGTTGGAGTCATTATTTTGCTGCAATTATTGGAGGGGAATGTCCTTTCGCCATATATAGTTGGGAAATCAATTAATATTCATCCACTCTTTATCATTGCCGCTTTAATTATAGGTGGAGAAGCTGGAGGGGTGATCGGAATGCTCGTCGCCGTTCCTCTTTTGGCTATTGTCAAGGTGGCTGTTGTTCATTCACGCGATTACTTTATTAAGGTAAAACAGACTTAAGATTGACAAAGATTTTTCTATTACCTATAATTTCTAGTAGCTAATATACTTGAAAAACGAAGAAGGATCCATTCTTATTACTGCCCATCTGAGCGACGATTTTTTCGTTTCCAAAGAGAGGAATTTCCGTGGCTGAAAGAAATTCTAGATGAAGAGTAATAATGAGCTAATCCGGAGTGCAGTTAAAAGCCTGCCGTTTACCGCGTTAAGGTCCTGAGAGATGGCAGAGTATGATTCTTTGCTAAATCAGGGTGGTACCGCGTCTAAGCTTCGCCCCTGGCTGGGGAGAAGCTTTTTTATTTCGTATAAGGAGGACAAATCATGAAAAAACTAACAAGCTCACAAATTAGACAGATGTTTTTGGATTTTTTTCAGGAGAAGGGACATAAAGTGGAGCCTAGTGCTTCCCTTATTCCGCATGACGATCCCTCTTTGCTATGGATCAACAGTGGTGTTGCAACACTGAAGAAATATTTCGATGGCAGGGAGATTCCAGAGAATCCCAAAATAGTCAATGCCCAAAAGTCCATCCGGACAAATGACATTGAAAATGTCGGAAAAACAGCAAGGCATCATACATTTTTTGAAATGCTCGGAAATTTTTCCATAGGGGATTATTTCAAGAAAGAAGCGATTGAATGGGCATGGGAGTTTTTGACAGATGAAAAATGGATTGGATTTGATCCCGAAAAATTGTCTGTAACGATCCATCCGGAAGATGATGAAGCTTTTGAACTGTGGAATCAGACAATCGGTTTGCCCAAAGAAAGAATTATCCGTCTTAAGGAGAACTTCTGGGATATCGGTGAAGGGCCGAGCGGGCCAAACTCGGAGATCTTTTATGATAGAGGTCCCGAATATGGGGACGATCCAGATGATCCGGAATTGTTTCCGGGTGGAGAAAATGAAAGGTATCTTGAGATCTGGAACCTTGTATTTTCACAGTTTAATCACAATCCAGACGGAACCTACACGCCTCTTCCCAAGAAAAACATTGATACGGGTATGGGGCTGGAGCGGATGGCTTCTGTCGTTCAAGATGTACCGACTAATTTTGAGACAGATTTATTTATGCCGATTATCAAGGAAACTGAAAAGCTCTCCGGTAAGGCTTACGAAAATGCAGGACTGGATACAGCATTCAAGGTCATTGCGGACCATGTACGGACAGTTGTATTTGCTGTAAGTGATGGGGCTCTGCCTTCAAATGAAGGCCGTGGATATGTATTAAGGAGGCTTCTCCGCAGGGCTGTACGCTATGGGAAAGAATTGGGGATTGAAAAACCATTCATGTACCGTCTTGTATCGGTGGTAGGTGAAATCATGAAAGATTTCTATCCGAAAGTATTGGAGAACATAGACTTTATTCAGCGGGTGATCAAAAATGAAGAGGAACGTTTCCATGAAACATTGAATGATGGATTGGAAATCTTGTTTTCATTGATTAAAAAAGCAAAAGTTGAAGGAAAAGATATGATTTCCGGAGAAGATGTTTTCAGGCTCTATGACACATATGGTTTCCCTGTGGAATTGACGGAGGAATATGCGGAAGAAGAGCAGTTAAAAGTCGATCATGAAGGCTTTGCACAAGAAATGGAAAAGCAACGGGAAAGAGCGCGCTCTGCTAGGAGCGAAACGGATTCTATGCAAGTTCAAAACAGCACCCTAGCTGAATTGACAGTCAGCAGTGAATTTGTCGGCTATGACAGCCTTGTTACAGATTCGGTTGTTCTAGCCATTTTAAAAGATGGTGAAATCACTGAGAAAGCCGAAGAAGGGGAGGAAATTCAATTTTTATTGGATGTTACGCCTTTTTATGCAGAAAGCGGCGGACAAGTTGCAGACCATGGGGTAGTCAGTGGACCTGGTCTAAAAATCGAAGTGACTAAAGTCATCAAAGCACCAAACGGCCAAAATCTTCATACAGGAATGATTAAAGAAGGCACAGTCATAACTAGCAGTGAAGTGAAGGCAGAGGTTGATGAGAAAATGCGGGGCCAAATCATCAAAAACCATACGGCAACCCACTTACTGCATAAGGCATTAAAAGATGTTCTGGGAACACATGTCAATCAGGCTGGTTCATATGTTGGACCGGAAAGGCTCCGTTTTGATTTCTCCCATTTTGGTTCGGTAACAGAAGAAGAGCTAGAAAAAGTTGAAGAGAAAGTAAACCGTGAAATTTGGGCCAATCATGTGGTTCAGACAAAGCTGACAAGCTTGGAAGAAGCAAAGCAAATGGGAGCAATGGCCTTATTTGGCGAAAAATACGGTGATACAGTCCGCGTTGTATCAGCTGGAGCCAGTCTTGAATTATGTGGCGGCTGTCATGTTTCAAATACGGCAGAAATAGGGCTGTTCAAAATTATTACGGAAAGTGGTATTGGAGCTGGTGCACGTCGGATAGAAGCCGTAACGGGTGAGCATGCGTTCCGCTTCATGAATGAGCAGGTTAATGAACTGCATAATGTCGCAGACAAGTTAAAAACAAAACCAGACCAAGTGCAAGAAAAAACGGAAGCTCTTCTTTTGGAATTAAAAGAATGTCAAAGGGAAAATGAATCTCTCACAGCAAAACTTGCACATGTAGAAGCTGGAAGCCTTATCCAAAAAGCTAAAGAGGTGGAAGGCATCAAATTCATTGCGAGCACTGTCCAAGGCGCTGATATGAACACGCTGAGAAATATGGGCGATGATTTAAAACAACAGCTCGGCTCGGGAATCGTCGTGCTCGGGTCTACACAAAATGGAAAAGTGAATATTATTGCCGGAGTTACAAAAGATTTAATGGAAAAAGGATATCATGCTGGAAAATTGGTTAAAGAAGTGGCTTCCCGCTGTGGTGGAGGCGGCGGAGGACGTCCGGATATGGCCCAGGCTGGTGGGAAAAACCCTGATCAATTGGAATCTGCTCTAGCTTATGTAAGTGAATGGATAAAATCCGTTTGATTCCAGCTTCAAATCATGTACAATGAAGGTAATGTTTTACAGCGGGCCAATCCTGTACGCAAGTTTTGAAAGAAGGTGTTGTAAATGAGCTCTTTTGATAAAACAATGCGGTTTGAGTTTTATGATGACCCAATGGAGCATGATGTCAAAGAAGTTCTGCTGCACGTATACGGGGCTCTTCAGGAGAAAGGATATAATCCCATTAACCAAATCGTCGGTTATTTGCTTTCTGGTGACCCTGCCTATATTCCAAGGCATCAGGATGCACGTAATTTAATGAGAAAGCTGGAAAGGGATGAAATCATCGAAGAGCTGGTGAAGTCCTATTTAAAGCAGCATCGTGAGGAGAAGTGAGTTTTGAGGATTATGGGCCTTGATGTTGGCTCGAGGACAGTGGGCGTTGCAGTCAGCGATGAAATGGGCTGGACCGCTCAGGGCATTGAGACAATATCGATCAATGAAGATAGAAACCAGTTTGGATTCGAACGAATTGGTGAGATTATTAAAGAATACCGTATTGAACAAATCATTGTCGGTCTGCCGAAAAATATGAATAATACGATTGGTCCACGCGGAGAAGCTTCGATGGCTTATGCTGAAGAATTGAGAAGCAGATTTCAGCTGCCTGTCCAGTTATGGGATGAACGACTAAGCACAATGGCAGCTGAAAGGGTCCTTCTAGAAGCGGACGTCAGCAGAAAGAAAAGAAAAAAGGTCATTGATAAAATGGCAGCTGTCATGATATTACAAGGCTTTTTGGATAGCCAACAATTATGAGGTGATGACTAATGGAAAATGGTGAAAATTATATAACAGTTGTGGATGAAGCAGGAAACGAAGAATTATTTGAAGTCCTCTTTACATTTGACTCAGATGAATTCAACAAATCGTATGTCCTGTATTATCCAGCCGGTTCAGACAATGGTGAAAACGAGGAGATTGAAATTCATGCGTCTTCCTATACTTCAAATGAAAATGGAGAAGACGGAAATATGCAACCAATTGAAACTGACGAAGAGTGGGAAATGATAGAAGAAATGCTTAACACTTTTCTTGCTGAAGAAGAGGAGTAATAAAAGTTCGCCGATCCGGGGATTCCAGGGTCGGCGAATTTTTTGATAAAATGAAAATCCGAGGTTTTTCGCTGACGTTTTTTAAAATTATTGTATAATAGTTGTGGTGTGCAAACAAAATAACAGCAGTCTCGGGAGGGGGCCCGGCTTAATGACAAAAGAGGGGCAGGAAAAAATAGACAAGCAGGCTAGAGCAGCCGCAATGAGAGAGAATTTGCTCGAAAAAAGGAGTGAGGCGGTTATTATAAGGAAAATTGTTGCTATTATCACGCTAACTTGCAGTGCTCTGATTTTAATAGCGGCACTGGGGATTTATATATATATAAAGTCTGCTCTTAAACCAGTAGATTCAGACAGTAAAAAGGAAATCCAAGTGGAGGTTCCAATCGGATCTTCAACAACTTCCATCGGCAAACTGCTTGAGGATAAAAGAGTTATTAAAAATGCCTCTGTCTTCAAGTACTATGTTAAATTCAATAATATATCAGGTTTTCAGGCAGGGACCTATACATTTTCTCCATCTATGTCATTAAAGGAAATCTCACAAAACCTGCAAACCGGTATGCTGGCCCAAAAAGCGGTATTTAAGCTGACGATACCTGAAGGATATTCCTTAGATCAGATTGCAGAATTAATTGCCAAGCAGACGGGCGGCTCCAAGGATAAGATATTGAACGATCTTGATAGTGAAGAGACTGTAAAGCTATTTAGTGAAAAATATCCAGAGCTCTTAACGGAAGATTCGTTTAGCAGTAAAGTGAAGCATCCGTTGGAAGGATATTTATATCCAGCAACTTATTCCTATTATGAGGAAAATCCTTCTATCGCAACGATTATTGATCCAATGATCAAAAAAACGCAGGAAGTCGTAGTGAAGTTTTCCAAGAAGATAGAGGAAAAGGACATCAATATCCATGAGTTATTGACGATGGCTTCCCTGATTGAAAAAGAGGCAACGGCAAAAGCGGACAGACATTTGATTTCGAGTGTTTTCCACAATCGCATGGAAGAGGATATGCCACTTCAGACAGACCCTACTGTATTATATGCGTTGGGTAAGCATAAGAAACGAACAATGTATAAAGATCTTGAGGTAGAGTCACCATATAACACATACAAAGTTAAAGGTCTGCCTCCAGGCCCGATTTCCAATGCGGGTGAGACGTCCATTGAAGCTGCCTTGAATCCGGCAGACAGCAAATATTTATACTTTTTGGCTGAACATGGCACTGGGGAAGTCCACTATGCTAAAACATTAAAAGAGCATAATAAGTTAAAAGCTAAATACATTACGGATAAAAGGAAGTAGGTGGACCTATGAGTCAATCCATTAGCCAATATATTGAGTCCCTGCTTCCAGCCCGAAATGAGCTTTTCCTAGAGATGGAGAGTCTAGCGGAAAAAGAACGTATTCCCATTATGGAGCAGACAGCCATTGATGTGATGCTACAATTTATGAGGATGCAAAATCCAGCCAAAATATTGGAGATTGGAACAGCGATCGGCTATTCTGCATTGAGGATGTCAGAGGCCCTGCCTAAAGCAGAAATCGTTACGATCGAAATAGATCCCGATAGAGCGGAACAGGCAAGAAAATATATTCAGGAAGCCGGTAAAGCTGATCGAATCAATATTCTGGAAGGCGATGCTTTGGAACTACTTGAAAAAGTGAAGGAGTTGGGACCTTATGATGCCATCTTTATTGATGCAGCAAAAGGCCAATACCTGAAATTTTTTAATATGTACGGGTCAATGCTGACTACTCGGGGATGTATATACTCTGACAATGTTTTATTCAGGGGATATGTTGCTGCAGAGACCGTTGACCAGAGGCGCTTTCGAAGTCTTGCCAGAAAGATGAAAGAATTCAACAATTATCTCATGGAGCATGACGAATATATTACAACTATCATTCCAGTAGGGGATGGGCTTGCGGTCAGTAAAAAGCGATGATCATGTGCAAAACTGGTGTAGTACCCTTGAACTAAAATCATTTTTGTAATATGATGACATAGATAATAATATAAAGAACTATTATGAAAAGATAGCGCGCCCTCTATGTGGCGCGCTGTCACGTATTTCATGATTGAATAATCCATAATGCTGGATAAGGGAATTTATAAGGAGTGAAGGGTAATGGCTGCAGAAAAAGAATTTCATATGACAGAAGCCGGAAAAGAAAAATTGGAGCAAGAACTTGAATACTTAAAATCTGTCCGCAGAAAAGAGGTCGTGGAACGGATTAAGGTTGCCCGCAGTTTTGGGGATCTCTCGGAGAACTCGGAATATGACTCTGCCAAAGAGGAGCAGGCATTTGTTGAAGGAAGGATCACAACTTTAGAAAATATGATCCGAAATGCCAAAATCATTGAAGAAGATGATCTTAATTCTGATAAAGTGAGCCTCGGGAAAACGGTTACTTTTAAAGAACTCCCTGATGGGGACGAGGAAACTTACACAATAGTTGGAAGTGCTGAAGCTGATCCATTCGAGGGTAAGATTTCTAATGATTCACCGATAGCCAAAAGCTTGATGGGACAAAAAGTCAATCAAGAAGTAACTTGTCAGACTCCTGGCGGCGAAATGCGCGTTAGAATCGTTTCTATCAGCTAAATCCAAACACGGAGGCCTCAAAAACAGGCTTATCCGTGTTTTTTTATGGAACGAAGATGTTCCTGTTACTAAGCTTAATACAGTACACTATTTCTCAAGGAATTCTTACTGCTGGTTATATCTCTTTCTCTAGGCGGCAACAATGGGAAAGAGGTGCTTAAAATGCTTCAAAAACGTGTTTTGTTCATATCTATTCTTATTTTTATGATGATGGCAGGCCTTCTGGGAAGGTTAATGCAGATACAGTTATTTCAAGCTGAAAACTTTTCTGCGTACCATGTGAATTTAATTAAAGAAAGCGTCAAACAAAGGACACACGAGCTCGTATTAGATGATGGCCGGGGACAGTTTCTTGACAGGGAAGGAGAGCCGATTTCCTACGAAGAAAAGTCTGTCTTGGTACTCTTTCCTTTTATCAAAAAGATGGACTGGAATAGTACGCAGATTGCCAAAATCTTGAACATCTCCCACCGGGACCTTAAGAGTCAGGTGGAAGCAGCGAAGGAACCAATCGTTGCAGGGGGAGAAGAACCCTTATTACTAACAGAGCAGCAAGCTGATGAGATTAACGAACTTCAGATTCCTGGAGTATTTGCCGTTAAGAAGAAAATATTTCCCGAGCAGCCGCCTGCCGCCCAATTTCTCGGCATTTACGGTGAGAATGAAAAGATGTTTAAGAACCGATATCCTGATAAAGATTGGAGAAATAAATCGGTCGGCCTTACAGGCTTAGAAAAATCATTTGATGAATTTCTACAGGCCGAAAAAGAAACCAAATTTGTTTACCATGTTGATGGGATTGGAAATCCTTTATTTGGGATTGATGTGAAGTATGCGGGACAAGCAAACCCATTTTTTCCTTTGCAGGTAAAAACGACAATTGACCAAATCTTGCAAAAAGAGATTGAATCACTGTTGAATGAACATCACATTCAAAATGGGGGAGCCATCCTGCTTGATGTAAAAACGAACGATATTGTAGCAGTGGCCTCTAGGCCTCATATCAACAGCAAAGATCCTTATTTTGACGAGGGATCGAGGAATATGATGTTCAGGCAGCTTATTCCTGGATCTATCTTTAAGACTGTCATAGCTGAGGCAGCAATCGAGGAAGGGGTTGTAAAAGACAAAGAACAATTCCGCTGTGATTTGGATATTAGAGGAGACCCGGCAGAACGAAATCTCGGGAGCCTTAATTTTGAGGAAAGCTTTGCCCGGAGCTGCAATCGAACCTTTGCTGAGTTAGCTGGACGCTTAATGGAAAAAGACCCGATGATACTTGAAAATTATGCTCGCAAGCTTGGTTTGCTTGAAGCCGTATCCTGGCAAGGAGATGTATTCCAATTAAGTGAATTTAAGCAATTTGAACATGATATTGGAAGGGTCTTTGCTGATAATGAAAGCCGAAAAGATCAGAACTTTATCGCACAAACAGGGATTGGCCAGCAGGAAGTGCGCTTATCTCCGTTGTCGGTGGCAAATATGATGGCTGTGATTGCCAGAGGCGGGGAGAAAAGGTCGGTAAGAGCAGTCTCTGAGATCCAATACGGTGATGGAACGACAATGGCATCATTTGATGAGCAAAAGTCTGATGGAGACCAGATATCACCATATGCTGCCATTAAATTGCAGCAGCTGCTTAGAAAAGTGGTGACTGATCCTGAAGGAACGGGCAGCCTTCTGAAGAACCTTCCTTATGAGGTCGCTGGAAAAACGGGGACAGCGGAAACATCCGTCATTCATGAAGGGGAGCAGCTCCATCACAAATGGTTTGCAGGTTATTTTCCGTTCGATGAACCGCAATATGTGCTGGTCACTGTGAACGTAAATGTGCCTGGTGATCAAGGAGGAGTCAATCCGTTATTTGCTGATATCGTGCAGATGATTAATGAGAAAAACAAACGGGATGCTCTTCATAGCGATTCTTCAAGGTGAAAAATGGATGCATGTTTTCCCCTGTCCATGATATTATAGGTACAATGACGGGGAGGGATTTTTAATGCCGATTGATTTCAAGGATGATAAATCACGTTCTGCTCTCCGTGCAAAACGGAGAAAAACGAACATTATTTTAAATACGCTTATTGCGGTTGTCATCATTCTAATCTTAGTTGTCGGAGGTAACATTTTTTTCGGAGGAGACAATACTGACAAGCAGAAAAGCCCATCGAATTCCGAAGAAACAAAGAAAATGGATCAGCCGGCCGAGGATAAGAACGTACAGACGAACAAAAAAGAAGATGAGCCAGCTGATGAACAGGACAGGGAAGACGGCAAAGTGGAAGAAAGGGAAAGTGATGAAGCGAATGTTGAGAAGGTATTAGTCAATTCCGCTTGGAAACCGATTGGAACTGACCAGGGGAGCGGTCATCAATCTTCTTATAATATGGGAACAACTGACTGGAATGAGAAACTCAAGGCCGCTGCGTACGCTGTTGACATTCCGGTAGACAATATGACTGCCTGGTGGGTTACAGGCGGCGACAATCCAGAAAAACAGGCAGAACTGACAGTATCAGCAAAGGGGAGCGATGATACGTATCGTGTCTATATCGAATGGGTAGACGGCGAAGGCTGGAAACCTGTTGAAGTGAAAAAGCTGATTCAAAATGATAGAAGATAAATCAGACTTACGGCTTAAAACAGATGCAATGAGATAAACCGCCTTTGTAACCTGTATTGTGCAGGTAGCGGACAATCTTTATAAAAACATAGGGGAGTTTGGGAATGAAAATAGCAATTATCGGGGCGATGGAAGAAGAGGTTGAGCTTCTGCGCGAGAAAATGGATGTACAAAAGGTAGAAAAGGTGGCCCAATGTGAATATTTCATAGGTAAGTTAAACGATAAAGACATTATTTTATCAAAGTCTGGAATCGGTAAGGTGAATGCAGCCGTGGCTACTGCCATTTTACTGGAGAGATACAAGCCGTATGCCGTGATCAATACGGGATCTGCTGGAGGATATAACCCTGAACTGAGCATTGGTGATCTCGTCATTTCTAGTGAAGTCCGTCACCATGATGTCGACGTAACTGCTTTTGGCTATGCGTATGGCCAAGTGCCGCAGCTTCCGGAAGCTTTTAAAGCACATGATCGGTTGATAGAAATTGCTGAGACAGCGGCAAGGTCGGTTGAGGGGGTCCAGTCCATTAAAGGGCTGATTGCCACTGGAGATACGTTTATGAGCGATCCGGATAAAGTTCAATTTGTCCGGGAAAAGTTCCCTGATATTCAGGCAGTGGAAATGGAAGGGGCAGCCATTGCCCAAGTCGCACATCAATTCGATATTCCTTTTGTCATCATCAGATCTTTATCAGACATTGCCGGTCAAAAATCGGAGATTTCGTTTGATAAATTCATTACCAAAGCCGCAGTCAATTCAGCAAATCTTGTGATAGAAATGATCAAAATGCTGGAAAAGTAATAGAAAGCCGAAGGGTCAAATAGGACTCCTTCGGCTTTTCCATTATTCTGTCATGCTGAGAAACTCTTCTACATCTTTTATACAAAGATCAACGCCAGCTTGCCAAAACTCTGCTTTCGTTAAGTCTACTCCCAAATGTTTTTTCGCAAGCTCCTCTACAGTCATTTTTCCAGTGTCTTTCAACAGTGAAATGTACTTTTGCTCGTAGTCTTTCCCTTCTTTCTTTGCATGGGCGTAGATGCCGAGTGAAAATAAATACCCAAACGTATAGGGGAAGTTATAGAAAGGAACATCCGTAATATAAAAATGAAGCTTAGAACCCCAAAAGTGCGGGTGATATTGTCCAAGTGAATCGCCATAGGCTTCTTTCTGCGCATCCTCCATCATTTCATTCAGCTTTGCAGTGCTCACCATTCCCTTTTTGCGCTCTTCATAAAAGCGTGTCTCAAAGAGGAAGCGGGCATGGATGTTCATAAGCAGGGCAATGGAATTTTGTATCTTGCTTTCAAGAAGGGCAAGCTTCTCTCTATCATTTTTAGACAGCTTGAGCGCTGCATCCGCCACAATCGTCTCTGCGAAAGTCGAGGCAGTTTCCGCTACATTCATAGCATAATGGCAATTTAGAGGGTGAACATCTTTCATGGCATCAGTATGGAAAGCATGGCCCAATTCATGGGCAAGAGTTGAAACATTTTCATATGTGTCTGAGTATGTCATGAAAATCCTCGACTGATTGCTCAAGGGAAAGGACGTACAAAATCCTCCTGGACGCTTCCCAGGGCGATCTTCCGCTTCGATCCACTTGTCTTGAAATGCTTTTTCAGCAAAATGGGAAAGCTCGCTGCCAAATTCTCTGAAGTGATTGATGATGAAAGCGGCGCCTTCCTGATAGCTATACGTTTTTGCCGAATCTGTGATTGGTGCATCCAGATCATGCCAATTTAATTTCTCCATACCAAGCAGATGAGCTTTTCTTTCAAGAAATTCAACAAAAGGCTTTTTGTTGTCAGAAATCACTTTCCACATAATATCCAGCGTTTCTTTACCCATACGATTGTATTCCAATGCTTCTTGCAAAACATCGTTCCAGCCGCGTTTCTTATAAACGGCTAAGCGAAATCCGGATAGGTGATTTAAAGTGGTGGACAGGAGTTCTGCTTGTTTACCCCAAGCTTTTTCCCATTCAGTAAATACCTGTTTACGTACTTCCCTGTCATGGCTCGAAAACTTGTTTTGGGCCTGACCGACTGATAGCTGGACTTCCTTGCCATTTTCTTTAAAAGGAATGCTTAATTGGCTAACAATCGCATCATACATTTCTTCCCAGCCATGGTAGCCATCTATAGCCAACTCATGAATGATCGTTTCCTCTTCTTTTGACAGTTTTTCCGCTGCTTGGCGGCGCCTTTCATTTAAAACAAACTGCAATTCCTGTAAAGGCTCCAGTTCAATCAGCTTCTGCCAATTCGATTCGTCGATTTTTACAAAGGCTTTGTCTAAATGTGTCAATGCCGTACCAAAATTTGAAGCTAATGAAGTCACAATACCTCTTAATTCATTCGCTTTTACATCGTCCATATTTTGTGCCTGAAGGCAGGATACAAAAGACTCTGCTTGCTCAAGTCCCAAATCAGCTTTTTGAAACTGTTCCAATATATGAACCAGATCTGTATCTTTGCTGCTTGCAGCATCCCAAGCTTTTATGCTTTTTTCAAACGACTCAATGTCGGCTTTCACTTTCTCCAAATGAGCAAAAAATTCTGTGGATGAACTACCTCCAGGAAAAAAATCATCCAGATTCCATGTCATTGAATATGTAGTTGGAATCAAAAGCTTTCCCCTCCTCTAGAAATGTCTTTTCATTATATGATAAATAACCCGATTTTCATAACAAACCCCTTATGAACAAGAATAATTTTCGCTAGACAAGCAATTGTCCTTTTTGATCATCATATACATGTAATCAGTGGGTCATTACATCAGGGGGGTGAGCATTTGTCGGGAATTATGACGGCTATCGGCTTGCTGTTCAAAGAACTTATTTTCCTTGTGTCGTATGTAAAGAACAATGCATTTCCGCAGCCGCTTTCTCCGGAAGATGAAAAAAAATACTTAATGAGAATGGCGGAAGGAGATGAAGAAGCACGGAACATATTGATCGAGCATAACCTCCGGCTTGTCGCCCACATTGTGAAGAAATTTGAAAATACTGGGGAAGATTCAGAGGATCTAATTTCAATCGGCACCATCGGGTTAATCAAGGCGATTGAAAGCTACTCATTCGGAAAAGGAACAAAACTTGCCACATATGCAGCGAGATGTATAGAAAATGAGATTCTTATGCACTTACGGGCCCTCAAAAAAACACGCAAGGACATTTCTCTGCATGATCCGATCGGGCAGGATAAAGAAGGAAACGAAATTTCATTAATTGATGTATTAAAATCTGATGCAGAGGATATTTTTGATACGATTCAGCTAAATATGGAACTGGAAAAAATCAAGGAGTATATTGACGTACTAGATGAAAGGGAAAGAGAAGTGATTATCGGCAGATTTGGCCTGAATCTTGAGAAGGAACGGACACAGCGGGAGATTGCCAAAGAATTAGGTATTTCAAGGAGCTATGTCTCGCGAATTGAAAAAAGGGCTCTTATGAAGATGTTCCATGAATTTTACAGAGCAGAAAAAGATAAGATGAAAAATTTGCAGGGAGACGAAAAAGGAGGTTAAAAAAGTCAAGGGAGGTCTGGAGTAATTTGCTTAGCAACAACTATGGATGCGAACAATACGAATTGGAAGTACAGAGAATGATTTATGAAGGTGGAGCTATTTTTCAGGAATACCTCTTAAAAGAAAAAAAGATAAAAAAGTCAGAGAAAAATATGAAATAAAAGTAAAGAAAAAGCCAGTTCCGCGAGGCCAAAAGCGAAACTGGCTTTTTCTTATACTTTTTTCAATGAAAACGTGCTGATCATTAGAAGTGATAGAACGAGAGTGATGAACAAGAAAGAAAATGATGGGAGGTAAGGAATTGCCAAATAACTTAGAGTAAGCAGACAGCCTGCCGCTGTAATGGGAAGACCGGTAAAAAAGCCGTTATTCTCGGAAATATTGAACCTCGCAAGTCGAAAAGCACCGCAACCAATATAAAATATTGTAAAAAATACGCCCGGGAAACCAAACAAATTTAAAATTCCTTGGTATAATAGCAAAGCAGGTGCTACGCCAAAAGAAATGATATCACTCATGGAATCAAGTTGTTTTCCAAGTTCAGATTCAATTTGAAGCTTTCTCGCAACCATTCCGTCAAACCGATCGGTCATTGCAGCTATGAATATAAGCAGGAGGCTTAAATGAAGCTGACCATTAGTCCCTGCGATGATAGCAAATCCGCCGAGTCCTAGGTTTGTGAACGTCAGGACATTGGCCGACTGGGCTTTTATTTTTTTAATCGTATGATCAACGACATCGGACAGAAACATAACACTCCTCCTTTTCGGTATAATAGATATTTCATTATTTAATTATATGGTTTCTTCTTCATAAAGTTAAGCATAAATTTAAGATTTGTTTGGAGGCAATCGGATTGAAAGCCGCTTTATATCGCTTTTTTATCGAACTTACAAATGGACCATTCATATCGTCTGCATTAAGGAAGTTTGCAAATTCCGGGATGAGCAGGGTTTTGATTAAATCCTACGCTGCCCATTATCAAATAAATCAGGACGAAATGTCAAAAGATATCCGATCGTATTCTAACTTGCATTCTTTATTCACAAGACGCTTGAAAGAAGGGGCAAGAGTAATCGATAACAGCCATGACAGTGTCGCTAGTCCTGTTGATGGTGTAATAGAAGACGCGGGTACTATTACCTCCAGCAAGGAAATAATAGTCAAGGGAAAGATTTATTCTATTTCTGAGATGCTCGGCGGTATGCATCAAGCTGAAAAATATGAAGGCGGGACGTATATCATTATATACTTAAGTCCTTCTCATTATCACAGAATTCATAGCCCTGTGAGCGGAAAAGTGATGAAAAGCTATTCCCTTGGGAGCAAATCGTTTCCGGTTAATCGGTTTGGATTAAAATTTGGACATTCTGTATTGGCGAAAAATCATCGAGTCGTCACGGAAATTAGTTCTGGAGAGACAACCGTTTCCGTAGTCAAGGTTGGGGCAATGTTTATCAACTCTGTTGTTGTCACGAATACGGAGCGGGAATGGGAAAAAGGAGAAGAAGTCGCCTATTTTTCCTTCGGATCGACAGTCATCCTTCTCTTCCAAAAGGGAACATTTATCCCAGGTGATATAGTTAAATCGTCTGGGGAAGTTAGGATGGGAGAGTCACTGGGAAGATTGTCAGGCAAAAAAAATCAATAAAAAGCACCTGGGATGGTGCTTTATTTAAAGTAATCATAAAATTAATCAAAATTTCTGTTATTTTTAATCTCACAAACTGAAGATCTAGTTTAAATGGTACTGCAAGATGCAGGGCTAGTTATCATTGGAGTAAACTCGCAAGGAATTCAAGATAACCGTAAAGAAGCTTTACTTCAACTTGTCGAAAGAAGCAGCCTAGAAGAAATCTTATAAAACTTGTCTAGTCTCTTTTTATATCACTCTGCTCAGCAAGGCATTTTTGATCGACGAGCTAATGAACGGCGTTCTATTTCGGTTTCCATAAGACTGATGAATTCAGGATTTAAGTTTAATCTTTTTGCCTTAAAGTAAGTTTCAATCAATAATTCGTCGGATAGCTTTTTCACCAGCTTCACCTCCAGAAGATATTCACGTTCTAAAGCAAAGGCATATTGAATAAAATGATATGTTCTTTTATTTGTAACTTCACTTTAGCAGAGAAAAGCTGATGGAACAAGCGTTCCTTTATCCACAATCAATAGTGGATAACTTGTGGTCAATTTGTTTATAACAGGATTTAAGCTGTTCGTTGATGACTTTGCCGTGTTTATAAAGTTACCCACAATTCAGCGTGGTGTTGGAATTTGTCGAAAAGTTTAGGAAATATTTTTCTTCCTGTAATATTTTGAAACTCCTTGGCAGATTGATTAAGATTGAAATATGATGAAGAAATAATGGGGTGCACAATTTGTTGAAACGATTTTTACCGAATGAGTATGTGAAAAGTATTTTTTCAATAGATCCAGCTGTTTTAAAAGCAAAGGGCGTAAAAGGAATTATCACTGATTTGGATAATACGCTTGTTGAATGGGACCGCCCTTATGCTACTCCCCAGCTAATTGAATGGCTAGAGGAGTTAAAGAGCCACGACATGAAAGTGACGATTGTATCGAACAACAATGAAAAGAGAGTAGGAGATTTTTCTAATCCATTGAATATCCCATTTATTCATAGAGCAAAAAAACCATCCAGAAAAGCTTTTAAGCGAGCTGTGAAAGAAATGGGATTATCACGCGAGGAGACTGTGATTATCGGCGACCAGCTGTTGACTGACGTGTTCGGGGGCAATCGTGCCGGGTTTTATACGATTCTCGTTGTCCCAGTTGCCCAGTCAGATGGTTTTTTTACACGGTTTAACCGTATGGTGGAAAGAAGAATTATGTCTACTTTTAGACGCAGAGGTTTAGTTAAATGGGAGGAATGAATGTGAGCAATTTACATTGCATCGGCTGCGGTGTAGCTATCCAAACTGATAGACCGGGTGAACTAGGATATACGCCTCGCTCCGCATTGGAGAAAGAAGAAATTATTTGCCAGAGATGCTTTCGCTTAAGACATTACAACGAAGTGCAGGATGTAGAACTGTCGGATCAAAGCTTCCTGGATATTCTCCATGCAATCGGTAATACAGACAGCCTGATTGTTAAAATCATAGATATTTTTGATTTCAATGGGAGCTGGATTCCTGGTCTTCAAAGGTTTGTCGGCAAAAATCCGGTTCTTTTAGTCGGTAACAAAGTGGATCTTCTGCCGAAATCGACAAACAAAAATAAATTAATCAACTGGATGAAAAAGCAGGCGAAGGAATTGGGACTCATTCCTTTGGATGTTTTACTTGTCAGTGCTGCGAAAGGGAACGGAATCCAGGAAGCACTTGCTAAAATCGATTCTCTTCGCCAAGGAAAAGATGTGTATGTTGTAGGGTGTACAAATGTAGGAAAGTCTACATTTATTAACCGCATCATTAAGACTGCTGCGGGCGGGAACGATGTGATTACCACATCACATGTGCCAGGCACAACGCTCGATATGATTGAAATCCCGCTGGATGACGGAAAAAGTCTTGTTGATACTCCGGGCATTATCAACCATCACCAAATGGCACACTATGTAAGTAAAAAAGATTTGAAGATCATTACGCCTAAAAAAGAAATTAAGCCGCGTGTCTATCAATTAAATGAAAACCAGACATTATTCTTTGGAGGGCTTGCAAGGTTTGATTACATTAAAGGCGGTCGTAGACCAGTTGTTTGCTATTTGGCTAACAGCATTGAAATTCATCGGACCAAGCTTGAAAAGGCAGACGAGCTGTATGAGAAGCATGCTGGTGAAATGCTGCAGCCTCCAGGAAAAGGGGAGCTTGAACATTTTCCGGAGCTCATCAGACATGAATTTAAATTAAAAGATGATACGATGGATATCGTCTTTTCAGGGCTTGGTTGGGTCACGTTAAAAGAAAAGGGAGCACAGATTGCAGCGTATGCGCCTAAGGGCGTTTCGGTCTTATTAAGACCTTCTCTTATTTAACAAGTGAGGCTCGATAAAATCTGGGCGCAAATATGCCAAGGCGCATTTGATTATATAAAGACAGGATGATTGGATTGAAAAAATTATATGGCGTGATCGGGGATCCGATAGCCCATTCATTATCACCGGCGATGCATAATAAGGAACTTCACGAGCTTGGAATCAATGCTTATTACCATCCATTCCATATAAAAGGGAAGGATTTAAAAGCGGCTGTAGAGGGGATGAAAGTGATAGGGGTTGACGGCTTTAATGTCACTATCCCTCATAAAACAGCCATCATTCCATTATTAGATAAGGTTGATCCGCTTGCTGAAGCCATCGGCGCAGTCAATACGGTTGTCAGGGAAGGTGATGTATTTGTCGGCTATAACACTGATGGGGCCGGCTTTGTGGAGTCCCTCAAGCAAGCTTGGAAAGAAAATCTGACAGAAGAGCGGGCTTTAATGATTGGAGCCGGAGGTGCGGCTAAGGCGATCTATTACACCTTATTATCTATTGGGGTTCAGCGGGTGGATATTTGTAACAGGACGATTCAAAAAGCAGAAGCATTAATTGCAGGCCAGCCTTATCGTGCTGATTCAAAAGCGATAACATTGGAAGAAGGGGAAGCAAACATTGGAGACTACTCCTTGATTATACAGACGACTTCCATAGGAATGGATCCTGAGATAGATAAAAGCCCTATTTCACTAGAAGGCGTCAGGTCATCTGCGTTTGTTTCTGACATTATTTATAATCCAGCTGAAACACTCTTCCTTAAACAGGCGGCTCAAAAAGGGGCAAAAACGCAAAACGGCCTTGGCATGCTTGTTTATCAAGGAGCGTTGGCTTTTGAAAAATGGACCAATGTTAAACCAGATGTCTTGCGCATGAAACAAACTTTGACTAATTTCTTGGAGGAATCACCATGCTGACTGGAAAGCAAAAAAGATTTTTACGAGCAAAAGCGCACCATCTCCAGCCTATTTTTCAAGTGGGAAAAGGCGGAGTAAGCGAAAATATGATTAAACAGATTGATGATGCATTAGAAGCGCGGGAGCTGCTCAAAATAAGCATCCTTCAAAATTGCGACGATAATAGAGAGAATGTGGCTGAGGAAATAGTTAGAGGTACTCATAGTGAACTTGTACAAATCATCGGGAGGATCATCGTTCTATATAAGGAATCACGTGAAAACAAACAAATAGAGTTACCAGTAAAGGGTTGATCCGATGAAGAGGAAAATAGGCATCCTGGGAGGAACGTTCGATCCTCTACATCTGGGTCATCTGATTATTGCAAATGAAGTACTGGATCGTTTGGGACTTGATGAAGTGAAATTCATGCCTAATCATGAACCGCCGCACAAAGACCGGCACACCGGAACTACGGCGGAAAATCGACTCGCCATGCTGGAAAGGGCTATTGAAGGACACCCGAAATTTTCTATCGAAACAATAGAATTAAATCAAGCCGGACGCTCCTACACATATGATACGATGAAGATATTAAGAGAAAAGAATCCGCAAAATGACTATTATTTTATTATCGGGGCTGACATGGTGGAATATTTGCCCCACTGGTATAATATTGAGAAGTTAGTCAAAATTGTTCAGTTCGTCGGTACGAATCGGCCTCATAATAAATTGGAAAGCCCATATCCGGTTAAATTTGTTGAAGTCCCGATGATTGACATTTCTTCCTCCATGATTAGAGACCGGATAAAAAAAGGAATGTCCATAAAATATTTATTGCCGGATCAGGTTATTCGTTATATAGAGGAGAATGATTTATATGAATCGTGAACAAGCTTTTACTATAGTCAATGAAAAAATAGCGGGTCCGCGATATGAACATACTAAAAGGGTTGCGGAAACAGCAGAAAAACTGGCCGTCAAATATGGAGAAAATGTTGAGAAAACAGTCCTAGCTGCCATTTTTCATGATTATGCCAAACTTCTTCCAGTCAATGAGTTGAAAAAAATCATTTCTCATCATCAGATGGACCCCCGGTTAAAGGATTATCATCCAGAACTTTGGCATGGTCCGGCAGGAGCTATAATGGTCCGGGACGAAATAGGGATTGATGATTTAGATATCTTCAATGCGATCCGCTATCATACAACTGGAAGGGCAGGAATGTCTCTCTTGGAAAAAATCATTTATATTGCGGATTATATTGAACCAGGAAGACAGTTTGATGGTCTTGATGAAGTTAGAATGCTTGCAGACAGTGATTTGGATAAAGCTTTGAGAAAGTCGCTGGGAAATACGATCAAGTTTTTAATCGACAAATCTACCCCTGTCTTTCCTGACACATTTGAAGCATATAACGATATGGTTACAAAATAAGGAGGAGATAAAATTTGGATTCAAAAGCACTTTTGAAAACGGTGGTAAAGGCTGCCGATGACAAAAAAGCGGAAGACATTGTGGTCTTGAACATGCAAGGGATTTCACTCATTACGGATTATTTTCTCATTTGTCATGGGACATCAGAAAAACAGGTTCAGGCGATAGCACGAGAAGTGAAATCAGCCGCAGAGAAAGCGGGCCTTGATGTTAAGAAAATAGAGGGATTCGAGGAAGCCAAATGGGTTTTGATTGACATGGGGGATGTGATTGCACACGTGTTCCATAGAGATGAAAGAAGCTATTATAATCTTGAAAGACTTTGGGGAGATGCTCCAATCGAAAATATTCAAAAGGAATTGGCTCCGTGAGTTATGAACAGCTAGCGTATGTATATGACCATTTGATGGCAGATGCGCCATATGATAGCTGGGTCCAATATTTATGCGAGGAAATGGAGCGCTTTCAGGCACCCGGAAACCGGGTGCTTGATTTAGGCTGCGGTACGGGTGCGTTGTCTATCCGCCTGATCAAAAAGGGTTTCGATGTGACAGGGGTGGATATGTCAGAGGATATGCTGGCTGTTGCTGCAGAAAAAGCAGGAAAAGAAGGCGTGGTTTTTCCCTTGTTCCAACAAGATATGAGCAAAATCGATGGACTTCCAGAATACGATATTGCCACAATTTTTTGTGATTCCCTCAATTATTTATCAACGCCCGAAGAAGTAAGGGATACCTTCCGTCATGTCCATAGTCATTTAGCGCCGGAAGGATTGTTTCTATTTGATGTCCATTCGACTTATCAAATAGCGAATATTTTTTTAAATCAGACGTTCACATGGAATGAGGAGGAAGTTGCTTATATATGGAGTTCTTTCCCAGGAGACGAACCTCATTCGGTTGAGCATGATTTGACCTTCTTTGTTTTGGACGAAGAGTCAGGCAGATATGATCGCATCGAAGAGTTCCACCAGCAGAGAACCTTTCCCATGCGTGATTATATAAACTGGCTTCAGGATGCGGGCTTTGATGTTCTTTCCGTCACGGCCGATTTTAGCGATGCTCCTCCGGAAGAAACATCTCAACGCATCTTTTTTACATGCAGAAAAAAATAGGCCGCTTTGCCCCTCGCTTGTCGGTCATCGCTTCACCGCCCCACATCCTATGGCTACAAGAGGGGCAGGGTTCGACTCTGCGGCCTTTTCTTTTTTCGCCAAGACGAATAAAAAAGAAGGGATTATGCTTTCAATATAGAATATAAGGTTATGAGTTACATTTTTTTTGGATATGAAGAGCTTCATCGGCAAATTTTTTATGTGTTGCTCGAAAAAGCTTTTCAAACATTTCTCCTTTTTCCTGTTCCATGACCGCAATGCCTTCCCCCGTAATTCCCCCTTTAACGCATACTTTTTCCTGTAAGGTAGGCAATGTATAATGCTTCTGTTTTAAAAGCTCCCCTAGTCCGATCAACATATTCTCTGCCAATTTTGTTGCTGTTTCCTCATTAATTTTGGTTTCCACCATAGCGGCTTCAATCAAACTTCTTGTCAAAAAACTGATAAACGCTGGCCCGCAGCTTACAATATCCGAAGAAACCCGAATAATGCTCTCATCTATTTCAAGTGGGACGGATACCTTGGAAAACATCTCCCACAATGTATCTCTCCATTGTTTTTTACAACTGCTTCCAAACGTAAATAAAGACACACCCGCCAAAGCTCTGTTTGTGATGCTTGGAATAATTCGTGCACAAGATGAACCAACTAGCTGCTCCAGCCAAGGCACTTGGATGGGGCTGGTAATCGAAACAAGACACTTTTCCTCACTGAATAATGAGGCCTTTTCCTTTGTCAAAGAAATAATATCCAACGGCTTTACACAAATAAATATAATATTTGATTGCTTGATGACTTCGTCTGGGCTGTTTTCCACCGTAATATCTCTATACACTTGTTTAAGCCTGTCGGCTTTAGATTTTGTCCGATTTGTGATCACGAGATCCGAAGGAGAAACCGCTCCGCCAGTGATCAAGGCCTCTAGAAGAATGGTTCCCATATTTCCAGTTCCAATCATTCCGACCTTCATGCTGTTCCCCCCTTTAACTTTTCTATTCCTGACAATCTATGCTTTTATAAGAAAGAATATTCATATAAGAAAGGCTGGCGATATGAAATGATATGGCTAGAGAAATATAAAATGCTTTTAATCGGTGGCGTCGTGGCTGCACTTGCAGTATTTCTTTTTATTAGTAAACCAAAGGAGGAGCTACAAGCAGAGAATGATGATGGTTTACAAGCAATGATGGGGGAGAATACGGAGAAGCCTTTTGAAGCAGAAGAACAGGAGGGAACTTTCGGCCCTCTCTTTGTTGATGTGAAAGGAGCTGTTTCTGCGCCAGGACTTTATGAGGCTAAGGAGGGGGATCGTATTCTTGATGCCATTGAGCAAGCTGGGGGTCTGATAAAAACAGCCGATGAAAAGCAGGTGAACTTTGCCCAGAAAGTCCATGACGAAATGGTCATTTATGTACCAGAAAAAGGAGAGGTCGTCGATGAAGTGTTGCCGGTCATGTCAGACACTTCATCTGCAAAGACAGAAGGAAAAATTAATATTAATCGGGCTGATTTATCTGAGCTTCAGAACCTTACAGGAGTGGGGCCAGCCAAAGCACAAGCAATTATTGACTATCGAGAGCAGCAAGGGCCTTTCAAAAAGGTGGAAGATATTCAGAATGTATCAGGTATAGGGGAAAAAACTTTTGAAAAGCTGCAGGAATCAATCACTGTCAATTGACTGAAATAGATACAAGCCGATAAACTAAAGAAAACATCAAAAAGGGAGTAGCATATGGAAAGAATACCTTGGAAACAGTATTTTATGGCCCAAAGCCATTTATTATCATTCCGAAGCACTTGCACGAGACTGACAGTTGGAGCGACCATCGTAAGGGATAATAGGATTATCGCAGGGGGATATAACGGATCAATCGCTGGCGGTGTTCACTGTATTGATGAGGGCTGTTATGTGATTGATGAACATTGCGTCAGGACGATCCACGCTGAAATGAATGCGATTGTCCAATGCGCCAAATTTGGAGTTCCAACGGATGGAGCGGAAATATACGTCACGCACTTCCCGTGTCTGCAATGTACAAAAGGGATTATTCAGGCTGGAATAGAGGCGGTGTATTACGCTGAGAATTACAAAAATCATCCACACGCAATCGAATTGTTTGAACAAGCGGGGGTTCACATGGAACAGGTGCCGCTGGACAGAGATATTTTCATGAAATTTGCCTATGCAAATCTATAAGAAAAGCGCAAGACACCGTATTTAGTGACGTACAAACTGCGCCAACAGAATGTTGGTGCGTCGGCGTTGCTACAGGAAGTGCGATCTTAGGCGACGATTCTTCCATTGAAATAAAGGAAAACGATGAAAGTTTTATCCTTTTTTCCTTTTAAAATAGGGGCTAGAAACTGCCCCTATCATTTCTTTACCAAAGGAGGCAGTTATGTCAGGAAAATGGGTTTTCATGGCTTTGGCAGCTTTCTCGGGCATTCTTCTGTCTTTTGAGCTGCAGCTGCTATCAATCCTTGTCCTTTCGATCACGATCATTAGGATTGTTTATTGTGAAAGCTTCAAAATTCTTAGCCTTTACTTTGTCTTTGTGCTGCTATTCTATTTCACCAGTGAGTATACGAAGATTACACATGTTTCTAACTACACATCTCCTGTGGAACTTCAAGCCGTACTGACCTTCAAAGAATATCCTCAAATTGACGGAAATCGACTCAAAGTGGTCGCTGTTTCTCCTCAAAAAGAAAAATTTATGCTACTTTATAAAATTCCTACAGAAAATGAAAAAGACGAATTGGTAAGGAAGTTGCGTGCCGGGACTGTCTGCAAGATGGATGGCAAATTAGTTTTGCCAGAAGTCAATCGAAATGAGCATGCTTTTAATTATCGACAATATTTGAAAAGAATGAACATCCATTGGATATTTGAGCCGGACAGTATCTCGACTTTTGATTGCCATTCAAGCGGTACATCTTTGATGGCCACTTTACAAAACTTGCGTGCATTAGGCGTACAAGTAATTGAGAATGAATTTCCAGAAAAACTGGCTTCCTATGCCACTGCACTCATTTTCGGTGAAAGGTCGCTTATTTCAGAAGAGGCGGATCAATCATATAAACAACTTGGGGTGGTGCATTTACTTGCTATATCCGGTCTTCATGTGGGCATCATTGTCGGGAGTGTTTTCTTTTTGTGTATATGGGTGGGGATGACGAGAGAGGCCGTCTTTTGGACGCTTCTTTTTCTTCTGCCGGTATATGCAGTCTTGAGTGGCGGCAACCCTCCTGTAATTAGGGCAGTCATAATGGCTATTCTGCTTTTATCGGCAAATAGATGGCGGCTTCCGCTCTCCACACTGGATATTTTTTCACTTAGTTTCATGTTGTTTCTTTTATTTGACCCATTATTGATTTATCATATTGGTTTTCAGCTTTCCTTTGCAGTCAGCTTTGCATTGACCGTATCATCTGCCTATTTTCTCCAACAAAAAAACCATGTCCTTTTACAAATGCTAAACATATCGCTCATTTCCATGCTTTCCTCATTGCCCATTCTTTCTTATCATTTTTACGAATTTTCCTTGATCAGTATCGCGGCAAATCTGTTATTCGTGCCGTTTTATACGATCATCTTATTACCGGCTGTTTTCTTGCTTTTCGCTGTTTCTTTGATAAAATTACCGTTTTTTGATTTTGTGGCTGGAGCTCTTGACAAGGTTGTACATGTTTCAGAGAAAATGGCGTCAGCAGCCGGATCGATGCCTTATTCAATGCATTTGACGGGAAAGCCCTCGTCTCTCAGCATGATTTTCATTGTGGGCGGCATCTTGATTTTTTTCGTATTGAGGGAAAGGAAGGTCTCTCCTCTAAAATGCGCTTTACCTCTTCTTCTTATTTTAACTGTTCATTCTGTATGCCAGAAGTATTCTCCATATGGGGAAGTGGTTTTCATTGATGTAGGGCAGGGCGACAGTATTTTGATCAAGCTTCCTTACAATCGCGGAGTCTACATGATTGACACGGGCGGACAGCTCGACTTCCCTGTTGCCGAATGGCAGGAGAGAAGGAAGCCGTTCAAGGTAGGAAGAGATACGCTCCTTCCTTTTTTAAAGAGTAAAGGGATCAGTCGGATTGATCAATTAATTTTAACCCATAGTGATGCTGATCATATCGGAGCAGCTGATGAACTGATTGGTGAGCTGAAAATTGGTGAAATTTTAATCAGTCCAAATTCCTGGAAAAAACCGATGATGGCGGATATTATAAATCATGCTTTTAAAGAAAAGGTAAAGGTGAAAGAAGTAAAAGCCGGATATAGGTGGAAAAATAAATCAGGTTCATTTTATTTCATTTATCCATTTGATGATGAATACGAAGGGAATGATGATTCAATTGTTCTGTATGCTTCTTTTGGAGGGCTTAGCTGGCTGTTTACCGGTGACTTGGAGAAAGGGGGCGAACAGGAAATGATATCTGCGTACGGCCATCTGGATGTTGATGTGTTAAAAGTGGGGCATCATGGCAGTCGAGGATCGTCCAGCGAGCCTTTCATTCAAATGACAAGCCCTGAATATGCTGTTATTTCAGCTGGGAAATCAAACAGGTACGGCCATCCACATGCTGAAGTCCTGGACATTTTGGAGGCAGAAAATGCACAAGTATTACGAACGGATGAGTCCGGTGCGATCCACTTTCGATTTACATCCAAAGGGGGAACCTTTAAGACGGTGCTACCATAAGATAGACGTGAAGTCCTTAAAGAGGATATTCAACACGCCCATAAGAAAAAGAAGAAGCGTGCTTTTACGCAAACTTCTTCTTTCTTGGATGAATAATTGCACAAAAACTTGTTTCTCTACACGCCTTCTTAAGATTACTTTCCGAGCACTTCGATTACTGTGCCAATCACAAAAATGGCTGTGAAGAATACAAATGATACTACGAAACCAACTCCTGAATCGACAGCATCATTACGCGTGGACTGTACATTTTGTTCAAATTCGAATTCAGATTCTCTCACAACTACCCCTCCTATTTCCACTATAGTATAGATGAAGCTTTTAAAAAAATCCACTTTCCTTTTACCTCAGTTGACAAGAGTTGACACATATACTTTTTTCGCATGTGGTCAAACTATCTTTACGGACGTTACTCCGCTTTTGAATGAGTGTCCTAGGCCTCGTTTAAAGGCGTTCAATATAGATTAGGGGGCTTTGGCTTTTATGGGAAAGCCCCCTTTGCCTCTTGTCAAATTTCTTCTCTTTCCTTACGATAATATTGAGCCTAAAGTCAGGAAAGTGAGAAGAATATCGTATGAGCATAATGAGAAATATTAGAAACAAAAGATTTTCGTCAATATATTTATTATACGGAACGCAAAGCTTTTTAATCAATGACATAAAGCAAAAACTGATGGCGAACGTGTTAACGAATGACAGTGAAGAATTTAATTACTCAGTTTATGATCTTGGAGAAACACCGGTGGAGCTTGCCATTGAGGATGCAGAAACTTATCCGTTCATGGGTGAAAAAAAGCTGGTAATTTTACAAAATCCTTTATTTTTAACGGCGGGGAAGCAAAAAGAAAAGGTAGAGCATGATTTAAAAAAGCTGGAGAAATATTTAACCGATCCTGCCCCGTACACAGTAATGGTATTCATTGCTGATTATGAAAAACTGGACGAACGGAAAAAAATCACGAAACTGCTCAAAAAAACTGCAGAAGTTTTTGAGGCAAAACCATTTAACGAACCTCAGCTAAAAAACTGGATTAAAGAGCGTGCTGTATTCCATCATGCGCAAATCGAGGAATCAGCAGTTGATATATTGCTGTTCATGGTCGGAAATGACTTAATGGTATTGAATGAGGAACTGATTAAATTATCTTTGAATGTTGGAGAGGAAGGTTTAATCACTGAAGAAATAGTTAAAAGCCTTATCTCAAGATCTTTAGAACAGAATGTGTTTGCTTTGACAGAGAGTTTTATCAATAAGGAAAGCGAAGAGACCTTTCGAATTTATTATGATTTGATGAAACAAAACGAAGAGCCGATTAAAATATTATCTCTCATTGCGGGCCAGTTTAGACTCATTTATCAGGTAAAGGAGTTGACAGGGAGAGGATACAATCAAAAGCATGCAGCTGGATTGTTGAAGGTCCATCCTTATCGAGTGAAATTGGCGGCAGCCCATGCGGCTTCCTTTTCAAACGATGAGTTGAAGAAAATCATAGACTTGATAGCAGAATGCGACTTCAAATTAAAGACTGGCGGACTGGATCGGTCAGTCGCAGTGGAATTATTATTGATGCAAATTTTGAAGGGGAAGTCGTAAAAAGTACAGGCGGGGATTTGCAGCACATATAAATGGTAATAGATTTTTATCATTTCCTATACCACGAAAAAAACGACCCTGAACAGGTCGTTTTTAATTATGCAGTAATGGCACTGAGCTTTTTAGCCAAGCGCGCTTTTTGACGGTTGGCTGTATTTTTATGGATGATTCCTTTTGTGACAGCTTTGTCTAATTGCTTGACTGCACTTTTGAACAGTTCTTTTGCATTTTCGTCATTTTGAGCTGCAGCAGCTTCAAATTTTTTGACAGCTGTACGCATGGATGATTTAAATGCTGCATTTTGTTCGTTTTTATATTCATTGATTTTCACACGTTTAATCGCAGATTTAATGTTTGGCATTTCGTTCACCTCCCAAGACTTTTCGGTTTGCCCATTCGTTATCCAATAGAACAAGAGTATTTTACCAAACGGGCTCTAATATTGCAATAATCAAATGCGCTTTGGTGTATTTACGCCCAGATTGTATCGAGGTTAAGCTCGATACATTTCCTGGAAATCTGTGGCGTCCGCCGGAGGCTTTGACTTTATTCAGCTAGGGTTGCCTCCCACTGAATGGAATACCCATATGCATTTATTTTACCACTTCCAGAAGTGGGAGATTTCTGCTAAATAAAAATCCGGCCCTCTTCTGTGAATGAACCGTTACAAGAACGGAGAAGATGAATGGTAAAGCGACCAGCAAGGGAGGTATCTTGTCCATTGAAAGAAAATGAATTGGATTTAAGCCGGTTTTCAGTTAGGACTGATTTAGCGAAAGAAGCATTTGAAATGGCTGTTGATCAATTGGAAAAGGAACAACAGCGTGAAATAAACGGCGTTACGGTTGAAGAACGGGAGCAGGACGGCGTAACGATTTCCTCTGTCAACATAACGCCGGAAGGTGAAGAGCAGATTGGTAAAAAGGCCGGTAATTATTTAACGATTGAAGTGCAAGGAATTCGGAACCAGGACACTGTCCTCCAGCAAAAAGTTCAAGAAATTTTTGCGGCGGAGTTCAGTCGTTTTTTAACAATGCTTGATATATCAAAATCAGCAAGTTGTCTAGTTGTAGGCCTAGGCAACTGGAATGTAACACCTGATTCGCTTGGACCAAGGGTTTGTGAAAATTTAATCATCACGAGGCATCTCTATGAACTTGAAGCGCAGAATGTGGAGGAAGGCTACCGATCTGTCAGCTCCATTTCTCCCGGGGTGATGGGCATCACAGGCATTGAGACAAGCGATATCATTTTTGGCGTGGCTGAAAAATCAAAGCCCAATTTCATTATCGCAATCGATGCGCTGGCATCTCGTTCTATTGAACGGGTCAATTCAACAGTCCAAATTTCAGATACGGGTATCCATCCGGGTTCAGGAGTCGGCAACAAAAGAAAGGAATTAAGCAGGGAAACGTTAGGAATTCCAGTCATTTCTATTGGTGTACCGACAGTGGTCGATGCAGTTACCATTACAAGTGATACGATTGACTATATTTTGAAACACTTTGGAAGGGAAATGAAAGAATCTGATCAGCCATCAAGATCTTTGGCGCCAGCGGGCCTGACTTTTGGCAAAAAGAAGAAGCTGACAGAACAGGATTTACCAGGCGAGGATCAAAGGAAAAGTTTTATGGGGATTGTAGGGATGCTGGAGGATGAAGAAAAAAGAAGATTGATTCAGGAGGTTCTGGCACCTTTGGGTCATAATCTGATGGTGACACCCAAAGAGGTAGATGTATTTATTGAAGATATGGCCAACCTAATAGCTGCAGGTTTAAATGCGGCACTTCATGTATCTGTTGATCAAAATGATGCCGGCTTTAAAACACGGTGATAGACTTGCTGTTCTATTAACACTCTCATTTACATAAAATAATTAATAGATGAGGCGGAGACGGGGGGTGACCGGAGTTTGGCTAAATTTATCTTCAAATTATTGTTTTTGTTGATGGTTCTCTTTATAGGGGTTTTTATCGGTATGGAAAAGGCTCACCAAGGAATGCAGGGGATGAAGGGGTACGAAGATACGGCACTTCCGCCTCCGGTCCATTTAAGTGAGGGTGAGGATGGAAAAATGGAGGCAGCGCTTTTGGGGAATGAAATCAACCATGCGGAGGATCTTGCTGAGAAAAAGAAAGAGCTAGAGGATCTCGAAACGTTCAACTTTTTCTCTTCTTTGGGAAAAACGCTGGCATCCTCGGTAAAAGCGATGGCAAAATTTTTAATTGATTTTTTTATGAATCTTTTTAAAGGATAAAAATACTGGATCTGCACGAAAAATGGCGCATATTTTTATATGTGCTTTTTTTTGTGAATTGAGACCAGTGCTGATATAATCTAACCTAGTGGACATGTGCCTATTAACAGGAGTGAAAAAAATGAATCATATTGACAGACAGAAAAGACAAGAGAAAATCCGCAACTTTTCAATTATTGCCCACATTGACCATGGGAAATCTACTCTGGCTGACCGGATCCTTGAAAAGACAGAAGCCCTGTCTTCGAGGGAAATGAAGGAGCAGTTGTTGGATTCCATGGATTTGGAACGCGAGCGGGGCATAACAATAAAATTAAATGCAGTTCAATTGACATATAAAGCAAAGGATGGAGAAGAGTATATCTTTCACCTGATAGATACTCCGGGACACGTCGACTTTACGTATGAGGTTTCCAGAAGTCTCGCTGCTTGTGAAGGAGCTATACTCGTTGTGGATGCGGCACAGGGGATCGAAGCTCAGACGCTTGCCAATGTCTACCTGGCTTTGGACAATGATTTGGAAATAGTGCCAGTCATCAATAAAATTGATCTTCCTGCGGCGGACCCGGAGAGAGTTCGGAAGGAAATTGAAGATGTTATCGGTTTGGATGCTTCTGATGCGGTACTTGCGTCAGCAAAAGCAGGGATTGGGATTGAAGATATTCTGGAGCAAATTGTGGAAAAGGTACCTGCACCTAATGGCGATCCGAGCGCACCGCTCAAGGCTCTCATCTTTGACTCGCTTTATGATGCATACAGAGGGGTCATTGCGTCGATTCGTGTGATGGAAGGGACAATTAAAGCAGGAGATAAGATAAGGATGATGGCCACCGGAAAAGAATTTGAAGTAAACGAGGTGGGTGTCCATGCTCCGAAGCCGATGCTTGTTGACGAATTAACTGTAGGAGATGTTGGTTTTGTTACAGCTTCTATCAAAAATGTAGCAGATACACGGGTCGGTGATACAATCACAAATGCGAATAATCCGGCTAGTGAGCCGCTTCCAGGTTACCGGAAAATGAATCCGATGGTTTTCTGCGGACTTTATCCGATTGATTCAGCTAAATTCAATGATTTAAGAGAAGCATTAGAAAAGCTTGAATTGAATGATTCGGCTCTTGAGTATGAGGCGGAAACCTCACAGGCACTTGGATTTGGATTCCGCTGCGGCTTTTTGGGACTTTTGCATATGGAAATCATCCAAGAGCGAATTGAACGCGAGTTTAAAATTGATTTGATCACGACGGCTCCAAGCGTTATTTACAAAGTGTACATGAATGATGGAACGGAGATTTCAGTTGATAATCCTGCCAATATGCCAGATGCGCAAAAAATTGACAGGGTTGAAGAACCGTATGTAAAAGCCTCGATGATGGTACCAAATGATTTCGTTGGTGCTGTTATGGAATTGGCTCAAGAAAAACGGGGGAATTTCATTGACATGCAATACTTGGATGAAATCAGAGTCAATGTTGTATATGAAATTCCGCTCGCCGAAATCGTGTATGATTTTTTTGATCTATTAAAATCCAATACGAAGGGCTATGCGTCGTTTGATTACGAACCGATTGGGTACAAGCCGTCCAACCTGGTGAAAATGGATATTTTATTAAATGGAGAAAAAGTGGATGCCCTCAGCTTTATTGTCCATAAGGATTTTTCATTTGAACGAGGGAAGGGAATAGTGGAAAAATTGAAAGACCTCATTCCGCGCCAACAGTTTGAAGTCCCTGTTCAAGCGGCAGTCGGCCAGAAAATTGTTGCAAGATCCACCATCAAAGCCATGCGGAAAAATGTTCTCGCGAAATGTTATGGTGGTGACATTTCTAGGAAGCGGAAGCTTCTTGAGAAACAAAAAGAGGGAAAGAAACGAATGAAACAAATAGGGTCTGTTGAAGTTCCACAAGAGGCGTTCATGGCTGTGCTGAAAATGGATGACTCTGGAAACAGCTCTAAATAAATTATTAGCGCACGAAGAGAAAGGGAAAGTAATCTTTTACTTGTGCCCTTTCTTTTTGCTGCAAATTTAACAAGGTTGTGACAAAATGCATTCAGCTTACATTCATATACCTTTTTGTGAACACATCTGCCATTACTGTGATTTTAATAAATTTTTTATGAGTGGACAGCCGGTTGATGAGTACCTGCAGCTTCTCGAAAAAGAGTTTGACTTATACCGGGCTCAATTTCCTGACATGAATCTGAAAACGATATTTGTGGGGGGCGGTACGCCAACAGCTTTGAATGTACAGCAGCTTGACGCCCTATGCTCAGCAATACGAGAAAAACTCCCTTTCTCCAAGGACGGGGAATTTACTTTTGAAGCTAATCCGGGAGACTTGACGTTGGACAAGCTTCAGGTTCTTTCAAATTATGGTGTCAACAGGCTCAGTTTTGGTGTTCAATCCTTTAATGATGAATTGTTGAAGAGAATTGGACGGTCCCATGAGGTGAAAGATGTTTATCGCTCTATCAGACATGCACAGCAGGCTGGTTTTTCAAATATAAGTATTGATTTAATCTACGCATTGCCAGGCCAGACAGTGGAAGATTTTTCGGATACTGTACAAAAGGCGATTGAACTAGACCTGCCGCATTATTCCGGATATTCCTTAATCGTTGAGCCGAAGACTGTTTTTTATAATCTGATGAGAAAGGGCAAGCTTACATTGCCAGGAGAAGATCAGGACGCTGCCATGTACGAGATGCTAATGAACCGAATGGAAAAAAAAGGGCTTCAGCAATATGAAATTAGTAATTTTTCCAAGCCGGGATTTCAGAGTATCCATAATCTCGTTTATTGGAACAATGAAGAGTATTATGGGTTTGGTGCGGGAGCGCATGGATATATGAACGGGGTCCGTTACTCAAATTACGGACCTTTGAAAAAATATATGGAACCACTAGAGAAGGATGTACTCCCAATATTTGAGCAACACCAAGTGACTGATCGTGAAAAAATGGAAGAAGAAATGTTTCTCGGTTTAAGAAAAAGGATTGGGGTCCATATTCCCGATTTTATTAAGAAGTTTTCTATTCATCCAATGGAGCTATTCCAACAGCAGGTAAAAGATTTGACTGCAAAAGGCTGGATTGAAGAGAAAAACGACAGCATTCGACTAACCCGCCAAGGCCTTTTTCTAGGAAATGAAGTGTTTCAAACCTTTCTTATTTAATCAACAGCTTCAAGTAAAACGAGGATAAATTCGTTGACATCAATGGGTCATTTTGTTACTTTTATATTAGATTTAGCACTCATGCTGATAGAGTGCTAACAGGGGTGATGAATGGTGCTTACAGATCGGCAATTACTTATACTGCAAGCCATTATTGACGAATTTATCAGATCAGCCCAGCCCATCGGATCGGGAAAATTGTCCAAAAGAGAAGAAATAAATCTGAGCTCTGCAACCATTCGGAATGAAATGGCTGATCTGGAGGAGTCTGGGTATATTGAAAAGACCCATACTTCATCAGGGCGGATCCCTTCCGAAAAAGGGTATAGATATTATGTGGATCATCTCTTGGCACCCAAAATGCTTCACGCTCATGAAAGACAGCTAATCCATTCTATTTTTGCGGAGAGAATATATGAATTGGAAGACGTTGTTCAGCGATCTGCCAGCGTGTTGTCAGAGCTGACAAATTACACGACAATTCTTCTTGGCCCGGCAGTCAAAGAAAACAAGCTGAAACGTCTGCAAATTGTTCCTCTTTCTGGAGGAATGGCTGTCGCAGTGATCATAACAGATACTGGGCATGTGGAAAATAAGCTTTTTTCATTACCAGAAAACCATGCACCCGAAAATATTGAAAAGCTGGTTAATATTTTGAATGAAAAACTGGCTGGAGTGCCAATTTCGGAGTTGCGGGTTAGAATTGAGTTTGAAGTGGCGGAGATTCTGAGAGAGAATATCCATCAATATGATACTTTGCTGAAAAACATTTTAAAAACGCTGGACGTTCCAGGCAATGAAAAAATATTTTTCGGCGGAAAGACAAATATGCTTAATCAGCCGGAATTCCATAATATTAATAAAGTCCGATTATTAATGAACATGATTGAGAAAGAAGAGGGGATTTATGAACTTTTTAAACATATTCCCCATGGGATCCATGTTACGATTGGAAAAGAAAATAAAAATATGGCCATGGAAGATTGCAGTCTGATAACGGCCACATACTCCATCGGGCCAGAGTCCGTCGGGTCAATCGCTATATTGGGACCGACTAGAATGGAATATTCCAGAGTAATCGGTTTGCTTGATTTTTTAAGCAGAGATATGAGCGAAGCATTGACGAGGATGTTTAACGAAAGTTAAACAAAAAACCGGAATGGAAATTAGCTCTACTGCTAATTTCCCTTATTTATTGAATAGGTGCTTACGCTTTTCGATTGTCTAGCTTGAGGCGACCTTCGTCGCCGTGTTTCCTTTATCTCGTCGAAGGCACTCCAGTCTGTACGTCGATGGACAGGCGCTTACGCTTTTCTTTTAAGGAGGTGAAGACATTGCAAGAAGAATCAAAAGAAACACAGAAGCCGGAAGATTTGAATCAAGAAAATACGGCAGAAAATAATGATGTAGAGCATGAGGAGCTTAGCGGACAAGAGATGGAGCAAGCTGATGATAATCAGTCTTCAAATCAAGAAGATGAGCAAGAGCTGGCGAATAAAATCAAAGAGCTCGAAGCTCAGCTTGAGGAGAAGGAGAGCCGCTATTTGCGCCTGCTTGCTGATTTTGACAATTTCCGCCGCAGAACTAAGCTTGATAGGGAAGCGGATGAAAAATATAGAGCGCAGAACTTGATCACGAATCTTCTTCCTGCAATCGATAATTTTGAAAGAGCCATGCAAATCGATCCTGATAATGAGCAGACGAAGGCGTTGCTTGAAGGCGTTGGAATGGTTTACAGAAGCATCATTGAAGCTTTAAAGACCGAAGGCGCCGAGCAAATTGAGGCTGTTGGCAGCCAATTCGATCCAAACCTTCACCAAGCGGTAATGCAGGCTGAGGAAGAAGGAGCAGAAGAGAATATTGTCTTGGAAGAATTTCAAAAGGGATATTTACTGAAAGATCGAGTTATTAGACCATCAATGGTTAAAGTGAGTAAATAGTCAAGATACATATTGTTAAGGAGGCTATATAGGCATGAGCAAAATTATAGGTATTGACTTGGGAACGACAAACTCATGTGTGGCAGTGCTTGAAGGCGGGGAACCAAAAGTTATTCCGAATCCGGAAGGAAATCGTACTTCTCCTTCAGTTATTGCTTTTAAAAGTGGAGAGATTCAAGTAGGGGAGGTTGCTAAACGTCAGGCAATCACTAACCCGAATACAATTATGTCCATCAAGCGTCACATGGGTACAGACTTTAAAGAAGAAATTGAGGGAAAAGAATATACTCCTCAAGAATTATCTGCAATGGTCCTTCAGTATTTGAAGTCATACGCTGAAGATTATCTTGGCGAAAAAGTGGATAAAGCAGTTATCACTGTTCCAGCTTACTTCAATGATTCACAGCGCCAGGCAACAAAGGATGCCGGAAAAATAGCTGGCCTTGAAGTGGAAAGAATCATTAACGAACCAACAGCTGCAGCTCTTGCTTATGGTTTAGAAAAAACAGATGAAGACCAAACGATTTTAGTATATGACCTTGGTGGCGGTACTTTTGACGTTTCCATTCTTGAACTTGGGGATGGCGTATTTGAAGTATTAGCGACTGCAGGAGATAATCGCTTGGGCGGAGATGATTTTGACCAAGTCATTATTGATTATCTAGTCCAAGAATTTAAGAAAGACAATGGAATTGACCTTTCTCAAGATAAAATGGCTTTGCAAAGATTAAAGGACGCAGCAGAAAAAGCGAAAAAGGATTTGTCTGGAGTTACACAGACACAAATCTCTCTTCCTTTTATCACAGCAGGAGAAGCAGGACCGCTCCATCTTGAAGTGACTCTAACTCGTGCGAAATTTGAAGAAATGTCTTCTGATCTTGTAGAAAAGACAATGGGGCCAACTCGTCAAGCTATCAAAGACTCCGGAAAATCAGCTGCTGAAATTGATAAGGTTATCCTTGTTGGTGGATCTACACGGATCCCAGCTGTTCAGGAGGCTATTCGTAAAGAAACAGGTAAGGAGCCGCATAAAGGCGTAAATCCGGATGAAGTAGTAGCAATGGGTGCGGCCATCCAAGGCGGTGTCTTATCTGGAGATGTTAAAGATGTCGTACTTCTTGATGTTACTCCATTATCACTTGGAATCGAAACAATGGGCGGCGTCTTCACAAAATTGATCGAAAGAAATACAACAATCCCAACATCCAAGCAACAGGTATTTTCAACGGCAGCAGACAATCAGACAGCTGTTGACATCCATGTATTGCAGGGTGAGCGTCCAATGGCAGCAGACAATAAGACGCTTGGAAGGTTCCAATTGTCTGATATTCCACCTGCGCCACGTGGCATTCCACAAATCGAAGTCAAATTCGATATCGACAAAAACGGTATTGTCAACGTAAGCGCGAAAGACCTTGGAACAGGTAAAGAGCAAAACATCACGATTAAATCTTCTTCAGGACTTTCAGAAGAAGAAGTGGATCGCATGATCAAAGAAGCTGAAGAAAATGCGGAAAAAGATAAGCAGCGTCAAGAAGAAGTAGAGCTTAGAAACGAAGCCGATCAATTAATTTTCACAACGGAAAAAACATTAAAAGAACTTGAGGGCAAAGTGGACGAAGCTGAAGTTAAGAAAGCGGAAGAAGCAAAAGATGCTTTAAAAGCAGCTGTAGAGAAAAATGACACAGCTGATATCCGTGAAAAGAAAGATGCTCTCCAAGAGATTGTTCAAAACCTCTCCGTTAAGCTGTATGAAGAAGCAGCAAAACAAGCTCAGGCTGAGCAGGGAGACGGGGAAGGAACAAATGCCGGTGGAGACGACAACGTTGTTGACGCGGAATTTGAGGAAGTCGACGATGATAAAGAATCAAAATAAACATGTCTTAAAAGTCAAAGCCCGTTCGAACCGGGCTTTGACTTTTATTCATGGCGTATTTTTACATAGGTAATCGGAAGCAACAGCATACTGAAAAGCACTTGACTGGAATCGTTTTGTAAAAATGGGGCTAACAAAAGCCTCTTGCGCTTTTCTTACATAGATCTAATATGATAAAATGAACGTTATGTGAAAAGATTCGGGAGTGTGGAAACATGAGCAAAAGGGATTATTATGAAGTGCTTGGCGTTTCGGAAGATGCTTCGAAAGATGAGATTAAAAAGGCATATAGAAAGCTTTCAAAGAAATATCATCCGGATATAAATAAAGAGCCGGGTTCCGACGAGAAGTTCAAGGAAATAACGGAAGCTTATGAAGTGTTGAGTGATGATCAAAAGAGGGCTCAATATGACCAATTTGGTCATGAAGGACCACAAGGTGGATTTGGAGGCTTTGGTGGCGGGTCTGATTTTGGTGGATTCAGCGGATTTGAGGATATTTTCAGCAGTTTCTTTGGCGGCGGTCGCAGAGACCCTAATGCGCCTAGGCAAGGGGCTGACTTACAATATACGATGACTCTAACATTTGAAGAAGCCATCTTTGGAAAAGAAACAGTCGTTGAAATTCCTCGCGAAGAAACGTGCGAGACTTGTAATGGATCAGGTGCGAAACCTGGAACAACACCTGAAACATGTCAGCATTGTCACGGAACAGGTCAGTTGAATCTGGAACAAGAAACGCCTTTCGGAAGAATGGTTAACCGTCGGGTATGTCATCATTGTCATGGAACTGGAAAAATGATTAAAGATAAGTGTGTGACATGTCATGGGGAAGGCAAAGTCAAGAAAAGGAAAAAAATCAATGTGAAAATTCCTAAAGGCATTGACGATGGCCAACAAATGCGTGTATCCGGTCAAGGGGAACCAGGTATCAATGGAGGGCCTCCTGGAGATCTCTTTATCGTCTTCCATGTCAGACCACATGAATTCTTTGAACGGGACGGGGATGACATTTATTGTGAAATGCCGATAACCTTTGTCCAAGCCACACTGGGAGATGAAATAGAAGTTCCTACATTGTATGGTAAAGTGAAGTTGAAAATTCCAGCTGGTACTCAAACAGGAACAAGGTTCAGATTGCGTGATAAAGGTGCTCAGAATGTCCGTGGCTTCGGTAAAGGCGACCAGCATGTCCTTGTGAAAATTATTACTCCGACAAAACTGAATGAAAGACAAAAAGAGTTGCTTCGCGAATTTGCAGAAATAAGCGGAAGCGTTCCTGATGAACAGAACGAGAGCTTTTTTGGAAAAATGAAACGTGCTTTCAAAGGCGATTAAATGAATGGAGCAGTCAAATGAATTGGACTGAAATTAGCATACTCACTGTCAATGAGGCTGTGGAACCGATCAGCCATATTTTATACGAGGCAGGAATCAGCGGACTGGTGATTGAGGATCGAGCTGACTTTTTACGAGTGAGAGAAAACCGGTTTGGGGAAATATATGAACTGGATCCCGATGATTTTCCGGAAGAAGGGGTCATCATCAAAGCTTATCTTGCCAAAACGTCACATTTACATGAGACGCTTGATGAAATGAAAGAAAATATTGCTAACCTGAAGAAGTTTAATATTGACATAGGAGAAAATAAACTCAGCCTTTCAGATGTTAAAGAAGAGGATTGGGCAACAGCTTGGAAGAAATATTACCATCCTGTCAATGTTTCTGAGCGGTTTACAATTGTACCTACCTGGGAAGATTATACACCTTCTGATGAAGAACTTATGATCGAACTTGACCCAGGGATGGCATTTGGAACTGGCACTCATCCGACAACGATTATGTGCATACAGGCACTTGAGAAAACAGTGAAAAAAGGTGACAGTATTATTGATGTGGGGACAGGTTCCGGGGTATTGAGCATAGCTGCGGCATTGCTTAATGCAAAGGAAGTAAAAGCACTGGATCTGGATGAGGTGGCTGTGGAAGCCGCGCGACAAAATATTGCGCTAAACGGTGTGGCGGAAGTAGTAACAGTTGAGAAGAATGACCTTTTAAATGGTATTACTAAACAAGCAGATGTCATTGTTGCGAACATTTTGGCGGAAGTAATCATTTCCTTTGCTGATGAGGCCGCAAAAGCAGTGAAAAAAGGTGGATTTTTCATCACCTCAGGCATTATTGAGCAAAAGTGCGAGGAAGTAAAGACAGTGCTTCAAGAAGTCGGCTTTACCATTGAAGAAACGATCAGAATGGAAGATTGGGCAGCATTTATTGCCAGGCGTTGAACTAGAGGTGAAGAAATGCAGCGCTATTTTATAGATGAACCGTTTAATGGACAGGAACGGGTAATTATTTCTGGAACGGATGTCCATCATATCACCCGCGTCATGAGAATGAAGCAGGGTGATACCCTTTATGTGGTTTTTGAGAGTGGGGAAGCAGGAACAGGGGTTATCGAAGGAATAAGAGAGTCTTCTGTAGAAATACGAGTATCTGAATGGGAAGCGGAAGGTAAGGAGCTTCCAGTCCACGTGACGATTGCGAGCGGGTTGCCAAAAGGGGATAAATGGGAGTGGGTCATACAAAAAGGCACCGAACTGGGTGCTTCACAATTTGTCCCTTTCATTGCTGCTCGCTCCGTTGTAAAATGGGAAGAGAAAAAAGCCTTGAAAAAGCTTGAAAGATGGAAGAAGATAGCCAAAGAGGCAGCAGAGCAATCACACCGGCAAAGAATTCCGGAAGTTTCGCAGCCTCTCACATTCAAACAACTTCTTACCTTTAGAGACAGCTTTGACTATGTGGCGGTTGCATATGAGGAAGCAGCGAAAAATGGAGAAAAAAGCGGCTTGGCACGAATGCTCGCTTCAGCTGAACCCGGCAGCCGTATTTTATTCGTTTTCGGTCCGGAAGGCGGGTTTGCAGAAATAGAAACCGAGCAACTACAATCTCATGGTTTTGATCTGGTTGGATTGGGACCGAGGATTTTAAGGACGGAGACAGCTCCATTATATGTATTATCCGCTGTTTCCTATCATTTTGAATTAATGAGGTGATATGATGTCTCTTGTGGCATTTCATACATTAGGCTGTAAAGTCAACCACTATGAAACGGAAGCGATTTGGCAACTGTTTAAAAAAAATGGATACGAGCGGGCGGAATTTGAGGATACTGCCGACGTTTATGTCATCAATACATGCACCGTCACCAATACTGGTGATAAAAAAAGCCGTCAGGTCATCCGCCGTGCGATTCGTAAAAATCCTGATGCTGTTATTTGTGTGACAGGGTGCTATGCTCAAACTTCACCTGCGGAAATTATGGCAATTCCTGGTGTTGATGTCGTGGTCGGGACACAGGACAGGGTAAAAATGCTTTCTTATATTGAGCAGTATAAGAAAGAGCGCCAACCGATTAACGGTGTGGGCAATATTATGAAAAATCGTGTATATGAAGAATTGGATGTTCCGGCATTCACTGACCGTACACGGGCTTCCCTTAAAATTCAGGAAGGCTGCAATAATTTCTGTACATTTTGTATCATTCCATGGGCGCGAGGACTTATGCGTTCCCGTGATCCACAGGAAGTCATCCATCAGGCACAGCAGCTTGTAGATGCAGGGTACAAAGAAATCGTACTGACTGGCATTCATACAGGTGGCTACGGTGAAGACATGAAGGATTACAATCTTGCTGCTTTGCTTCGAGATTTGGAAGCAAACGTCAAAGGGCTGAAAAGACTTCGAATATCTTCCATTGAGGCCAGCCAGTTAACAGACGAGGTAATTGATGTCATCGACAAGTCTAAGCTTGTAGTAAGACATTTGCATATCCCTCTCCAATCTGGTTCAAATACTGTATTAAAGAGAATGCGCCGTAAGTATACAATGGAATTTTTCGCCGAGCGTCTAGAGCTTTTAAAGAAAGCATTGCCTAATTTGGCGATCACTTCAGATGTGATTGTCGGTTTTCCGGGTGAGACGGAAGAAGAATTCATGGAGACTTACAATTTTGTAAAAGAGCATAAATTTTCAGAGCTACATGTATTTCCTTATTCTATGAGAACAGGCACTCCGGCAGCCAGAATGAAAGATCAGATTGACGAAAGCGTGAAGAATGACCGTGTTCATCGCTTAATTTCCCTTTCAGATCAGCTGGCTAAAGAGTATGCTTCCAAATTCGAAGATGAGGTCCTTGAAGTCATTCCCGAGGAGCCATTTAAAGATAACCCAGATAGCGGGCTGTATGAAGGATACACAGACAACTATTTAAAAGTCGTGTTTCCGGCGACCGAAGAAATGGTCGGCAAGCTTGTAAAAGTCAAAATAACAAAAGCGGGATATCCGTATTGTGAAGGACAGTTTGTCCGTATAATGGATGAAGATGCCCCTGCTTCCATGGTAGTATAAAATTAAACTGCAGCGCATCGCTGCGGTTTTTTTCAATAATAAAAACAGGAGAGGATCAGAAACATGCTTCCAAAAAATATCGCTCAGATGATTGATCATACTTTGTTAAAGCCCGATGCAACGAAAGAACAGATTAAAGCTTTATGTGAAGAAGCTAAAGAATACCAATTTGCTTCTGTTTGTGTAAATCCAGTGTGGGTGGAAACAGCGGCAGTCTCTTTAAAAGAAACGGATGTAAAGGTTTGTACAGTCATCGGATTTCCACTGGGAGCTTCCACATCTGATGTGAAAGCATTTGAGACTAAAGATGCAATAGACAAGGGTGCGCAGGAAGTGGATATGGTCATCAATATCGGGGCCTTAAAGAGCCGAGACCTAGATATTGTGAAAGAGGATATCCAAGCTGTCACGGCAGCGGCAAAAGATAGGGCGCTTGTAAAGGTGATCATTGAGACCTGCCTTTTGACTGATGAAGAGAAACAGATTGCTTGTGAAATCTCCAAACAGGCTGGAGCAGATTTTGTAAAAACCTCCACAGGCTTTTCAAGCGGAGGTGCTACAGAACAGGATGTTGCACTCATGAGGAAAACAGTCGGAAGTCAAATGGGAGTGAAAGCGTCTGGTGGTGTGCGCTCACAGGAGGATGCTGCGAAGATGATAAAATCTGGAGCAACAAGGATAGGGACAAGCTCGGGGTCTAAGATTGTGAAGGGAATTGAATAATTTTCTGCCGAGGCTGACATAAAAAACTCCAGACCGGCTTGATAACAGCCAATGATCAGATATGAAGTGTCTATTTATCATTAATAAGGAGCGTTTTTATGTTCGAACTGTTCATTACGATGCTGGAACGGCTGGGTATTATCGTAACAATCGCCTTTATTTTAACGCGTTTTCAGTTTTTTCGAAATATGGTTTACCTGGAGAAGCTTGATCGCAAACAGCAGCTCACAGCGATTATCTTCTTCGGTTTTTTTGGGATCATAGGAACATATACTGGTTTGAGACTAAGCACGGAGACTTTGAACATTGACCGCTGGGTTATTGATCTTTCTGCAGATGAAGCCATAGCGAATTCTCGGGTGATTGGTATTGTCCTAGCTGGGTTGCTTGGTGGATATAGGGTTGGAATCGGTGCTGCGCTAATTGCGGCCATTCATCGATATACATTAGGTGGATTTACAGCTCTTTCATGCGGTCTTGCTACTATTTTTGCCGGGGTGCTGGCCGGTATGTTTCACAAGAAAGACAAGCAGGTAAAACTAAGATCAGCTTTTATGATCGGAGCACTTGCCGAAGCGATTCAAATGCTGATTATTTTACTTATTTCCCGACCGTTTGAAAAGGCTTTAGCTTTGGTAGAAGTAATTGGTATGCCCATGATTATTGCAAATGGATTGGGCTGTGCCCTTTTTCTGCTTATTATAAAAAATGTGATAAATGAAGAAGAGAAGGCTGCGGCATTACAAGCGCAAAAAATCTTGCGCATTGCCGACCAGACACTTGTCCATCTTCGCAAAGGTATTACTTCTGTATCGGCAAGTGCAGTCTGTCAAATTATACATAATGATATTCAGACAAGCGCTGTTGCCATGACAAACCTGACCGATATATTGGCCCATGTCGGTGCAGGGGAGGATCAGCGGAGAGAAGGTCCCGTGGAAAATTTTATACAGGACGCTATTAAAAAGGGAGAAATTGTTGTCGAGCCACATAAGGAGAAAGACAATCAATTCGGTGCTGGGGTCATTGCTCCTTTAAAAATAAGAGGAGATACAGTTGGAACCCTCATCTTTTATTTCCGTTCCGAAAAGGAAACCACCCATGTGGTGATGGAGTTGATTTCGGGACTGAGCATGATCATCAGTAACCAGCTTGAAATGGCGGAAGCGGATAAAGCATATCAGCTGGCGAAAGAAGCAGAAATTATTTCCTTGCAAGCACAAATTAGCCCACACTTTCTATTTAATACATTAAATACGGTTATTTCTCTTATCCGCAATGACCCTTCCAAAGCTAGGAAATTATTAGTCTCTCTTTCTCACTTTTTAAGGCAGAATCTTTCCGTTACGACAAACAATATGACAACTCTAGAGCAGGAATTAAAGCATACGAAGGCCTACCTTTCGATTGAGCAGACACGGTTTGTCGATAAACTAGAGGTTTTCTATGATATAGACGAAAATATACTCCTGCACTCCATCCCGCCAATCACATTGCAGCCGCTTGTAGAAAATGCTATTAAGCACGGATTTAAAAATAAGGAACGTGATTGTCTTTTGAAAATTTTAATTAAACAGGATGATTGCAATATTTACGTTGCCGTTAAGGATAATGGAAATGGAATGAAAGAAGAACGCAGGGAGCGAATCGGTATGGCGCCAATTGAATCCGAGAATGGGAATGGTTTGGCTTTATACAATGTGAACCGCAGATTAATCATGACTTTTGGTAAGTCAGCAGCGTTAAAAATCAACAGCAGTGATGACAAAGGCACAAGTGTTGCATTTTTCATTGAAAATGAAGAGGAAGCGATTACGAATGGACAGTACCATTAAAGCAATCATTGTCGATGATGAATTATATAGCCGTGATGAATTGAAGCATTTATTAAGTAATTTTAAGAGCATTCAAATAGTTGGTGAAGCTGAATCAGGGGAATCGGCTGCCATAAAAGCTTTGCAATTGCAGCCGGATGTTGTGTTTTTGGATGTTGAGATGCCAAAGATGAATGGGATGGAGACTGCCAAGGCGTTGAGGAAATTAAAAAAGGCTCCTTTAGTGGTCTTTGCGACAGCTTATCCTCAGTTTGCAGTGGAAGCTTTCCGCTTTGATGCAATTGATTACTTGCTTAAACCGTATGACGAAGATCAGCTTCAAGAAACGATTGAGAGAATTGAAAAAAAGTTTGTTCCTGCAAAAAGGATTAATCCAGAAATATATACAGGAAAACTAGCAGTTGAGGCCAATGGAGAGATTAACTATCTAGAGCCGAAAGAGATCCTTTACCTCTTCAGGGATAAAAAGTTAACCAGAATGATTGCGAAAAATGGAGAATACGTCTTAAAAACGTCATTGAAGGACTTAGAAAGCCGTCTAAAGCCATACAGCTTTTTCCGAATTCATAAAAGTTACCTGGTCAACCTAGAATATGTTTCTCGCTTAACACCATGGTTTAATGGAGCATATCAGCTTGAACTGGAGGGCAGAAAAGAACTTTTGTCGGTCAGCCGAAATTATGTAAAGGCTTTAAGGGGTAAATTAGAAATTTAAAATAGGAGAAATTTTGCATCTTAATGGTCTATGTAAGCATCTTAATCCAATCTATCTACCTTTTATTCTGATATCCGACTTGGTTTTCCTTTTCTCTATTATACTATTTATGTAAGCGTGTTCAGTTTTTAATAAAGAAGGGGGAGGCAAATGTATACATTTTTTGCAGGAATCGTACTTTTGATTATAGGATATTTTACCTATGGAAAGTTTGTTGAAAAGGTTTTTGGTGTGAAAAATGAACGGGATACACCTGCATATGTGAATGCTGATGGTGTGGATTACATGCCAATGAGCACTTCTAAAAACTCCATGATTCAGCTTCTGAATATTGCTGGTACCGGACCCGTTTTCGGTCCAATTATGGGAGCTTTGTACGGGCCTGTTGCTTTTATCTGGATTGTTATTGGAGCGATCTTTGCCGGGGCTGTGCACGATTATCTGACAGGGATGATTTCAATCCGCAATCGGGGAGCTCATTTACCTGAACTAGCCAGCAAATTTTTAGGAAAAGTGATGAAGCATGTTGTTAATGTGTTTGCGGTTTTGCTTCTTCTACTAGTTGGTACTGTTTTTGTTTCAACTCCAGCCAGCCTGCTTCATGTTTTAATGAATGGAAAAGTAGCGCTTGGTGTCATTATCGGAGCCGTTTTCCTTTATTATATTTTGGCTACCTTAATGCCTATTGATAAAATTATCGGCCGATTTTATCCTTATTTTGGCGCGTTGCTTTTAATCAGTGCTGCCGGGGTGGGGGTCGGTTTAGTTGTTACTGGAGCACCGATTCCTGAGCTGTCATTGAAAAATTTTCACCCTGATCATTTACCTGTTTTCCCATTAATCTTTTTCACGATTACATGTGGAGCACTTTCAGGCTTCCATGCAACACAAACGCCGATTATTTCGCGTACTACAAAAAAGGAAAATCAAGGGCGTAAAATTTTTTACGGCATGATGATTGCTGAAGCGATTATTGCAATGATCTGGGCAGCTGCAGGGATGAGCTTATTTGGCGGATACGAAGGCTTGAATGAAGTATTGGCGGCAGGTGGTCCAGGTGCTGTTGTAAGTGAAGTTTCTGTGGCTATGCTTGGAGCAATTGGGGGAACACTTGCTATCTTAGGGGTTGTGGTTCTGCCGATTACGTCTGGTGACACAGCTTTCCGCAGTGCACGTATGATCATTGCGGAATATTTTAATATTGCTCAGAAGAAATTCAGCAGCCGCCTGTGGATTGCTATTCCACTTTTTGCAATCTCTGTTGTTCTGACACAAATTGATTTTAATGTGCTATGGAGATATTTTAGCTGGGCAAACCAGTCAACTGCTGTTATTGCCTTATTTGTCGGAGCCATGTATCTTTACATAGCAAAGAAAAATTACTTTATTTCTCTTATACCAGGAACATTTATGCTTGTCATGGTTATTACCTATATTTTAAATGCACAAATCGGCTTTAATCTTCCAATGAATATTGCGTGGGTCGGCGGTTTTATCGGTACCGCCATACTGTTGGTTCTGTTCTTTGTTGCAGCGAAGAAAAATCGAGCAAATCAGCTTCCACTTGATGAGGATATCTCTGATTGGAATAGGGTAGCTTAATGGGGTGCTGTGGTCCTGAATACCGCAAACTCGTTAACGAGAAAGAAAAAAGATTGAATGCAAAGGGGAGCGAATCTCTTCCCTCCTATATTAAGCTTCTAAGTCTTGCTATACTTGTCGGAGCCATCGGACTAATCATTATCTTATAAAAAACGTGTTTTCCTGTAAAAAAATGCGCGCGAATTACCGCGTGCATATTGGGAATGATATGATCCGGACAAGGCGGCATAGAAAAATCCAATGAAGCAAGTTAGCGCGCATTTCATCTTCCTTAAGGTTTCTTTTTATGAATCTTCAAGATGAATTGTCCGAACTGGCGGGCAAACGGAAGTATGGCCAATGAGCAGATCATATTGAATATGACGCTTGCGTGTGCTAACTGAGTTTCCGGGTTTGCTGTCAAAGAGATGCTCCAATCAGCCAAATTCGGTATGAACGGCAAAAAGACTAGGACTCCGATAATATTTAGCCATAAATGGGCATAGGCAGTGAGTCGAGCTTCATTTCCCGCACCAATGCTTGCCAAAAGAGCTGTTGAACAGGTGCCGATGTTGGAGCCCATCATAATGAGGATGCCAGTTTCTAAACTGAAGACTCCAGATCCGATAAAACTCATGGCAATTCCGGTCACAACAGTTCCAGACTGAATAATCGCGGTCAAGAAAACTCCCATTATAAAGGCGAAAAAAATATTTCCCTCCATATTTTCAATCAAACCATGTACATGATCAATGTTTGTCAGTGGACTGGATAGCCAACCAAATCCGTTCATAGAAGCAAAAGTGATTCCGATTCCCATAAAAATAAAACCGGTGCTTCTAATTTTTGCGCTTCGAAAAAAAAGACAGACAGTACCGGCAGCGAGCAGTGGAATAATAATGACGGATAAATCAAACGACAGAATTTCCAAAGTCACTGTAGTCCCAATGTTTGTACCAAGGACTATCCCTATTGTCTGCGGAAATGTTAGAATTCTTGCAGAGACAAGGCCAACCGCGATGACAGTTACCGCTGAACTACTTTGAAGGGCAACTGTCATGAAAATACCGGCAATAAAACTTTTTACCGGCGTGCTGGTTGCATTACGGAGCCAGAGTTCCAAACTGCTCCCAGATAAATTGAAAAGCCCTATTCTCATCCAGGTCATGCCCAGCAAGAAACATCCGGCTAAAATAAAAAATAAAAGAATGTAGAGCATGTCCTCACCTCTAATGAATGATATGGAATTAAATCTTTGGACATGCAAGAAAATCTAAATCAGATGCACAATCCATTGACCTAAAATAATTGTTATAATATAATTGCTAAGTACATGGATTTTGTTCCATTGGCATGTGATTGCTACGTTCGGAGGGAGGGAAAGTTAGATGTCAAAAACAGTAGTTCGCAAAAATGAATCTCTTGAGGATGCTCTTCGCCGTTTTAAGCGTACTGTTTCTAAAACAGGGACTTTGCAAGAATATAGAAAACGCGAGTTTTATGAAAAACCAAGCGTAAAACGGAAGAAGAAATCTGAAGCAGCAAGAAAACGCAAATATTAAGAGGGTGGACCAATGAATCTTCTCAATCGTTTAAACGAAGATATGAAGCAGGCAATGAGAAATAAAGAAAAAGAAAAGCTCTCTGTCATTCGCATGCTCAAGGCTTCATTACAAAACGAGGCAATTAAGCAGGGTAACAAGCAATTATCAGAAGATGAAGAGTTGACAGTCCTTTCTCGCGAAGTGAAGCAGCGTAAAGATTCCCTCCATGAATTTGAAAAGGCTGGACGTGAAGATCTCGCCCAGAAAACTAGAGAAGAGCTTGAATTTGTAAGTTACTATATGCCGGAACAATTGTCCGAAGAAGCAGTGGAAGAGCTTGTTCGTAATGCGATTGCTGATACAGGAGCTTCAACCAAGGCGGATATGGGCAAAGTGATGGGAGCTTTGATGCCAAAGGTAAAAGGTAAGGCGGACGGAGCACTTGTCAGCAAACTTGTTCAAAGGCATCTGTCATAAACAGGAACAAAAGCCGGAAAGCAGCGCTTTCCGGCTTTGTCACGTGCGCTTAGTAAAGGGATGTAAAATCCTAATCCTGAATGATGAAATGCGCAATTCCTTGAAGTTTTCGCTATAATATAATGATAGATATTGAAACTTTTGCCCTTGCAAATCGTAATGTAAATGACGGATTTTTGAAGGGAGGGGATATTGTGAAAAGGATTTTTGCTTCTGTTTTTCTCATGTTGGCAGGGCTCATATTCATTCTTCCCGTTCAAGTAGAGGGCAAGGAAAAGAATGTATATGTCATCCCGATAAAAGATGAAGTGGAAAAAGGCCTTTATGCTTTTTTGGACAGGGCTATTACTACAGCAGAGCGAGAAGATGCGGATCTGATCGTTTTTGACATGAATACTCCGGGAGGAGCAGTGGATGCTGCTCGTGATATTGGAAACAGGATTGCCGATACGGAGGTGAAAACGGTCACATTTGTAAATTCATGGGCCATCTCTGCAGGTTCGTATATAGCGCTTCATACTGATTATATCTATATGACGCCAAATGCCGTCATGGGAGCGGCCGCCGTCATTGACCAGCAAGGCAATACTGCCGGGGAAAAAGCAGAGAGCATGTGGCTTGCGGCAATGGAGGCAGCAGCGAAAAGAAGTGAGCGCGACCCTGAAATCGCCAAGGCGATGGCCAGTAAGAAGGTTGATCTCCCTGACCTGAAGGAGAATGGGAAACTCCTGACACTTGAAGCTGATCAGGCATTGAAGGTGGGCTATTCTGAAGGAACCGTCAACAATTTGGATGAATTGCTCAAGGAATTGAATATGCAGGATGCCAAGGTTCATACGACCAAACCAGCATTTGCGGAATCGCTTGCAAGGCTGATTACCAATCCTGTTGTAGTTCCCATCCTGCTGACGATTGCAAGTCTTGGACTTGTACTTGAACTATATACCCCTGGTTTCGGATTGCCTGGAGGAATGGGCATCTCCGCATTGCTGCTTTTCTTTTATGGACACTATGTCGCAGGTTTTGCCGGGTATGAAGCTATTCTATTGTTTGTTGCCGGGCTGATTCTGATTGCAGCTGAAATTTTTGTTGCAGGTGGAATTTTGGGAATACTGGGGACGGTGGCAGTCATCGGGAGTATGTTTCTAGCGGGTGAAAATGTCGTCCAAATGGGAATGTCGATTGTCACGGCGCTGATCCTTGCGTTCATATTCATTATTATTATGTTAAAGGTGTTTGGTAAAAGAGTGAATATATTTAGAAAATTCATACTGACTGATTCGACGAATACTGAAAGCGGATATGTTTCAAATGTAAACAGATTGGAATTAATCGGTCGTGAAGGAGTGACGGTCACGCCGTTAAGGCCATCCGGAACGGTTAAAATTGATGATGAGCGCCTTGATGTCGTTGCAGAAGGCAGCTTTATTGAAAATGATACAGCAGTGAAAGTTGTGAAAGTGGAGGGGTCCCGAATAGTAGTTCGCCCTATATAACTTCATTTAGCAGAAGTTTTCTACTTCTGTAGTGGTGAGATGGAGGCATATTGTTATTCCATTCAGTAGAGGCTCACCCTGGCTGATACTAATGCAAAAATGAGGAGGAAAATGAATGCTTGGTGCTGACACACTATTTTTATTAGTTGTAATCGTCATAGCGATTATTGTAGTTTCTGTTTTAATCACCTTTGTTCCGATCGGGCTCTGGATTTCCGCCCTGGCCGCAGGAGTAAAGATTGGTATTTTCACTTTGATTGGTATGAGATTGAGAAGAGTTATCCCAAGACGTGTTGTTGAACCATTGATCAAGGCACATAAAGCGGGTCTTCCGGTCGCAACAAATCAGTTAGAAAGCCATTATTTGGCTGGAGGTAACGTGGATCGTGTTGTGAATGCCCTAATTGCAGCTCAGCGGGCAAATATTGAATTAACTTTTGAACGTGCTGCGGCTATTGACCTTGCCGGACGTGACGTGCTTGAAGCGGTACAGATGAGTGTTAACCCTAAGGTTATTGAAACACCATTTATTGCTGGTGTCGCCATGGATGGTATTGAAGTGAAGGCTAAGGCAAGAATTACTGTACGCGCCAATATTGATAGGTTAGTCGGGGGAGCAGGGGAAGAAACTGTTATCGCCCGTGTAGGTGAAGGGGTTGTTTCCACCATCGGTTCTAGTGACAACCATAAGAAGGTCCTTGAAAATCCTGATATGATTTCTCGGACAGTTTTGGCTAAGGGACTTGATGCAGGGACTGCATTTGAAATCCTTTCGATTGATATCGCTGATGTGGATATCGGGAAAAACATCGGTGCCCAGTTACAGACAGACCAAGCAGAAGCGGATAAGAAGATTGCCCAGGCGAAAGCCGAAGAAAGAAGGGCAATGGCTGTAGCGAACGAGCAGGAAATGAAGGCTCGCGTCGAAGAGATGAGAGCGAAAGTGGTAGAGGCCGAAGCCGAAGTACCGCTTGCTATGTCCGAAGCGCTCAAGTCAGGAAACTTGGGAGTAATGGATTACTTATCATTGCGCAATATTGATGCAGACACAGATATGCGGGATTCCATCGGAAGAATGACAAGGCCGAAGGATAACAATAAGCCGGAGTAAGTTCTTCATTATTAGAGGATAGGAAAGCTCAAGCGACACAAAGACGACACTGCAGTTACTGAGAACTAGATTTTCGGGAATTGTTTTGTTTGCTAATGTGAAACAATCGCTTATAGGTTTCTTTCAATTGAAAGGGGGTAACTCCTTTGGAACAATTTTTGCCGATTATTATCATTGCGTTAATCAGCTTCTTTGTAAACAGGGCAAGTGAGCAGAAAAAACGGGCTGCCAATCAAGAAAAGCCTAAGGCTCCAAACAGCAGGCCGGTGCAGCCTAGACAACAGGAAAGGCCGATATCTCCTGCTAATCCAAAGCCAATCCATGAAAAGCCACAGCCTGTACGTGTTGAGAGGCCGCGCAGCCTAAAAGAAGCGGCAGAGATATTACTGTCTCAAATGCAGCCTCAGGTTGAGGAAAAAAAAGCAGAGGCAGAAAATAAAATGGAAGAGCTCAAAAAAGAAGCAGCAGCTTATAAAGAAAAGGCTATTGAGATTCAAAGAAGAGCGGAAGCCGTCAAAGAGAAAAAGCCAGCAGACGCTCAAAATGAACCTTTTTTTCAACAGAGCGATATTGTCAAAGGCATCATCATGTCAGAGGTTCTAGGGCCTCCAAGAGCCAAAAGAAGATATGGGCAGCATTAAACAATATAAGTTGTAGGACGCTGTTCAGTGGCGTGCCTGACAACCAAGTTGGCAATGTTCAACTAGGCTAGGAATTATTTTCAAACGTGGAGGGCTGGCGTTTTGCTTAGATAAATCTGATGATCAAAAAATTCGATACTTTTCTTTAACGTTAAAGTGATGAAACCCCCTTTCAACTCATACATATGAGATGAAAGGGGGTTCTTTTTCATGGCGAAAAAATGGACACACCGATTTCGCAAGTGGGCGTTAGAAAAAATGGAATTGCCGCCCGATGTAATGATGGACCTCCCTCGTGTAACGATCATTGGTCAATTGCACATATATATTGAAAATCACCGGGGACTTCTCGCTTTTTCCGATAAAGAGGTTCGGCTGCTTCTTAAGCAGGGGCAGATTCTGATAAAAGGTAACTCCTTTATCATCAAAACAATCCTACCTGAAGAAATACTGCTGGAAGGAAAAATAAATGAAGTTTTGTACTTGAAAGAATAGGAGTGGCACAATATGAAGAACCGCTGGATCACATTTCTATCAGGACGGGTACTGGTTAAAGCAGATGGACAAGGATTGGAGCTTCTGCTAAATAAAATGACGAGGGACGGAATTGCAATATGGAGAGTGAAACGGATTAAAACGGGTGCCATGCATTTTTATATTTCACTTCAAGACATACATAAATTAAGGAAAGCTGCACGTCGTTTTAATTGCCGAATTTCCTTTGTTCGCGGTGAAGGAGCTCCTTTTTTATTGAAAAGATTATTCAAGAATAGTGGCTTTTTCGGAGGAATGATCATATTTCTTATTTTGATCACTGTGCTTTCCAACATCACGTGGGGGATAGACATTAAAGGGGCCAACCCCGAAACGGAACATAAGATCAGAAAGGAACTGACAAAGCTGGGAATTCGTATCGGCACCTCCCACTTTTTAAATCAAGATCTGGAAAAAATACAGCGTGAATTAACTGAACGCGTTGATAATATCACCTGGATTGGTGTTGAGTTGAAAGGGACAACCTTTCACTTCCAAGTCGTGGAGAAAACGGAGCCTAAAGAACAGGAAGCTCGCTCCCCGTCTCATCTTATTGCAACAAAAAAGGCTGTTATAGAAAAGCTGTTTGTAGAAAAAGGCAAGCCGCTGGTTAAAGTGGATCAATTTGTTGAAAAGGGACAACTTCTTGTTTCGGGAACGATAGGGGAAGGGAAAAGCAAAAAAACAGTTTCGGCTCGGGGAGAGGTATGGGGGAAAACTTGGTATCAAACGTATGCTGAATTCCCGATCTCATCAACTTTTCAAGTTTTTAACGGAGAAGAAAAAAGAGCACATGCTTTAAAATTCGCTTCTTTTTCAGTCCCGGTTTGGGGATTTGGGAACACAGGGTTCAAAAGTTTCGAAGTGGAGACAGAAGTGTATCCGGTACGTTTTCTTGGCAAGAAGCTTCCGATTGCTTATGTAAGGAAAACGACAAGAGAGACAGAGGAATATGAACGATCACTTACAAAAAAACAAGCTTGGAAGGCTGCAAGAGAGCTGGCAAGAAGGGACCTGATCAAAACGATTGCAGAAGATGCCCGTATAGACGACGAGATTATTTTGCATGAAAAGGTAGAGAATGGTAAAGTTAAGCTGACAATCTATTTCCAAGTGATAGAAAATATAGCAAAAGAAAAACCGATCACTTAAGGAGATTTACAAATGACAAAAGAATTCATAACAAATCAAATACAATTGGACAGCGATGACGAAACACCTGTTTTATTTGGAAATGGTGACAGCAATTTAAAGATGCTTGAAGACGCATTTGACGTAAAAATCGTGACACGCGGAGAAACGCTGAATGTCACGGGAACACCTGAAGCCGCATCTCTCGCTGAGGAAACGATCAAGCAGCTGCTCGCTGTAGTGAGGAGCGGCATTCGAATCGGTCCAAGGGACGCTGCTTACGCGGGTCAAATGGCAAAGCAAGGAAAAATAGAGTATTTTTCAGAATTGTATGATGAAGAAATTACGCGCAATGCAAAAGGCAAACCTATTCGTGTGAAAACACTTGGTCAGCGTCACTACATCGAAGCAGTCCGGAAAAATGATTTGGTTTTTGGCATAGGTCCTGCGGGTACTGGAAAAACATATCTGGCTGTTGTGATGGCTGTGGCTGCATTAAAAAGCGGGAAGATCAACAAAATCATATTAACTCGCCCAGCAGTAGAGGCAGGGGAAAGTCTTGGCTTTTTGCCAGGGGATTTAAAAGAAAAAGTAGACCCTTATCTGAGGCCGCTTTATGATGCCCTGCATGACGTGTTGGGGGCTGAACATACCCAAAGGCTTATTGAAAGGGAAACAATCGAAATAGCCCCCTTAGCTTATATGAGAGGGCGTACCCTTGATGATGCTTTTGTCATATTGGATGAAGCTCAAAATACTACCCATGCACAAATGAAAATGTTTTTAACAAGACTTGGCTTCGGGTCAAAGATGGTCATAACGGGAGATTCGACACAGGTGGACCTTCCGCCAGGAGTAAAATCCGGCCTTGCGACTGCAGAAGTCATTTTACAGGGGGTAAAGGGCATTGCCTTTCTTCACTTTGAAGAGGGCGATGTTGTGCGCCATCCTCTTGTCGCGAGTGTAATCAAAGCGTATGCACAGAACGAAACCACCCCCGGACGTTAAGTTCGCGGGTTTCTTTTTCGGAATTGAGATCGTTTTAGGTAATGTCTTTACTTTCCGAAACTGCTATATTTGAAATAGGAATCCTTTTTTTCTAAAAAAGGCGGTGGAGGATAACAATGTACTTTCAAAAATATATAAAAAATATCCGAAAGATTCTTAGTTATAAGCTGTTTATGAGTCTCGTCTTTTTAGTACTGGGCCTTTTATTATTTGCGATCCTTTACACGAATGTTAAACCTGAGACCTATGATATGGAACTTTTTTCTGTCGCGGATAAAACGATCCGTTCACCGAAGACCATCGAAGATGAAGAGAAAACTGAGGAGGAACGGAAAAAAGCCGCGGGGGAGGTCGAGGATGTATATGTGTATAAAAAGGAGGTCGCTCAAAACAGAGTACTCCTGCTAACATCCATTTTTGATTTTGTAAATGAAGCAAATCAGGAAGGCGCAGATAAAAAAGAGAAAGATGAAAATAAAAAGGAAAAAGAGAGTACTCAGCTTGCTGCTGCCAAGCTTTCCTTATTGAAATCAAAACTTACAGCCGATGTTACTGAGGATGTTACCGAGAAGATCTCAGATCAGACTCTTACTCATTTGTTGGAGGCTAGTCCAGATGAGCTGGAAAAGGCAAGAGGTGTCTTAATTAATAATGTCGAGTCGATCATGAACGACAAGATTCGCGAAGACCAAGTGAATAAAATAAGCACTGTACTAATTGATAGAATCAAGTCAGCAAACTTGGATAAAAATGTGGAAAATGCTTCTATAGAGCTTGGGAAATATGCAATTATCGCAAATGAAGTCTATGATGCAGGGCTTACTGAAGAAAGAAAGCAACAGGCTATGGATGGGGTGGAGCCTGTAAAAATCCTGCAGGGGCAGATAGTTGTTCAAGAAGGACATCTCATTGACAGGGATATTTATCGACAGTTGGATACGCTGGGTCTGTTGAAAGGGAAACCGTCAGTCAAACCATTCATTGGTCTTGCTATTTTTGTTCTCCTTTCACTTGGTGCAATCTACATACCCTTTACAAAATGGAATGAGCCGGAAGAAAAGAAACAGAGTTATGTGCTGATTTTCGGTCTCGTCTTTGTAGGGGCTATTCTAGTAATGAAGCTCATTAGTCTAGTCGCGGGCTTGGATCAGTACGATCTTTCCTATCTATTTCCCGCTGCAATGGCTCCCATGCTGATCAGAGTGATGATCAATGAACGTTTTGGCCTGCTGATGGCTATTATTTTGGCTGCATGTGGAAGTATCGTTTTTCATGACGGCATTTCGGGAACAATAAATGTGGAAATTGCGCTATACATATTATTTAGCGGTCTTGCAGGCATCATTTTTCTGTCCGACAAAAATGAACGCTTTAATCTATTGCGCGCAGGTATGGTCGTTTCCGTTGTTAATGTGCTGCTTATTTTCTTCCTGCAATTTATCGGCAGCGGTCAAATGACCAACATGGAATATGTATATTTTATTATTAATGGTGCTGTTTCCGGTATTTTGTCAGCCATTTTGACAATGGGGATTCTGCCTTTTCTTGAAGCGGGATTCGGTATATTATCAACAATGAGGCTGATTGAATTATCCAATCCAAATCATCCTTTGCTCAAGAAGATTCTGATTGAAGCACCAGGCACTTACCACCATAGTGTAATGGTGGCTAATTTAGCGGAGCTAGCATGTGAAGCCATCGGTGCAAACGGCTTGCTTGCAAGGGTCGGTGCCTATTATCATGATATTGGCAAGACAAAGAGGCCGCATTTTTTCATTGAAAACCAAATGAAAATGGAAAATCCTCATAATAAGCTGGAGCCCGCAACAAGTAAGGATATTATCATTGCCCATGTTACTGACGGCGTGGCGGAATTGAAAAAACATAAAATGCCTAAGGAAATTGTAGATATTGCAGAGCAGCATCATGGAACAACATTGTTAAAATTCTTTTATTATAAAGCAGTTGAAATTTCTGATGATGTAGAAGAAGCGGATTACAGATATCCTGGCCCAAAACCGCAATTCATAGAAGCGGCTGTCATCAGTTTGGCAGATTGTGTAGAAGCAGCGGTGCGTTCCTTGAATCAGCCGACACCTGAGACAATCAAGTCACTCGTTGATTCCATTGTCCAAGACCGGCTTCTGGACGGGCAGCTAAATGAATGCGATATTACAATGAAACAATTGGAAATCATTAAAAAAATGTTTTGCGAAACGCTGGGTGGTATTTTTCATTCAAGGATTGAATATCCGGGAAACAAGGAGCAGAAGGTGATGCAAAAATGAGTCTTGAGGTAGACTTCATTGACGAAACAGGCGAAGTAAAAGAAGAGCATTTTCATTTACTGGAAGAGTTGTTAAATCATGCAGCGGAAATGGAGAGCGTGGAAGATGGCAGTGAGCTTTCCATCACTTTTGTTATGGATGATTCCATACAGGAGTTGAATAGAACTTATAGGGAGAAAGACTCCCCTACGGATGTTATTTCCTTTGCAATGGAGGATCTGGGTGAAGGGGAAACGGAAATAGCCGGTATTGAAAATTTACCCAGGATATTGGGGGATATTGTCATTTCAATTGAAACGGCGAAAAAACAGGCGGAAGAATATGGCCATTCCTATCTGCGGGAGCTTGGCTTCTTGACAGTGCATGGTTTCCTTCACCTTCTTGGGTATGATCATATGAATGACGAAGATGAAAAACGTATGTTCAAAAAACAAGAGGATATTTTGCAGAGCTATGGCCTGGAAAGATAGAAAGGCATTCAGCTTTGGACGGCTTCTGGCTTCTTTCACCTATGCTATTCAGGGCTTGCGGCACGCTGTTAGAACGGAAAAAAATTTTCAAATCCATTTAACCGCCGCCCTGATTGTTAGTATATGTGGTTTTGCTTTTCGATTGAACAGAATGGAATGGATTTTTATCCTTATCTGCATTTTTGGGGTGATCGCTCTAGAATTACTCAATTCGGCGATTGAAAAAACCGTTGATCTCGTTACAGATGAAATAAAGCCTTTGGCTAAGCAGGCGAAGGATATGGCTGCAGGCGCTGTTATGGTTTATGCCATCATGGCGGTGGTGATTGGGCTAATTATTTTCATACCAAAAATCATGGAGCTGTTCCAATGAAGCTGACTCATTGGACAGTTTTTTGTTTGAAAGTCGAATCTGATTCGGATAAAATAATCTCACATCCATAGGATGAAAAATGAATTTGCGGAAATTATCCAAAAATTTATTTGAAAAAAGATAACTTTTTTTATGAAACTGTAGTAAAATTAGAAGTAAGCTACGAGGAGAATCATCATATGAAGGAACAATTAATGAAAGAAGCAGCACGCGCCAAGGAAAAAGCGTATGTTCCATACTCAAACTTTCCAGTAGGGGCAGCGCTGTTAACAAAAGAAGGAACGATTTACCACGGATGCAATATTGAGAATGCTTCCTACGGGTTGACAAATTGCGCGGAAAGAACTGCAATATTTAAAGCGCTTTCGGAAGGCGACAGAGCCTTTGACATGCTTGCGGTTACGGCTGATACCGATCGCCCGGTCCCTCCATGTGGGGCATGCAGGCAAGTAATAGCTGAGCATTGTCCAGAAGATATGAAAGTCATTTTGACAAATAGTAAAGGGGATGTGCAGGAGTTTACAGTTGGGAATCTGCTGCCATTTGCTTTTTCGGCCGGTGATATAAATGAATAAAATGATTAAAAATGAAATGGAATTTAAATCAGGTTTCATCTCCATTATTGGACGGCCTAATGTAGGGAAATCGACCTTTTTAAACAGGGTGATTGGCCAAAAGATAGCGATAATGAGTGATAAGCCGCAAACGACCAGAAATAAGGTTCAAGGTGTATTAACGACGAATGACGCTCAAATGGTTTTCATTGATACGCCGGGTATCCATAAACCGAAGCATAAGCTTGGCGATTTTATGATCAAGCTTGCAATTAATACATTCAGAGAAGTCGATCTCATTTTGTTCATGATTAATGCAGAAGAAGGTTATGGACGGGGAGATGAGTTCATTATTGAACAATTAAAAAATGTTCAGACTCCGGTTTTTCTCGTTATAAACAAAATCGATCAGGTGCACCCTGACCAGTTGATTGTCTTAATTGATCAATATAAAGAGATGTATCCATTCAAAGAAATCCTTCCAATATCAGCATTGGAAGGAAATAATGTCGAGCGGCTCATCCAGCAAATCCAAGAATATTTGCCTGAAGGTCCTCAATATTACCCTTTTGATCAAGTGACTGACCATCCTGAACGATTCATTGTATCAGAATTGATTCGTGAAAAAGCACTCCATCTTACAAGGGAGGAAGTGCCTCATTCCATTGCTGTTGTCATCGATCAAATGAAAAAGGAAGGCAATAAGCAGCATATTCATGTCATGGCGACAATCGTTGTTGAACGAGATTCACAAAAAGGAATTGTTATTGGAAAGCAAGGAAAAATGCTGAAAGAAATCGGACAGCGTGCTCGTAAGGATATCGAGAATCTGCTCGGTTCGAAGGTTTTTCTTGAACTGTGGGTCAAGGTCCAAAAAGATTGGAGGAACAAGGCCGCTCACTTAAGAGATTTTGGTTTTAGAGACGACGAATATTAAATTGGTTTGTTTTAGCAAATTTTATGTTGAATCATCCTGGGGTGCGTGGACAAACATATTCATATAACCATCAAAAAGAAAGGCGGGATTCAAATGTATGAGTTTACTTGGAAGGTTTTTAAGAAGACGGGGAATATTGATATTTACCTGCTTCTAAAGGAACTGGAGAAAGAGGAACACATGATGAATACACTGCCGATTGCCAATAAGCCCGATGTGATTAATTATCCTGTTTCCTGACCGTCATTTACTTTTTTTTGAGCACCTGATACAGTATGATACTGTAAAAGGGGTTAGCGACATGTTGAAAAAATTTGAAGGCATTGTAATCAGAACTACAGATTATGGTGAATCACATAAAGTAACAGCCATATACAGCAGGGAAGCAGGGAAAGTTTCCGCGATGGCAAGAGGAGCCAAAAAAACGAACAGCCGTCTTGCTGCCGTTTCCCAGCTGTTTACATACGGTTATTTCTTAATTCAGACGGGACGCGGTCTTGGAACTTTACAACAAGGAGAGATCATCTCGCCACTAAGGGGCTTGAAAGAGGACATATTTAAAACCGCCTATGCTTCCTACATTGTAGAGATGGTTGACAGAAGCACCCAGGATCATGAATCAAATCCATATTTATTTGAATTGCTGCATCAATCGCTGAACTATATAAGCGAGGGGTATGATCCCGATATTATCACGCATATTTTTGAAATGAAAATGCTTCAAGTTCTTGGGCTTTATCCGGAAATGAAAAGATGCTCTTTATGTGGTGCATCTGAAGGCAGCTTTGGCTTTTCTATCAAAGAAAATGGATTAATTTGCCATCGCTGCAAGGAGAGAGACCCGCATTATTTACCAATGAGCCAAAATGCGATTAAACTGCTGCGGTTATTTTATTATTTTGATTTGAATCGGCTCGGTACAATTTCAGTCAAGCAGGGAACAAAAAATGAGCTAAAAAAAGCGATTGATTTGTATTACGAGGAATATTCCGGACTTCATTTCAAATCAAAGCGCTTTTTGGACCAAATGGATTCATTGAAGGGTAAAATGTAAACAAGAGGTTGACATCTAGCTTTGCTTCGATTATTTTTATTAGTAACTACATATCCTGCTAAGACGGAAAGTAGTAGCTGTTCGATTCCATTTCAGCGAACCCGGAAAGGTGAAAGCCGGGCATGGTAATGACAGTGAAGGCAGTCCTGAGCGGGAAGGTGGAAAGTGGCCGATATGTCGGCAAATAGGGTGGAACCGCGGGTTAACTCTCGTCCCTATGCTAATTTAGCATAGGGGCGAGAGTTTTTTATTTGATGGAAAGGATGGATGATATGAATATCCAAGAAATGATTTTGACTTTGCAAAAGCATTGGTCAGATTACGGATGTATTTTAATGCAGGCATATGATGTGGAAAAAGGAGCAGGGACAATGAGCCCGTATACGTTTTTACGAGCAATCGGTCCTGAGCCATGGAATGTGGCTTATGTAGAACCATCAAGACGACCAGCAGACGGCCGGTACGGTGAGAATCCAAACAGGCTTTATCAACATCATCAATTTCAGGTCATTATGAAGCCTTCACCTGAGAACATTCAGGAAATGTATTTGGACTCCCTAAGGAAGCTGGGAATTGATCCGCTTGAACATGATATCCGTTTTGTTGAAGATAACTGGGAAAATCCGTCACTGGGATGTGCAGGTCTCGGATGGGAAGTTTGGCTGGATGGTATGGAGATCACTCAGTTTACTTATTTCCAACAGGTCGGAGGTTTGGAATGCAAGCCAGTATCGGTTGAATTAACATATGGAATAGAACGTCTTGCCTCTTACATCCAAGAAAAAGACAATGTTTTTGACTTGGAATGGACGGACGGATTTACAATCAGGGATATTTTTTATCAACCTGAATATGAGCATTCAAAATATGCTTTTGAGACTTCCGATCAGGATTTACTTTTTACTTTATTCGGCATGTATGAAAAGGAATCAAAAAGACAAATGGAACTTGGTCTCGTACATCCGGCATATGACTATATTTTAAAATGCTCTCACGTATTTAATCTTTTGGATGCAAAAGGAGCTATTTCCGTAACGGAAAGAACGGCATATATTGCCAGAATGAGAAATATGGCTCGTCATGTGGCGAGAACTTTTTATGAAGAAAGGGAAAAGCTAGGCTTTCCGATTTTGCAGCACACAAAGGGGGAATACAGCCATGAATAAGCGCGATTTATTGCTTGAAATCGGTTTGGAAGAAATGCCAGCAAGGTTTATACACGGTTCCATTCAACAGCTTGAAGAAAAAGTTAGGAACTGGATGGATGGAAACGGAATTGAGCACGGCGATGTGTCCGTTTTTTCAACGCCAAGGAGATTGGCTGTCCTTGTAAAAAATGTGGCGGAATCACAGCAGGATACAGAAGAAGAAGCGAAGGGGCCTGCAAAGAAAATTGCTCAGGATGAAAATGGCAATTGGTCAAAAGCGGCATTGGGCTTTAGCCGGTCTCAGGGAATGTCTCCTGAGGACATTTACTTTAAGGAGATCAAGGGAGTTGAATATGCCCATATTAAACGTTTTATAAAAGGGAAAAGGACCTTTGAACTGCTTCCGCAGCTCCAAAAATTGGTCGAAGACATGCATTTTCCAAATAACATGAAATGGGGAAGCCATCAGCTTCGTTATGTCCGGCCTATTCGATGGCTAGTGGCTATATTTGGCAATGAAGTGATACCATTCACAATTGCCGGAGTGTCCACTGGAAAGGATACGCGGGGACATCGCTTTTTGGGTGAAAATATATCGATTGATCGTCCTGAAGATTATGAAGAAGCCCTTCATTCTCAATTTGTAGTTGCAAATGCACAAAACAGAAAGCAGAGAATAATAGAACAAATAACGGAATTGGAAAAGGAAAATGGCTGGAGTGTTCCCATTGAGGAAGATTTGTTGGAGGAAGTCACAAATTTAGTGGAATATCCAACTGCTTTTTCTGGAAAATTTGATGATAAATTTCTTGGACTTCCAGAAGAAGTACTTATTACTTCGATGAAAACCCATCAACGCTATTTTCCTGTAAAGGACGCAAAGGGCAGCTTACTCCCATATTTTATTTCAGTTAGGAATGGCGGAACCAGCCATATTGATACTGTGGCAAAAGGAAACGAGAAGGTATTACGTGCAAGATTGGCTGATGGGGAATTCTTTTATGAAGAAGATCAAAAGCTTGAAATCGCAGATGCTTTGAAAAAGCTTGAATCTATTATCTATCAAGAGAAAATTGGTACATTGGCTCAAAAAGTCAATCGGATTCAAAAAATTACTCGAGAATTAAGCACCCTCCTTGGGCTGTCAGAAAATGAAGCTCAACTGGCTAATCGAGCTGCTGAAATCTGCAAATTTGACCTTGTGACAAATATGGTGGATGAATTTCCTGAGCTACAAGGGATAATGGGGGAAAAATACGCTCTTCAAAAAGGAGAAAATGAAGAAGTCGCTAAGGCTGTCAACGAACATTATCAACCGCGTCATGCTCAAGATGATATACCAGGTTCTCTAACTGGTGCAATTGTCGGAGTCGCCGATAAATTGGACACGATTGTAACGGCTTTTGCCATTGGCCTGATACCAACAGGTTCACATGACCCATATGCCTTGCGCCGAAACGCAACGGGCATTGTCAATATATTAAAAGGAATGAATTGGAATATCTCACTGGAGAACCTTCTCTACAGGGTGATTAACATTACCGAAGAAGACCTAAGTACTGAGAATGAAGAATTGGTTGAAAACCTCGTTCAATTCTTCAAGCTTCGGATGAAGCATCTTCTTCAAGAACAAAATATCCGCTATGACATTGTTGAAGCAGTACTTGGCGGAGAACTTGGCAGCGTTCCTGATATCATCAGCCGAGCCAGTACCTTAAATGAGCATAAAGATGAGAAGGGCTTTAAAGAAACGATTGAATCATTGGCTCGTGTTATGAATATCGCCCAGAAAGCGGAAGGCGAGGATGAAGTAAATTCAGCACTATTTGAAAACAACGAAGAAGAACGGCTCTACAACGAATACAAACATGTACTCGATACTTTTGCGACGGAAAATAATGCTGAAACTCGCTTTTCAGCACTGAAAGTCTTGTCACCCGCGATTACTGCATACTTTGATCATACAATGGTAATGTCAGAGGATGAGAACATTAGGAAAAACAGGCTTGCTCAGATGAAAAAACTTTCTGATGTGATCGGAAGCTTTGCCAAGATGAATGAAATTCAAGTTAAATAAGGATATTTGTCTTTAAGATGTATGTCTTCGAGAATGATCTCTTTCTTCGATCGTTGTTTGACAAATGCTACCTTCTCGTTGACTAGTGGATTGATTTGGCTAGCTCAATCTTAAAAATAAGTTGTCATAATTGATGTAAAATACACCTTTTAATTGTGTACCTTTTATGGATGAGATTTTCTTTAATGGTTAAATAGTATATACTAATTCTAATAAGTATGTCTCATTTTCTATCCATAGGTGGTGAGCACGATCGAACTTAGCAAAAGGCAAGATAGGATATTGGAAATCGTCAAAGAAAATGGCCCGATCACGGGTGAACATATTGCGGAAAAACTGAATTTGACACGCGCTACTTTGCGTCCGGATCTGGCCATTTTAACAATGGCCGGATATTTGGATGCAAGGCCAAGGGTAGGGTATTTCTATACAGGAAAAACTGGGACACAATTGTTGGCTGAAAGTTTGAAGAAGCTGACAGTGAAAGAATTTCAGTCCATTCCTGTTGTCATTCATGAAAATATTTCTGTATATGATGCGATCGTTACAATTTTTCTGGAAGATGTTGGTACTGTTTTTGTCACGGATGATAATCATCATCTGGCTGGAGTTCTTTCTCGAAAAGACTTATTAAGGGCAAGTCTAGGTAAGCAGGAGCTATCAACATTGCCGGTCAACATCATTATGACAAGGATGCCCAACATTACGATGTGTGAGAAGGATGATTTGTTGATTGATGTAGCTAAAAAGCTAATTGATACACAGATCGATGCTGTTCCCGTAGTAAAAAAGACAGATTCTGGTTACGAGGTCATTGGCCGACTTACGAAAACAAATATAACAAAAGCGTTTGTTGCGCTTGCTGAGCAAGAAGGTTAGTTGACATGACGGGAGATGATAAAATCATGGTAGAATCGGTGATATATGTTGTATCAGACTCCGTGGGCGAGACTGCCGAACTTGTAACGAAAGCGGCATTGAGCCAATTTTCCGGACCAAACGCCGCTATTAAACGCATTCCTTATATTGAGGAGACGGAGAATATAGATGAAGTCATTTCGTTGGCAAAGATGAATAACGGAATGATCATCTTTACATTGGTCAAGCCGGAAATAAGAAATTATCTGGTTGAAAAGGCGCGGATATCCAACGTACATGCTATTGATATTTTAGGGCCGTTAATGACAACCTTTGAAACATTGTTTAACAAGAGGCCGCTGAACGAGCCGGGTCTCGTACGCAAATTGGATGCAGACTATTTTAAAAGAGTCGAAGCCATTGAATTTGCTGTTAAGTACGACGACGGGCGCGATCCAAGAGGACTCCTTAGGGCAGACATTATTTTGATCGGAGTTTCCAGGACATCGAAAACACCTCTGTCGCAGTACCTTGCCCATAAAAGATACAAAGTGGCAAACGTGCCTGTTGTTCCTGAAGTAGATCCGCCAGAGGAATTATTCAAAATCGATCCGACAAAATGTATTGGGTTAAGAATCAGTCCGGAAAAGCTCTATGAAATCCGGAGGGAACGATTACTGACATTGGGGCTGGATGATAATGCTATCTATGCAAATATTGAAAGGATCCGCCGTGAAATTGAGTATTTTGACAGGATTGCAGAAAAAATCGGTTGTAAAATAATCGATGTAACAAACAAAGCGGTTGAAGAAACGGCAAATATTATTATCAACTTTAAATTAAATAGCAATTGAGCGCTTAAGCAGCGCTTTTTTTCGTGGTATAGGAAATGATAAAAATCTATGCTTGCGTATAACTTGTTTATCAGATTACGCTGCGTCCAGCTCCAGCGCCTAGCGATTTTCTTATTTAAAGATATCAAGTTGTATCACTAGGCAAATTTGGGCAAATACGATATAATAAAAAATTGTGTTTATGGAAAATAAATGGGTTAGAGTGCCGGTATAAGGAATACACTATTTATTGTGATTATATTTAACCGTACAACTCCATTTTTTAAAAAAGGGTTTAAAAATAAGAAGGAATCTGCGGAGGGATGCAGAATAAATAATTATGCCCATAAAAAAAGGGTGATATTTGTCGACGCGGATGCCTGTCCAGTAAAAGATGTAATTTCTGTTATTGCGAAAGACCTAAAGTTAGAGGTGTTTTTTATTGCCTCGTATTATCATAAACCTTCGAACATGAATGAAGGTGAAAATTGGACTTTTGTCGATCCGGACAGAGAAGCGTGTGATCTGTATATCCTAAACCATATTAAACGGGGAGATATATTAGTTACGCAAGATATTGGGCTGGCAAGCCTTGCTCTTCAGAAAGGCAGTTTTGTCTTTTCACCCAGGGGGACGGAATACAGGGAAGAAACGATAGATACGGCGCTTGATTTCCGCTATTTGGCCGCAAAAGACCGTAGGCGGGGAAAGTTTTCGAAAGGACCGAAACCTTTTACGGACAAAGATCGTAATCTATTTCTAACCAATTTCGGTGATTTTTGTCGAAATATGGTTGAACGGAAGCTGAAATAAAGAATAGGTGGGGATGTTTAGACAGTGGCTGCAAGAATCCCAGAGGAAAAGATCAATGAACTTAGGCAGTCTGTGGACATTGTTGACGTAGTAAGCGAATATGTCCAGCTGAAAAAACAAGGACGAAATTATTTTGGGCTATGTCCGTTCCATGGTGAAAATACTCCTTCTTTTTCCGTAGCACCTGAAAAACAGATATTTCATTGTTTTGGATGTGGTGCAGGTGGAAATGTATTTAATTTTCTTATGGATGTGGAAGGCATCTCTTTCCAAGAAGCGGCTTCGATTGTAGCAGATAAAGGCAGTATCCCTATCCAAATTGAGCAGCCCGATCGAAAGCGGGATGATGATTATCCTATAGAGCACCAAAAAATGATTGATGCTCATGAACTTTTGGGTAAACTATACCATCACCTTTTACTGAATACAAAAGAAGGTGCAAATGCGCTAGAGTATCTTCTTTCCCGTGGATTTACAACCGAGGGTATTAGAAAGTTCAAAATTGGTTATTCTTTGCCTGAATGGGATATGGCCGTGAAGTACTTAACAAAACGGGGTTTCATAGAGGAAGACTTGGAAAATGCAGGACTGATCATTAAGAGGGAAAATAACGATGGGTTTTTTGATCGGTTTCGAAACAGAATCATGTTTCCTTTGCTTAATTCCAAAGGCAGAATCATCGCTTTTTCAGCGCGAACTCTTGACAGTGAGGATTCACCAAAATATTTGAATACCCCAGAAACGCCTATTTTTAATAAAAGCTCGCTTCTTTATAATTACCATGGAGCACGGAGCGAAATCCGGAGACAGGGATATGCGGTCTTATTCGAAGGATTCGCCGATGTTATATCTGCTGATCAAGCCAACGTGAAAAATGGCGTTGCTGTAATGGGGACATCCTTCACAAAAGAACATTTTCAGATGTTAAGAAGGCTGACAGATACCATTATCCTTTGCTTTGACTCGGATCAGGCTGGAATTGAAGCCTCTAATCGTGCCGGATCATTGCTTGTTGATCAGGGGATGGAAGTTAAAGCGGCTATGCTTCCGAAAGGGCTGGATCCCGATGATTATATCCGAAAGTACGGATCTGAAAAATTCCGGACGGACGTAGTAGGGAATGCACTGGTATGGACAGCTTTTAAACTTCATTATTACAGGTTCGGAAAAAACTTGCAAAATGAAGGGGATAAGCTGAAGTATATAGAAGAAGCAATGAATGAATTGAGCAAGTTAACAAATCCCATTGAAAGGGATTTGTACACAAGGCAGATAGCCGAGGAATTCTCCCTTTCTCTAGAAGTACTTGAGAGTCAACAAAAAAAATTGGTTCAGGTTGAAGGAAGAAAGCCACAACCACCACCAGGTGGGATGGTTCAGGCTCCACCAAAGAAGAAAAAAGTGGTGGCAGCCCATCTAACAGCGGAAAGGCTATTAATCGCCAGGATGATCCGTGATGAAGAGGTTACTTCTCGAATTATGGCCATGCTTGAAAATCAACCATTCCATTATGATGAACATCAGGCCATTATCACATATTTGTTAGGTTACTATGCTGCGGGGAATCCCCCCGACCCATTGCATTTTCTGGATCATCTTCCAGATAAAAAGCTCCGAGCCATTGTCACTGAGATTGAAATGATGGCAGTGGATAGCGAAGATACCGAGCAAGAATTAAAAGATTGTGTCAATTATGTGTTGAATCATTCAAAGATGTTAATGATAAAAGAAAAACAATTGGAACAAAGAGAAGCGGAGCGAAGCAATAATGTCAAAAAGGCATTGGAAATTGCACAGGAAATCATTGATCTCCGCAAATCCTTAATGATGTAACTGGGTGCGCAAATGTTTGGAAGGAGGGGGACGTATGGCTGAAAAAGCACGTTCCAACGTATCAGAAAATGAACTAACCCTCGAGCAGGCAAAAGAGCAATTGCTTGAACAAGGCAAGAAGCGAGGGACTTTGACATATGAACGCATTGCAACTAATCTCGCTCATTTTGATTTGGATTCCGATCAGATGGATGAATTTTACGAAATGCTGAGTCATCAAGGGGTTGAAGTTCTTGAAGAAGATACAGATGATGAGGATGCAGATCCAGATGTTAACGAAATTCAAAAAGAAGATGAAGAAGAATTTGATTTAAACGATCTAAGCGTCCCTCCCGGAGTTAAAATAAACGACCCTGTTCGTATGTATCTGAAAGAAATCGGCAGAGTGGACCTGTTATCAGCGGAAGAAGAAGTAAAGTTGGCTGAGAGAATTGAACAAGGGGACGAAGAAGCGAAGAAAAGGCTTGCTGAAGCAAACTTGCGGCTTGTTGTCAGTATTGCCAAGCGATATGTAGGACGTGGTATGCTCTTTCTTGATTTAATTCAAGAGGGCAACATGGGCTTGATTAAGGCCGTAGAGAAATTTGACCATAGAAAAGGATTCAAGTTCAGTACGTACGCCACATGGTGGATCAGACAGGCGATTACACGTGCCATTGCGGACCAGGCAAGAACGATACGTATTCCGGTTCATATGGTTGAGACCATTAATAAATTAATCAGAGTACAGAGACAACTGCTTCAGGATCTTGGCCGGGAACCAACTCCGGAAGAAATTGCAGAAGAAATGGATTTGACGCCTGATAAAGTCAGAGAAATCTTAAAGATAGCCCAAGAGCCTGTTTCACTTGAGACACCAATTGGTGAAGAAGATGATTCTCATCTCGGAGATTTTATTGAAGACCAGGAAGCGACTTCTCCATCTGACCATGCAGCGTATGAACTGCTTAAAGAACAACTCGAGGATGTTCTTGATACATTGACCGACAGGGAAGAAAATGTACTTCGTCTCCGTTTCGGACTTGATGACGGTCGTACACGTACATTGGAAGAAGTCGGTAAAGTATTCGGCGTAACTCGTGAGCGTATTAGACAAATCGAAGCAAAGGCTCTAAGAAAGCTGAGACATCCGAGCAGAAGCAAACGTTTGAAAGACTTTCTTGAATAAAAGCTACAACGCGCTCCCGTCAATCCCGGGGGCTTTTTTTGCTGTATCTAAGCGCAAGCGTTTTATTATTTAAATTTGACACTTATTTTACTTAATCCGTTCTGCTTTTGCAAACCGAGATTTTGACTCCTTTTGTCGATAGATTTTAAAGTTCGCAAAAACAATATTTTAAAATAACTTTTATTATGTGTTTTATATGAGTTTGTAGATAAAATAATATATTGATAAAGTGATTTTTAGTCAAAATAGGATTGCTCTTGAGATAAAAAAGAAAAAAGGGCTATAATGAATGATGAAAGCGGATATAAATGTGGAAAGGGTTCACTATTGTTAATCAATATGAGAAAATGGGATTGCATGCATCAGACACGACTGAATTGATACTGGAAAATGTGAAAGTCGGAAAAGATCATTTGCTGGGAAAAGAAGGGGAAGGCTTTAAACAGTTTCTTAGGACGCTTGATGGGGGAAGAATCGTAATTGGAGCAATGGCTGTCGGAATAGCTCAGGGGAGCCTATGACAAGGCCTTTCAGTACGTTAAAGAGCGCAAGCAGTTTGGAAAGACACTTTTCTCTGAAATGCAGCGTATGGTAATGGCAAGAGAAGTCGGGTGCTATTAAGTGAAAAGCATCCTTTAATTTGTCCAAATATCGAAAAAAGATGAAACATCGACATAAAGACTTTCCCTTCGGCTTAATTTCGAGTAGAATGTAGATGTTTGCATAATTTATAATTATCAACTGTTCATTACATAAGGAGGGTAAGTTATGAAACGCAATCCGCTTGTTCCATATTATTTAATTATGGTTTTAGGCCTTGTTCTCGTATTTTTCCTTGGTATTAAAGGAATGGGAGATGCAAAAGAAATCGCAAAAGAAAAAGAAGGCGGCGGTCAAGAGCAAGCCGAAGAATTCGATCCGGAACAATATGCCCAAGGAACATGTATTTCGTGTCATGGGGAAAATCTAGAGGGATCTGGTTCCATTCCAAGCCTTCATGGTACAGGACTATCCAAGGATGAAATAGCTGACATTCTTACTAACGGTAAAGGCAACATGCCTCCCGGATTGGTACCTGCTGAAAATGTCGATCAGATGGCAGAATGGTTGGCAGACTTGAAATAACACACTTAAAAAGTTCTTTGCTAAAAGGCAAAGAACTTTTTTTATAAAAGAAGGTGCGGTTTGTATGAACGAGAATCAATTGTCAAAAAGGCTTCACTATGTTGCCTCTTATATAAAAAAAGGGATGAAAATAGCGGATATTGGTTCTGATCATGCCTATTTACCTTGCTATGCTATTAAACAGGGAACAGCTTCCTTCGCCGTGGCTGGAGAAATTGCGGAAGGCCCATTTCAATCAGCTAAAGAGCAGGTTGAAAAGGTTCAGCTTAGTCATCTGATTGATGTAAGGAAGGGCGACGGTTTGGAAGTAGTGGAGCCGAAAGAAGTCGACTGCATTGTCATAGCGGGTATGGGAGGCCCATTAATCGCTGAAATTTTAGAGAATGGCAAAGAAAAACTGGACGGCGTGTCAAGACTTGTTCTGCAGCCAAACATTGGAGCAGAGCATATAAGGCGCTGGTTATTGGAAAATGGGTGGAAATTGATTGATGAACAGATTTTGGAGGAAGACGGAAAAATTTATGAAGTTCTTGCTGCCGAAAAGGGAGTTCTATCTAGACCATACAATTCGGATGAATTGCTCTTAGGACCATTTTTACTAAAAAAGAAAAACGAAGTCTTCGAGAAAAAATGGCTCTCTGAGTTAAAGGTGTGGCAGAACATATTAAACAGCATGGATAAAGCAACGGATCGTCCGGAAACAGAGAAGAAGAAGCAGGAGTTATTAAAGAAAATGGCCATTGTGAAGGAGGCGTTGGAATGAAAGTCGTGAACGGTTTTCAAGTGATTGAAATGTTGGAACAGTTTGCCCCTAAAAAGTATGCAATGGAAGGGGATCCCATTGGTCTGTTGATTGGCACATTAAACAAAAAGGTTTCTACCGTTTTGACAGCCCTTGACGTATTGGAGAACGTTGTGGACGAAGCGATTGAAAAAAAGGCCGATTTGATCATTGCCCATCATCCCATCATTTTCCGTCCATTAAAGAAAATTGCATTGGACGAACCTGGGGGAAAGTTGATTGAAAAGCTGATCAAGCATGATATTGCCGTTTATGCAGCTCATACCAATTTGGATGTCGCCAAAGGCGGGGTAAATGATATGCTTGCAGAAGCACTCAAATTGAAAAACACCTCTGTGCTTGTACCAACATATGAAGAGAAAATAAAGAAGCTGGCTGTATTTGTACCAATTGATCAGGCAGATCAAGTTCTGAAGGCACTGGGAGAAGCAGGAGCGGGTTTCATCGGAGAATATAGCCATTGTTCCTTTTCAACGAAGGGCACCGGCAGATTTTTACCTGGAAATGAAGCAACACCTTTTATTGGTGAAAAGGGCAAAATGGAGGAAGTTCCAGAGATTAAGATTGAAACAGTTTATCCGGAGTCCATAGAGAGAAGGGTTGTCTCAGCAATGCTGAAGGCCCATCCTTACGAAGAGCCGGCATATGACCTTTATCCGCTTAGTCTTAAAGGAGAAGAGCTTGGACTTGGAAGAATCGGCGAGCTTGCAGAAGAAATGACACTTCGGGAGTTTGCAGACCATGTGAAGGGAGCATTGGATGTAGATGGTGTCCGAGTAATCGGGAATACTGAGGACACAGTCAAAAAAGTCGCAGTGCTCGGAGGAGATGGGAATAAGTATTTTCAGCATGCTAAAAGAAAAGGTGCTGATGTTTACGTGACAGGCGACTTTTATTATCATACCGGGCATGACGCTATGAATATCGGATTAAACATCGTGGACCCAGGGCATCATGTTGAAAAAGTGATGAAAAAAGGATTGGCAAATATACTTGAACAGCGTTCAAAGGAACTGGGATATAATGTGAAATTTATTCCCTCTAAACCGGATACTGATCCGTTTACATTTCTTTAAGGAAAGACTACAAGAAAAGGTATAGTAAGGCAGTCCATTATCTCCGCAGGCTGGAATGATTCAACGTTAGGACTCAAGGTCCCATGCTAAAACACATACTGGCTATTTAGTTTTTTAATATGAAGAAAGGCCGGGATACCTGATGAGAGGTTCCCGGCCTTTTTATGAACAGGCGCTTTGCCCTTTGTTCACAGGTAAGAAATTCTTTTCTTACTTATGGTGTATTCATTTTCGGTTTTCTGACCTTAGGTAAGATTTTGGTTAATGGTACTTTATTTTCACGTGCCCAAGTATCGGGATTAATCGGATCGAACTGTTCAAGAAAACGGATGACTTCTTTGACAATTGGCGTTGGAGTGGACGCTCCGGCTGTTACCGCTACTGTTTTAGCATCTTTAATCCATTCAATATTGATTTCTGAAACGTCTCCAACCCTATATGCATTTGTTCCAGCAATTTCCTGCGAAACCTGAGCAAGGCGATTCGAGTTGTTGCTCATTGGATCTCCAACAACAATCAATACATCGGCTTCACCGGCCTGATCCGCAACAGCTTCCTGGCGAACTTGTGTGGCAAGACAAATTTCTTTGTGTTTTTCGGCGTGCGGGTATTTTTCTTGGACTCTTTCCATGAGTTGCGCTACATCCCATTGGCTCATGGTTGTCTGGTTTGTCACAATGATTTTATCATTATTGATGTCGAGCTTTTCTACATCCTCCAAAGATTCTACGAGATGTACAATCTGCGGAGCAACACCTACTGCACCCTCTGGCTCAGGATGCCCTTTTTTTCCGATATAAATAATATCATACCCCTCGCGTTCCTTTTGCCTAATTAAGCTATGGGTTTTGGTGACATCCGGACAAGTTGCATCTATCGTAGTTAGCCCTTTTTTCTTGGCAAGTTCCCGCACTTCTGGAGAAACACCGTGAGCAGTAAAAATCACTGTTCCTGTATCCACTTGCTCCAGTATCGACTTTCTATCGGGGCCGTCGAGGGTAATAATTCCGTCCTCGGCAAATGCGTCTGTTACGTGTTTGTTGTGGACGATCATTCCTAAAATATAGATGGGGCGCGGCAGCGTCTTGTCCAAAGCTGCGTTTCGTGCTATGACCATTGCATCAACTACACCGTAGCAATATCCGCGGGGTGTGATTTTAATGATTTGCATGTATATCCTCCTGACTATTGCCAGGCAAAAGCCTGAATCATAATGAAGCTAACCATATTATATAGAACTACTGCCGAAAAGCCAACAGCCGTTCCAATTGTGAACGGCTGTTTAAAATTATATATACAATTTTGGTGTTGATCTTCCTTGTTGATTCGAGCTCAGATTTTCATGCGAAGATTCCTGTTCAAGCTCCCCTGATTCAATAAGGAGGGGCCTACTAGAACTTTCTGAGGCTTTTTCACCTGTATCTGTCTCATCGGTATTATCTTTAAACCCTTTATACAATTTCCACATAGCTGGGAGATTTCTAACGAGAGGGCCATATTGCTGAACCATTGGCCCGATTTGCTGAGCGGTCTTTAATACTTGCTGGGTATTGTTTAAAAATGATTGGATACCTCCTGGGTTGGTCAATCCCTGCAAAAAGGAACCGCCGCCCGCTTGGGGAGCCCTGGCAAACATTCCAGCAGCAGATCTTCCGACTTGTGAAGGGGCTTGGCGTTGAAATAAACGGGATAACATGCCGCCCCTGTTCATACCTTGGTTGGGTGGTGCACCAGACGGTCTGAAGGCTCCCCCGCCCCTCTGCGGGCCTGGAGGGCCAAACATTCCCATGGGCGGTCTGGTGAAATTTCTTGGTTGCATATTCATCCCTCCTTTCTTTTCATCTTTTCTGACAGGGTATGCACAATCCAAAATTATGTCCTATAGGTGGATTATCTAGAACTGGTACAATGTTGTAGTTGCTGTATGAATCATTTATAATAAAAGCTTAGCAGGAAGATCCTATAAGTTTTGAGACACTTAACGATTGAGTTTGCTGGACTGCGAAACTGGATGTTTCCCGCGGCAGAGCTCAGTCAAGGAAAGCTTTGGAATATTATATTCAAGCCGCATGAAGCAGACTAGAGAAGGCTCTTCGAGGTGAATGAAATCAGTTGCTTGGCTGAAGTCCTTATCCTTGGAAAAGCTTAAAAAAACGTTTCTGCTTTTTATGAAAGGAGTGAGCCAATGGCTGTTTACAGTTTTGAAGAATATAGATTCAAACCATTTATTCATAAAGCTATAGGCAAGCTGGGTTTCCGGCAGCCTACATTGATTCAAAGAAAAATGATCCCTCTTATATTGAAAGGACAAAGTGCCATCGGCCAATCGCAGACTGGATCAGGAAAAACGCATGCATTTCTGTTGCCAATGATTCAAAAGATTGAGCCTTCGAAACGTCAAGTTCAAGCAGTGATTTTGGCTCCTACAAGAGAACTGGCGAGTCAGATTTACCAGGAAGCTTTAAAAATCACCGAGGCCCATGAAGGGGAAGAAATTTCAGTTCGAAACTTCACAGGCGGAACGGACAAGCAGCGAACAATTGAAAAGCTGAAACAGCAGCCGCATATCGTAATCGGTACTCCAGGACGGATTGATGATCTTGTTAGGGAGCAAGCGTTATTCGTCCATAACGCTTCCATGCTTGTGATTGATGAGGCGGATCTTATGTTTGACATGGGTTTCATTCATGACGTGGACCAGATAGCAGGTAGAATGCCTGAAGGTCTGGAGATGTATGTCTTTTCTGCGACAATACCTGAAAAGCTGAAACCTTTTTTAAAAAAATATATGGAAAATCCCATATTTGAACATGTAACACCAAGCCGATTGGTAGCCGAACAGATTGAGCATGTTCTAGTTCCTTTGGGTAGTCGGACTAAAACAGATCTTCTCAGTCAATTATTTCATGCCATCAATCCTTATCTGGCTATCGTTTTTATTAATACGAAGCAGATGGCGGATCAAGTAGCGGATCAATTAACCGGTCACGGGTTCAAAGTCGGAAGAATCCATGGAGGTCTAACTCCGCGTGAACGAAAGCGAATGATGAAACAGGTCCGCGACTTGGAATTTCAATATATCATCGCTACTGACCTGGCAGCAAGAGGCATTGATATTCCAGGAGTAAGTCATATTATTAACTATGAACTTCCAAAAGATTTGGATTTTTATATTCACCGTGCCGGCCGGACTGCGAGAGCCGGTAATCAAGGTGTCTCTTATACAATATATTCACCGTCTGATGAAGATGCGATTGTTCGTCTGGAGAAAATGGGGATCCAGTTTGGCCATCAGGATGTGCGTGGTGAAGAGTGGGTTGACCTTCCTGATCGAAACAGGAGAAAAAACAGAATGCAGCTTAAAGAAAAAGAAAGCGGCACGTCCAAAATATATGTGCGTAAGCCTAAAAAAGTAAAACCAGGCTATAAAAAGAAAATGGCCTCTGAAATTGAAAGATTAAAAAGAAGAGAACGTCGTCTTCAAAGAAATAAAAAGAAATAATAGCTAATCAATGGAGAGGATGAGCTAGGTTGTTAAAAATAGGATCTCACGTGTCGATGAGCGGAAAGAAAATGCTTCTTGCATCAAGTGAGGAGGCAGTTTCTTACGGTGCTAATACCATGATGATCTATACAGGGGCACCGCAAAATACAAGAAGAAAGAAAATTGAGGAGCTGAATATTGATGCTGGTACACTTCATATGAAGGAAAATGGCATCAATGACCTGATTGTACATGCACCTTACATTATTAATATAGGCAATACAGTCAACCCGGCTACTTTTGAGCTTGGTGTTAATTTCTTAGGGACTGAAATTGAGCGGACGACTGCACTGGGAGCTAAGCAAATTGTTCTTCACCCAGGAGCTCATGTGGGCGAGGGGGCTGAAAAAGGGATCAGCAAAATCATTGAAGGATTAAATGAAGTACTGACAACAGACCAGGAGGTCCAAATAGCTTTGGAAACAATGGCTGGTAAAGGCTCTGAATGCGGTCGTTCATTTGAGGAATTGGCCCAGATCATCGACGGTGTGACACATAACGAAAAGCTGACTGTATGTTTCGATACATGTCACACCCATGATGCTGGCTATGATATTGTGAATGACTTTGACGGTGTTTTAGAAGAGTTTGACCGCCTGGTCGGCGTTGACAGAATCAAGGTCGTTCATGTCAATGACAGTAAGAACGAACGCGGTGCCCGCAAAGACCGTCACGAAAACATCGGTTTTGGTCATATCGGCTTTGATGCTCTTGACTACATCATCCATCACCCGCAGCTTTCAGAAGTACCAAAAATATTGGAAACTCCTTATGTAGGAGCAGATAAGAAAAATAAAAAAGCGCCTTATAAGCATGAAATCGAGATGATCAGGGGTCGGCAGTTTGATACTGATTTATTGGAAAAAATAACTGGGGGATTGACTGTAAATTAATGTGTAAGCCTGCAAAAGCGGGCTTTTTCTTTTTTTGTGTCAGCTATTTGGTAAATTGGATGAATAACTGATTTACTTCTTTGGCTGTTTTCGGCCCTGTTATTTTGGCGATCTCCCGAATGATTTTTGACCGAACATTGTCATCAAACAGGTTGAAATTTTTTCCGCGCAAATACGCAGCGATTTTTTCGGCCTGGAGAGCAGTCAGTTGGATGTTGAATTCGCTACTGTATTTCATCAAATCATCGGCGGTAATCATATTCAGCTTATAATTCACCATATTTTTGATCAACTTCATGTTAAAAACCTCCTTAACCAATACTTATGTGTATGGCCAGTCTACTGTGACATGAAAAACGGCTCAATCATTTACAAAAGGGGAGAGTTCCTGTATACTTTTTACTTGTAAATAGGAATGGTTCCTATTAGTAAAGGAATGGATAATCAATGAGTAATGAAAATGTGATAGAAATTAACAATGTGAGCTTTCAGTATGGTCGTGAAATCGTATTGGATCACATTCATTTAACTGTTCCAAAAGGTTCCTTTTTGGGGATTGTCGGTCCTAATGGTTCTGGAAAATCAACTCTCCTGAAACTCACTCTTGGGTTACTAAGGCCTGACGACGGTGAAATTTTATTATTCGGTGAAAAACAATCACGATTCAAGCATTGGGAACGCATTGGTTTTGTTTCCCAAAAAGCCAATTCCTTTAATACTGGCTTTCCGGCAACAGTGTTTGAAGTTGTAGCAAGCGGATTAACAGGAAAAATAGGGTTATTCCGTTTCCTCCGTTCCAAACACAAAATGGAAATCATTCAAGCAATCGAGAAAGTTGGCATGAAAGAATTCATGAACCGAAAAATTGGTGAGCTTTCTGGGGGACAGCAGCAGCGTGTCTTTATCGCCAGGGCAATTGTTTCTCGTCCTGAAGTACTTATTCTTGATGAACCGACTGTTGGCGTAGACGCCCAAAATGTTCACTCCTTTTATAAGATTCTAAAGTCTTTGAAGGAACAACTGGGAATCACGCTGTTGATGGTTTCCCATGACGTAGATGCATTGTTAAGTGAAGCTGATCATGTAGTCTATTTAAATAAACGTGTACAGTTTTATGGTGATGTGGATGAATATAAGAGTATAAGAGGTGAAAGGTTTTCCATGGTTGACCAGCATGGTTCTTAAATTATCTTCATTCAGCAGAAGTTTCCCACTTCTGTAAGTGGTGAGATAATGCCTATTGGTATTCCATTCAGCGAGGGTTAAATCCCCGACTGAATAAAGTTAAAGCCTCCGGCGGAGACATCAGATTTTTAGAGAAAATGTATCGAGCGAAAGCTTGATAAAATCTGGGCGCAAATACGCCAAGGAGCATTTGATTGAAGGTGGATGTTGATTTTGATTACAGCGATATATCAATATGAATTTTTACAAAATACTTTTATTACCGGGCTTTTGATCGGATTAATTGCGCCATTGCTCGGAACTTTTTTGGTCGTACGAAGGCTGTCACTCATTGCTGATGCTTTGAGCCATGTCACTTTGTCAGGAATTGCAGCAAGCCTTTATCTCAGTAAAACGACTGTTTTATTCGCAGGACTGAATCCCCTTTTTTTCGGCATGGGTTTTTCCGTGATTGGCTCTATATTAATTGAACGCCTCCGTACCGTTTATTCGCATTATCAGGAGCTGGCCATACCGATCATTTTATCCGGTGGTATCGGGGTAGGTGTCATTTTTATCTCCCTTGCTGACGGGTTCAACACTGAATTGCTGAACTATTTATTCGGAAGCGTCAGCGCGGTGTCCAGAACGGATTTATGGGTTATTGCAGCTATAAGCATTTTTGTGATTGGCATCGTGATTTTTCTTTACAAGGAATTATTTCTACTATCCTTTGATGAAGAGCATGCGAAAGCTTCCGGTATACCATCCAAAGTGATTCATTTCATTTTTATCATTATGGTTGCACTTGTGATTGCTGCTTCTATGCGGGTTGTCGGGATTTTACTCGTCTCTGCATTAATGACGTTGCCGGTTGCTGCCGGAATGAGGGTTGCGAGCGGTTTTAAAAAGACGATCTTTATATCGATTCTTTTTGGCGAAACAGCCGTGATCGGTGGACTGGTCAGCGCTTATTACCTTGACCTTGCGCCGGGAGGAACGATTGTTGTCATTTCCATTGCTATATTACTCGGGGCGATTCTTTATAAACGTATCTATCATAAAGTACAGCTGAAATTTCATTGAGGTGATATCATGCATATTACTGAAGCCATACAAATGGTAAAAGACAGTGGATATAAATTGACGGATAAGAGGGAGCAGATGCTTGGCATTTTTGCTGCTAACAATAAATACCTAACTGCTAAAGAAATTTTGGAATTCATGCAGGGGGATTATCCAAGAGTGAGCTTTGATACGATCTACCGGAATCTATCTCTATTTCTGGAGCTTGGTATTCTTGAGGCTACAGAGCTTGCTGGAGAGAAGCACTTCCGTTATACATGTGGAAATGAAGAGGGACACCACCATCATTTCATTTGTTTAAAATGCGGGCGTTCCAAAACAATTGATGCGTGCCCGATGGCTTATGTCACAGAGGATTTGCAGGGGTATGATGTAGCGGATCATAAGTTTGAAATATACGGGAAATGTCCGAAATGCAAAAAAGAAGCTGTCAGTTAAGCTTCTTTTTTGATTTTGTTTCCGAAAATATTTTCCACCCAATTTTCAGCTTCATGCCAATTATGGACTCTAACGACATTTTTTGGGGAAGGTTTCCGGTTATATGGAGTATCAAATAAAATGACGGGGATACTGAGCTCTTCTGAAATAGCAACGGCATTATCATGCTTATCTTCAAAAAATAATTCTACATTATGCTTTTTGGCGGTAGAAACCTTGTCATGTGATCCGATCAATTCAATATGGTGAAATGTTAGTTCATGTTGTTTGAACCAAGATTCGGTCACTTCAAACAATGCATTTCCTCTTGCGCTGATAAAATATAACTCATGCTGATTCCCCCATTTCTGAAGAACTTGCTTCGCACCGGCTGCAATCGGAGATTCCGCATATATTTTAGGCTCTGTATTCATGAACCATTGATATAATGCTTCTTCAGGAATGTCCAGGCATTTAGTGAGTTCGTATTCTGTTAAGTCATCCAATGTGATATTTAAATTAAACGATTCATTTATGAAAGGGATTAAGGACGTAGGGGATGTGACTGTTCCATCAATATCAATGCCAAACCTTCTTTGCATACAAAATAACTCCTTTAAAATGTTGTTGTCCAAAACTTTAAGATTACATTTGTATTGTAACATAGATTTCATCTTGTCAGATAGCGGATGAAAAGTAGGAAAGGGAGCACACTAATCATGACTGAAAAAGTGAGAAGGAGGTTAGGCTGGTGAAACAGCAACCAGGCGAAAAAGATAGTCTCAAGAAGCCTGATGTTCAAAATTTTGAAGAAGAGACCGCAGCGGAAATCTCGCCTGATATTGGTTGGGGGGATATAAGGGATATTGGATTTTCAGCCTCTGATTTAGCAGGCTACGCTGCCCTGCTCATAGGTGTGCTTTCCTTCTTTTTCATGCCAGGGCTGATGGGATTGATTGCGGTAGTTCTTTCAGCTGCTGCGCTTGGCCAAGGCAAGTATCTGATAGGAGGATGGGCCATGGCTGTGGCTTTGCACTCCCTCGGATGGTGGTTTCTATTCGTTCCATTCATGTAAGTAAAGAAAAGCGCAAGGCGCCTGCTTATCGGCGCAAAGCTAGATGAGTGGTGAAGAAGGCGTAGTTTGCCTTCAGCACCGATTGGCTTAATCCTTACGCCGAGAGGATACTCGGCAGGCTCAGGACGCGACATTCTGTCGCTTATACTAGCGCCCTTATGCATGAAGTCTGCTAGTCGACAGGCGCTGGAGCTGGACGCATTACAACCTGATAAACAAGTTATATACAAGCATAGATTTTATAATTTCCTATGCCGCAAATGAAAACACGGTCGTTTGACCGTGCTTTCACTTTTATATATTTTGCTTTTCGGCTTCTTTTTTCTCTGCCTCTTGCTTTTTAAAATATTCTTCTGCCATTATATCGATTTCTTTTTTTAGTTCTTCCACCATTGTTTCTTCAGGAACCTTTCGGACGGTTTTTCCTTTTTTGAAGAGGAGTCCCTCGCCGCGTGCACCTGCAATTCCAATATCCGCTTCACGTGCTTCCCCAGGTCCATTTACTGCACAGCCAAGGACTGATATTTTCAATGGTGCTTTGATTTTTTGGATATACTCTTCCACTTCGTTTGCGATACTAATCAAGTCAATTTCAATCCGACCGCATGTTGGACAAGAGACGAGTGTCGCAGCATTGGAAATGAGTCCAAAGTCCTTTAACAGCTCTCTGGCCACTTTGATTTCTTCAACAGGGTCTGCGCTTAAAGAAATTCTCATCGTATTCCCGATGCCTCGGCTTAAAATAGCACCGAGACCAGCAGAGCTTTTTATCGTCCCTGCGAATAATGTTCCGCTTTCTGTAATCCCGAGATGAAGCGGATAGTCAAAGGCCGCGGCTGCTTTTTCATATGCTTCGATAGCCAGGTTCACATCAGAAGCCTTTAACGAAACGATAATATCGTGAAAATCAAGGTCTTCAAGTATTTTGATATGATGTAATGCACTCTCTACCATACCATCAGCTGTTGGATAGCCATATTTATTTAAAATATGTCTTTCCAGGCTTCCGGCATTGACGCCAATCCGAATGGGAATTCCTTTTTCTTTTGCTGCTTTTACCACTGCTTCAACTTTTTCTCTTTTTCCGATGTTGCCTGGGTTGATCCGGATTTTATCCGCACCGCCTTCGATGGCTATTAATGCAAGACGGTAATCAAAATGAATATCGACAACCAACGGAAGGTTGATTCGTTTTTTGATTTCAGAAATGGCATTTGCCGCTCTTTCGTCAGGGCAGGCGACCCTCACAATTTGGCATCCCGCTTCTTCAAGGCGCGCAATTTCTTCTACTGTGGCATCCACATCATGTGTTTTGGAAGTCGTCATGCTTTGAATGATGACTTCATTACTGCCACCAATTGTTAAGTTTCCCACTTTTACAGGGCGTGTTTTGGAACGATGTATGATAGTACCCAAAGGTCATTCTCTCCTTTATTAAATATAGAGACGCTTGCCCCTATTTTAAATCGAAACAGGTATCTTACCCTGTTTATTGTATCAAGCTTTGCTTATGCTTGACAACAAATTGACCACATTTAGTCATCTTGTCGGCTATAGACAGGGAATTTATACTCCTTGTTGGTTTGTATTTCATCCGGCTTCACACCATTATTTAATTTCTGAAAGTCTTGAATCAATTGATCGATTGGAACAGGGAGGGAGCCATGGTAAATTGATTCTGCTATCGAAATGACGGTATCTCCAGACTTAGCCTTTTGTTCTTCGTAGGGCATGGTATGAACCGGTGCAGATTGAGTTGAGCCGTTCATTTCGGATGAAGCTGTGGCGGCTTGGTCAATGGGCAATGTCCCTATCTTTAAATCGTAATAAATGCTGTACATCAAAATAGCAACTGTGATAATGACTGCGACTTTTTTCAACTAAATCCCGCCTCTTTTATTAAGATGTCCCATATATATGCGACTGAGACGGGCTTTATTCGTTGATTAGTTTCTTCTTTTTGGCTTAGGAATAGCTCGGATAGCAGCCAGCATAATTCCGACCACGATGATGAGGGCTATTAGTAAGAAGTAAGTCTCTTCAACTTTGAACAGATGAAGTAAACTGAAAATGACCACTGGCAGTGTAGCGCTGCAAGCTGTCAGTCTCCAACTCTGCCTATATGGAAGCTTTCTTTCCATTCGTTTTGCAATAGGCTCTCCAATGCTTGCCAAAATGGTGATGGCCAAAAAAAGAAGTCCAGCATTGAAAATGTACACAGCTACAGCAACGATTATAGTTATAAGTGTTTTTGATCCAGCATCTGATCCGGTTACTCCATAACCATTCATAAAATCACTGAAGATCATCTTGTAGAAACCGCCCAGAGATAAGAAGAAAGCTAGAATAAATACAAGTTGAATCGACTTGCCGATTGTCAAAAACCTGTATTTAGCAATTTCTTTTGGTGAATACAGGCTTTTGAAAAAAATAGACATGAGTGTAACATTTCTCAAAATCTTCACGTCCTTCAGTTACGTATATTCATTATTGTCGTTCTTCAAGTGGACGGATTCAAGCTTTTGTAGAAAGTTTGACAAAAAAGTCGAAAATAGGTTTACATAATATTATTTTTGTGTATAAACATATGTAGATATAAACGGTACCAAGAGGGGGGATATGGAAATGGACATACTGTATTGGACGATGATTGCAATCATGATTGTATCGGCATTTGTTGGACTTATTTATCCCGTCATACCAAGCGTACTGCTATTAGTGGGTGCTTTTGTTTTGTACGGAGTCTTTTACTCTTTCTCGCCGCTAAATCTTCTTTTTTGGATAATTCAGTTGCTGCTTGTCGTTCTGATTTTCATTGCGGATTATTTGGCAAATCTTTTAGGAGTCAAAAAGTTTGGCGGTTCCAAGGCGGGAATATGGGGTAGTACGGTCGGACTTCTCCTCGGACCATTTGTTATTCCGGTTGCCGGGATTTTGATAGGTCCGTTCATCGGAGCGGTTGCAGGAGAGATGCTGGTGAATCGTACGGAATTTAAATCCGCTATCAGAATCGGAGTAGGCTCTGTTCTTGGATTTGTCGGAAGTGTCATAACGAAAGCTTTCATCCAGCTTTTTATGGTTGGTTATTTCTTGTTCTTGGTGTTAAAATAATCAAGCATAAAATTTGAATGCTCAATTAATATTTGATACTCTTATGTTGGAATACGATTGAATCGTTTAATGATTCAAAAAATTACATAGGAGGAGATTTAATCATGGCATACGAATTACCACAATTACCATACGCTTATGATGCATTGGAGCCTCACATCGATAAGGAAACAATGAATATTCACCACACAAAGCATCATAACACATACGTTACAAACCTAAATAAAGCTGTAGAAGGCAGCGATTTGGCAGACAAGCCTGTAGAAGAATTGATTGCTAACTTGGATGCTGTTCCAGAATCAATCAGAACGGCAGTACGCAACAATGGCGGCGGGCACGCTAACCACTCTTTATTCTGGAAACTGCTTTCTCCACAAGGCGGTGGAGAGCCAAGCGGCGATTTGAAAGATGCAATTGAAAGCAAGTTCGGCAGCGTTGAAAAATTTAAAGAACAATTTGAAGCTGCTGGTGCTGCTCGTTTCGGTTCTGGATGGGCTTGGTTGATCGTTCATAACGGTGAATTGGAAATCACAAGCACACCTAACCAAGACAGCCCGATTATGGAAGGTAAGAAGCCAATTTTGGGCCTTGACGTTTGGGAGCATGCTTACTATCTGAACTATCAAAACCGTCGTCCAGACTACATGAAAGCATTCTGGAATGTAGTTAACTGGAACGAAGTTCAAAAACTATTTAACGAAGCAAAATAATTGGATATAATCACAAGTCAGATCACCTGCAATAGCGGGTGATCTTTTTTGTGATTGAAGGCACTCCAGTCTGTACGTAGATAAACAGGCGATTTTGCTTTTCCTAGTATAAAACATTTCCTTTCACAAAAAATAGTTTGTGTAAAGGAGTTCTGTCATGGTGAAAAAATTATTGGGAAAAGTGGAAGTGGAAAAGGACCTAGCGCTGCTCCTTCTGATTGGCGGTCTTTATTCGCTCAGCATCGCTCTGTCGAATACGTTTGTAAATATTTATTTATGGAAGCAGTCGGGAAAATTCATGGACTTGGCCCTTTACAATTTAGCGATTGTTTTTTTTCAGCCATTGACGTTCATATTGGCCGGAAGATGGGCAAAAAAAATTGACAGAGTGATTGTGCTGCGAATTGGTGTAGCGTTTTTGGCACTCTTTTTTTTGGTTGTTTTGATTTTGGGAGAAAAAGCACAAGCTCATTTAATGTTGTTGGGGAGCCTGCTCGGAATAGGCTATGGATTTTATTGGCTTGCATTTAATGTGCTTACATTTGAAATTACAGAGCCTGAAACACGAGACTTTTTCAATGGTTTCCTTGGAACTCTTACTTCAGCCGGTGGGGTGATCGGGCCAATTTCTGCAGGCTTTCTTATTACCAGGTTTACATCTAACATTGGTTATACCATCATCTTTGCAGCTTCTTTGGCCTTGTTTGCATTGGCGGTTATTATCAGCTTCTTTATCAAAAGAAGGCCCGCGAAGGGTGTCTATTGCTTTGTACGGGTGTTGAAGGAAAGAAAAAATAATGAAGATTGGAAGCTTGTAACAAATGCCCATTTTTGGCAGGGATTTAGGGATGGTACTTTCATTTTTGTCATATCCGTTTTTGTTTTTATTTCCACAGGTAGCGAGCTTGCCTTGGGAACTTTTGGTTTAATCAATTCGGGAATTTCGTTTATCGCTTATTGGCTTGCGGGGCGGTTGATTAAAAATGACAAAAGGAAAAAAGCCATGCTTTTAGGGGGGCTTCTTTTGTACCTGTCGGTTTTTTTGGTTGTTTTTAAAATGACTTACCCGCGTTTGCTTATTTATGCCGCTGCCATAGCTATCGCATATCCAATCATGCTTGTTCCATACTTTTCCATGACGTACGATGTTATTGGGAAAAGCTGGAGGGCTGCTGAAATGAGGATAGAGTATATCGTTGTTAAAGAATTGTTTTTGAATTCAGGCAGGGTCGTTTCCGTATCAGCATTCATAGCGGCTATCCTGTTCTTCAATGAACAAAAAAGCATTCCCATCTTATTATTAATCATTGGTACTGGACACGGAATAGCAGCTTTGCTACTTCAAAAAGTAAAAATAACCCTTTCTCCATAAACTTTTGTCATCTTTTTTTCTAACTCTGTAGAAAAATGGTGGTTTTTCTTTTACAATAAGAGATACGGATGAGGAGAAAGGGCTGTAAAGATATTGAATAACAATAAGGAAAAAAAGAAGAAAACCCATGTTCCTTTCAGAATGAACATGCTGTTTTTTATTGTCTTTTTGTTATTTTCGCTGTTGATTCTCCGTCTTGGAGTAATTCAGATTGTATACGGTGAAGATGCGAAGCGGGAAGTTGAGCGGACGGAGGATATAACGGTCAATAAATCAGTTCCTAGGGGAAAAATTTATGATCGAAAGCACAGGCTAATTGTGGATAATGAGCCACGAAAGGCCATAACGTATACGATTCCAAATCAATTTGACCAAAAAGAGACGTTAAAAACTGCCAAGGCATTGGCCCAACTAATTAATAAAGATACGGATAAAATTACGGAGAGGGATAAAATTGATTACTGGCTTATGACTCACCCAAATGAAGCCGCTAAAAAAGTCAGCAAAGCTGAGCTTGAGAAATATAAAGACAAACCGGATCAATTGTATAAGCTTCAGCTAGAGCGTGTAACGAAGGAAGAAATCGCTAGCCTTACACAGGAAGACTTGGACGTATTGGCCATATACCGCGAGTTTACAAGTGGATACGCTCTTACTCAGCAAATTGTTAAAAATGAAGATGTATCAACTGAAGAATATGCGAAGGTCAGCGAAAGGCTTGCAGAACTTCCGGGTGTTGATACAACGACTGACTGGGAACGAAAATATGCTTATGAGGATACGTTGAGGTCTATTTTAGGCAATGTAAGCAATGGGTTGCCAAGTGAAAAAACGGATTATTACATGTCGCGGGGTTACAACAGGAATGACAGAGTAGGAAAAAGCTATATTGAGCTTCAATATGAAGATGTGCTCCGTGGTCAAAAGGAGAAAGTCAAAAACATTACCCGATCCGGTTCTGTTATAGAATCCAAAGTGCTCCATGAGGGGCAGCGCGGGAAAGATCTTATTTTGACCGTTGATATGGAGCTTCAGGATAAAGTAGACAAAATCGTTGAAGAAGAATTGCGTAAAACGAAAATGAGGGGCGGTACAGGTCTCCTTGATCGAGCTTTTGTCACGTTAATGGACCCGCATACCGGGGAAATACTGGCGATGTCCGGAAAGCAATATGCATATGATGAAGAAGAAGGAAGATATAAATTCAGCGATTTCGCTGCTGGAAACTTCACAACATCATACGTTGTAGGATCGTCAGTTAAAGGGGCAACCATTCTCACAGGATATATGACTGGAGTTAATACCCCGAATGAATATATTTTAGATGAACCGATTATCATTAAAGGGTCACAACCTAAAAGTTCCCATTTTAATAGGGGCGGATATATAACAATTAACGATCATACTGCTTTAGTCCGTTCTTCGAATGTGTATATGTATAAAACAGCTATTAAAATAGGCGATGGCCAATACAGGCGCGGGCAATCCTTGATCATTAACAAAGAAAAAGCATTTCGGGAAATGCGCGAACATTTCAGCCAGTTTGGCCTTGGAATCCGTACCGGAATCGATTTGCCTGGAGAACAGATTGGATTTAGGGGAGCTGTGGAAGAAGCTCATGGAGGTAACGTCCTTGACTTTGCGATCGGTCAGTATGATTCATATACGCCGCTTCAGCTTGCCCAATATGTCTCGACCATTGCCAATGGCGGCTATCGGATGCAGCCGCATATTGTGAAGGAAATCAGGGATCCAGGAGAGGACAAAGAAGAAATGGGGCCGCTCGCTCAGGAGGTCCAGCCAAATGTGTTGAATCGAATTAATGCTGAAGATGCTTGGATTCAAAGAGTACAGGGCGGGTTCTGGGGTGTTTTTCATGAAGCGAACGGAACAGGAAAAGCCTTCGCAAGTGAACCATATCGACCTGCTGGAAAAACAGGAACAGCGGAAACGGTCGATAGAGGGACTGGCGTCTGGAATTTGTCTCTTGTAGCCTATGCGCCATATGAAAATCCTGAAGTCGCAATGTCGATCGTTGTACCGTCTGCATATGTCAAAGGCGGGTCTCCAAACAATATCAACTCTGATATTGGCAAACGGGTACTCAAAGCTTACTTTGATTTGAAGAACAAGAAAGATGATGCAGCTTCTAAAGAAACAAATGAGGATGCAGAAGAACAAGAATAATGGACGTACACAACAATAAAGCAGGCTCTTTAGAGCCTGCTTTATTGTTTATCAGGAAGGTTTCCTGTGATTGTTTCAGCTATTTCCTGCATGCCCATTTCGCTGGTCAGTTCATAATCGCCAATTTGAATGGATTGTTGCCATTTCTTTGCTGACAAATAATCATTGAATTCATTTGCATCTTTGATGATTTTAGCCTTTTCCATTTGTTTGCTCACTTCTTTTGAAGTCATGCCGTCATTAATATTTAAATGCATCCTTTTTACAGCTGTTTTTTCTGGAGATGTGGCTTTTTTCTTTTTTAGCTCTGCGTATTTTTGTTTCCAAAGCTCGACTTCTTGCTCAAGATCAGCATAGGTTGTCTTCTTTACCTCGATATATCCCTTCTTTGGCGGATTCGCAGCCGCTTCACTTTTTGTCTGGAAGTTTTTAATTCCAATCAGAATGACTGCGACAACAAGCAATATGGATGCTAGCAGCCTGGTTGTTCGTCTGTCCATCAACTCATCCTCCTGGCAGCAGCTGTCTCAGATTCAATGATTTTTTTAACCATCTGCGGAGACAGAGAAGACTGCTTGGAAATTTGCTGCAAATCGACTCCTTGCTGATGCAGCGCCAGTACTTGATTTTTTAAGACTTCGTGAACGACCGGCCTTTCTTCGGCCATTTTTTTATGTAACGGGTGGACAACCTGTTTTTCGAGGAGCAGTTCTTCTTCAAGAATCCCAATCCTTTTTTTCAGATTATGGTAGTCCTGTAAAAGGCTCATCGATAATTCCTCAAACTCTGCTTCAAGCTCGCGAGTTTTATCTTTTTGAAACAAAGAAATGATGAAAAGCAACAAAGATGCCGATAGTAAAATAATAATAGCTATATTCATGGTTCACCTCGGATAAAGTATACATTTCCTTTATAACATAAATAGGATTTTTCGGCTATGCCTTTGGTCGTGCGTTCGTGTATTTAGTGTAACAAATTTCAAGTTTATCAATTCTTTTTTGACAAATACAGACTGGCAATTCATTTAAAATAATGCTATTATATAAAAGTCCTAAGTATAGTGAGGAATGCCAAGAAGTTTGGAGGGATAGACATGCGTGTAAACATTACATTGGCTTGCACTGAGTGCAATGATCGCAATTATATTTCAACAAAAAACAAACGTAATAATGCTGACCGCCTTGAGCTTAAAAAATATTGCCCAAGAGAAAAAAGGGTTACATTGCATCGTGAAACAAAATAATGACACAGAAGCCAGGACACTGCATATACAGTGGAACTGGCTTTTTCTATAGTTAAGATCAATATAATAAAATGCTTAAACAGTTTTGATGAGGAGCGGTGTTCTTGGACAAGAAAATCTTAAGAAACAATATGAGCACTCAACTGAAGGCGATGGACCGAATGACATATGAGCAACTCTCTTATATGATAGGCTCTACACTAATTGAAACAGATGTATGGAAAAACAGCTCTACAATTGGTTTAACAGTTTCCCGTTCGCCAGAGGTAGATACGTGGCAGTTGATCCGAGAAGGCTGGAAGCAAGGGAAAAAGATTGTAGTGCCAAAATGTATTCCATCAACAAAAGAGATGTCTTTTCGCAATATATCTGATTTTACAGAATTAGAAGATTCCTTTTTTGGCCTATTTGAACCGATTGAGTCCCGGACAGATGAAGTTCCAAAGAATGAAATTGATTTATTGGTTGTTCCCGGCCTGATTTATAATAGGAAAGGTTATCGCATCGGTTTTGGCGGGGGATATTATGACCGCTTCCTGGAAGGTTTTTCAGGCCAGACGGTTTCACTTGCGTTTTCCAGGCAATTAACCGAAGAGTTGCCAATCGAAGAGCACGATATACCTGTAGACAAAGTGATTACTGAAAAAGAAGTAATTGAGTGTAAAAGCAACCATAGATGAATAAAGACTCCCAACTTTCGAACACTAAAGAGAAGGAGGAGTTGCATATGAGAAAATTCATCACAACGGTTGTGTTGCCAATTGCGGCAGTGACTATGGTTTATAAATGGCGGTATAGACTTTTGAACCTACTCTTGGACAACGATTCGATTAGAAGGGTGAGCGTAAGAGCAGCTATGGGTTTACCAGGGGTACGCTCTCGTCTGCTTAGTCGTGCATTCAGGAGCTGAAAAGACCTTAAGGGTCTTTTTCTTTTCCTTTTCATGTTTCGCTATAGTAAAATAACAGCAATATTGTTAAACGCACATAAAGCAGGGAAGGAGATACATTTTGGCGGAACGTGAGCATTATTTATATTGGAAGCTGATCAATTATTTTGTAATCGAACAGGATTATAGACTTATACATATCGACAGAGAGGAAAAAGAAGCATGGCTTGAGACTGTCGGCCATAAAAAGCTTGATGTCATCCGCATTCTCGTACAGGATATTGACTGGACGAATTGGTTGAAGAGGGATATCATTCAAACGGGCTTAAGGGCAGCTGGGATTCGAAAACACCTGATGAAAAGGGAAGTAAACGTACTGAATATTTATGTCACAGAACATACACCAGTGGATGATTATGAGCACGTGATTCAGCAACCATACGATACTGAAAATGGAAAAGCTCGTATCCAGACGGTTCTGATGGCGAAAGAAACAACGAACGATGCCATTTACCGAATGAACGAAATGCTTAACAGCCATTTTCAAACCCAAGCGATGGAAATTTATGATCCGGCGCTTACATATGAGTTAAGACAATCAGCTATTCAGAAAACAAAAAGAAGGCAAAGGGAAGAAAAGGAACTTTTTGAATATGGAAAGCCTTTTTTCACCTATCTGTTCATAGCGGTACAGATTTTGATGTTTCTTATTGTGGAAAGCAGCGGAGGCAGCACTAATATAGAGACTCTCATTAAATATGGAGCAAAATATAATCCATTGATATTGGCGGGAGAATGGTGGAGGTTTTTTACCCCTATTTTTCTACATATCGGTCTGCTGCATCTGTTGATGAATACACTAGCGTTATACTACCTGGGAATGGCTGTTGAGAAGATCTTTGGGCGCTTTCGATTTTTGTGGATATATTTATTTTCTGGTTTTACTGGTTCAGTGGCGAGCTTCGTTTTCACGAATAATTTGTCTGCTGGAGCAAGCGGTGCTATTTTCGGCTGCTTTGGAGCTCTTTTATATATGGGAGTGGTCAATCCAAGACTTTTCTTCCGAACAATTGGAGTGAACGTCATCGCTGTGATTATCATTAACCTCATTTTCGGTTTTACTGTTCCGGGGATCGACAATGCCGGCCATATCGGTGGATTGATCGGAGGCTTTCTTGCTACGGGTATAGTCCATTTCCCTGGAAAAAGAAAATGGGGGCTGCAATTTGTTTCATTGCTTGCGACGGCGTCTGCAGTTTATTTCATGCTGAATTGGGGCTATCATAATGACCACCCTGATACAGAGAATGCAAGGGCGCAGGGACAGATTGAGAATGGCGAGTATGGAGCGGCATATGAAACCCTTTTGGGATTGGTTTCGGAAGGAAAGGGGGATGCCGACAGTTATTTTAAACTGGCATACACTGAAGCTCAGCTTCAGAAATATGAAGAGGCTAAGAAGCATTTTAACAGGGCAATTGAATTGCAGCCTGATTTTCATGAAGCGCATTTCAATTTGGCGTTGATTTATAATGAGCAGGGCGATATTGAAGCAGCGAAAAAACATGCTTATCGGGCAGTAGAAATATCGGATCAAGAAACATATCGGGATTTTTTAAAGGAAATAGAATAATAGTATCAAGGTGATGAGATGAATTCCGTCTATGACGTACAGCAATTACTAAAGAAATTCGGTATTTTTATTTATATTGGAGACAGGCTGGCTGATTTGGAAATGATGGAAGCAGAAATCAGAGAACTATACGCTGAAAATTTGATTTCAAAAGAAGACTTCCAACACTCCATTTTACTGCTCAGAAGGGAAAGGACCAAAATACAGGAAGATCAACATAACAATAAAAAATGAAGGGGAGCCGAGAGGTTCCCTTCATTTTTTATTGCTTTTCACAAAAATGTCACTTGAATTTGAAAAAGAAGGGGACTTTTTTGCCGTTTGGAACGTCTAAAGTAATGGGAGGCAGCATACGTTGTCTCTATGTATGGGAGCTTCGTCCAACCGAGAGTATGTTGATTTTTTAAAAGAAACATATTATGATAATGCATAGCGCTATCATGGTATTTCAATAATTTGGCAATAATCAAGCACCATATAGCAAGCGGGAGGTAGGGCTATTGAACAGGTTTAAGATCGAAAGAATTTCTCTACCGGTTTTAGCGGCTGTCATGCTCTGGATCAAAACATACGTTGTGTATAAAACAAGCTTCAATATTAAGATTGAAAATGTCATGCAGGAGTTAATCCTGTTCATTAATCCCTTGAGTTTTTTGCTGTTCGCTTTTGGGATCGCATACTTTTTTAATTCGGAGAAAAGTAGAAATCGCTATGTGATGATAACAAGCTTCATTTTAGGGTTTATCCTATACGCAAATGTGGCTTTTTACCGATTTTTTACTGACTTTATCACATTGCCGGTGCTATTCCAAACAAGCAACTTTGCCGATCTTGGGGACAGCGCATTCACGGAAATACATTGGTACGATATCGTTTATTTCTTAGATATCATCCTTCTGCTTTTATTTATGAACTATAAACGGAAGCATAAGGAATTTGAGCCTATGCGAAAAGTGAAACGTCGAGCGTATTTCCTTGTGGCAGCGGCCTTGCTTTTTCTGAATATCGGACTGGCAGAAACGGAACGTCCTCAGCTTTTAACAAGGACATTTGACAGAGAAATGCTTGTGAAAAACCTCGGGACATACAATTACCATTTATATGATATTTTTCTTCAATCAAAATCATCCGCGCAGCGGGCGATGGCGGATGGCAGCGAATTGGTCGATATTGATAACTATGTCAGAGCCAATTATGTTAAGCCGAACAAAGACATGTTCGGGATTGCGGAAGACAAAAACCTGATTGTTGTCACATTGGAATCGCTTCAGAATTTTGTTATCAATCATGATGTATACGGCGAGGAGATCACTCCATTTTTAAATGAATTCATCAATGACAGTTATTACTTTGATCATTTTTATCATCAAACCGGTCAGGGGAAAACGTCAGATTCTGAGTTTTTGATTGAAAACTCTTTATATCCGTTAAGCCGCGGAGCAGTTTTCTTTACACACTCAGGCAACGAGCTGGACTCTTTGGCACAGAATTTGAATGATAAAGGGTATTATACATCTGCCATGCATGCTAATAATAAAAGCTTCTGGAATAGGGATATCATGTACAAAGCTATTGGGTACGATTATTTTTATTCCGCCTCGGATTATGATATTACCCCTGATATTTCAGTAGGATGGGGAATGAAGGATATCCCATTCTTTGAACAATCAGTGGACCTGATGAAAGAAATGCCAAAACCTTTTTACACGAAAATGATTACTTTGACAAACCACCATCCATTCAGATTGGATGAGGAAGATAAGTTTATTGATGAATTTGATTCAAAAAGCGGCACCTTGAATCGGTATTTTCAGACCGTCAGGTATATGGATGAAGCTGTGAAAGAGTTTATTCAAAAGCTGAAAGACGAAGGTCTGTATGACAATTCCATCATTGTTATGTATGGAGATCATTATGGGATTTCGGAGAATCATAATGAAGCAATGGCGCAGTATTTGGGTAAAGAGGTGACTCCTTTTGTCAGTGCCCAGCTTCAGCAGGTTCCAATGATCATCCATATTCCGGGTGTGACTGATCAGGGCAAAGGGAAAGTGATATCAAAGGTAGGTGGTCAAATCGACCTCAAGCCGACGATATTACATTTGCTAGGTGTGGATACAAAGAAAGCTATTCAATTTGGTGAAGACCTGTTCTCTGACCAACATCATGATTTTGCGGCCTTCCGTGACGGGCGTTTTGTGACGAAGGATTACGTATACGCCGATAATACTTGTTATTCAAAAGAGACGGAAGAACCAGTTGAGGCATCTTACTGTGAACAGGATAAAGAAAAAGCGAGATTAGAGCTAGGTTATTCAGATAAAATCATTTATGGTGATTTGCTGAGATTTTATGAATCATCTAATTATAGAAACGATACGGTAGAGGAAGGAAAGCTTCCCCAGTGATCTTATAAAGTAGAAAAAAGCAGGGATCGTATGATCCCTGCTTTTTTGAGTAGTTATTCTGGAAACCCTGATTTGATAAGTGTCATGACGGCGAAGAAGCCAAAAACTGCTACAGTTCCGAATGAAAAAATGAAACCTAATACACTTCTGTTTTTCAATGTGCCGATCAAAGCGAAAATAGCAAGAATAGCAACTAAGCCAAAAATGATAGCTGTTCCCATGTATAAAATCTCCCTTCCGATACGAAATAATAAGGAATAAAAAGACTATGTATGAAAATATACGGCTCTTCCATATTTTATAGTTTTTTCGTCCGTTTGTCGAGTTTCAAAAGTGACACTTCTTTGACTTATGTTATAGAGTACCCTTAATCGGCTTATATAACCACATGTGTTTCCTTAGCGCGTTTTCCTATGTTAATGGTAAACTAAATGTACGTAAAAGTGAAAGGAGCATGCAAATGGAATGGAAACAAATTCCCTTGGGACCGTTGCAGACAAATTGTTATTTGCTTTATGATGATGCAAAACAATGTATTGTCATTGATCCGGGTGCAAGTGGTGAAGCTTTAATCAACTACATTGAGCAGGAAGGGCTCAAGCCTTTGGCTGTTTGCCTTACCCATGCACATTTTGACCACATTGGGGCAGTAGAAGATGTACGGAACCATTGGAATATTCCTGTATACATACACGAAAATGAGAAAGAGTGGTTGTTGAATCCTACGCTGAATGGTTCTTCTCGTTATCCGATGGAACCTATTGCCGGACAACCTGCAGATCATTTATTTCAGGAGGAAGGTACTTTAACTGTCGGGCCGTTTACAATGCAAGTATTAGAAACTCCTGGGCATTCTCCAGGAAGCGTTTCCTACTACTTAAAAGAAATAGAAACTGTCTTTTCAGGCGATGCACTTTTTAACGGGGGTATTGGAAGAACAGATTTGCTTGGCGGGGATCACGCCACCCTCATTGACAGTATCCATCAAAAGCTGCTGAGTTTGCCGGATCATACAATTGTTCTTCCAGGCCATGGATTTTCAACCACAGTGGAGAACGAGAGAGCAAGCAATCCTTATTTGTCATAACAAAGAAAGCTCCCGGAAATGTCCGGAAGCTTTCTCTTGTTGTTACGACAGTCCGCCGCCAGGCGGCATGATGAACAGGGTATAGTATGTAAAACCAGCAAAGAATACAGTCAGATATGCGCCAAACACATACATATACATACGTTCTGTCAGATTCAAATAGCCAAGCAACACAAAGAATCCTGTTTGACCGAGAAAGAGTAAAGCAGTCTTATCCATTCCTCCAAGGAAAAACATAACAGTAAATATTGCAGTCCAAAACCCCATTACTCTGTACATGCGATCCATAAAGAATCCCTCCTTTGCAGCATGTATTCCATCAAGTACTTATTATAAAGGAAAAACCACAAAAATGTAAATATATTCGTGACTATGTTTGTGTCCAATGCGTGATAAAACGAAAGGATCATTCCATATGATGCCCCTTTTCCCTCACCCTACATACTAAAAAAGTTTGTTTTTGTAGCAGGAATATGACTGATCGCGTCGAATAGGTATACGTGAGAAATAAAAAAGGTGGTGTTTCATGATACATGACAATTGAAAGAACAGCCGACTTGCTCATTTCCCAGGCTGTACGGCTAAACGCATCTGATATCCACATCATTCCGCGGCGTCAGGATTACTTTATTAAGCTCCGAATCCATGGAGAATTGGCTAACCATGGAAATCTTCCCCCCATCGCAGGAGAAAGGCTTATATCCCACCTGAAATTCATGGCCTCCATGGATATAGGTGAAAAAAGAAAGCCCCAGAGCGGTTCCTGGCAAACACATATCAGTAATACTTCGGTAGCCCTTAGAATCTCCACATTGCCATCCACGCTTTATAAAGAAAGCCTGGTCATTAGAATCTTCCCGCAAAAACACTCTCTTTTCCTTGAAAAAATGTCTCTGTTTCCCAATAGTATCATCAAGCTTATGTCATTGATGTCCCATTCACACGGCATGCTTATCTTTACTGGCCCAACCGGATCAGGGAAAACTTCAACAATCTATTCGCTTGCAGAGTATTGTGCATCCGAATTAAACCGCAATATTATAACATTGGAGGATCCTGTTGAAAGGCAGAGCGATCAGTTTCTGCAGATGCAGGTGAATGAAAAAGCTGGCATCTCCTACCAAACAGGATTAAAGGCGGTACTGCGGCATGACCCTGATATGATATTTGTCGGGGAGATCAGAGATGCTGAAACCGCAGAAATTGCTGTAAGGGCAGCGATGACAGGGCATCTCGTCTTAACAAGCATGCATACGCGGAACGCGGAGGGAGCCGTATATCGTTTGCTGGAGTTTGGGATAAAACCTTTGGAAATTGAGCAAACCTTGATTAGCGTAATTGCACAGCGACTTGTTTCACTGCTATGCCCTTTTTGCGGGGCTAAATGTTCTAAATATTGTGCGAGCAGCGATCGAATCAAACGAGCAGCCGTTTTTGAGATGTTAGAAGGGGAGAGGTTGGAAACGGTTACTCAGATGGCGAGGGAATCCGCAGACAAAAGTGTTATGGAACATGCACAGTCATTAAGAAGATTGATTAGAAAGGGGATTGCGCTTGGATATATCTCTCATGAAGAATATAGCCGGTGGATTATTCAAGAACAAGAAGAAGCTACATCTGAAAGATCAAGGCTTTTTTCTAACCAAAATAAGTGAAATGCTTGAGAAAGGTTTCACATTGAGAGAATCTCTCGATTTTTTAGGGCGCACAAATGAAGGGAGAATGGGCATGTTTCAGTCAATGACTCATGCTTTACAGTCAGGGCAGCCTATTTTTGAAGTGTTTTATATGGAGGGGTTCGACCATCAGGCATGCACGCAGCTTTATTTTGCGGAAAGACATGGATACCTTGTCGCAGCATTGAAGGAATCCGGGGAGTATCTTCGGCGAAAGGATGATCAACGAAAAAAACTCGTCCGCCTATTGCAATACCCGGTCATACTTGCAGCAGCTTTAATCATCGTAAGTTTATTACTTCAAACACTTCTCTTACCACGATTTCAAATGTTTTATGACTCCATGGGATACAAGCCCAATTTTACACTAAGCATATTCCTCCATATCATGCAGACTCTTCCCATTTACTTTTTGTTCACTATGATTGTAGCCCTAACCGTGGGCATCTATTTCTATAAATTTTTGTCCAAAAAATCTGCTTTGGAAAGAGCGGTGTTCTTTTCTCAAATTCCGGGCATCCAAACATCCTATAAGCTCTACCAAACCGTATTTTTGGCAAGAGAATGGAGCTTTTTATTAAAAAGCGGTTTTTCCATTAATGAGATTATCCAAATCATGCAGAAACAGGAATTTCATCCGTTATTAAAAGAGTCTGCGGTTGAAATTAGGGATATGCTCACGTTCGGATATTCCTTCTCGGAAGCTGTATCTCATCTTGGGTTTGTGGAGGAAGAGCTGACGGTCATTATTGCACATGGAGAGAAGAGCGGGAAGCTTGAAGGAGAATTGATGTTCTACAGCCAGTTTTGTCTACAAAGATTGGAAGAAAAATTTCTAAAGGCATTTTTATTTATTCAACCATTGGTTTTCGCTTTGATTGGTTTGATGGTCATTGCCATTTACCTATCCATATTCTTGCCGATGTTTGAAGTCATTGACTCAATCTGAAAAAGGAGAAGGTTTAAATGAAGCATTTAATCATTAAAAATGAGAAAGCTTTTACATTAGTGGAAATGATGGTCGTTTTGCTTGTCATAACAATATTGCTTTTGATAGCGTTGCCCAATATTACGAAACACAGCTCCAACATTAATGAAAAAGGCTGTGATGGACTGCGACAGATGGTGCAGGGGCAGGTTGAGGCTTATCGGATGGACAAAAGAGAAATTCCAACTGTTCAGCAATTGAAAACAGAGGGTTATTTAAAAAGTGAAGATTTGAAGTGCCCGAATGGAAAAGCGCTTACCATAAATTCCGAAACCGGTGAAGTAGCAGTAGGGGCAAATTAGAATGGTGTATGAAAAGCTTCGCTCAAACAGCGGGTTTACCTTATTGGAATCTCTAGTTGTCCTTTTAGTCGTATCTGTTGTTCTCTTATTTGGCATGATTACGGTGAACCCAATGATGGAATGGGTGCAAAAAAAGATGTTCGTTTCTCAACTAAGATCTGACTTATACTATGCTCATTCCCACGCAATCCAAAGAAAAGAGCGGGTTTCCGTCAGCTTTTCGCAAGAAAGCAGTCAATATACTGCCACTGGGGATAACACCGGAGTATTATTCATCAGGGATCTTCCGCCTCCTGTCAAAATTACAGGAGGCTCTCTGAAACAACTAAGATTGCACATCACTCCAGATGGGACCATTAACAATTTTGGGATTGTAAATTTCGCTCTGAATGATCAGTCGATTGAACTGACTTTTCATATTGGAAGGGGGAGGTTTGATGTTAAAGAATGAGGGTGGCTTCACTTTTTTAGAGGGGATTGTTTCGCTCAGTCTTATCTTGTTAGTCACCTCCTCATTTTTTCCTCTCATGTCAAATATGCTTACCCGATTGAAGGAAGGAAAAATTGAAATGACAGCCTACAGGCTCATGTACGAACATGTGGAGAAGCATACAGCTATTGGTGTAATGGGAGATGCTCGGATTAGCTTACACGATGTAGAGTTTGATTTGAACATGGAAGAGACTAAGAAAGGGAATTGGAAAGTGTGTGTCCATTATGAAGAAAAAAGACGTTGCGTTGAGTAACCAAGCAGGATTCACCCTGTTGGAATCCATTTTTTCGATACTCATCATAGTGGTAGTTATGTCCCTTTTGCCTCTCATGTATCATTGGTTCTCCGCTGTTGACCGTTCGTTATCTCCCGAAGAAGATTATGAATGGAATATTTTTCTCATTCAGCTGCGCGATGAGCTGGCCACAGCTGACAGCTTCAGAAGTGGTTCTCATGAAAGGTTCTATCTGATGAAAAACAGGGTTTCAATCAAATATGAACGATACAGCTGGAACATCAGGAGACAGGTTGAGGATAAGGGGCATGAGATTGTCCTGCAAAACGTTAGGCGCTTTGAAGTAAGGGAAGAGGACCCAATGATGACGATTTATGTTGAATTTTTAGATGGAACAAAAGAAGAAGCTAGATTTCTAATGCCCCCAAGAGAGGAGGGGACCACTTGATCAATGAACGGGGATCGGTTTTACCTATTACCTTGATGATTATTCTGATCGCAATATTGGTTGTAGTTCACGCAGCATCTTCCTATGTATCTCAATATCGTTATATAAGTGAGGTCAGGCAGTTTTACAAAAAAGAAATTCATCAACAGCTTATCGCAGAAAAAAGGCCGGCAAACGAAGCTTTGGAAAGGGGGATGTCCGAGAATAGCCATTTGACTCCGGAGTCTGAGGAGGAGATTAGTGGGCTGAATCATCGACATGGGGGGAATAAGCCGCTTATTGAAAGTGAAAGGAAGAAAGAACGGCAGCTTTCCGATCCCTAAGTTCACAAAGGTTCAATTTCCGTTGTTTTGGACATACTTCAGCTAATGAAGGGGTGTGCGCTCATGTCAACAAATGATTATGTGAAATATATGGCTAAGACTTTGATTCAGCGTATGGAAACGCCGAGGGAGGAAAGAAAGAAGCAAAGGAACGAACGTAAACAAATGAAAACACCATTCCTAGTCAAATGGCTTGGAATGGTGCCCTTTTCGCTCACCATGTGGCTTAAAAAAGATAGACGAAAAATTTGGAGGATGATTAAGCAGGGAAGGAGTTCAGATAAATGATTCCCCCGTTCAGAATATCCGCATAAATGGAAGGCTTGTATTGGTCTTCCAAAGCATTTTTTTCAATAAAAAAAGTGTCCGGCTTTTCTTCTATATATTCATAAAAATGATTCAACAGCTTTGTGTCTTCTTCCCATCTTTTCATGGCGGCTTCTGCCCATCGATGTTCTTGGCTTTGAACTTCACTTGTTAAAAAGGTTTCAATTCTTTTTAAGCCGCTGGCCGGCATGATAAGAGGTGAAATAGTAAAGCAATAGTCCGGTATTTTGGGCGATAGATCAATCTTTGTGATTTTTTCATGGAATGACTCTAATAAGCTTCCGTTGATTAAATTCAAGCCGAAAGATCTGAAAACATCCTTTTTTCTGTCTGACCGATAGCATATTTTCATATTCACGTTAAGCCAAGGATGAAGGGGGACGTTCTGTCCTGCATTCATTACAGGCTTTTCGTAAAGGCGGATATAGGCCGAAAGTTTTCTGGCGGTTTCAAAGATTTGATGGAGCCGCGGCGCCCCGAAATGGATGAACTCGCCCTTTATATCAGAAGGTGTTTGTTCCTGGTCTGTAATGAAAGTTACCTTCATCGGGTTGGGGATACCGCCTGTTTTTTCGAGATACGTCCAATAAAACGGGCGGTTCATCAGTTCCTTGTCCATTTCGATTGTCAGTTGGACTGTCAAGAACCCTGTACCACTTTCTTCAATGGTGCAGCCTGTCGCTGTAAAAAACTGCTCAAGATATTGATGGATTTCCTGCTGAAGCATCGGCAGCCTCTTCCTTTCTTAACATATCATTAAATTCAATCATAGCTGCGAGGTTGGACATTTTTACCTTCATTTCTCCTTCGGTTCTAGACGTTTTGAAAATATCCATCATATGTTCTTCAATGCTTCCACCATCCAGTTTGGCTAAAATATCATCAAGTTCTCCTACCACTCGTTCAAATAGCTTAATCTTATTCGTAAGTAAATTGACGATATGTTCCTCGATTGTATCCTTTACTGCGAAATTATAAATATGGACATCCTCTTTTTGCCCGAGACGATGAACGCGTCCTATTCGCTGTTCTAGCCTCATGGGATTCCAGGGCAGATCATAGTTAATGACATGGCTGCAAAATTGAAGGTTAATTCCTTCGCCGCCAGCCTCTGTCGCTATAAGAACTTGAACTTGGTTCTTGAATAGATCCCTCATCCAATCTTTTTTACTTCGTTTGAAACCACCTCGGAATGGGACGGACTTTATCCCATGCTGCTGCAAGAACCATTGCAAATATAATTGTGTCGCTCTATATTCAGTAAAAATAATCACCTTGTCATCAATTTTTCTAATCAGTTCCAAGGCTTTTTCCGCTTTGGAATTTTGAGTAACTGCATTGATTTTTTGCTGAATGGATTGGATGTATTGAATGTATTGTGCTGACGGATTTTCTTTTTGCAGCATGTTTTTTAAAGTGAAAAATACGGCTTCTCTGCTGCTGCAAGCTTCCCTCTGAAGCGTTATAATTGAAAATGCAGGAATTGGGAAATCAGGAGGACGCAAGAAATCAATGGATTGATAAAGCTTCTTTTCTTCTTGATTAAAATCAATGGGTATTGTTTCTACATGGCGCTGGGTCCATTCAATTCCAGTATCAGTTCTTCTGTTTCTGATCATTACTTTGTTTACTAGACTTTTTAAGTGTTCGTTTTCTTTGACTGACAGCCTTTTGTTTTTATATTTTTCCAAAAAACTTGATTGGTTTCCCAAATGCCCTGGCTTTAATAAAGAGACAAGGTAAAAGATTTCTTCGATTTTATTCTGAATAGGCGTTGCCGTCAGTAAAAGACAAAACTTCTTTTTAAGAGACTGAACAAACTCATAATTTTTGGTTTTGTGGTTTTTAAGTTTATGTGCTTCATCAATGATGATCAGATCAAAGTCTTGCTCGGCGATAATTTCCCGATGAGGACTCCGTTTTGCTGTATCGATTGACGACACTACACAGTCATACTGCTCCCAGACATAGCTTTTGGTAGCAGCAACGGCCTGTATGTAAAACTTTGAATTAAGTTCAAAGGTCCATTGAGATACGAGAGAGGCGGGTACTAGAATCAGAGCCCTTTTTACCAAGCCACGTATCATGTATTCTTTTAAAACCAGTCCGGCTTCAATGGTTTTCCCTAGTCCTACTTCGTCAGCCAAAATGGCTTTGCCATTCATGTCCTCTATGACTCTAGAGGCTGTTTCGGCCTGATGAGGCAACAGGGTCAATTCCGGTAGATGCTTTGGGGCAACAAGACCTTCGAAATCAGGAACAAGAAGATGTTTTTCAGCTATTAACGATAGATTGAACAGTTTTTGGTCTGCCCATGGCCCGTCTTTTTCAAACCGGTCCAAAAATCCGGGCATCCAATTCCGGTTGAAGCTGACTGTAATAGACATGATAGACCTCCTGAAGGATTTGTAAGAAAAAAGTTTGAAAAGTAAGTCAAAGAATGGTACGATACAATGGACAGAAACCCATATACATATAAGTATAACCACTTTTTAAAAGAATATAGGCGAATGAAGACAAGAGGAGAGACTGTATATACAGCGCCGAAGGAGCAAGCAGAAATACTGTGAATCTCTCAGGCAAAAAGACTCTTGTCCGACGCAGCTCTGGAGAGTGTTCCGCGATGTGGAGCCACCAAAGGGGAAAGCCGGATGTACCCGGTCAAACTTTCAGGTACCAAGACAGAGAGACCTTTTAATAGGGCCTTTCTGTCTTTTTTTATGCCCTCATAACAATAGCGAACCAAAATCTAAGGAGGAATGAAAAAAACATGACCGATTTAAAGAAGACCCCATTATATCCTTTATATAAAGAATATGGGGCCAAAACAATCGATTTTGGCGGTTGGGACATGCCGGTGCAATTTTCGGGTATCAAAAATGAGCATGAAGCAGTACGAAAGAATGCCGGTATTTTTGATGTATCCCATATGGGTGAGGTTATCGTCAAAGGGAATGACAGTCTTGACTTCCTTCAGAAAATGATGACTAATGATTTCTCCAAGCTCAAAGTCGGTGGCGCAATGTATACAGCTTTATGTTATGAAAATGGCGGAGTTGTTGATGATTTGCTTGTTTATAAGCTGGGTGAAGAAGAATATTTCCTTGTTGTAAACGCCGCCAATACGGAAAAAGATTTTGACTGGCTAAAGAAACATATAGTTGGTGATGTCAGCGTTGAAAATGTTTCGGATCAATATGCATTAATTGCTATTCAAGGTCCAAAAGCTCAGTCGATCCTGCAGAAGTTTTCAAAAGATACTGATTTGAATGACATCGGTTTTTTCAAGTTTAAGCAGGATGTAGATCTGGATGGAGCCAAAGCACTTGTTTCTCGTACTGGATATACAGGTGAAGATGGATTTGAAATATATTGCCAAGCAGAGGACGCGGAAAAATTATGGAAAACTCTGCTCGAAATAGGCGATGGTGAGGGAATTGTACCATGCGGCCTGGGTGCCAGGGATACACTGCGGTTTGAAGCGGCACTTCCATTGTACGGACAAGAGCTTTCATCTGAAATTACTCCTTTAGAAGCGGGATTGGGATTTGCCGTCAAGTTGAATAAAGAGACTGACTTTATCGGAAAAGAAGCCCTGAAAAAGCAAAAGGAACAGGGTGTGGGAAGAAAGCTTGCCGGTGTTGAAATGATTGACAGAGGAATACCAAGAACCGGCTACAAAGTTTTTTCAGGTGACAGCGAGATTGGCTATGTTACTTCAGGGACGCAATCCCCAACGTTGAAGAAAAATATCGGGCTTGTCTTGATCAGCTCTAATTATGCTGAAGAGGGAAATGAAGTGGAAATAGAAGTGCGTAATAAACGCCTAAGAGCAAAAGTCACTCAAACGCCGTTTTATAAACTCCCAAAAAAGTAGGATGGAGGATGAAGGAACTATGATTAAACATCGTTATCTCCCGATGACTGAGCAGGATCAAAAAGAAATGCTGGAGACAATCGGAGCGGATTCGGTTGAGGAGCTATTTTTTGATATCCCGGAAAAAGTCCGGTTTAAAGGCGAGTACAATATTAAGCAAGCGAAATCTGAAGCGGCATTAATGAAAGAACTTACAGGCCTTGCCGCTAAAAATGCCGACTTGAAAAGCAATGCGAGTTTTCTTGGCGCAGGTGTGTATGATCATTACATTCCAGTCATTGTAGACCACGTGATTTCGAGGTCTGAATTTTATACAGCCTATACTCCATATCAGCCGGAAATTTCACAAGGAGAACTGCAAGCAATTTTTGAATTCCAGACAATGATTTGTGAACTTACAGGGATGGATGTAGCCAATTCGTCGATGTATGATGGGGGCACAGCCCTTGCAGAGGCTGCGATGCTAAGTGCGGGTCATACAAAACGTAAAAAAGTGCTTGTATCGCAGACTGTTCATCCTGAATCACGAGATGTGTTAAAGACATACGCTAAGGGGCAAAACATTGACGTGGTTGAAGTACCGTACAAGGATGGATTGACTGACATTGAAGCCCTTAAATCTGAACTTGATCAAGACGTTGCTGCGGTTATAGTCCAATATCCGAATTTCTTTGGGCTTGTCGAGCCTTTGAAGGACATTGAACCTCTTGTACATGATATAAAAGCGCAATTTGTTGTATCAAGCAATCCATTAGCACTCGGTGTTCTTGCTTCACCAGGAAGCCTTGGAGCTGATATCGTTGTGGGAGACGCACAGCCGTTTGGTATTCCGGCTTCCTATGGCGGACCGCATTGTGGATTCTTTGCGGTATCGAAAAAGCTGATGAGAAAGGTTCCAGGAAGGCTAGTGGGACAAACGGTCGATGAGGATGGAAAAAGAGGGTTCGTATTGACTTTGCAAGCTCGGGAGCAGCACATTCGGAGAGACAAAGCCACATCTAATATTTGTTCGAACCAGGCACTGACCGCGTTGGCTGTATCTGTGGCACTGACAGCTTTAGGAAAAAAAGGCGTCAAAGAAATGTCCGTGCAAAATATTCAAAAAGCACATTATGCGAAAGAAGCTTTTAAGAAAAAGGGATTTGAACTTCCTTTGGCCGGATATCACTTCAATGAATTTGTTATTAAACTAAAAAGACCTGTCTATGAGGTGAATGAAAGACTTCTTGAGAGAGGCATAATTGGCGGCTATGATCTTAGCCGTAGTTATCCAGAGCTTGAAAACCATATGCTGATTGCAGTAACAGAGCTGCGGACAAAAGAAGAGATCGATCAATTTATTACAGAATTGGGGGATAATCAATGAGTGCAGAGATTATGCCATTAATATTTGAACAATCTACGCCCGGGCGCATAGGATACAGTTTGCCTGATATCGACGTGCCAGAAATTGATATTGAGCAATGCATCCCGACGGGGTATTTAAGGGAAAAGGAACCTGATTTACCTGAGGTTTCTGAATTGGATATCATGAGGCATTATACTGAGCTCTCAACCCGTAACCATGGAGTTGACTCAGGGTTTTATCCGCTCGGTTCTTGTACAATGAAATACAATCCGAAAATCAATGAAGCTGTCGCTCGTATTCCTGGCTTTGCCCACATACACCCGCTGCAGCCAGAGTCATCTGTTCAAGGTGCTTTAGAACTGATGTATGATTTGCAGGAGCATTTAAAAGAAATTACAGGAATGGATGAGGTTACTCTGCAAACTGCTGCAGGAGCACAAGGAGAGTGGACAGGGCTGATGATGATCCGTGCTTTTCACGAGGCGAACGGTGATGTGGACAGGACAAAGGTCATTGTTCCTGACTCCGCTCATGGAACTAACCCAGCATCAGCTACCGTTGCAGGTTTTGAAACAGTAACGGTCCGTTCCGGAGAAAACGGTCTTGTCGACTTGGAACATCTTAAATCTCTCGTTGGATCGGATACAGCAGCGTTGATGCTGACAAACCCAAATACACTGGGGTTGTTTGAGGAACAGATTCTTGAAATGGCGGAAATTGTTCATGGAGCAGGAGGAAAGCTTTACTATGATGGAGCAAACCTGAATGCGGTCATGTCTAAAGTACGCCCTGGCGACATGGGATTTGATGTTGTTCATTTAAACCTTCATAAAACCTTTACTGGACCGCATGGTGGAGGCGGACCGGGTTCAGGACCAGTCGGTGTGAAAAAAGATTTGATTCCCTATCTTCCAAAACCGGTTATTACGAAAAAAGATGACCAATTTATCATTGATTATGACAGACCAAACTCCATTGGAAGAGTAAAGCCGTATTTTGGAAACTTTGGTATTAACGTGAGAGCTTACACATATATCCGTTCTATGGGACCGGATGGACTCAAAGCCGTTACGGAATATGCCGTTTTGAACGCAAATTATATGATGAGGAAGCTTGCTCCTTATTATGATTTACCGTATGACACGCATTGTAAGCATGAGTTTGTATTAAGCGGATCCCGCCAAAAGAAATTGGGGGTTAGAACGCTAGACATCGCTAAGCGACTGCTTGATTTTGGCTATCATCCGCCAACTATTTATTTCCCGCTTAATGTAGAAGAGTGCATGATGTTTGAACCAACCGAAACAGAATCAAAAGAGACGTTAGATGGCTTCATTGACGCGATGATTCAAATTGCTAAGGAAGCAGAAGAAAATCCTGAAATTGTCCAGGAGGCGCCTCATAATACAACTGTAAAAAGATTAGATGAAACAATGGCGGCAAGAAAGCCAATCCTTCGCTATACAAAAGAATAAGGTCTTGCTGGGGCTGTCAGAGACTGCGATCTATTTAAATAAACAACCAGCCTCTTCCTGATAAGGAGGAGGCTGGTTGTTATTCTTGGTGTAGGAAATTATAAAAGTAAATCACATCTTTTGTCAGCTTGCTAGCTTGTACATTCACGAGCAATGTTTACGCCTTGCTTTTTATTTTTCCTGTCCATTGTTTAAATCCACCCTGTAAATGATAGAGCTGGCGGTAACCTTTCCTGTAAAGCTGTTGAGCAGCTCTTCCACTTCGTAAACCGCTTTGGCAATATAAATAAACAGGTTTATCTTTCCTGATTTCTTTCATTCTCATTTTTAGTTGAGACATTGGGATATTGCGTGCTCCCAGTATATGTCCGCCATCGAATTCTTTTTGCTCCCGGACATCAATCAGCTGCGCTTTTCTATATCCGGTGCGGAATTCATCCTGGGTGAGCGTTTTTAATATTTTTTTCTGCTGGAAATAATTGAACAGAGAAAATGCGATGACAACACCCAAAATAATAAGTAACGAATAAAGCAATGACAATGTAAAAGCCCCTTTCTAGTAAATAACCCTATGATATATTATATTCGTCACTGTGCAATGAATCAAAGGTTTTCTCCGAATAATCGCCTATGAAAAATGAATATGCTGGGCTAGATCAGGGAGATATAGACGGGCAATCTGTCCTAAGGCTGCGAGCTTTCATTTTTCTTATCATTAGACGTTCTTTGTTCATGCCCTTCCTTAATATCAATATAGAGACAACATTGAAGAAGGGCGGCACAAAAATGGAGATTGACGGCGTGTTCTCTGGAGGGGGAATCAAAGGAGTCGCTTTGATTGGGGCATATGAAGTTTTGGAGGAGAGAGGCTTTACCTTTAAAAGAGTGTCTGGCACGAGTGCAGGCGCCATCATTGCGTCTTTGATAGCAGCCGGATATTCCAGTAAAGAGATGGCTGATATGATGAAGGAAATGGATATGAGAGATTTACTTGACCAGCGCAAGACGTTACTGCCTTTTCATTTGGCAAAATGGCTCTTGCTTTATTTCAGGATGGGCATATATCGTGGGGATTTACTGGAGGAATGGCTTGGCAAAATGCTGGCTAGGAAAGGAATCTATACATTTAAAGACTTGCCGCCTGAAGCATTGAGAGTCATTGCAAGTGATTTATCTACTGGAAGGATGCTTGTTCTTCCAGATGATTTGGAACAATACGGTGTACCTAAGGAAACTTACCCAGTTGCGCGTGCCATCCGAATGAGCTGCAGTATCCCTTATTTTTTTGAACCGGTTAAGCTGCGTTCGCTGAGTGGTACGAACGTCATCGTAGATGGGGGAATATTAAGTAATTTCCCCATCTGGCTTTTTCAAAAAGAAGATCAGAAGCAATTGAGACCCGTTATCGGAATGAAATTGAGCCGTCACATGGAACAGCTGCCAAAACGGAAGATTAGAAATGGCTTACAGTTATTTGAATCATTGTTTCATACGATGAAAGATGCACATGATGCAAAATATATTTCAAGAAAACATGAGCGTGATATTATCTTTATTCCATTGGAGGATACATTTGCAGGGGAATTTACGATAAGTGAGGAAAAAAAAGAAGCCCTTTTGAAAAAAGGGCGGGTAAGGGCCGAGCAGTTTCTAAAAACATGGACATATTAATATCCCACTTGATAGACAGACTAAAATATGGCTCTGTCTTTTTTCTTGCTTTTCTTTCCTTCTATTACAGTCAAGTGGGCAGTCGACCTTTTGCGAAGCGGTCGATTTCGGAAATGGTTGGTTGATTGCATAGCGGACTTACGTTTTTTCGCTCGCAATTTAGATTGTTTAGCAGCTTTGGCAAATGCATTTTTTTCTCTACCGCCTTGAGACCTATTTGTCCAAATACGGTAGATGATAAATACGGCAGCCACAACAGCTCCCATAAACAATAATTGTTTAAACAGCCCAATAGGGTTGTTGATTAAATAAGAGCCCAATCCGATTGCCGCAAAAATAAATATTCCGCTTACGATCCAATTCCGTACTTTCAAGAGCGCCACCTCCTCGGGAATAGTGGATATCTTTCCCAAAAAGAACATCCTTTATACATCATCAGAGTTGAGTTTTAAAAGAATCAACTGTATTTCCTATTCCACCAAAAATCATCTTTTAAACAATTAAAGCGGGGTATAAGGTAAGTTTACTTTGGTTATAGAAGAGAATTGTACCCTGGACATGAGCACCCAGGGCAAAAAAGAATGTATTTACATTTTAAAATGACATTTCCGCATATTTTTTCCTCAATATCTTAACTCTATTTTACTAAAAGATTGTAAATTTCACCACCCAAATAAGCGATATGAAACAAATTAGACATAAAGGACATGCTAAGAATGAGGTGGTATTTATGCAAGAAAAAAATTATTATGCTATGTCACTCATAACGATGGCAGTCATCACAGGGTTTACTGCGGGGGTCCTGGGAAGTCTAATGGGCTATCTTGGTCATTATTTGAATTTCACTGAAATAACGCCTGGTATTATCCTGGCTCCTTGGAAAGGAGGATGGAAGGATGGTTGGACGGGTATATTGCTCGCGGTTTTATTGTATGGAATCCTTTCCATATTGACAGCATTGCTTTATTATGGAATCCTGCGCAAGAGAAAGTCATTCTGGTGGGGTGTATCCTACGGGGTAGCTCTGTTCCTACTCGTCTTCCTTGTATTATATCCGTTATTTCCTGGAACGAAGTCCATATTAAAATATGACTTAAATTCGATTTTGACTGGACTAAGCACTTTTATATTGTATGGAGTATTTATTGGATATTCTATTTCCTATGAATATGAGGAGTTTATCTATTTAAAGCAGTTGAAATTAAAACAATGACTGGCTATATTTATTCATGTTTTTTCCATTCTTTTATGTTAAACTGTTTATGCCAGAACATTCCTATTTCTTCTTGCCTACAAAAAGCCCTGTTTTTAAGGGGAAAACCTTATATTCCGGGAGAGAATAATAATGGATAAAATCGAACAAATACGAAAGTGCTTTACCGAATTCGATATTGACGGACTGTTAATCACAAGTCCGCATAATCGCAGATATGCAACAAATTTTACAGGTACAGCTGGAGTTGCTTTGATTACAAATGATGCCGCTTATTTCATCACTGATTTCAGGTACACTGGCCAAGCGGAAGATCAAGCCGAAGGGTATGAAGTGATTCAGCACAGTGGATCAATCATTGAGGAAGTAGCTGAAATAACGAAAAAGCACGGATTGAAGGCGCTTGGTTTTGAGCAGGATTTTGTTACTTATTCTGAATGGATGCAGTACGAGGAAGGGCTGCAATTGGAGCTGGTCCCAGTATCTAATTTGCTAGAAGAGCTGCGCATGATCAAAACGGAAAGCGAAATTTCCATCCTTAAAGAAGCGGCGGATATCGCAGATGCGGCCTTTAAGCATATTCTGGACTATCTTAAGCCGGGAGTGCCTGAAATTGAGATTTCCAATGAACTTGAGTTTTTTATGAGAAAATGCGGAGCAAGTTCTTCATCTTTTGATATTATCGTTGCTTCTGGTTGGAGGTCTGCACTCCCTCATGGTGTAGCAAGCGAAAAAGTGATAGAATCAGGTGATTTTGTCACTTTGGATTACGGAGCGCTTCATAAAGGCTATGTATCAGATATTACTCGTACAGTAGCAGTAGGTGAGCCTTCTAAGCAATTGAAAGAAATTTATCATATTGTTCTTGAAGCACAGCTAGAAGCAGTGGAGAAAATAAAACCGGGCATGACGGGAATTGAAGCGGATGCGATAGCAAGAGATTTGATTACCGAAAAAGGCTATGGTGAGTATTTTGGACATTCTTTGGGTCATGGAATCGGCCTTGAGGTTCATGAAGGTCCAGGACTCTCCCCTAGGTCGAAGGGGAAGCTTGTTCCAGGCATGGCTGTCACAGTTGAGCCAGGTATCTATTTACCGCAAATCGGCGGGGTCAGAATTGAGGATGACATCTTGATGACAGATTCTGGTAATGAAAGGCTGACACACTCGACGAAAGAATTGCTTATTTTATAACTTGTATTGGGAGGAAACGGGATGATTTCAGTAAACGATTTTAAAACAGGATTGACAATTGAGACTGACGGAGGGATTTGGAGAGTTCTTGAATTCCAGCATGTCAAGCCTGGAAAAGGAGCCGCATTTGTTCGCTCCAAATTGCGGAATCTCCGCACGGGAGCCATTGCAGAAAAGACGTTCCGCGCTGGAGAGAAAGTAAGTAAAGCGCAAATCGATAATAAGACGATGCAATATTTATACTCAAGCGGTGATCAGTATGTCTTTATGGATCAACAGACATATGAACAAATCGAGCTTCCTGCTTCGCAAATTGAGCATGAATTAAACTTCCTGCTAGAGAATATGGAAGTACATATCATTATGTTTAACGGAGAGACATTGGGAGTGGAGCTTCCAAATACAGTTAATCTCAAAGTGGCTGCAACTGAACCTGGAATCAAAGGGGATACTGCTTCAGGGGGATCTAAGCCTGCAACAATGGAAACAGGTCTTGTCGTTCAAGTTCCTTTCTTCGTTAATGAAGGAGATACACTGGTTATCAATACTTCCGACGGTTCTTATGTTTCAAGGGCATAATCGCATAAAGGGGTCAGCCGCGGGACCACCCGCGGTTTTTTTAAAAGGTGGGAATAAGCATGAATGGAGTTTTTAAAGAAGAAAAGATGCCCTATATATGTACGCCTTTAACGGGGAAAAACAAAGAGGAAATCATGGAGGAGCTTGACCTGGTTTTGCCCGAAAAGCCAGATTTTCTTGAGTGGCGAGCAGATTTTTTACATAAACTAGACGATCTTCCCTACGTCTTCTCTGTTCTAGAGGGAATTTCTGAAAAAAGCAATTTGCCGCTTCTTTTCACCATCCGTTCGATTCATGAGGGGGGCGAGCAGATTTCATTGTCGGAAGAACAAAAAGTGAAGCTGATCAGTGAAGTTTGTAAAAGCAATGCGGTCAGCTTGATTGATTATGAGGTCTCAAGTCACCCTGAATATATTAGGGAATTAAGAAATGTTTCAGAAAAACATGGCAAACGGCTGATTCTCTCCTATCATAATTTCAGCAGGACACCATCTGAAGAAGAAATGCTGAAAAAGCTGTTTCTCGCCGAATTTTACGGTGCGGACATTGCCAAGGCAGCTGTGATGCCTGAAACAAAAGACGATGTTTTAAAATTGCTCCAAGTTACGAATGATGCTAGCAAAGCTTTAGAAATCCCTTTGATTACGATGTCGATGGGAAGCCTTGGGGCTATCAGTAGAATGATTGGCTGGGCCTATGGCTCCATCCTTACATTTGGTTCAGGTCTGGAGGCTTCAGCACCTGGCCAGATTCCGGTCAGGAAGCTGAAACAAATGATTGCCATGATGAAGGAAGAAGTCGTGAAGGAATAAAAGAGGATCCAAAATAGCCTCAGGTGAGTTTTCACCTGAGGCTATTTGTGGACACCTTAGTATCAGTTAGAGATTGGTATTGAATATAATTCGACAATTTTATTTGCGACTTCGTCTGGTGTCAGGTTGTCTGTCAAAATACAGAAGTGATGATGTCCATACAATTGCTTTCGTTCTAAATATAATTCCTTTATCTCGTTTAAATTGCGCCCTTGCAAAACGGGACGGGTCTCAACAAGTAACTCATAGCGCTCTTTCCATGCTTCCCAAGAAATATCCAGAAAAATGACAACAGTATTTGCTAGACATGTTTTTCTAGTTTCTTCATTCATGAATGCCCCGCCGCCAAGTGATATCACTTGCTTCTTCTCGTTTGTTTTTTCTTCAATCACATTTCTCTCATAGGTACGAAAAGCTTGTTCACCATATTTTTTAAAAATTTCTGTCGTATGCAGCCCGACTACTTTTTCTATCTCCTGATCAGTATCGATGAAATTCCAGTTTAATTTTGTTGCGGCCAGCTCTCCTGCAGTTGTTTTTCCTGCCCCCATAAATCCTACCAGCGCAATACTTTTCTCTTTACTCATGACATGTGCACCTGCTTTTCATTCAGTCTTAATACTACTATATCACGTTAAAGAGAGAATCCGCTTGATCAATTTTTCAAAGGGATTTTGCAACGATTTTTGTTCTTCAACAAGGGAGCCTAGTCATAATTGAGGCTTGGCCGAATACATATTAGGTAGAAAAGAAGTCTGGGAGAGGGTTGCATTGGAAAATATCATTCGCATCCTGCCAACTGAGATCTCAAAATTAATTGATGCCATGCCTGAAGAAACGAAAGCTCGGATAGAAGAGATACGTCTCCGGATCAATCGGCAAGTAGAAGTAACGGCAAGAGAAGTGACGAGCTACTTGCCTTATTTGTTTACACGAGATGACGCGGAGCAGTTGATTAGTCATTTGGCCGGCCACTCATTTTATACATTGGATGAAGAATTGAGAAGGGGATATATCACGATTGAGGGCGGGCATCGGATTGGGCTTGCTGGAAAAGTGATATTGGAAGGTGGAAGAGTAAAAGCCTTGAGACATTTGGCTTCCTTTAATATAAGGGTTGCCCGGGAAAAAATCGGGGCGTCTGAACATTTCATCCCATTTTTGTATGAGGGGGGATGGAAACATACCATGATTATTGGACCTCCCCAAACAGGAAAAACAACATTACTGCGCGATCTTGCAAGAATTGTATCCACTGGTTATCCCAAAAGAGAAATTTCTCCCATGAAAGCAGGGATTGTCGATGAAAGGTCTGAAATAGCCGGCTGTATACATGGAATTCCCCAATTGCAATTCGGAACGCGGGTTGATGTGCTTGATGCTTGTCCGAAGGCAGAAGGGATGATGATGATGATCAGAGCGCTTAGTCCAGACGTAATGATTGTGGACGAGATTGGTCGCAGGGAAGACAAAGAAGCTATCATGGAAGCCGTTAATGCCGGAATTACGTTAATGATGACTACGCACGGAAATGGTTTGGAGGAAATCATCAAAAGACCTTTGCTAAGGGAAATTATTGAGCAGCAGGTTTTTCAGCGATTCATTGAATTATCGCGGGATCATGGCCCGGGGACGGTTATTTCCATTAAAGATCAAAACGGACAAGCTGTGAATACCCATGTTTAAACTGATTGGCGCTCTTTTGATAATCGCAACAACAACTTGGGCAGGGTTTGAAGCATCCAGCCATTTTACCCGGAGACCGAAACAGCTGCGAATGATGAAAGACTCTCTGCAAGCATTAGATGCCGAAATTATGTACAGCCATACCCCACTTGGAGAAGCTGCAAACAAAATATCATCACAGATGCCCGAACCAGCCGCACGCTTATATAAAACTTTTTCTGAAAAACTTTCCAAAACAGATGCAACCGTCAAGTCAGCATGGAAGGAAAGTCTTGATGAGATATGGCAAGATACGGATATGAAATCGGGGGAATATGAAATTCTCATGCAATTTGGCGAAAGTCTTGGGCGGCATGACCGGTATACACAACAAAAACAAATATTGCTGGCAGTTACTCATCTCGACAGGGAAGAGGATGAAGCAAGGGAGAAACAGAGAAAATACGAAAAAATGGTGAAAAGCCTAGGTGTTTTATCAGGACTATTGTTTATTATCCTGCTTTTTTAATGAGGAAGGATGACTTTCTTTGGCCAGCCGACGTACTGGATGCCACCAAAGGTGGTCTAGCGCCAGCCCCTCGATGTCACAAGCCGCTTGCGCTTTTCTTTAAGGATGGGAGGAAATAGGATATGGGCATTGATGTGGATGTGATTTTCAAAATAGCAGGGGTCGGCATCGTTGTTGCCTTCTTGCATACAATTCTTGACCAAGTCGGGAAAAAGGAATATGCCCAATGGGTTACTCTGTTCGGGTTTATTTATATTTTGTTCATGGTTGTTACAATCGTGGATGGTCTATTTCAAAAAATAAGATCGGTCTTTTTATTTCAATGATGGGAGGGAATGGTTATTGCCATACTGCAAATAGCGGGCATTTCCCTCATTGCTACTTTTTTAGCCCTTATCATTAAAGAACAGAAGCCAACCTTTGCTTTTTTGCTAATCTTATTCACGGGATGTGCTATTTTTTTATTTTTGGTTGACCAGATACATGGAATCATCACAACAATCGAAGTTTTGGCCGCAAATGCCGGTATAAATACGATGTATGTCAAAACAATATTAAAAATTATCGGAATTGCCTATATTGCCGAATTTGCTTCACATATAAGCAAAGATGCCGGAATGGGGGCCATGGCGGCGAAGGTTGAATTAGCAGGGAAAATACTGATCCTAGCTTTGGCTGTCCCCATTTTGACTGTTCTGATTGATACGATCATCAATATGATGCCAGTCAGATAACAGCGTGCGTGATAGGCGGAGGGGAAGAATATGCGGAACATGATCCAGTTGTTCTTATTCTGCTTTGTACTTTTTGCAGGTGCATCTGCAATTCAGGCGAAGCAGGAAGAAGAACCATCAAACGATATCATGACAAAAATGGTGGATGAACAGATTGAAACGCTGGGAATTGAAGAGCTCCAAGGGTTTTGGGAAGGCATTATAGATGAATATGGGGGATATTTGCCTGAAAGTCAAAAAGGAACACTTCTTGAATTCATAAAGGGGGAAAAGTCTTTTTCCATAAAAGAGTGGTTTCGTGGAATTGGAGCATTTGCTTTTCAGGAGCTGACCATGAATGGAAAGCTGCTGGGGACGTTATTATTATTAACGATTTTCAGCTCCTTTCTGCAATCGCTGCACACAGCATTTGAAAAAGGAGCTGTTTCCAAGGTTGCCTATTCGGTTGTATTTATGGTTCTTATTATCATCGCACTCAACAGTTTTCGGGTCTCAGTAGACTATGCGGTGACAGCAATTGAATCAATGTCACAATTTATCTATGCTCTCATTCCGCTCATACTTGCCTTGATTGCTTCGTCAGGTGGTGTCACTTCTGCTGCATTCTTCCATCCTATGTTAATCTTTTTGATCCAGACGAGCGGTCTCCTTATTCAGACCGTTGTATTGCCGCTTTTATTTATGGCATTGCTTTTGGGGATTGTCAGCGCCTTGAGTGAAAATTATAAGGTGACAAAGCTGTCCAACCTGTTTAAAAAAGCGGGCATAGGCATTCTTGGTGCCTTCATGGCCGTGCTTTTAGGTGTGATTTCCATCCAGGGGACAGCGACGGCCGTGACAGATGGTGTTGCAATTAGAACTGCCAAATATGTTACCGGCAATTTTGTACCGGTTGTGGGGAGAATGTTCACGGACGCAGCGGATACCGTTTTAACTGCATCTGTATTGATCAAAAATACGGTCGGTCTGGCGGGAGTAGCCATTATTTTGCTGATTGCCGCTTTTCCTGGAGTGAAAATCCTGATGATTATTTTAGTTTATAAGCTTGCAGGTGCTTTGCTTCAGCCTGTTGGCGACGGCCCCCTTATCAACTGCCTAGATTTGATAAGCAAATGTATGATGTACGTTTTTGCATCCTTAGCGATCGTTTCTTTCATGTTTTTTCTCTGCGTAACCATCGTTATTACGTCAGGGAACGTTACGATGATGATTCGCTGATAGGGAGGGAATTTTCATGCAGCTTATTTCAGAATGGGTTATAAATATCGTTATTTTTATTTTGCTGGCTATGATTGTGGACATGCTTCTCCCGGATACAGCGATGAAGAAATATGTGAAGTTTGTTGTAGGTCTTTTGTTAATTTCTATTGTCGTGACGCCCATATTTAAGTTTCTTTCCACTGATTTTGATCAAGCTTTACAATCATTTTTAAATGATCAAGGTAACCCGAACACAGATATGGAAAAATCATTGGAAGGAAAAAAAAGAGAAATAGAAACATCACAGCATGCATATATATTAGAGCAAATGGCTGTCCAACTTAAAGAGAAAGTTGAAAAGGAGATGATTGCAAGTCATGGCATGACCATCACTAATATCGATATATCCAGCACTTCTTCTCCCGCGCAGGATGTGGAAAGCATTTTGAAATCTATTAATAAAATAACGGTCTATGTCGAGCCGATGAGAAAAAAAGATTCGGTGGCCGAGGTGGAACAGGTATCCATTCAGATTAAGGATCAGCCAAGGCATCATCAATCCGGAAGGACTAAAGAGCTCCGGAACATGCTTGCAAGCGAATGGGACGTGCCAGATTCGAAAATAGAATTGGTAGTGAAGGGAGGAACCGATGATCTATGAGTAAAAATAACGGTCCTCTTGATTGGTTGAAAAATTTATTGACAGGAGATCTTAAAGGAAATCCATCACAAAAGAAAAATAATAAACTTTTTTACGTTCTTATTCTTGTGCTTGTGGGCGCGGCCTTAATGATCATCTCCGATTTATGGAAAGCTGGGGAAGAGAAAGATTCAGCGGCAGTCATGAAAGAACTGGAAGCTGGTGCTGATGATGCAGAGGCCTTTGGCAGAAAAAAAGACTCCGAACATGGTATGCCAGAATTGGAGAATCGATATGAAAATCAATTGAAAGAAGCTCTGGAGCAAATAGCTGGTGTACAAGATGTTACAGTTGTTGTAAATGTTGAAGCAACAGAAAAAACAGTGTTGGAAAAAAACCAGACTTTAAAAAATCAAACGACAGTGGAAGAAGATAAAGAAGGCGGAACGAGAAAGATTGAAGATCAATCAACGGAGGACCAGCTTGTCCTAATCAAGGATGGGGACAAAGAGATTCCGATTGTTTTGGAAACAAGAAAGCCGGAGATTGAGGGGGTTCTTGTGGTAGCAGGCGGAGCTGAAAATATCCAGGTGAAAAAGTGGATCGTCGAGGCAGTAACAAGAGGTCTGAATGTTCCAAGTCATAAAGTGGCGGTCATGCCGAAAAAGTCAAAGGGGGATTCATAATGCTTTTAAAGAAACAGACAGTTTGGCTCTTAACGATGCTGAGTCTTGTCGTAGTCCTGTCCGTATATTATGTGACGTCTGATCCGGCCAAGAATGACTTGGCGACAGGTGGAAAAGAAGAGACTTCCAGTGAAATGGCAACAAATGAAAAAGATATGAAAGTGATTACGGAAGCATCTGGAGATGAGGCATTTGAAACGATAAGGATGGAAGTTCAGGATAAACGCAGTAAAGAGAGAACAGAATTAACTTCCCAGGTTGGCTCCTCTGATCTAACTGCTAAAGAGAAAAGTGAATTATACTCAAAGCTGCAGGATTTAACCGCTCTTGACACGAAAGAAAGGACTTTGGAAAGCCTCATCAAATCTCTTGGATACGATGATGCGCTTGTCCGGACCGATGATAATGAAATGCTGATTACAGTAATAGCTAAAGAACATTCCAAGGCTGATGCCGCACGTATCCTGCAGGTGGTCAGGGAGGAAATCGGTACACAGACGGTTGCCACGGTTGAGTTTCAAACAAAATAGGAACACGACGGAGAGGAAGGGGGCCTGTCCGTCTTTCTTTTTTTGATCGTATATTTCTGGACGTTACTAGCGTTGACCGTGACGGGGGAATATGATTGGGCATCGTGCAGCTTGAGTCATTTTGAAACTTGGTGCAGACATTCACTTGAACTATCGTATCGTTACTTCAAGAAGGAAATTCCCTTTTCATGATAGAATTAAGTAAATTGGTTAGTAATTGATCCGACATTTTTTGAACATGAAATGTCGGACAGTTACAATCATTCCGAGAATTTCCTTCCAAATTACGATTAAAGGGGATGTAGAAATGGAATATAGAATTGAAGTTTTGGATTTTGAGGTTGAAATTGTAGGAGTTAAACAAAAAGTTCTAACAAAGGATGCTTTTAATATTATCCCTAAATTATGGGAAGATGCGAATGAAAACGGATTGTTACAAAAGCTTATTGATATGTCATGGGAAAATCCACAATGTAAAATGGAAGGTATTTTAGGTGTCTGTGGCAAACAAGCCGCCATTATAGATGAAGAATTCGATTATTTTATGGGTTGCCGTTATACAAATGATTTCTCTAATGATATGGAGAAAATCGTGATACCTCAAAGTACATGGGCTGTATTTCCTAATATTATTGATGCATGGAAGCGTCTATATACTGAGTGGTTACCTACTTCAGGATACGAATTGGCGGATCTTCCTTGCATTGAGAATCAATTGGCACCTGATAGGGTTCCTAATAGTGAACTGTGGGTTCCTGTAAAACCAAAATAATTATTGTTACATTCAGCTCAATTTTACAATAACTACGATAAATCAACATCGCTTCACTACGTTGCACGTGTGTCCTTTATCTCGTCAGAACCCCTCCAGTCTGTACGTCGATAAACAGGCATCTTCACTTTTCTTGTTGTCCAGTTCCAGCGCTCAGCGACTAGCAGACTTCCTTCCCCTTCCTACGATAAGTCAACATCGCTTCACTTCGTTACGCGTGTTTCCTTTATCTCGTCAGGAGAAGTCCAGTCTGTACGTCGCTAACCGAGCGCTTTCACTTTTCTTGTTGCATTTTACTATTTATTTATGTATATTTACCCTGTCGTCGTTGAATTTATATAACCTGTTATATTATGATGTTAAGAGCTACTCATAATTTTTAAGGAGTGTCGTGTATGCTGAAGATTCAGGAAATCCGTGAAATTATAAAACTTATTGATCAATCTGACATTGAGGAGTTTGTCTATAAGCATGACGGCTCGAAAATCGAGCTGAAAAAGAGAGTAAATCAACCTGCTCAGGAGACTATTCAATATGTGACAGAAGTGGTTCAGGAACCGCAGCCTGTCATTCGCCAGGAAGTTGTTCCTGAAGCCCCGGCAGTAGAAAAAGCTCCTGCTGCGTCCGAAACAGCTCCAGTGCAGGAGGTCGTAGAAAATAGTCATTTACATAAAATTGTTTCTCCAATGGTTGGAACTTTTTATCAGGCTTCCTCTCCAGATAGCGATCCTTATGTGAAAGTCGGTTCTGAAGTCACCTCTGACTCTATTGTTTGTATCGTAGAAGCAATGAAGCTGTTTAATGAGATCGAGGCGGAAGTTGAAGGTAAGATAGTGGAAATCCTTGTGAAGGATGGCGAACTTGTGGAGTATGGCCAACCGCTATTTTTAGTTGAGCCCAAGTAAGGAGCGAAATAAATGATAAAGAAACTTTTAATAGCAAACAGGGGAGAAATTGCTGTCCGCATTATACGTGCTTGTATGGAGCTGGATATAGAAACAGTTGCTGTATATTCTGAAGCCGACAAAGAAGCATTGCATGTGCAATTGGCAGATGAGGCTTATTGCATCGGGCCTACAGCCTCCAAAGACAGTTATTTGAATTCCGCCAATGTTATCAGTGTAGCCAAATTGACGGAATGTGACGCCATTCATCCAGGCTATGGGTTCTTAGCTGAAAATGCGGATTTTGCTGAGGTATGCCGCGAATGTAATATCATTTTTGTTGGACCAAGCCCAGAATCCATAACAAGGATGGGTACAAAAGATGTTGCCCGTTCAACAATGAAAGCCGCAGGAGTACCGATTGTACCTGGCTCCGATGGAATTGTCGAAACGGTTGATGAGGCAAAGGAAATTGCTGAGGAAATTGGATATCCTGTGATCATCAAGGCCACAGCAGGCGGCGGCGGCCGTGGAATTCGAGTGGCTAAAACGGTAGAAGAGTTAATGAAAGGAATTGAAATCACCCAGCAGGAGGCGGCTGTCGCATTCGGAAATCCAGGGGTGTATATCGAAAAATATATCGATGATTTCCGCCATGTTGAAATTCAAGTATTGGCAGATACACATGGGAATACAATCCATTTGGGAGAGAGAGACTGTTCCATTCAGCGCAGGCTTCAAAAGCTTTTGGAAGAAACTCCGTCCCCAGCACTCGATGATGCAATGCGGGAAAGGATGGGGACGGCTGCTGTAAGGGCGGCAGAGGCGGTTGATTATACTGGTGCGGGAACAGTTGAGTTCATTTATGACCATAAAAATCAGGAATTTTATTTTATGGAAATGAACACACGAATTCAAGTGGAGCATCCCGTCACTGAAATGGTAACGGGGATTGATTTGATTAAAGAACAGATCTTAGTTGCATCAGGACAGGAATTGTCGGTGAAACAGAAGGATGTTGAGTTTAGTGGTTGGTCCATCGAATGCCGGATCAATGCTGAAAATCCAGAAAAAGGCTTCATGCCTTCCGCGGGAAAAATTGAAATGTACCTGCCTCCAGGAGGGATGGGAGTACGTGTGGATTCAGGTGTATATCCTGGATATACGATCCCGCCTTACTACGACTCCATGATTGCTAAATTGATTACCTATGGTTCTACAAGGGAAGAGGCCATCGCAAGAATGAAACGTGCGCTTGAGGAGTTCATCATTGAAGGGGTTCACACGACTATTCCTTTCCACTTGAAGCTGTTGGAAAATGAAACGTTTGTGAGTGGAGACTTCAATACGAAGTTTCTGGAACTCCATCCAGTCATGAATTAAAAATAAACGGAGGTGCCTTTAATGGAAGATCAATTGAACATGCTCGAAATGACGCAGGAAAGCGGACAGGATCACGGGAAAATTGAAATAGCTCCAGAAGTGATTGAAGTAATAGCTGGTATTGCCGCTTCAGAAGTGGAAGGCGTCGCTCAAATGAGGGGCAATTTTGCATCTGGAGTGGTTGAAAGACTTGGAAAGAAAAACCACGGAAAAGGAATCCGAGTGGAGCTCTCTGAAGAAGGAATCATTGTGGATGTATATTGTATTATGAACTTCGGTGTTTCGATTCCGTCGGTTGCCCAAAAAGTACAGGATAATATTCGCCAGGCATTGTTCAACATGACAGCATTGGAAGTAGAAGAAGTGAATATCCATATTGTTGGTGTGACATTCGATCAAAGTAAACAGGAATCTGAAGAAGAATTTGAGACGGAATAGACCAGGCCAAAGGTGAAACCCCTTTGGCATTTTTAAATGGCAGACCGAATGCTTGTTTTTCTTCTTGTGTGGTAAGCTAAGAAAAACTCAAATGGCTGAAATGCCTAGACTAAAGGAGCTTTTTTGAAAATGAAAAGAAGAGAAGCGCGCGAAAAAGCTTTGCAGGCCTTATTTCAAATAGATATGAGCGATATTTCTCCCAAAGATGCCTTGAGGAATGTGCTGCAAGATGGAGAATCTGATGATTTCTTGCATGATTTGATTATGGGTACTGCTGCTAACTTGAAAGAGATCGACAAAGACATTAGCAGTCATCTGAAAAATTGGTCTCTTGACCGGCTAGGTAAGGTTGACTTGAACGTGCTGCGTGTCGGGACATATGAATTAAAATTTACTGAGGTTCCTCCAAATGTGGCTATAAATGAAGCGATTGAAATAGCGAAAACATTCGGAGATGAAAAATCGGGACAGTTTGTCAATGGAATTTTATCGAAAATCAACGGAGAAGAACAGTAGGAGGAATGACGATGACAGCAAAGCTGATCGATGGAAAACAAATATCTCAGGAAATAAGAAAAGGGCTTGAAATAGAAGTGGCTGAACTGACAAGTCAAGGTGTAAAACCTGGCCTTGCAGTTATTCTGGTTGGAGATAATCCTGCGTCACGCACCTATGTGACATCCAAACAAAAAAGCTGCAGAGCTATCGGAATGGAATCTGTACTGATTGAATATCCAGCAAATGTGAGCGAAAAGGAGCTTCTTGATAAAATCAAGGAATTGAATGAAGATGACACCATCCATGGCATTTTGGTCCAACTTCCAATCCCTCCACATATTTCTGAGACAAAAGTCATTGAAACCATCTCTCCGGAAAAAGACGTAGATGGGTTTCATCCTATCAACATCGGAAAGATGATGACTGGACAAGAAACATTTTTGCCATGTACACCTTTTGGAGTCATGCAAATGCTGAAATACATGGGTGTTAAACTTGAGGGTAAACATGCGGTCATCATTGGCAGAAGTAATATCGTGGGAAAACCGATGGGACAGTTGTTGTTGAATGAAAATGCAACTGTTACATACTGTCATTCAAGAACGAATGATCTGAAATCTTTCACACAACAGGCCGATATTCTTGTGGCAGCTGTTGGAAGAGCGAAAATGGTCAAAGCTGATCACATTAAGGAAGGGGCTGTAGTCATTGATGTCGGCATGAATAAAGATGAAAACGGCAAATTATGTGGTGATGTCGACTTTGAAGACGTGAAAAGCAAAGCCTCCCATATAACACCCGTTCCTGGTGGAGTCGGACCGATGACCATTACGATGCTTTTGTATAATACTGTAAAATCAGCACAAAAGCGTTTAAATGATCGCAATAACAATTAAATCATAGTAGAATATAATATGAACTAGTAGAAAAGCTGTCAACTATAAAAAAGGGACAGCTTTTTTGTGAGTAAAGAAAGTCAAGAAGTGGAGGGGAGCAATTTGGACATTCAACATCCACAATATTTGACAGTAAAAGCTTTAACGAAATATATAAAAAGAAAATTTGATGCAGATCCTCACTTGGAGCAAGTGTATGTTAAAGGAGAAATCTCCAACTTTAAAAAACACTCAAGTGGCCACATGTATTTTACATTGAAAGATGAAAATGCACGGATTATGGCTGTGATGTTTGCCAGAAATGCTTCAGGAATGAAGTTTATCCCGGAAAACGGCATGAATGTTCTTCTTAGAGGGAGCATAAGCGTCTATGAAATGAGCGGGCAATATCAAATCTATGTTCAGGAGATGCAGCCTGATGGAATAGGTGAACTTTTCCTTGCTTTTGAACAATTGAAAGAAAAGCTTGGAAAAGAAGGACTGTTTTCGAGGGAATCTAAAAAGCCCATTCCGGCTTTTCCTAAGGTAATAGGTATCATTACTTCTCCTACAGGTGCCGCAATCCGGGATATTATCACGACAATCAAACGCAGATATCCCATGGGACAAATATTGGTTATCCCCGCCCTTGTACAAGGGAAACTTGCTTCTAAGACAATCGCCGAAGCAATACAGAAAGCAAATGCAGGTAATGTTGCCGATGTTTTAATTGTTGGACGCGGCGGAGGGTCTATAGAAGAATTATGGGCGTTTAATGAAGAGGTAGTAGCAAGGGCGATCTTCGAATCACGCATTCCTGTTATATCCGCGGTCGGCCATGAAACAGATGTGACGATTGCAGACTTTGTCGCCGATCTTAGAGCCGCGACTCCAACAGCAGCAGCGGAATTGGCGGTTCCTCATATTGAAGATCTTTTAGAACAGCTCTTGCAGCGGAAAGCCCGGCTCTATCAAGCTATGGGAGCCATCATCAAAACAAGGCGAAATCAATTGAATTACATGGAGCAGTCTTACATACTGAGAAACCCCCATAAGCTGTATGAACAAAAATGGGAGCAGCTTGACAGAATGAAAGAAACCCTTCACACAGCACATAATCATATTATTGTTCAGAAAAAAAACCGTTATGCAGAACTAAGCAGCCGGCTTGCAAGAAGTCATCCCTCTGCACTGGTGGAAATGAACAAAGAACGGGCTGAACGAGCTGAAAAAAGACTCCAGCAGGAAGTGCGTGCGGTCGTTAAATCGAAGATGACCGAATTTATGGGGAAAACGGCTACGCTTGATGCTCTAAACCCTTTAAGTATACTTCGCAGAGGCTTTAACGTTGCACATACAGAGGAGGGAAAGCTCATCAAAAGTGTCCACCAGGGGGAAATCGGTGATCAACTGGTGCTGACTCTTGTAGATGGAAAGCTGAATTGTACAATCGATCATAAAGAAGAAGGTGCGAAAGAATGAGCGGGAAACAGACTTTTGAGGAAGCTCTAGAGCAGCTTGAAGTCATTATAAAAAGGTTAGAAGAAGGAGATATCCCATTGGAAGAAGCACTTGAAATATACCAAAAAGGGATGGAACTCTCTAAGACCTGTCATGATAAGTTAAAATATGCTGAGGAAAAATTGACGAAGGTTTTAACAGAAAACGGTGAAGAAGTGTTCCAAGTTAGTGAGGAGGATCAAGCTTGACGGATATTTTGAATGACTTCATGGAAAGACACAAGGAAATTTTAAACAAGGAACTAAAGGATTGTATCTCCAGGCTTGATGCTCCGTCTAAATTGAAGGACGCAATGGCATATTCTCTAGAAGCTGGAGGGAAAAGAATCAGGCCTCTCCTGCTTTTTGCTGTACTGGACTCCTTTGGAAAAAAGTCGGAGGCTGGATTGGCAACGTCTGTTGCTTTGGAAATGATTCATACTTATTCATTGGTCCATGATGATCTCCCAAGTATGGATAATGATGATCTCAGAAGGGGTAAACCAACAAATCATAAAGTGTTTGGTGAAGCAATGGCCATTTTAGCAGGAGATGGGCTCCTTACATACAGCTTTCAGTTAATCGCCGACGATCAACATTTACTGGCTGGTCAAAAAGCTGAACTGCTCAGCTTGCTGTCTAAGTGTGCAGGTCCGGAAGGAATGGTCGCAGGTCAGGTTGCCGATATGGAAGGCGAGAATAAAGAATTAGGTATCAATGAACTTGAATATATCCATATTCATAAAACGGGTAAGCTTCTAACATTCAGTGTTCTTGCGGGAGCTATTATAGGCGGCGCCGATAGCCAGCAGTTGGACTTCTTTAAACAATTTTCACATCATTTAGGTTTGAGCTTCCAAATCAGCGATGACATCCTAGATGTGACAGGCGATGAAGAAGTGATGGGAAAACCAGTAGGAAGTGATACTGGTAGGCATAAAAGCACATATCCGTCCGTTCTTACACTTGAAGGTGCAAAGGAGCATCTTTTCTCCCACATTAAAGAGGCAAAAAAAGCACTTAACCAAACAAATGTAAATACTGAAATCCTTAGTCAAATCACTGATCTAATAGCTGAACGCACGCATTAATACAAACATTAATATGAATATTAATGTTTGTATTGGAACACCAGTTATGGTATAATTTTTTGCATATTATTGGATGGTGCAGTATTCTAGTCGGCCTACCAGTTCTGAAGGTGAGCCTAAAAATTCACTAAAGGGCACATCGATGAAGTTCCTTGTTTCGGCTTGAGGAGCCCAGCCTTGGGTCGGAGCTGGGAGTAAAGGTATAAGGGCGATCCGCAAAGGCATGTGGGCGTAGACCCTTTTACCGTGGAGGCTTCGCTATGTTCGGCTAGCTTAAATGCATTGCGCGAAAGTGAAGTATAGACCTGCAACGTGATGAAGGGCATCACTAGCAGCGTAGCCTGCCTTGAGTGAAGCTTGAGGGGATTATGGTTATAAGAAAACAGTTCGGTTGGCCATCGTGCTGATTTCTTTTCGTCCATATGAAATCAGTTTTGCAAAAGAGGCTAGGGACTAGGTTAAAGGCTGTTGAGGAAATCTCCTAGACTGTTCCAAGGACATATGAAGGGGATTAGAGTACGGACTAAGTGGCAATCCAGTCTGGCATTTGGTGACAATGCCAAGATGGGTTTAAAGGGAAACCGCCGTTATGGCAACATGCGGTACCTATCTGGGAAAACCTACTGGACCTAAGCCGTAATTTTTACTCTTCCTATGACCATCCAAGTTAATGAAGAAGAACGGTGAATGAACGTTTATTATGAATGAATTGATAAAAAATTCCATAAAATGGAGTATTAGTATTGCCGTTATCACTTTCGTGTTAGCGGCTATTTTTTCAATTGCTTCCAATGGTATACTGATTGGAGTATCGTGGACCTATGGTCTTCTTGTTGTACTGTTTATTGTATTAATTGGGATCTTTTTTGATATGATTGGGATTGCTGCAGCTGCTGCAAATGAAACACCATTCCATTCGATGGCTTCAAGAAAGATATATGGCGCTAAACATTCCATACGGATTGTAAGGAATGCCGACCGTGTGGCAAGCTTTTGCAATGATGTGATAGGGGATATATCCGGCATCATCAGCGGTACGGCTACTGCGCTCGTTGTCATCCAAATAGCCCAAAGTGCTGGCCTGTCCAGTGCTTCTCCGGTCGAATATGCAATAAACGTTGGGCTGACAAGCCTTATTGCAGCATTGACAGTAGGCGGAAAAGCGCTTGGCAAATCTTTTGCCATTTCGCACTCACGGGATATAATATTTCGTGTGGGAAAGTTGTTGCAATTTCTTGAAGAGAGATTTCATCTTTCAATCATGAAAGACAATAAGAAGAAAAAGACGAAGCAAAAAAACAAGAAACGAAAGTGAGTGATCCTTTTGGATCTCATGTCAATTAAAGATCCTTCTTTTCTTAAAGATCTGAACAAAGAACAATTGGAGGAATTGAGCTCCGATATTAGACAGTTCCTTATAGAAACCTTGTCAAGAACAGGCGGACATATCGGTCCGAATTTGGGAGTGGTCGAGCTGACCATTGCCCTTCATAGATGCTTTGACAGTCCAAAAGATAAGATTATCTGGGATGTTGGTCACCAATCCTATGTTCATAAAATTTTAACGGGAAGGGCCGGTCAATTCGATACTTTACGCCAATATCAGGGATTATGCGGATTTCCAAAGATGTCGGAAAGCGAGCATGATGTATGGGAAACAGGTCACAGCTCCACATCCTTGTCTGCTGCTATGGGGATGGCCATCGCGAGAGATGTAAAAAAAGAAGATAGCTATGTGATTCCTATCATTGGTGATGGAGCGCTTACCGGTGGAATGGCTTTGGAGGCCTTGAACCATATTGGACATGAACAAAAAGATATGATTGTTGTACTGAATGACAATGAAATGTCCATTGCGCCTAACGTAGGGGCATTGCACAATGTCCTTGGGAGGCTTCGGACAGCCGGAAAATATAAATGGGCGAAGGAAGAATTAGATTATATATTGAAGAAGATTCCTGCTGTTGGCGGGAAGCTGGCTGCTACGGCGGAAAAAGTAAAGGACAGCTTGAAATATATGCTTGTATCTGGCATATTTTTTGAAGAGCTTGGCTTTACTTATCTTGGACCTGTTGACGGACACGACTATGATGCTTTATTTGAAAACCTAGCCTATGCGAAGAAAACAAAAGGCCCTGTCCTTTTACATGTTATTACGAAAAAAGGGAAAGGGTACAGCCCAGCCGAGCACGATAAAATCGGTAACTGGCATGGAACAGGCCAGTATAAAATTGATACAGGGGACTTTATTAAACCTGTCAATACTCCTCCAGCATGGAGCGCTTTGGTAAGTGAAACTGTCAGGAAGCTTGCTAGGGATGATGAGCGGATTGTAGCCATTACCCCAGCTATGCCAGTCGGTTCAAAGCTTGAAGGTTTTGCTTCTGAATTTCCAGATAGGATGTTTGATGTAGGGATCGCAGAACAGCACGCTGCAACCATGGCCGCTGGATTAGCTACACAAAAAATGAAGCCTTTTTTGGCGATATATTCCACTTTCTTGCAAAGAGCCTATGACCAGGTACTACATGATATAAGCAGGCAAAACTTGAACGTGTTTATTGGTGTGGACCGTGCTGGGCTTGTTGGCGCTGATGGGGAGACACATCAGGGCGTATTCGACATCGCTTTTTTACGAAATTTGCCGAATATGGTCTTAATGATGCCTAAGGATGAAAACGAAGGCCAGCATATGGTTAACACGGCTTTGAAATATGATGATGGTCCGATCACCCTCCGTTTCCCTCGTGGCAATGGCTGTGGGGTGCCAATGGATCAAGAATTGAAACAAATTCCAATCGGATCTTGGGAAGTGTTAAAGACTGGAAAAGATGCAGTCATATTAACATTTGGCACGACGATCCCTATGGCACTTGAGGCAGCCAACCGTTTGGAAAAACAGGGCATATCTGTTCAGGTCATCAACGCGCGCTTCATCAAACCGATGGATGAAGCTATGCTGCATGACATTTTTCGAGCGCATCTTCCAGTTCTTACGATTGAAGAAGCGGTACTTCAAGGTGGATTCGGAAGTGCTGTTTTGGAGTTTGCCCATGACCACGGTTACCACCATGCGTTTATAGACCGTCTGGGCGTACCTGACCGATTTATCGAACATGGAAGTGTCAAGGAGCTTCTAAAGGAAATAGGACTGACACCAGACAATATAGTGCTCAAAATAAAGTCACTTATGCCAAAAAAACAAAAAAGGGCTTGAATAAATGAAAGCAAGTAAACAGAGACTTGATGCTTTATTAGTTGAAAGAGGATTGATCGAAACAAGGGAAAAAGCAAAGAGAGCCATTATGGCAGGTCTTGTTTTTTCAAATGAAACAAGGTTGGACAAACCTGGGGAAAAAGTGAATGTCGATATCCCGCTAAAGGTCAAAGGTAGCCAGATGCCCTATGTAAGCAGGGGCGGATTAAAGTTGGAAAAGGCCTTAAAAACATTTGAGCTCTCGGTCAAAGACAAAACCCTGCTAGATATTGGAGCGTCAACAGGAGGGTTCACAGACTGCGCGCTGCAGCATGGAGCCACTATGTCTTATGCACTTGATGTAGGATATAATCAGCTCGCATGGAAGCTGCGTCAGGATGATCGTGTGGTTGTAATGGAGAGAACAAACTTTCGGTATGTGACCCCTGAAGATTTTCTAGGTGAAAAACCGGATTTCGCTTCCATTGATGTTTCATTTATCTCTCTAAGGTTAATATTGCCCGTTTTAAAAACATTGCTTGTTCCGCATAGCGATGTAGTTGCTCTTATCAAACCGCAGTTTGAAGCAGGAAAAGAGCAGGTGGGAAAAAAAGGTATTGTTCGTGATCCGAAAATTCATGAAGAAGTCATACAGAAAGTGAAGGACATTGCGATCAAAGAAGGTTATGAAGTCATGGACCTTTCTTTCTCACCTATAACAGGTGGAGAAGGGAATATTGAATTTTTAATTCATTTGAAGTGGGAAGGCGGGCAAGGCTCTGGAACTGACAAGAGTCAGGTAACGGCAGCCAATGTAGTAAAAGACGCCCATGAGCATTTGAATAAAATAAACGTGAAAAAGGGGTAATCTAATCAAGATTGCCTTTTTTTCTTGAATAATTCGGCAGCAGTCTTTATGTTGGTTCTCTTCTATCAACAAAGTCGCTTGCGCCATTGTTTTGGGTTCATTATAATACTTGATAGTGAACGTATAAAAATACAATACGCTGTAAAATGAACGAGGTGGGTAATTTGAGCAAAGGACGACGGCATTTAAAAATTCGTGAAGTAATCGGAAATAAAGAAATCGAAACACAGGATGAATTGGTTGATTACCTGAAAAATCAAGGTTTTAACGTGACACAGGCAACTGTTTCTCGCGATATTAAAGAATTGCATCTTGTGAAGGTGCCTTTGCCGGATGGGCGTTATAAATATAGTCTTCCGGCGGATCAACGTTTTAACCCGCTGCAAAAATTGAAGCGTGCGCTGACGGATTCTTTTGTCAGCATTGATAGTACGGAAAATCTTCTGGTTCTGAAAACGCTTCCTGGTAATGCGCAGGCAATTGGAGCGCTGATTGATAATCTGGATTGGGACCAAATCATGGGGAGTATATGTGGTGACGATACATGTCTCATCATTTGCAGAACGGGCGAAAATGCAAAAGATATCAATGAACGTTTTATTAACATGCTTTAATTAGGGGTGGAGTCATTGCTACAGGAGTTGACGATTAGAAACTTTGCAATCATTGAGCAGATATCGATTTCATTCTCCGAGGGACTGACAGTTTTGACGGGAGAAACAGGAGCTGGAAAGTCCATTATCATTGATGCGATCCATTTATTAGTAGGAGGCCGCGGCTCCGCGGAATATGTCAGGCACGGCGAGCCAAAAGCGGAGATTGAAGGTCTTTTTTTCGTTCATGATCATCATACCTGCTATACAAAAGCTGCCGAATTGGGCATTGAAATCGAAGAAGGAATGCTGGTTCTTCGCCGTGAAATTTCAAACAGTGGGAAAAGTGTCTGTCGTATCAACGGAAAGCTTGTGACATTGACCGTTTTAAGGGAATTAGGAAGCATGCTGATTGATATCCATGGCCAGCATGAGCATCAGGAATTGATGAATGAATCCATGCACTTATTTCTGCTTGATGATTTTGGCAAGGATGAAATAGCCAAGCTACTGATTGATTACCGAAAAAAATACGCCGAACTGGTTGATGTCAAAAAGAAAATCAGCGAATTGAGTAAAAATGAACAACAGATGGCCCAAAGGCTTGACCTTTTGCAGTTTCAAGTACAAGAGATTGAGAAAGCAGGCTTAAAGCTGAATGAGGATGAAACACTTGAGGAAGAAAAAAAGCGTTTGGTCAATTATGAAAAACTGTTTGAATCGTTGAAAGCTGGGTATGAAAATCTTCAGGAAGATCAAAAAGGGTTAGATTTTGTCGGACAAGCTATGAGTGTCCTAGAAACAGCAGCGGAAATCGACAATAATTACAAAGCCATGTTCGAGTCGGTTTCAAATAGTTTTTATTTACTTGAAGATGCAGCTAGGGTACTGAGAAACGAACTTGATTTATTGGAGTTTGACCCTCAAAGATTAAACGAAATTGAAATTAGGTTGAATGAAATCAATCAGCTAAAACGGAAATATGGCTTTACAGTGGACGATATTCTAGATTATTTGGAAAAGATCGAGGAAGAAGCGGAATCAATCATTCATCGTGATAGCCGGATTGAACAGCTCCAAGAAGTACATGCTTCCCTCAGGGAGGAAGTTCTGCAGATTGGGACTCAATTAAGCAAGCTTCGCAAAAAGTGGGCCGAGAAACTAAAAAGCGCTATTCAAAAGGAATTGAAAGAGCTGTATATGGATAAGACGGTTTTTGAAGTGGTTTTTCAAAAGCAGAACGAGAGCATAAACGGATTGGATGATGTGCAATTTTATCTTTCCACCAATCCGGGAGAACCGTTGAAGCTCTTATCAAAAGTTGCATCGGGAGGAGAATTGTCGAGAATTATGCTGGCCCTTAAAACCATTTTTTCAAAGAGGGTCACATCTGTTATCTTTGATGAAGTGGATACCGGAGTCAGTGGCAGAGTTGCCCAGGCCATGGCTGAAAAAATCCACCAAATCTCAAATTACTCGCAAGTTCTTTGTATATCACACTTGCCGCAGGTAGCGGCTATGGCTGATACACATTTGCTTATTTCGAAGAAAATCACTGAGGGAAGGACGCGAACAGCAATTAAAGACCTTGATAAAGACGAGAAAATAAATGAAATCGGTCGAATGATAGCTGGAACTGAAATCACCGCGATTACGAAAAAGCATGCTAAAGAGTTGGTCGAGTTTGCTTATACACTGAAAAATAATTAACAAGCTTGTAATCCTATCCTTCATTGGACATCTTTTTTTCACGCTCCTGGTTATAAATGCAGGCTCCTGAGGTCAAATTATAACTGTGGACTAGAAGGCGAGGAGAGTGAAAATGGACGTATGAAGGATCGACTCAGACAATTGACAGGCGGAATTCTCCTTGTTTCACTTCTTCTTCTAGGCTTTTCCAAGCCTTTTCAGCAATATGTTCATATCCCGGCAAATATTACATTGCTGGAAGGACAGGAGCAGATCATTCCTAAAGGTGCAGACGTCACGGCCATGGCGGATTCTCCTGAAAGCTTTACGTATTCGGAACAGGAAAAATCTGTTTCATTAACTGCTGAGGCTCCCGGAAAAGACGAGCTTTTTCTACAAATAGCCGGACTGCCTGTAAAAAAAGTTGATGTAAATGTCCTGAAAAATTTTAAGGTCTTCCCCGGTGGCCAATCGATCGGGGTGAGGCTTAATACCCTTGGAGTCCTTGTTGTCGGGCACCATCTTGTTTCGACAAAATCGGAGAAGGCCTCTCCAGGTGAAGAGGCAGGAATTCAGGTAGGGGACATTATTACAAAAATCAACGGAAAAGAAATTAAGAAAATGGAACAGGTGGCTCCGTTTGTGGAAGATGCGGGAAAGAGCGGTAAAGCACTCGACCTGACTGTACAGCGTGAAAAAGAGAAATTTCAAACAAAGCTGTTGCCGCTGAAGGATGAAAAGGAACAGGAATATAAATTGGGTTTATATATAAGGGACTCTGCTGCCGGTATCGGTACAATGACTTTTTATGAACCGAAATCAAAGAAGTACGGGGCTTTGGGTCATGTCATTTCAGATATCGACACAAAAAAGCCCATCGTTGTTGAGAATGGGCAAATTGTAAAATCGACTGTGACGGCCATCGAGAAAGGAAAAAATGGAAATCCCGGAGAAAAGCTGGCTCGTTTTTCAGGAAACCGGGATGTGATCGGCAACATCACTTTAAACAGTCCTTTTGGGATTTTCGGGAAACTAAAGAAAAATATTCATAATGGGACATTGGACAAAGAAATGCCAATTGGGTTATCCCATCAAGTAAAGGAAGGGCCCGCAAAAATTTTGACGGTCGTAGAAGGAAAACAGGTAGAGCCTTATCATATTGAGATTGTCAGCACCGTTCCACAAAAGTTTCCGGCAACAAAAGGAATGGTTATAAAAGTGACGGATAAACGGCTTTTGAATAAAACAGGTGGAATTGTTCAAGGGATGAGTGGAAGCCCGATTATACAGGACGGAAAATTAATCGGTGCAGTCACCCATGTCTTTGTCAATGATCCGACATCTGGTTATGGTGTCCATATCGAATGGATGCTGCACGAAGCTGGAATTGATATTTATGAACGCCAAAAATTGGATAAAGTAGGTTGAGGGGGGCGCAGGCGCGTCCTCTTTTCATGATTTCTGCCTCCTTATTTTCTCAGAAAAAAGATAATTCGACAAAAATTAGTGTATTTTATCAAAAAAAGGCGAATTCGCTTGAAAGAATTAGCAAATTTAAGAATTATATGTATTTTTTCCTTATTTTAAAAGAATTTAAAGGAATTTAACTTCCATTGGCGTATTTGTTTGTTAGAATATAGTAAAAGCAATTTTATTCTTTTTTTATAAATGGGGAGGAAGAGAATTGAATAAAATAAAAGTTGTACTTGCTGATGATAACCGTGAACTTGTTGCTTTACTAGAAGATTATATGTCAACACAACCTGATATCGAAGTGATTGGAACCGCTCACAATGGACAGGAGTGTCTAAACCTTTTGGAAAAGGTGGATCCAGACGTCTTAGTATTGGATATTATTATGCCGCACCTGGATGGCCTTGGAGTTCTTGAAAGGTTGCGGAATTCCGACACCCGTTTCCCGAATGTAATCATGCTTACAGCCTTTGGCCAGGAAGATGTGACGACAAAAGCTGTGGAGCTTGGTGCTTCTTATTTCATTCTCAAGCCATTTGACATGGAATATTTGGCTAATCATATCCGCGATGTTAGTGAAAAAGGAATGCCTTCTTTCAAATCAAATCCGTCTGTAAAAAACCAAGAAGACAAAAAACCTCAAAATCTTGAAGCGAGCATCACATCTGTCATTCACGAAATCGGAGTACCTGCACATATTAAAGGGTATTTGTATTTACGAGAAGCTATTTCAATGGTTTACCATGATATTGAGCTTTTGGGAGCAATTACAAAGGTCCTCTACCCAGACATTGCAAAGAAGTTCAATACGACAGCGAGCCGGGTTGAAAGGGCGATCCGTCATGCTATTGAAGTCGCTTGGAGTCGCGGGAATATAGATGCGATCTCTTCTCTGTTTGGCTATACGGTTAGTATGTCAAAGGCTAAACCGACCAATTCTGAATTTATTGCGATGGTAGCAGATAAGCTTAGACTAGAGCATAAAGCTTCTTAAAAAATTCATGAGTCTCTCGCTAATTCTCTATTCGCGCATATGATGCCTAAAAAGGGTATGATGTAATTAACCTACTTTAGGCGGTGAGCAGATGACATTTATTTTTGCACATCGGGGTTCTGCAGGAACTCACCCTGAGAATACGATGGAAGCCTTTATTGCGGCAGAAACAGATGGAGCAGACGGGATTGAGCTTGATGTCCAACTAACAGCGGATGGAGAAGTGATGGTGATTCATGACCTTACTGTGGACAGAACTACGAACGGTAGCGGCTATGTGAATGAGCTGATATTCAGCGAGCTCTCTCAACTGAAAGCCAACTACCATTTCCTTCACTATTTCAAAAAAAGCTGTAGGATCCCTTCCTTGCGCGAAGTATTTGAATGGCTTGAGGGAAACAACTTATTATGTAATATCGAATTGAAAAATGCGGTCAATCCTTACAGAGGTATGGAAGAAAGCGTCATAGCATTGACACGCGAGTTTGGTCTGGAAAAAAGAGTGATTATTTCTTCATTCAATCACAATTCCTTGGCTTTCTGCAGGGAAATTGAACCTGCAATTGTGACAGCTCCATTATATAAAGAGGCTTTATACAAGCCTTGGGACTATGCGCTGTCTCTTGGCGCGAGTGGTATTCATCCAAAATTGAAATCAATTTCCGATCAAGAAATCCAGGATGCCATAGCTTGTGGTGTTGCGGTTAGGCCATACACAGTCAATAAAGAAAAAGATATGAAGAGACTTTTTGCCATCCATTGCTCGGCAATCATTACCGATTATCCGGGGAGGGCTTACCGATTAAGAGAGCAATATCAATAAAAAGATCTGCAAGCTTTTCGCAGATCTTTTTATTTAGGCTGTGCCAAGCTCTTTTTCTTAGCGTACTTTTTTCTTCTTAAAGCGGTCCTGAACTTTATTTCTTTTTCTGTCACGATGTAAAATAAAGCCGCCAATAAAGCCTAAGCCTATAAGAAAAAAAAGCAGACCGCCGAGAAACTGCATCCACAAATAAGGGAACGGGCGTTGTAAAACGCCAAAAAGCATATCTCTCATTAATTTTATGCCGTAACCTGCTAAGATGCCAGGAAGGACCAACATGATGAGTGCTATTATTCTAGCCATAGAAATCTCCTTATCAACATTATCTCAAAAAAATCATATCTTATCGGTAACATTTGTCAAGCATCGCGCTTTTCGCTACAATCAATTGTGAAAACATAAACTTTGATGCAGGGCATTTTTTTGGTGTAAAATAATGTATTTATGAATAGATGGCGAAAATAAGTTAAAATGGAGTGAGCTTTTATGAAGATATTTGAAACAATGGCTCAGAATGATTATGAGCAGCTATTATTTTGTCAAGATGAACAATCAGGGCTAAAAGCGATTATAGCTATTCATGACACTACAATTGGACCGGCTCTCGGAGGTACAAGAATGTGGACCTATGCAGACGAAGAAGGGGCCATTAATGACGCATTGCGTCTTGCTAAAGGAATGACCTATAAAAATGCAGCTGCAGGGTTAAATCTTGGTGGCGGAAAAGCGGTCATTATCGGTGATCCGAAAAAAGACAAAAATGAAGAGATGTTCAGAGCATTCGGCCGGTTTATTGAAGGATTAAACGGACGTTACATAACAGCTGAAGATGTAGGGACAACTGTCGAGGACATGGATCTCATCTATGAAGAAACAAACTTTGTCACAGGTTCTTCTGCCTTTGGATCATCAGGAAATCCTTCACCAGTAACTGCTTACGGGTGTTTTGTAGGAATGAAAGCGGCAGTGAAGGAAGCGTTTGGCTCGGATTCAGTAGAGGGAAAAACAGTCGCTGTACAAGGTGTTGGAAACGTGGCTTTTGAGCTTTGTCGGTATTTGCATGAAGAAGGTGCTAAGCTCATTGTTACTGACATAAATAAAGAAGCGGTCAATCGTGCTGTAGAAGCTTTTGGAGCAGAATCAGTGGATCCTGAGGATATATATGGTGTAGAGGCAGATATTTTTGCCCCTTGCGCGCTAGGTGCGATCATCAATGATCAAACAATCCCACAACTGAAAGCAAAAGTGATTGCAGGATCTGCGAATAACCAGTTGAAGGAATCGCGCCATGGTGACATGATTCATGACAAAGGGATTGTGTACGCTCCTGACTATGTTTTAAATGCCGGCGGCGTTATTAATGTGGCAGATGAACTTCATGGTTATAACCAAGAGCGTGCACTGAAGAAGGTTGAAACGATTTACAATAATGTTGAAAAAGTAATGAACATCTCCAAGCGTGATGGAATTCCGACATATATGGCTGCAGATCGTATGGCTGAGGAGCGAATTGAAAAATTGCGTAAATCAAGAAGACAATTTTTACTTAATGATAAGCATATTCTATACAATAGAATATAATTGTTTCAGCAACATGTTGAAATCCATGCTTGCTCGTTATGAGAGATAGGGGGGAGACATTTATGGCCCAGGAGTATGATGTGGTAATTATTGGAGGAGGGACTGGCGGATATGTGGCTGCCATTCGGGCTTCTCAGCTTGGCTTGAAAACGGCTATAGTAGAAAATGAAGCTCTTGGCGGAACTTGTTTACATAAAGGGTGTATTCCAAGCAAGGCATTACTCAGAAGTGCGGAAGTATACCAGACCATGAAGAAAAGTGAAGAGTTCGGTGTTGAAACAAAGAAACCGATTCTGAATTTTAATAAAGTCCAGCAGAGGAAAGCGAATATCGTTGACCAGCTTCATAAAGGTGTCCAACACTTGATGAAAAAGGGTAAAATAGACATCTATGATGGTTTCGGACGCATTTTGGGTCCTTCCATTTTTTCCCCGTTACCAGGAACTGTATCGGTGGAGATGACAGATGGCAGTGAAAATGAGATGCTGATTCCGAAAAACGTCATCATTGCAACCGGCTCACGTACAAAATCACTTCCAGGTTTAGACATTGACGGTACTTATATTGTCACGTCTGATGAAGCCCTTGAAATGGAACAGCTTCCAAGCTCAATCATTATCATTGGCGGCGGGGTCATTGGGATTGAGTGGGCGTCCATGCTTGCAGATTTCGATGTGGAAGTGACCATTCTTGAATTTGCCGAGCAACTATTGCCGGCAGAAGATCAGGACGTGTCAAATGAGTTAAAACGGCTTTTGAAGAAGAAAAATATGAACGTTATGACAAATGCTAAAGTATTGCCTGATACACTTGTGAAGGAAAATGGTGTGGTAAAAATTTCGGCAAATATAAATGGAGTGTCAAAAGAATTCTCCGGAGAAAAAATTCTTGTTGCCGTCGGCAGGGCACCAAATTCCAGCCATATCGGATTACAAAATACGGATATTGAATTGGACAACGGTTATATCAAGGTCAATGAATATTACCAGACAAATGAATCCCATATATATGCGATTGGAGATGTCATCGGGGGGATGCAACTGGCGCATATCGCTTCTCATGAGGGGATAAAGGCAGTAGAACATATTGCAGGTGAGAACCCGTCCTTCCTTCATTATGAGCATGTACCGAGGTGCATCTATAGCAATCCGGAAATCGCAAGCGTGGGTTTAACGGAAAAAGAAGCAAAAGAAAAAGGCTTTAAAGTCAAAACTGGAAAATTTCCATTCCAAGCCATTGGGAAGGCGCTTGTATTTGGAGAAACTGACGGATTCGTGAAATTTGTATCCGATCGGGAAACAAATGATATTCTCGGTGTACATATGATAGGACCGAATGTGACCGACTTGATCTCGGAAGCGGGCCTTGCCCGTGTCCTTGACGCAAGTCCGTGGGAAATATCACAAACCGTTCACCCTCACCCTTCTTTAAGTGAAGTGATGGGCGAAGCGGCACTTGCAGTGGACGGGCGAGCCATACATATATAAATAATACATGAAACTTGAATCTATCGGGAGGTAGAAAGAATGGCAAAAAACCGTCATAAAGAGCTTGGATTAAGCGATCAGGAAGTTTTGGGCATGTACGAAACCATGCTGCTTGCCCGCAGGATTGACGAGCGTATGTGGCTCTTGAACCGGTCCGGTAAAATTCCTTTTGTCATTTCATGCCAAGGCCAGGAGGCCTCGCAAGTAGGGGCAGCTTATGCTCTTAACCGGGAAAAAGATTACGTTCTCCCCTATTACAGGGACCTTGGCGTGGTCCTTGCTTTTGGCATGACTCCAAAAGACATTATGCTTTCGGGCTTTGCAAAAGCAGAAGATCCGAACTCCGGAGGCAGGCAGATGCCCGGGCACTTTGGACAAAGAAAAAATCGGATTGTCACTGGGTCTTCACCCGTTACTACACAGGTTCCCCATGCGGTGGGCATTGCCTTGGCAGCGAGGATGGAAGGAAGCGACTTGGTCTCTTTCGTCACTTTTGGGGAAGGTTCATCCAATCAGGGGGATTTTCATGAGGGAGCCAACTTTGCAGGTGTACACAAGCTTCCGGTTATTTTTATGTGTGAAAATAATAAATATGCTATTTCTGTTCCGATTGAAAAGCAGCTTGCATGCGAAAAAGTATCCGACCGCGCTGCAGGATATGGGATGGAAGGCATCACCATTGACGGGAACGATTTGTTGGAAGTTTATAGTACAGTGAAAGAAGCTACGGACCGTTGCCGAAATGGCGAAGGACCCGTGCTCATCGAAACTGTATGCAATCGGTTGACGCCGCATTCGTCTGATGATGATGATCGCACATACAGGTCCCCGGATGAGATGGCAAAAGCGAAAAGCCAAGACCCCATCGTATTATTCGGTTCCTATCTGAGAGAAAATGGATTGATAGATGACGAACTGGAAAAGGAAATAAATGACCGGATCATGGAGCAAGTCAACGAGGCGACGGACTATGCGGAAGAAGCACCGTACGCAATGCCAGAAGATGCCTTGAAACACGTGTATCATGAGAAGGCGTAAGAGGGGGGGAAGCTTTATGGCAGTCATTTCATATATAGAGGCTGTTACGGCAGCACTTAAGGAAGAAATGGAACGGGATGAAAAAGTTTTTGTGCTTGGAGAAGATGTTGGAAAAAAAGGCGGGGTTTTCAAAGCAACCCAGGGCTTATATGATTTGTTTGGTGATAAAAGGGTTATTGATACTCCTTTAGCAGAATCAGCTATAGCAGGGGTTGGAATTGGAGCCGCTATGTATGGATACAGGCCGGTTGCTGAAATGCAGTTTGCAGATTTTATCATGCCGGCTGTGAACCAGATCATCTCTGAAGCTGCTCGAATCCGATATCGTTCAAATAATGATTGGTCATGCCCAATTGTGATCAGGGCTCCGTACGGCGGCGGTGTTCACGGGGCATTGTACCATTCACAGTCGGTTGAAGCTATTTTTGCTAACCAGCCTGGTTTGAAAATAGTCATGCCATCAACCCCGTACGATGTGAAGGGATTGTTGAAAGCAGCTATTCGCGATGAGGATCCGGTGTTGTTTTTTGAACATAAAAGGGCCTACCGTTTAATTAAGGGGGACGTTCCCGATGAGGATTACGTCTTGCCAATTGGCAAGGCTGACGTCAAACGGGAAGGTGATGACATTACGGTTATTACATATGGCTTATGTGTCCATATGGCCCTGCAGGCTGCTGAGAAGCTTGCGAAAGACGGCATCAGCACGCATATTCTTGATTTGCGTACAATTTATCCGCTCGATAAAGAAGCGATTATAGAAGCAGCTTCTAAAACGGGGAAAGTATTATTAATTACTGAAGATAATAAGGAAGGTAGCATCATTGGAGAGGTGGCCGCCATCATCGCTGAAGAGTGTTTGTTTGATTTGGATGCGCCTGTTAAAAGACTGGCGGGCCCTGAGGTACCGGCTATGCCTTATGCACCGACAATGGAAAAATTTTTCATGGTTAATCCGGAAAAAATAGAAAAAGCGATGAGGGAGCTTGCAGAATTTTAACTTCATTCAGCAGAAGTCTCTCACTTGTAAGTGGTGAGATGAAAGCCTATTGGTATTCCATTAAGTGGGGGGGCAAACCCCGGCTGAATAAAGTTAAAGCCTCCGGCGGAGACATCAGATTTTCAGAGGAAATGTATCGAGCTTAACGATAAAATCTGAGCGCAAATACGCCAAGGCGCATTTGATTGGTGACCTTATGAATATACGGTAAAGGAGGCTTGTTTTATTTGGCTGTAAAAAATATAACAATGCCCCAGCTCGGGGAGAGTGTGACTGAAGGAACGATAAGCAAATGGCTTGTAGCACCTGGGGATGAGGTTAAAAAATATGATCCTCTTGCTGAAGTCTTGACTGACAAAGTGAATGCTGAAATACCATCTTCTTTTTCAGGTATCATCAAGGAGATTATTGCTCAGGAAGACGAAACACTCGCAGTTGGGGAAATCATATGTACGATCGACGCGATAGAGGTGGATCAAGGGGAAGAACTTCCGATTAAGGGCGAGACTGCAAATGTTCCGCAGACTGAGGAAAGCGGCGATGATGAGATGAAAAATCAGCATAGAACCCGCTTCTCACCTGCCGTAGTACGAATAGCTCAGGAATATGACATCGATTTGGATCAGGTGGAAGGAACCGGTCTTGGCGGCCGCATTACGCGAAAAGATTTGCAGAAACTTATCAATGCCGGAAAGATTCCTACAAAGGATGACACAAATGATCAGCCAAAACAGAAGGTTGTTTCCGCCAACCATGGTTTTGCTTATCAGCCTGCGCATGTACCGGTACTTTCGGGGGATACAGTGATTCCTATTACTCCTCTCCGGAGAACGATTGCGGAAAACATGGTCAGAAGTAAACAGGAAATTCCGCATGCCTGGATGATGGTGGAAGTAGATGTAACCGGGCTTGTTCAATTCCGGAACTCCATCAAAGATGAGTTCAAGCTAAAGGAAGGATTCAACCTGACTTATTTCTCTTTCTTTGTCAAAGCGGTAGCACAGGCTTTAAGGGAATATCCAATGATCAATTCTGTTTGGGCCGGTGACACCATCGTCCAGAAGAAAGACATCAATCTATCTATTGCAGTAGCAAGTGAGGATATCCTGTATGTTCCTGTTATTAAAAACGCAGATGAACAATCTATCAAAGGGATTGCCAAGGAGATAGTGGGATTGGCAAACAAAGCCAGAAACGGCAGATTGAGAACCGATGATATACAAGGTGGTACTTTTACCGTCAATAACACAGGTTCCTTTGGTTCGGTGCAGTCCATGGGAATCATCAACCATCCTCAAGCTGCCATTTTGCAGATAGAATCAATTGTGAAGCGGCCGGTGATATTGAAAAACGGAGGCATTGCTCCCCGAGATATGGTGAATCTCTGTCTGTCAATGGACCATCGCGTTCTTGACGGGCTCGTCTGTGGTAATTTCTTGAAAAGAGTAAAAGAAATTCTTGAGAATATATCAAGAGAAAATACATCTGTTTATTGATCAGAAAAATCCCGTCCTCGTTTTATTTTCGAGGACGGGATTTTTATATATGTGTACAGTATGCTTCATCTAACTGTTTTCGGGATTAGATCCCGAAAGGGGGTCAATTTGTGCCGTATTATCCGTAATCACTCTTTCTTTCCCTGCCTCAATTCCGACAATAAAGATGACTGCGGATAAAATCATAAGCATAGAAAGAGAAAGCTGCCATTTTCCGCTTATATCATATAAAGCTCCGAATAATACAGGGCCTATTGCGGCTAATAGGTAACCGAATGATTGAGCCATGCCTGATAGTTCCGTCGCTTGCTGTCCATCAGTTGTCCGAAGGCTGAAAAACATCATGGCCAAGCTGAAGGCACTCCCTCCGGCGACTCCTATCAATATGACGGATACGTATAGTAATGGTTTAGAGCCAATCATTAAAGCAACTATCCCTAAGAAGAACAGTAAAGCTGTTACTCCGGCTAACACTTTTTGGTTTTTCATTTTATCTGCTATCACCGGAATGACAAAGGTGATTGGAATCAATGCAAACTGCATGAGAAACAGCATCCATCCAGCTCCACTCGAGCTGAATCCATGAGATTGCAGTATGTCTGGAAGCCAAGTCATAAGAGTATAAAACATCAATGACTGTAATCCCATAAACAAGGTGATGTTCCATGCCAGAGAAGAGCGCCAAGCGGACATTTTGTTTTTTATAGCAACAGTTGGTGCAATCAGTTTATTCTGTCTACGCAATTGCGGGAGCCAGAATAATATGGCGATGAAAGAAAGTATAGCCCAAACGGCAAGCGATCCTTTCCAGCCCATTCCTTTTATTGTTGAGATCGGGACACTCAAGCCGGACCCCAAAGCACCGAATACATTCATAAAAACAGCATATATGCCCGTCATAACACCAATTCTATAAGGAAAATTCATTTTAATATATCCAGGTAATAATACATTTCCTACGGCGATTGCCAAACCAATCATAATGGTGCCGCCAAAAAGAAAGCCGGCTCCCATCATGGAACGCGTAACTAATCCAACAGTTAATAGGATTAATGATAAGAGAATAGTCCACTCCATCCCGAATCGTTTAGCTATCTTTGGGGCAAAAGGAGAAAGAAAAGCAAACGCCAGAAGGGGCAATGTGGTAATTGTCCCGGCTAATGCATGGCTGATTCCCAAATCATCACGTATAAATGGAATGAGTGAGCCGACTGAAGTCAGCGGCGCTCTTAAATTTGATCCAATGAAAATAATTCCTATGAATAATAACCAATTGACTTCACGCCCCGGCATTTGCTCCAAAGATGATCCATTTCTAATCAAAGTGCATCCTCCTATAACTTTCGAAAAATCCGTTCCTAAATCAACATTGATTCATCAAGTCAATCTTTTTTAAAATTGAGCGATATACTTATTGACTTCATTCACTGCAGTCTCGACATCCTGATCACATATGGCCTTAAACAGTTCATCATGTATTTCCTCTTCAAAACAAAACTGCGGATCCATCGCCATCAAATCTTTGATTGAAGAGGATAACGGCTTAGTCATATGTTCATATAAATCTTGCAGCAATCTGTTTTTAGCAGCCTCAAAGATTGCTTGATGAAATTTGATATCTGCCGCTATAAAATCTTCCAACTTTCTTCTTTCGGCAGCGTCGCGGCATTTATCAATATAGGCTCGTAGCCTGTCAATATCTTCTTCGCTTCTTCGCATTGCGGCGAGTTGTGCCGCCTCTTTTTCCAATGCTAGCCTAACTTCCAAAGTTTCGATTAAACCGGTTTTTTCAATTTGGCGTTGCATGGCGGCCTCGAATACACTTGTCGAACGAACAACGGTCCCGCTTCCTTGTTTTGATTCCAATAAACCGGCATGCACCAAGGCTTGAACGGCCTCCCTGAGCGTATTGCGGCTTACATCAAATTCTTCCATTAGGAGCATTTCAGGTGGTATCTTGTGCCCAACAGGCCAATGACCATTTTCAATTAACTCTTCCATTTGAGAAATGACTTGATCGACTAAGGATAAACGGTTTGCCCTTTTATACATAATCCACACTCCAACTTGTAGGATGATTGGTATATAGGACATTTTATCATGAATGCTGATATTTTGTAAAATAACCGACAAGAGGACGGGAACTAGTTGTTCTCGTTGAATCGGTTGTTTGAGCTCCACAACTATAATAAAATGGTAGTTGAATAGAAAAATAAAATGGAATCGCTTACGCAAATAAAGAGGAAGGGTGTATTGCATGTTCACTGATCGGGCAAAAAAAACAGACTTCAAAAAAGCGGCAATCAACGAGTGGGAGAAGGCTGTGCAATCATCTTTGAAGAATGCTTCCCTGAAAGACCTTTACACCGATACGTACGAAGGTATTCAATTATCTCCCCTTTATACGCAACATCAAATCGATTATCGACGGATAGATCAATATCCTGGAGAAGGTAACTTTTTGCGGGGCTTTTTTCCTCCCGGGAAAAAACGCGGTTGGCGTATAGCTCAAAAACTAAAAGAGGAGGATTGGAACAAACTAAAACATCAAATCAAAAGTTCTCTTCAAAGGGGGCAGGATACGGTCGCATTCGACCCTTTGCGGCTTGAGAAGCTTGATGATGTAAGTTTCAAAGAATTGAACGATTTCATTGCGTTGGATCAAATACCACTTCTTATTTTTTCCGACAGACGCCGTTTCAACATTATCGCTCAAAATCTACTTGCTGAGAATATTAAAGTTAGCGGAGCGGTTGCAGCGGACATCGTATCAGCAGAGCTTGCGGAAGGTTTCATCGTCGACGTCGACCCGGACTGTGAACAAATGGAAGATTGGATTTCACAGATCAAGCTGCTCGATCTCCAGTTTCCTCACCTTCGTACTGTTATGGTTGATATAAAGCCATACAAAGAGGCTGGAGCCCAAGTCATTCAGGAACTTGGCGTTTCTTTAGCATTAGCCGTGTTTTATATTGAACAAATGAAAAAAGCAGGATGGACTCCCGTGAAAACTGCATCTAAATTGATTTTTCGTTTTTCCATTGGTAGTGATTTTTTTATGGAACTCTCAAAATTTAGGGCTTTCAGGGTGCTTTGGAAGACGATTGCCGATGCATACGGGCTGCCGGAAGGTAAGCAGGCAGTCCCGGTTAGTGCAGAAACGGCCAATCTTACAAAATCTGTCCTGGATCCTTATGTGAACATGCTCCGTGCAGGAAACGAAGCATTCGCTGGAATATTAGGCGGAGTTGATTACCTCCATGTAGGATCATTTGATGAATTGTCAGGGCATTCGACTGATTTTTCAAAGAGAATCGCTAGAAATACTCAACTTTTGTTAAAAGAAGAGTCGTTTTTGGATCGGGTTATCGATCCGGCTGGTGGCTCTTATTTTATCGAAGTCTTAACATCAAATTTAGTTAATGAAGGGTGGAGTTTTTTTCAGGAAATTGATAAAAAGGAGGGTATCATTGAAGTCTTGCGGGAAGGGTGGCTGCAAGGGAAGATAAAGGAAACCGCCGCTGATCAGTTGAAAGACATGGAAACAAGAAAAAGGTCGGCAGTCGGGGTGAACGTGTATGCTATGGGCAATGAACAGGTCCGATATCCCAAAACGGGCAGCACCACCCGTCCTGATGCAGAAGGGAAGGTAAAACTTGAGCCGCTTCAATATGTAAGGCTTGCGGAGAAGTTTGAACGTTTTCGACAAAGGTCCTCTCAGCTTTCACTAAAAGGCAAAACCCCAACGATAAGATTAATCTGTCTTGGGGAATTGAAAGCATACAAGCCATATGCAGACTTTGTTTCCGGTGTCTTGGCTTCAGCAGGGGTACAAGCTGTTTGGAGTGACAGCTTCAAGGATTTGAATCATATAAAGCGTTATATGTTAGAATCACCAGAAAAAGACTTTTGTTTGTGCGGGCCGCAGTCCCTTTATGCGGAATTTGCAGCGGATATCGGATGCTGGGTAAAAGAAAGCTTGCCCAACGCCCATTTAGATATTGCCGGCAGCATGACTGAAGAGGAATTGGCATCGTTCCAAATAGACGGCACATTTTATTCAGGTCAAAATATTGTTGAAAAGCTGAATGATATACTTAACCGATGGGAGGCAGATTTAAATGGATAAAAAGCCGGACTTCCAATCAATTGCACCGCAATTCGTAAAATCTCCCAAAAATTATCAGGATTTAAAAAACGGTAGCTTTGAAACGAATGAGCAAATTAATATTAAAGCGTTATACACGGAGCAAGATCTTGAACATCTGGAATATGCCGATACGATGCCTGGGATTCCTCCTTATACTCGCGGGCCGTACCCAACAATGTATGTGAATCGTCCGTGGACGATTCGGCAATATGCGGGATTCTCGACTGCTGAGGAAAGCAATGCCTTTTACAGACGTAATTTGGCGATGGGACAAAAGGGTCTGTCTGTTGCATTTGATCTGGCTACGCACCGCGGCTATGATTCAGACCATCCGCGGGTGGAAGGAGATGTGGGGAAAGCGGGAGTGGCCATCGATTCCATTCTTGATATGAAAATATTATTCGATGGAATCCCGCTGGATCAAATGTCAGTTTCAATGACGATGAATGGAGCCGTGATTCCCATACTGGCATTTTACATTGTGACGGCTGAAGAGCAAGGAGTAAAGAGGGAGCAGCTTTCGGGGACGATCCAAAATGATATTTTAAAAGAATACATGGTCAGGAATACGTATATTTACCCTCCTGAAATGTCCATGCGGATTATTGGCGATATTTTTGAATATACGTCGAGGGAAATGCCAAAGTTTAACAGTATCTCTATTTCGGGATATCATATGCAGGAAGCAGGGGCTCCGGCGGATATAGAGCTGGCCTATACTCTTGCGGATGGGCTTGAATATGTCAGAACAGGCTTGAAGGCTGGCCTTGATATAGATTCGTTTGCCCCGCGCCTTTCGTTTTTCTGGGGAATCGGCATGAATTATTTTATGGAGGTCGCCAAGCTGCGTGCAGCAAGAACGATGTGGGCGAAGCTCATGAGCCCATTTAAGCCAAAGAACCCTAAGTCATTGGCGCTTCGAACACATAGTCAAACATCCGGATGGAGTTTGACGGAACAGGACCCCTATAATAATGTGATACGGACATTGGTTGAGGCTCATGCTGCGGCTATGGGACATACGCAATCGCTTCATACGAACGCTCTTGATGAAGCAATCGCGCTACCGACAGATTTTTCTGCAAGGATTGCACGGAATACCCAGCTTTTTTTACAGGAAGAAACGGGCTTGACGAATGTCATTGATCCATGGGGGGGATCATATTATGTCGAAACATTGACGGATGAGTTGATGAAAAGGGCATGGGCCCATATCGATGAAGTTGAAGAGCTTGGAGGAATGACGAAAGCGATGGAAACAGGGCTTCCAAAAATGAGGATTGAGGAAGCTGCGGCGAGACGGCAGGCATTGATCGATTCCAAAAAGGAGACAATTATTGGAGTGAATCGCTATCGTTTGGAGCAGGAAGAAGAGATTGATATTTTAAATATAGATAATACGATTGTAAGAGAGAAGCAGCTTGAGCGGATCAGGCAGCTCAAGGAGCAACGTTCCGAAGAAAGAGTTCAGGCAGCTTTGAAAAAGCTATCAGAAGGTGCCGCGGACGAATCGGCGAATTTGCTGGAGCTTTCTGTAGAGGCTGCAAGAGAAAGGGCGACTTTGGGCGAAATTTCATCTGCTATTGAAAAAGCATGTGGAAGGCATAAAGCGGTGATCAGATCAATTAGCGGTGTTTATAGCTCACATTTTTCCGATGAGAAGGAAATGTCTCAGATCAAAGAAATGACGGAAGACTTCATGGACAATGAAGGTCGGAGGCCAAGGATTTTAATTGCCAAAATGGGACAGGATGGCCATGACCGCGGAGCGAAGGTCATTGCGACTGCTTTCGCTGATCTAGGCTTTGATGTTGATATCGGGCCTTTGTTTCAAACGCCTGAAGAAACGGCGAGACAGGCAGCAGAAAATGATGTTCATGTTATTGGAGTCAGTTCTCTAGCCGCCGGTCATCGGACATTGCTGCCGAAGCTGGTGGAAGAACTGAAGAAAATCGGCCGGGAAGACATCATGGTGGTCATTGGTGGCGTCATCCCTCCGCAGGACTATGATTTCCTTAAAAAGAACGGAGCCTCCGCTATTTTTGGCCCAGGCACTGTCATTCCTATTGCTGCTCAAAAGGTGATAAAAGAAATATATGCCAGACTCGGTTATGTGGAAGTGGGCGAGCGGGATGGGTGAAGATATTCAAAAAAAGTTCATCAGGCGCAAGCCGATAGCAGAAAATGTCGATGGCATCATCGAAGGATTGCTCTTAAAGGACCGTACCATGCTTTCCAGGGCGATCACCTTGATAGAAAGCAATGCCGACCGTCATCAAAAAACGGCGGAGGACATGCTGCAGCGTCTTCTTCCATTGTCTGGTGATTCCATCCGAATCGGGATAACAGGAGTTCCGGGAGCCGGAAAAAGTACGTTTATCGAGTCTTTTGGTCTTTTATTATGCAATAAAGGTCACCGCGTGGCTGTCCTTGCGGTGGACCCGAGTTCAACTTTGCATGGGGGCAGTATACTTGGAGATAAAACAAGGATGGAGCGTTTGGCGAATCACCCGAATGCTTTTATTAGACCCTCCCCTTCAGGGGGAGCACTTGGGGGTGTACATCGAAAAACACGAGAAACAATCATAGCTTGCGAAGCTGCGGGCTACGATGTTTTATTGATCGAAACGGTCGGCGTCGGCCAGAGTGAAGTGATGGTTAGGGGCATGGTTGACTTTTTCATGCTGCTTGTCTTAACAGGGGCAGGTGATGAATTGCAAGGAATGAAAAAGGGAATCATGGAGCTTGCGGATGCTGTCATTGTAAACAAGGCTGATGGCAGAAATCTGGATCTGGCTAAAAAAACACAGAGAGAATATAAACAGATTTTGCATTTTTTGCAGCCAGCGACAAAAGGATGGACAACTCCAGCTCTCACTTGTTCTGCTCTGTATCAAGAAGGAATCGAGCAGGTTTGGGAAACGGTTTTGAGGTACATGAAGATGACGAAAGAGTCGGGCCAGTTTTGGGAAAGTCGCAAAATGCAGGCTAAGGAATGGCTCTATGCTCAAATTAAAGAACAACTGGAAAGATCCTTTTTCGGAGATGACAAAGTTAAAAGTCTTGCGCCTGAGGTTGAAAAGAAGGTCATGAATGAAGAAATGACTGTAGCTAAAGCAAGCGGCCTATTGTTTGATGCTTTTTATGAAAAATGAAACAAAAATAGGGTCGGAACAATAAAAAGGGACAGCCCTTCGGCTGTCCAAAAAACATCTAGGGAGTTTAGGGGTATGGATCTAGATGTATTTTTATCTTACCCGAACTTTTTACAGTTAAACCAAAACTTTTGATTAAATTCCGAAATTTGATAAAGTGACCATCAAATTGTTATGATAACATTAGTACGAACTATGATTGTTTTTGAAAGGGGAATGAAATAGATGAGCATGGACTTTAACTTATATGTCAATGATATCGTGCGTCAGGCGCGTGAAGATTTGGAACAGGCTGGATATGAACAGCTTCAAACACCAGAGGAAGTGGAGGGGGCCTTGGCAAGAAAAGGGACAACCCTTGTCATGATCAATTCTGTCTGCGGCTGTGCCGGCGGGGTGGCTCGTCCTGCAGCGGTTCATGCCATTCACTATGATAAGCGTCCTGATCACCTTGTGACGGTGTTTGCTGGACAGGATAGGGAGGCAACGGCGAAAGCAAGAAGCTACTTCACTGATTATCCGCCATCTTCTCCTTCTTTTGCTTTGTTGAAGGATGGAAAAATCTGTACAATGGTTGAGCGCCATGAAATCGAAGGGCATGATCCTATGTCTGTTGTAAACAAGCTTCAACAATATTTTGAGGAATATTGCGAGGAAGTTTAACTCTGTGCTTGTCGCCTAAGGCTGCGCGCCTTGCGCTTTTCTTTATTCCTTGCCGGCTCTCCTATTTGGGCTTGCCGCCGGAGTATGATAAAAGGCCTTGCCAACAAGCAGGGCCTTTTTCTATATAGAGAATATGTCTGATTTTTGTTTACAGCATGAATGACAATCCGGCCAACACTGTGGTGGCAATCATCGCAAATAGCATTAAGTAGATGATCAGTCGCTGAACTTTTTTATTAGACAAAATATCTTCACTCCTTGTCTCTTTCACTTTACATTCTATTCTATATGGAATATTTTAATGAGACAAGCATGTAAAATGACTCTGCTACCAAGGGATGAATTACCGGAACGGAGGTCAAACGCATGAAAAAAGTGGATCACATCGGCATAGCAGTCAAGTCGATTGACGAAGCATTGACGTTTTACACAGAGATGCTTGGTTTTCGCTGCATGGCTGTTGAAGAGGTGAAATCCCAGCAAGTTCGCGTCGCTTTCATTGATGCGAACAACGTGAAGCTTGAACTTTTGGAATCGCTTAACGAAAATGGACCAATTTCAAAATTCATAGAAAAACGCGGAGAGGGTATCCATCATATTGCAATTGGCATTAATTCCATCGAAGAACGAATATCCGAACTGAAAGAAAAAGGTGTCCGCATGGTAGATGAAGTACCTAAAGAGGGTGCAGGCAAATCTCTTGTTGCGTTCATGCATCCGAAATCTGGACATGGTGTTTTGTATGAGCTATGTGAAAAAGTACACATGGAGGAGAAGTGAGTGACGGATATTTACGATAAAATTAATGAACTGTATGATCGCCGGAGGGAAGCAGAGCTTGGTGGGGGAGACGAGCGGATTACGAGGCAGCATGAAAAAGGAAAGCTGACAGCAAGAGAAAGGATCGAATTGCTGTTGGATGAAGGAACATTTGTGGAACTGAATCCTTTTACAGAACATCGCTCTTCGAACTTTGGTCTAGAAGATGCTAAATACCCGGGTGACGGAGTTGTCACTGGGTATGGGAAAATAAACGAACGTCCGGTTTATCTTTTTTCACAGGATTTCACTGTTTTCGGCGGGGCACTTGGCGAAATGCACGCAGAAAAAATTGCAAAAGCGATGGATTTGGCTGCGAAAAATGGAGCCCCTTTTATTGGGTTAAATGATTCCGGGGGTGCACGGATCCAGGAAGGTGTTGTATCACTTGATGGGTATGGACATGTCTTTTATCGCAATGCGATCTATTCAGGAGTCATTCCGCAAATTTCTGTCATCATGGGTCCTTGCGCTGGAGGCGCTGTTTATTCCCCAGCGATTACCGACTTTGTTTTTATGGTCGATGATACAAGTCAAATGTTTATTACAGGTCCGAAAGTGATTGAGACTGTCACAGGCGAAAAAATTTCATCCGAAGATCTCGGAGGGTCCAAAGTACATAATGCTATTAGTGGAAATGCGCATTTTCGGGCAGGAAGTGAGAAAGAAGTCCTTGCCATGGTGAGGAAACTGATGACCTATCTTCCGCAAAATAATCAGGGGAAATCAACGAGAGAGAAATGGATTGCTGGCGATGAGCTAAGGCCGGATTTAGCTGATGCTGTCCCATATGACGCCGTGAGACCTTATGATGTTCGCGATGTGATCAGTCAGGTTGTTGACAATAATTCTTTTTTTGAAGTTCAGAAAGAATTTGCCAAAAATATTGTCATAGGTTTTGCCAGAATTCGGGGGGAAGTAATTGGACTCGTTTGTAACCAGCCAAAATTCCTGGCAGGCGGTCTTGACATTGATTCATCGGACAAAGCCTCAAGGTTCATTCGCTTTTGTGATTCTTTTAATATTCCTATTATTACATTTGAGGATGTCACCGGATTTTTCCCTGGTGTGAAACAGGAGCATGGCGGTATTATCAGACATGGAGCCAAAATCCTTTACGCCTATTCCGAAGCGACTGTTCCCAAAATTACAGTGATCTTGAGAAAAGCATATGGAGGGGCTTATGTGGCGCTAAACAGCAAATCCATTGGCGCTGATCTAGTGTTTGCTTGGCCCAATGCAGAGATAGCGGTCATGGGGCCGCAAGGAGCGGCAAATATTATATTTGCCCGTGAAATCGCCCAAAGCGAACATCCTGAAGAGACAAGAAATCAAAAGATTGAAGAGTATCGGGAAAAATTTGCGAATCCGTACGTAGCAGCTGCCCAAGGAATGGTAGATGATGTGATTGATCCTCGCGAGACAAGACTGAAATTGATCCAGGCTTTGGAAATGCTGCATAATAAGCAGGAAGACAGGCCGCGGAAAAAACACGGAAATATCCCACTTTAGCTAGGAGGAGAAAATATGATCAACGAAAAGAGATTGCTGGATGAATTCCTTGAATTGATAAAGACTGATTCAGAAACAAAAAATGAAGGGGAAATTTCCAAATTACTCAAGACTAAGTTCGAGCATCTTGGTGTGGAGGTATATGAGGATGATACAAAAGGGCAGACGGGCCATGGGGCTGGAAATTTAATCTGTACCCTTAAAGGAACAAAAGACAATGTAGCGCCCATTTATTTTACTTCACACATGGATACGGTCATGCCGGGAAACGGTGTGAATCCGTCTATTAAAGATGGATATGTGGTGACAGATGGAACGACAATCCTTGGTGCGGATGATAAAGCTGGGCTTGCAGCCATGATGGAAGCTGTGAGGATTTTGAAAGAAAATAACATCCAGCATGGAGATGTCCAATTTATTATTACAGTTGGGGAAGAATCTGGTTTAGTTGGTGCCAAAGCTCTTGATTCGAAGCTTGTTAAAGCCGAGTACGGTTTTGCTTTGGACAGTGATGGACCTGTTGGGGATATTATAGTGGCTGCGCCAACCCAAGCAAAAATAAAAACGGTGATCCATGGGAAAACAGCTCATGCCGGTGTCGCCCCGGAAAAAGGAGTATCGGCCATCACGATTGCTGCCAAAGCAGTTGCTAAAATGCCACTTGGCAGGATCGATGAAGAAACGACAGCCAATATAGGAAGGTTTGAAGGCGGGAAAGCAACGAATATTGTGGCTGATCGTGTGGATATACTGGCTGAAGCGCGTTCTCTTGTTGAGGAAAAAATGATCGCCCAGACGAAAAAAATGAAGGCGGCTTTTGAAGAAACTGCGAAGGAGCTGGGCGGTAGTGCAGATGTTGACATACATGTTATGTACCCCGGCTTCAAGTTTTCAGATGGTGATGGTGTTGTTGAAATCGCTAAAAAAGCCGCTCAAAAGGTTGGACGCAAGCCACGTTTATTAGCAAGTGGCGGTGGAAGTGATGCCAACGTCATTGCAGGGTTTGGCATTCCGACGGTGAATTTAGGTGTCGGATATGAGGAAATTCATACAACGAATGAACGGATGCCAATCGCGGAATTGAATAAACTGACTGAAATGGTTGTTGCGGTGATTGAGGAAGTGGCAGCCAATTAAGGATGGATGAAGAGATGAAGAAAATGTATCCGAAAAGCGGGCGGGTCATTCTTCATGTAGATATGAACAGCTTTTTCGCTTCGGTGGAAATGGCGGAGAACCCTTCTTTGAAAGGAAAGCCTTTAGCGATTGCAGGTGATGCTAAACAAAGAAAAGGGATTATCGTCACATGCAGCTACGAAGCACGGAAATACGGAGTTAAAACGACGATGCAGCTTTGGGAGGCGAAGAAGCTTTGTCCGAAGCTCATCGTCAAACAACCAGACCACGAGCGTTACCGGCTTGTTTCAAGAGCTATTTTCGACCTTTTACGAAGGTATAGCGACCTCGTTGAACCTGTATCCATTGATGAAGGATATATTGATATTACCGATTGTCAAGAGCTGGGGAGTCCGGTTCAGATAGCCAAAATGATCCAAAAGGATTTATTAAATACACTGGATCTGCCCTGCAGTATTGGAATTGCCCCTAATAAATTTCTTGCAAAAACGGCCTCGGATATGAAAAAACCACTGGGGATCACTATTTTGAGAAAAAGGGATATACCGGACGTCTTATGGCCTTTACCAGTTATTGAAATGCATGGGATTGGAGAAAAAACAGCAGAAAAACTGGGAATAATCAAAGTGAAAACGATCAAGGATCTGGCTCATGCTAATGAGTTGCAGCTTCAATCCGTCATAGGCATCCGCGGGGTCCAGCTAAAAGAACGGGCAAACGGAATAGACCCCCGGAAAGTAGATCCAGAAGCTGCAGCTGTGAATAAAAGCATCGGCAGCTCAGTTACATTGCCAAGGGATATTTCCAATCAATCCGAACTTCTTTCTGTATTGGAAAAACTATCAGCCAATGTGACGGTTAGACTGAAGAGGAAGCAGTATGTCACAAAAAATGTTTCTGTCATGATCAAATATAAAAACCGTGAGACGATTACGAGAAGTCGGATGCTTGAAAATCCTATCGTTGAATCCCATGATATCTTCAAAGCTGCCAAGACGCTGTTTATAAAAAATTGGAATGGCCATCCAGTTCGGCTTTTGGGAATTACCGGCCAAGATTTGTTAAAAGCGGATCATGCTTTTGAACAATTAAACTTGTTCTCTTATGAAAAAGAAGCAAAAAAAGAGCCACTATATGATGCGATCCATCAAATGAAAAAGAAATATGGCCCTTCGATTCTGAATATAGGTGTGCAAGACTCCAGCCCTGAAGATAAAAAGAAACCCTGATCAATTTCTCTTAAATATCCGCTTAATGAGAGAAAAGGGAGCTGGCTTACTCTTTGCTTTCTTTTGGGACTCAGGGATTTTGGCTGGTCGCTTTTTGATATAAATATCCTTTTTATCAATAGCCTGCTGATAGGTAAGAACAAGCCCGATATCCGTGCAATGGTCTTTGTCCTTTACTATAGAAAAAGGGATTTTCTTTTGGCGTGCCTTTTGTATATAATCGGATAAAAAGGAATAACCCAGTTCGCCATTTAGCAAGAGGGTCGTTTTCGGATGTTCGTTCATCATTTTTTCAACCTCGGGATAGATGCCCGGTTCCATTACCTGACTTTTTGTAAGGGCGACGACTATCCTTTCCCTGATAGTACCGAGAAATTTCTTTCGTTCTTCAAGCTTTGTTTGCTTCGTGCCGTACATGCCTTTTTCCAAATAGTCTTCGATATTGGCGCGTTTCATGAACAACACCTCCGCGATAATATATTCCGTTGAAATGTTCTGGGTGATTCAGCCTGATGCTGGTGATCCAATCAATATGTATAAGATTAAGATAGAAAGCGGGTGAACGGATGAATCTTCTGTTTCTTGGCACTGGCGCAGGGGTTCCGGCAAAATTGCGGAACGTATCTGCACTGGCCTTAATGCTTTTGGAAGAAAGAAATGCAGTTTGGTTATTTGATTGCGGTGAGGCTACGCAGCACCAAATCCTGTATACATCCTTAAAACCAAGAAAAATCGAAAAAATCTTCATTACTCATCTTCACGGTGACCATATTTTTGGTTTGCCGGGATTATTGGGTAGCCGCTCTTTTCAGGGCGGTACATCAGAACTCACTGTTTACGGTCCGAAGGGGATTCGGGAATTTCTTGAGGTTTCGCTCAAAGTGAGCGGAACGCACTTGAAATATTCACTCACTATCATAGAGTTTGCTGACGGCATGATTTTCGAAGATTCTCAGTTTAAGATTGAGGCTTTACTTTTGGATCATGCTGTTCCGAGCTTTGGATTTCGGATTACTGAAAAGGACAAACAAGGTACGCTAGATGCAAAGAAACTCTTGGAAGCGGGAATACCACCTGGTCCTATTTATAAGCGGCTGAAGGACGGGGAGACGGTCACACTTGATGATGGAAGAACCGTTAATGGAAGTAACTTTGTCGGACCGCCTCAAAAGGGTCGCGTCCTCGCTATACTGGGAGATACACGCCCCTGTACAAATGCAGTTGAACTTGCGCGGGATGCGGATCTGCTTGTTCATGAATCCACTTTTTCAGGAGAAAATGAAGAAATGGCAAGGGAATATTTCCATTCTACTACGCTTCAAGCGGCAGCTATTGCCCGCGAAGCGAATGTGCGGCAGCTTTGCCTGACTCATATCAGCTCCAGATATACCAAGGAGGACTGGGATCGGCTGGAGAAAGAAGCACAGTCAGTCTTCCATGAAACAAAAGTAGTTTCCGATTTTGCAAAGATAGCCATACCTCCTGAATGAAGGTATGGCTATCTTTAAATGAAAATCATTCAGTTGCTAAACAGGCGCTTTCGCTTTTCTTATTACCATCCCCGCTTATATTGCACCGGAGGTTCAATTTCATAACCAAGTTCTTCCGCTGCGGTTCTTGGCCAGTATGGATCTTTTAACAGGGCGCGTGCAAGGAAGATAAGGTCGGCACGGTTATTTTGCAGTATTTCTTCTGCTTGGATCCCCGTGGTAATCAAACCGACAGCACCGGTTGGGATATCTGCTTCCTGTTTGATTTTCTCGGCAAATGGGACCTGATAGCCAGGATATGTTGAAATTTTCGCTGGTGCGACAGCTCCCGAGCTAACATCAACCAAATGGACTCCGTCTTCTTTCATCCATTTTGCAATGGTTACATAATGGGATGGGGTTAAGCCGGCTTCAAGATAGTCATTGGCTGAGACTCGGACAAAGAGCGGGCCGTCCCATGCGTTTTTCACTTCTGTGATAATTTCTTTTAAAAAGCGATAACGGTTTTCCATGGTCCCGCCATATTCGTCCGTCCGATGATTGGTAACTGGAGAGAGGAACTCGTTGATCAGGTAGCCATGAGCTCCATGAATTTCAATGATGTCAAAACCGGCTTGTTTGGCCCGTTCGGCAGCCTTTCCAAACGCTTTGACCGTTTCTTTTATATCAGAGATGCTCATTTCTTTTGGTGTCTTCATTTTTTCATTGAAAGGGAGTGCGGAAGGGGCCAGGATTTCGCCTTCAACCTCAGCTTTTCTGCCAGCATGAGCAATTTGGATACCGACTTTCGCTCCATGTGCTTTGATCATGCTTACAAGCTTTGTTAATCCTTCCACATGCTCATCGCTCCAAATACCTAAATCCTTCGGGCTGATCCTTCCTTGGGGAGTGACTGCAGTCGCCTCCACGATAATCAAGCCGACCTGTCCGACGGCACGGCTCGTATAGTGGGTATAATGCCAATCATTGACCATGCCGTCTTCATTATAGCAGGAGTACATACACATAGGAGACATAACAATGCGATTTTTCAAAACTACATTGTTAATTTCATATGCTTCAAATAGATTTACTGCCATTCAGTAAAAAGCCCCTTTCGTTATTTGTCTTCATTATTATAACAAGAAGGGGAACAAGAAACCCAATAGCCGGCTTCAGACCAGGTGTTTCGATTCGTGGATCTGACCCAAACGTTTTGATTGCTCCGCCGCTGCCTTGATGCATTGGATAAAGGCTTCTTCTACATTATTTTGCTGGAGCACTTTGATGCCAGCTTCTGTTGTACCACCTGGACTGGTTACAGCTTTGCGGAGCTCGGCAGCTTCGCAATCTGAGGAACTCAGCATTTCTGCGGCCCCGGCCAATGTTTGGAGAATCAGCTGCTTTGCCATATTTGAATCAAGGCCGATTTCCCAGGCGGATTTCTCCAAGGCTTCCACCACATAGTAGATGTAAGCAGGACCGCTCCCGGAAAGGGCAGTTATGGCATCAAGTTTGTTTTCTTCGACAATAGCCGTTATTCCGATAGATGAAAATACTGTAGCCACAAGCTCCTTTTGATTATCAGATACACGCTGATTGAATGAAACAGCTGTGGCTGATTTTCCTACGCTTGCGGAAGTATTCGGCATAGCTCTTGCAACAGCACATTCAGCTTTCAATTTTTCTTCTATAAATGCGATGGATATTCCAGCCATGACCGATAGGAAAAAGGTATCTTCTTGGATGTATGGTTGGATTTTCTGAAGGGCGGACTCCGCATCCTTTGGCTTTACTGCAAAAATAACCATGTCAGCCCCTTTGAACAGTCCTTCCATATCATATGTCGGCTGGATTCCATAACGGCGTTCCAGCTGTTCTAATTTTCCTCGGTCCTCACGGTTTGTGACAAAGACGTCTTCACCTCGACAAATATTTTTTTCAATTAAACCGGCAATAATAGCCTCTGCCATAGATCCGGCTCCTACGAATGAAATTTTCATGTATTTTTTCCCTCCATTTGAAAAAGCGCAAGCGCCTGTTCATCCCAATAAAGCTCTAAGAAGCATTAAAAAACAAAAAACCCTTTCATCCGTCAAAGGACGAAAGGGTTGACTTTCGCGGTACCACCTTTATTAACTGTCAATGGTGACAGTTATCTCAAAGCCCTGTAACGCAGGGGAACGGTCAGTTTTGGCTGACAGCTCACTTGGGCAGGTTCGATAAAATAGTGGATGATGGAGCCTTCCAGCCGCTGGACTCCAATCTCTTTCATCATTGCTTATCTACTAATCCCGATCATCGCTTATTTCGCCTTGATTTTATATATGATTATGCTGATAGAATGAAAAATTGTCAAGGGGTTTCGGGGCAGAATGATCTATTCCTATCCAAATATAATGACATTATAAGCAAAAATAGATAAACTATACATACTTAAGTTATTCATTCTTTTTTTAAAATAATGAAGTTGAGGGGTATGTATGGGAGAACAAATTAACAAGCTGGTTTTACCAACACCATTTGCAGTTGGAGACGTTAATGTTTATCTTATCAAAGGGGACTCTCTGACATTGATTGATGCAGGTGTCAAAACCGAAGAAGCGTGGGAATCATTTAAGAAGCAACTCAAAGAAATAGGTTATGAGCCAAAAGATATTGAACAGGTTGTATTGACGCACCACCATCCAGACCATGTCGGGCTGCTTGAATGGTTGCCGGAAGATATTCCTGTATACGGTCATCCGTACGTTCGACCATGGATTGAAAAAGGCGATGATTTTCTAAAATCCTATGATCTCTTTTACAGTCGGCTGTTTACCGAATTTGGAATAGAGGGGGATGCTGAGAAGATGCTCTTATCTTTGAAATCGCCTCTACGATATTCGGCGCAACGTGCGTTGACTTATGAAGTCGAAGAAGGGGATGCTATCCCAGGATTTGAAAACTGGACTTTATTTGAAACACCAGGACATGCACAAAGTCATTTGGTTTTTTACCGTGAGGAGGATGAAACGTTGATTGCGGGGGATCATATCTTGGCTACGATTTCTTCCAATCCGCTGCTTGAACCGCCTCTTGATCCTTTGAAAGAGCGTCCAAAGCCGCAGCTTCAATATAATGAGTCTCTTCGAAAAATGTTGAATGTGGGGATTCGCAAAGCCTTTACAGGTCACGGTCCTGAAGTGAAAAAGACGCATGAACTGATTAACCGCCGGCTTTCCAGACAGCACGACCGAGCTATGCAAGTGGCGGAGATTTTGAAGGAGAAGCCGCTCACAACCTTTGAACTAACGAAAATCCTATTTCCCGCTGTCTATGAGAAAGAACTTGGCTTAACACTATCCGAGACGACAGCCCAGCTTGACTATCTTATCTCAATCGAAGCCATTACGAAGCGAATAAACGATGATGGTGCGGCTTATTTTTCTGCCTGATGGGGAAGAGAACAATGAGAGAAAATGTGCGTTTAAAAGGGAAAACGGTTGCGATTACTGGATCTTCAGGCGGTCTGGGAGAACAGATTGCTTATCGGTGTGCAGCAAGTGGTGCCAATCTTGTACTGCTTGCTCGCAATCTAAAAAAGTTGAAACAGATAGCTGAAAGTATCCACGAAAAGTACGGTGTAGACTGCTTGTCCTTTAGACTGGATCTTTCCAGGCATGAGGATATCCCCGCGGTGTTCCAGAATATTTTTGAACAAGTTGGTCACATTGATGTTTTGGTCAACAATGCAGGATACGGAATCTTTGCGGAGGCACAAGACGTGACACCGGCAGATGTAGAGGGAATGTTTGCTGTTAATGTTGTGGGCATGATAGTCTGCACGAAAGAAGTGATTCCTTCCATGAGAAGGAGGAAAAGCGGGCATATCATCAATATTTCTTCTCAGGCAGGTAAGCTGGCCACTCCGAAATCAAGTGTTTATTCGGCAACGAAGCATGCGGTTTTGGGCTACACAAACAGCTTGCGGATGGAGCTGGCTAGAGATGGCGTGTTTGTGACCGCTGTTAATCCGGGACCCATGGCCTCGAATTTTTTTGAACTTGCAGATCCGAGTGGAAACTATGTCAAGAATTTAGGCAGGCATATACTTTCCACTGAAAAGGTGTCTGAACAGGTTGTGGACGCGATGTTGAAAAAACGCAGGGAGATCAATTTACCGGGGTGGATGAACGCAGGAAGCATTCTGTATACTTTATTTCCAGGTCTTGTTGAACGCCTTGGAAAAAAAGCATTTTTTAAAAAGTAATTTGATGGACTATGGGTGCCCGTAATGCTAACTGTTAAGACCCAGCCGCAAAGTGTACCTGATATTGGTTGAGATGGCAAAGCTCGGTCATACATAGCAGCAAAATGATCCCGTTAATGGGGAGGAGCGCAAAAACTGCTGTATCCCCACCATTCATGCTCAATTATGGGCGGGTGGTTCCAAGTTGTGAAAGCACAAGAAGGGTGTTTGCGGCGATGCTGAATCCGAAGGAAGTGGGCAGGAAAACTTGGCCCAGGAATCCGGATTGGGTGAGTTTGCTGAACAAAAAAGCTCTGCATCAAAGCTCACACGAAAGAGTTATATAAATCTGTTGTGGAAAAAGTCGTTTATGCTTTGAAACATCAAGCCATTACTAAAGGCTAGTTATTGTATGCATATTGTATTTGGTGAAAAAATATGTTATAAAAAAGGTAAGAACTACTAAAGGTAAAAAGAGACCGCAAGTGCTACCAACACTTACGGCCTTGTACAATAGTCGCCCTTACCTAAGGACGGCTGGCTCAGATTGTTCAACGAAATAGACCAATCCCTAAAACTGTTCAGGTCTCAAGGGAGGTCTATTTCTTTTTGTCTTGCGACAGTAAGGCGATTAATGCGCCAAAAGCTATCATAAGTGATAAAGCTTCAAATACCGTCATAAGCATCACCCCCTTTCATTGGGGATGAGCCAGACCGCCCTTGAGAGAGCCATTCTATTGTATGAGGAAAATTATAGCATTTAACTTCATTCAGCAGAAGTCTCCCACTTCTGTAAGTGGCGAGATGAATGCATATTGGTATTCCATTCAGCGGCGGTTCAAACCCCGGCTGAATAAAGTTAAAGCCTCCGGCGGATGCCACAGATTTTTAGAGGAAATTTATCGAGCGGAGCTCGATAAAATCTGGGCGCAAATACGCCAAGGCGCATTTGATTCTTCCCCTCCTACTTGATCTTTTCTTCAGCCAAAGCCAAACATACTGCTTGGTTTTTTGTTGGCAAATAGCGTTATATAGGTCAATCATTATCATCAGCTTAACCATTGATTTCAACATTTATAATCTTCTTAAAGGGAATAGTAAGAGTATCAGCATTATGAGCCATTTTTAACCAACCTTCATTTACATCTACTTTTTGAATCCACCCAAAAAAGTAAGCAGGCCCATGTTTTTTTGCATAAGTAATCGTAACAGCTTGCCTTGTTTCAATCGATTTAACGATTACACGATCGATTTCTTGAAGTTGATCGTTGTCTAGTATAGCAGGGGTAAATTCTTGCTGTTTACGCATCTCCTCCAATAACTGTTCCCTATGTTCAGGCAGCATCATTCTACTCGATTCCCAACGTAAATTGTAACCAGGAGTGAGCTTATTGACTCTCATTTATAATGACCTCCAATTTTGTGCGCTCTCTCATGAGCTTGCCCGGCACTTGTGATGGATGAGGCTCTATATATAGCAGTACGTCCATATTTATCCCAGATTTTATCTAGCGCTGTATTCAACTGCTCTCGATAAAGGTAGTTGTCAAATAAATCGATCTGATACTGATGAGATGGCTGAAGGTGAGACAGAGACACTCCTAAACTTCGGATGGGTTCGCGATCCCAGTATTTTATAAGTAATTTGTATGCCGCTTGAAAAATGTCCAGGTCGTAATTGGTTGGAACTGGAAGCGTCACTTGTCGATTAAATCCAGTAGGGTAATCAAAGTCTGAGCCTCTGACGCTACATGATATTGTTACACCCATATATCCTTTTTTTCGACATCTTCGAGCGACCTCGGTGCATAACTCCAGGAGTACTATTTTTATGTCCTCTATTTTCGTGTAGTCTCTGGGCAAGGTCATATGATGGCCAACTGCTTTTTGTTGATTATGCGTCTTGACAGTGACCGGCGAATAGTCGATACCATTGGCTGTTTGCCATAAAACCTCTCCATTAATGCCCCATCTTTTCTTCAGCAATTCAACTGGAAATTTAGCCAGTCCTCCAATTGTAGAAATTCCCATTCCTCGCAAGTGCTTCCCCATTTTTTTACCTACACCAAGTGTCTTTTCAATTGGTAATTCCCATAGTCGATCGATATTATTTTCATCTAATCGAAAAATGCCAACCTTATTTTTCTTGGCAAAATTATCGCATGCCATTTTGGCCAGCACTTTATTAGGACCGATGCCGATTCTTGAGTAGACGCCTATATCATTCAGTATTTTCATTTGCAATTTTTTAGCCATCTCAAACTGATGACCAAATATTCTTTGACTGCCCGTAACATCCATGAACTGCTCGTCTATTGAAAATGGTTCGACTAAATCAGTAAATTGTTCCATGATTTTGCTAAGCTGAATAGATACATCGATATATAGCTGCATGTGAGGACGGACCACTTCTACATGAGGACACTTTAGCTTTGCAGATCCTAAAGTCTCAGCAGTAGTAATGCCAAACTTCTTTGCTAATGGACAGGCAGCCAAGACGATTCCACTTCTTCGTTCTGGATCTCCTGCGACGATTACAGGTTTATCCTTTAATGAGTGGTCACGGACCTTTTCAACTGATGCGTAGAACGATTGGATGTCTGTAAGGAAAATCACTTTGTTCTTCATTCAGTTATCTCCACCTTCGTAACAGAACATATATTCGTATCTATATTATATGGGAATATATGTTCGTTTAATACTGGGAATTAATGTATTTTATCATAAGATGAAAAGGTAAGAGTTCAATAAATCAAAAAATTTGATTAAAGGAGAAGTTCTATGGATATTAGACTATAGAAGTAAATATTTAAGGGCTCGCTTATCATTACTATATTTTTAGGAGGGGATATTTTTTATGGAAATCAAGTTGCTAACGTTACAAACTACTCAATTAGAAACAATGAAAGAATTTTATACGGAATGTTTAGGTTTTGCCCTTCATGGTGAAAGTCCATATGGTTTTCAAATCCAAGTGGGAACGAGCATTTTAGAATTTACCAATAAAAATGTAGCAGAGGCCCCCTATTACCATTTTGCTTTCAATATTCCATCCAATCAATTTCAAGAAGCGAAGGCATGGTTGAAAGGAAAAACAACGCTGTTATTAGAGGATGGAGAAGATGAGGCAGACTTTTCATTTTGGCCTGCACATGCTTGTTATTTTGAAGATCCATCAGGAAATATTGTTGAACTCATTGCACGATATAAGGAGAATCCGATGAATGAATCACCATTTTCGGTAAATCATATTTTGAATATCAGTGAAATTGGTTTAGTTGTAAAAGATGCGCCAAAGGTCGGCGAACAATTGAAAGCAATCAACATTTTGGAAAGTGATAATGAACCAATTACTCATTCTTCTTTACATTTCATGCAAGAAAACAAAAACGGGGTTTTCATTATTTTAACTAGCATCGGTAGAAGGTGGTTGTTCTCGGAAAAAAAATCTAAAATTTTCCCACTGAAAATAACACTTGATAAGGTCGTTTTAGGTGTAGATGAACAAAATGAATTTTTTATGAATAGCACAGATTCATAAAGCTGTGACATGTCAGAGGACAAACTCCAGGAATATAGATGTACTGGATTTTTGAGGGATTTTCATGGTTAGTGCATCGTTAGCGTTAGGGGATACCTTTGGCAGTGGTTTTCTTTTGGTACGGTTAATGCGGTAAGTTGTTTAGCTCTATCGAAAACAGTTATGAAGATAATAGTGATCAAGAACAGCAAAAAGAACTTTCTAATGATGTCTCAGCCCCTATATGGTTATGTTTCTTTTCAGAATTAACTCGATGGAATGTGCAATTCAGCAAACGAGCGCCGTTATATTGAGTAATGGCGCTTTTGGGCATGGCCCTGCTTCAAACGACTTTCAAGAAGAGTAGATGATTTAACGAAGCACAATCAAAATGACATTCGCCAATACTCCCGTGGTAAGCGAATGTATACGTGAAAAAATTGTATAAGCAAAAGCTTGAGACGCTTGATGAAACAATTGGTAGAAGCGATTAAAGAGACCCATTCCAGCTGCCAGACAAAATCCGCCATTTTTGATAATTTGCAAAAAGGTTCCAGATCATGAACCGTCCGGCGTATTTTACTGAACAGCATCGAACACATTTTGATCATGATAACGGCCCGGAATCTGTATAAAGGTGCGTTCCTTTTATTTATTTTTTCCTCTAGTAAGCTTCCCCAAGGCACATTCAATTATTAGACTTTTTGCAAAAGTGAAAAGTATATTGCGAAATTGAACGATTATCCTTGATGACGAAACGTGATCTTTCATATCACATTTTCATTTTTTAGCAGATAAGCAAAAGGTTTCTGTCGCTTTTTATAAAAATTAGGCCTACATTCATATGTTGGTATGATTATTGCGATAAGTTCTTCATCAAGGTGGTCGGGTGCCTCCTTCGGTGTAAGCGATTACCATTCGCTGAGAAAGGAGAGAAGTTGTCTGGAAAAAAGGACACAAACTATTTTGGGGAAAAATTACATGAGTAAAAAATAAGAGGGGGAAACAGTGTGGCGGAAGTAATTAAAGAGGATGGAAAGATCATTGAGAAGCAAGAGAAAAAAGAGGATTACGCATTAGAGCGTGTACCTGAACATTACCGGATGAACTGGTGGAGCATCACGAATGTGACGCTGGGTGTGGCTACAGCAATGCTATTTATGCAAATGGGGAGTCTGATGACAGTGAGCTTTGGATCGATGAACGCTCTGCTCGCTGAAATTTATGCCACCATCGTTGCAGGTGTTTTAGGGATTGGAATCGCCTACATTGCGGGTAAATCCGGACTGAATGTGAACTTAATGGCCAGAGGGGGAGGTTTCGGTTATATTGGAGCGTCCATCACATCCCTTATTTACGCTTTGAACTTCATTATGTATTGTGCCATCGAAGGGGCTATCATGGCTTATGCTGTTCATGAATATATTCCAGGTATTCCTGTCTGGGCCTTAATGATATTTTTTGGATTGGCTGTTGTTCCTTTCAACTGGTTTGGGGTAAAACAACTTGATAAGCTGCAAAAGTGGACATTGCCGATATTTGTTATTTTGATGGGGGCTGGGATTGTTGTTGCTGCAAGAATTGAGCCTGAATATGTGGGCAGTCTCTGGGGCGTGCTTCCAGAGGGCATGGCTGTCGGTGGATCATCGCTTGTTACTTGTATCGGAATCATGAATGGTCTGGTGGGAATTATCGCATTGCTTATTTCGGATTATGCACGTTTTATTAAACCAAGCCAGTTTAAAATGGGCGTTTTCATGGTAGGCTTCATCCCAGCGCTTGTATGCTTTTTCCTAATGGGGCTGATTGGAATTTGGTTTGGTGCGCGTTTCATGGAGGAAAACCCAGGCATCTATTTTGTACAATTGATTGGCATTTTTGGGGCCTTATTTACAATCCTTACACAATTGCGAATTAATATTACCAATCTGTACAGTGGTTCACTCTCGTTGGCGAACTTCTTTGAAAATGTTTTCCGATTCAAGCCAGGGAGAAATTTTTGGGTGTTTTTCACAGCCGCAGCAGCCGTTGCCTGCATGCTGGCCGGCGTCATGGACCATCTCGGTCCGTTGCTGACATTCCAGGGTGTATTTCTATTTGCTTGGGCAGCCGTTGTCATCTGCGATGCATTTGTCGTTAAAAAAGTACTCAAGATCGGTCCGAATTATTTTGAATACCGCCAGGAATATTTATACGCTTGGAATCCGGTAGGTGTTCTTTCGCTGATTATTTCCAGCGTCGTTGGAACAATTGCTGCATTTGGATTGATGGGCAGTTTTTTGGAAGGGTTTGCAGCCTTCTTCGCAGGAATATTGGCGTTCGTATTAACGATTATATTGGCAGTTGCAACCAAAGGAAAATATTATATTAAAAAAGAAGCAGCAACCGATATGCCAAAAGCGAATTAAATAGAAAGACGTATGCACGCGGGGATGATCCATCTCCGCGTTTTTGATTTTCCATTCTGTCTCCGGAACCCTGCCGTTAAAGCCTTCTTTATTTTTTCATGAAAAGTGTAAGGTAATTCACCTATAATCGTCTAATATGTAAAGGAGAGGAGGGACAGTGTGAAGGAATACTCGATTGAAGACTGGTTTGAGAAATATGAAAGAGACATTACCAGTTTCCTTATTTACTATACAGGATTTACAGATGTGGAGGACCTGGTGCAGGATACCTTTTTAATCGCAATGAATCAATTACCCAAATTTAAGGGGAATTCTCATCCAAAAACCTGGCTCATAGCCATTGCTAGAAATATTGTAATCGACCGTTATAGAAGAAAAAAAGTATGGCAGAAAATCAAGCACTATTTCATCGCGGATCGAGAGCAATCCCCTGGATCGGAGGACATCATCATCCAAAACCTGGAACAGCAGCAATTATATGATGCTATTGATAAACTCTCATCCCAACAAAAAGAAGTGGTCATATTGCGGGGGATTTTGGAACTGTCCTCTAACGATACTGGTGAAATAGTAAAGTGCAGCCCAAACAATGTTAATGTTATTTATCACCGTGCATTGAAAAAATTGAAGGAATTTTTAAAAGAGGAGGGGTTTGATCTTGAGGGAAACGGAGCAAATCAAAGAAAGTCTAAAGAGCCTTCCTAAATATTCATTATCGAAGGAGCAGCGGCAAAATATATCATCGAAACTACGACAAAATCGGACTCATCGGAGAAGTAGATTTAAGCCAGCTGCAGCAATCCTCTCTCTTTCAGCTATTTTAGTGATACTTGCTTTCTCATTACTTGAAGGGGGGATGGGACGCGAAATTGCGCAAGAGGAAAGTCAATCTCTTCAAATGAAAACCCCGATGGAGGACAAGGCTGAGAGCTATACGGAGCTTGAAGGTGTATCGGAAGGGCAGTTGTTTCTTCTCACGGATACGAAGCAGGAGGTTTTTGGATTGGAAGGAAGGGTCGGGATTTTAAATACCTTTGACCACTTCGTTGCAAAAGATCCGAGAAGGGTTGCCAAGCTGATGATTTTCTTTTGGGGAAATCCTGAGAAGCTAGCCGGGAAAGAATACGAAATAGAAGCGGCAAATCATAACGAAAGCCTGCTATTATCAAAAGGGGTTTTATCGCAGCAGGGACTTCATGGAGATGATGCCCATATATTGACATCATTTACTCCTTTTCCCGAGGAAGGGTTATGGCAGCTCTCGTTTTACGTGGATGGTCAATTATTCGATCAGTTTTCAGTGAAAGTTTTGCCCCCATTCCCTAAATCTAAGCACTATACACTTGAAAAATCTCCAAAAGAAATGGAAATTGGTAAGAAAACAGAGATAACGATAGAAAGTTCAGAGAAAGATAAAGAGAAAATTGATGTACAATTAATAAATGGGCAAGGAAAAACGATATCGGAGCATAGTTTTGTGCAAGAGACCGAACAGATGGATGCTTCAACAAACAGCCTTATTTATATATACGGCGGGAAATTATCTTTTCCAGAAAAAGGGATTTGGAAGTTAAAAATTGATGGAGAAGAAACAGGAAGTTTTGAAAACTGAAACGAAAGTTCAATGAAAAAACCTCCTTAGGAATAAAAGCGCAAGGCGCGCAGCCTTGTGCTTGTGCCTAAGGTGCGCGCCCTTTGCTTTTCTTATTGTTGACTATATTATGCAGCTTATTTTAAATTAAGCAGCTTTTGTTTTAATTCGTTTTCCATTGTGATAAGCTCCTGCTCGGCTTGGGCACGTTTTGTTCGCCCTTCCTCCTGGATCTTGATTGTTTCTTCCAGCGTGGAGATCAGGTTGGCCTGGGTTTTCTTTAATGTCTCAATATCGACAAGCCCACGTTCGTTTTCTCGGGCAGATTCCAATGTATTGGATTTCAGCATTTCAGCATTTTTAAGAAGCAGATCGTTTGTTGTTTTCGATACTTGTTTCTGCGCTTCAACTGCCTGCCGTTGGCGCAAAAGGGAAAGAGCAATCGCAATTTGATTTTTCCAAAGAGGTATGGATGTGACAATTGATGTCTGAATTTTTTCTGCCAAAGCCTGGTTTGTATTTTGGATCATCCGAATTTGTGGAGCACTTTGAATCGTGATTTGTCGGCTTAATTTGAGATCATATAACCTTTTTTCAAGCCGGTCGGCAAATTGGACCATATCATTTACATCCTGAAATGCCATTTGATCTCCTGATGCTTCCGCTTTTTTCTTCAGAGCAGGAACAGTCTCTGTTCGAATCTCTTCAAGCTTCAGCTCGCCTGCTGCGATAAAAATATTCAAAGCATGAAAATACTCCTTGTTTTTCTCATATAATTGCTCAAGCATCTGTATATCTGAAATGAGCACATCTTTTGACTGGTTCAGCTTAATGCTGATGCGGTCGATCTGAGCGCCAGTTTTTTGGTACTTGGACATCGCTTCTTGAATGGAGTTCGATATTTTGCCAAACATTTTAGAGAAAAAATTCTTTTTTTCAGGCGACAGTTCTTCAGGATTGACGGATTGCAGCTTTCCCATCAACTCATTTAAAACATCGCCAATCGGCCCGATATCTTTATTTTGAACATGATCCAGCATGGAGCTTGAAAAATTAAGCAGCTGCGACTGTGCTTGTGTACCATATGAGATGATTGCCTGATGATTGGATGGATCAATTTGCTTGGCAAGATCCAACGCTCGTTTTTTACTCTCCTCTGGCAAGGCATCCACAAGCTTAACCGGCTTGGGGGCGACTGTCTCCGTTTGTGGTTGTAAAGAGAGCTCCTGCTCTCCAAACGGATTGGCAAGTAAATCATCCAACCCATTTGTAAATTCGTCCTTCAATACTTTTTCGTTCATCGGTTCACTCATTTTTTAGTACTCCTTTCGTCGTCAAGGGGGTGATACTCCAGTTTTTTCAGCGAGTGCTTTGCAACATCCAATTCGAATTGCAATTCGTCCACGTCTGAAGACAGTACGTGGTAAATGTCTTTTTTGATGGATTCATTCAAATCCTCAAGAGTGCTTTGAGTTTCTTTCAGTGAGAGATAGATTTGATCATTTTTCACTGGCTGGGCAGCAAGCCGAGCGTATCGGTCGGAGATTTCCACTACCGAGTCCAAATGGTAGAAGAAGAAGCGCTCTGACTGATAAAACCTCCGCGGGTCTTTATGAACAATGGAGTACATCCTTTTCGCCAGTCTGTTTAGTTCATACAGCTGTTTAAAGGCTCCCATCGTCCTGACCGAAAAAAATGATTTTTGCAGGCGAGCTATTTTTCTTTTGGCCTCCGACAAGTTTTTTTGAATATAAGCATATTCTTTTCGAGTCAGTCGATTTTTCTTTAAAAAGCGGTAGTCTGAGATGAGCTTGACCCCGTAGAATGTCACAAAACCGGCAAGGACCGAGATGCCCGATGAGGCAAGAAAGCTCATATCAAAGCCTAAGAACAAAATAAGCCATATAAGAACTGCTTCAGCAGTAGTAAACATTCCGAGAAAAAAAGAAAACAACGATTTCAAGCTGCATCCACTCCTGTCCAAACTTGCTATTATCTTAATATACGGTTATCACCAGTAGAAGTTTCATTATCTTCATTATCATTATAAGGAATTCAAAGATTTATTGAAAGGCAAAGAATGTTGTTTTTTATCCATTCCTCTGTTAAAAAGAGGATTTCTGTAACTTTTACCGAAAGGTTACAGTAGGTATTATTCAAAGGAGGCTAAAAAGAATGAGTCAGCAGGAAGTAGTGATTGTTAGTGCAGTTCGAACAGCTATCGGAAGTTTTCTAGGGACATTAAAGAATACGTCAGCTCCTGATTTGGGAGCAGCAGCCATCAAAGAGGTACTAAATAGGGCAGGGATCGAACCAGATGCTGTAGATGAGGTCATCATGGGGAATGTTCTCCAAGCTGGGCTTGGACAAAACCCTGCACGGCAAGCGGCGATAAAGGCGGGGATTCCTGAAAGCGTTTCCTCTGTGACCATTAATAAAGTGTGTGGATCTGGTTTAAAGGCCGTTCATATGGCAACACAGGCTATTTTGGCTGGTGATGCGGAAATAGTTGTCGCGGGAGGGATGGAAAGTATGTCCCAAGCACCGTATCTTTTGAAAAATGGCAGGGAAGGATTCAAAATGGGCGATCAAAATCTGGTCGACAGCATGACAAGTGACGGCCTAACCTGCGTTTTTAATCAGTATCATATGGGTGTCACGGCTGAAAATTTATGTGAGCAATACGATATTAGTCGAGAAGAGCAGGATGAATTTGCGGCATGGAGTCAGGAGAAAGCCGTGAAGGCCATTGAGGAAGGCAGGTTCAAAGAGGAAATTGTACCGTTTGAAATCCCGCAGAGAAAAGGCGAACCGATTGTTTTTCATACAGACGAATATCCACGCAAGGGTACGACTGCTGCAAAGCTTGCAGCTCTAAGGCCCGCTTTTAACAAGAAAGGGAGCGTCACAGCTGGTAATTCCTCCGGTATTAACGACGGAGCAGCGGCCGTTTTGGTTATGTCAAGAAAAAAAGCGGATGAACTAGGCATCAAACCACTCGCTCTTATTAGTGCTAATGCCAATGCAGGGGTCAACCCAAGCCTTATGGGAATCGGTCCTGTACCTGCTGTGAAAAAAGCGCTGCAAAAGGCTAGTATTTCAATGGAGGATATAGGGCTTATTGAAGCAAATGAAGCGTTTGCGGCCCAATCACTTGCGGTGGACAGAGAGCTGGATTTTGATAAGTCCATCCTGAATGTTAACGGAGGGGCGATTGCACTTGGACATCCAATCGGGGCCAGTGGAGCGAGAATTTTAGTCACACTTCTATATGAGATGAGAAGGAGAGGAACAAAACGGGGACTTGCTACTCTTTGTATTGGCGGCGGCCAAGGAGTAGCAACGATTGTTGAATTGGCAGAACAATAATTCAAAAGGGGGTTGGGGCGGAGTGAAAACGATATTCGCGACATTTCAAGAGGCGGTGGCTAATATCAGTGATGGATCCACCCTGATGGTTGGAGGATTTGGCCTGTGTGGGATTCCAGAAAATCTGATCATGGCACTCGTTGACAAGGGAGTGAGGGATTTAACCGTCATCTCGAATAACTGTGGAGTGGATGAATGGGGGCTTGGTCTGCTGCTTCAAAATAAGCAGATCAAAAAGATCATCGGTTCGTATGTAGGAGAGAACAAGGAGTTCGAACGTCAAGTATTGGCGGGAGAAATTGAAGTTGAACTGACTCCCCAAGGGACTCTCGCAGAAAAAATTCGGGCTGGCGGTGCAGGAATTCCAGCTTTTTATACACCGGCAGGGGTTGGCACACCTGTTGCGGAAGGAAAGGAAATCCGAGAATTTAATGGCAAGGAGTATGTGCTGGAAGAGGCGCTGACAGCGGACTTTAGCCTTGTGAATGCCTGGAAAGGTGATAGGATGGGCAATCTTGTCTACAGAAAGACTGCCCGAAATTTCAATCCAATGATCGCAGCAGCAGGAAAAGTAACCATCGCTCAGGTTGAAAATCTTGTAGATATTGGTGAACTTGATCCGGGTCAGATCCATACCCCGAGTATTTATGTGCAGGGATTGATACAAGGAGAACTTGAGAAGAGGATTGAAAGACGAACAGTCAGCTCGGTTAATTCATAGAATGGGGGTGTCAAATTGAGTAAGGCTACTGTAAGGGAAAAGATTGCAAAAAGAGCTGAAAAAGAAATAAAGAGCGGATATTATGTAAATCTTGGTATTGGAATGCCGACTCTTGTGGCCAACTATATCTCAGACAACAAACAGGTGGTGCTCCAGTCGGAAAATGGTCTGCTCGGAATCGGGCCCTATCCTACAGAGCTCGAGGTGGATGCCGATCTCATCAACGCAGGGAAAGAAACGGTGACTGCTATTTCGGGTGCTGCCTATTTTGACAGTGCCGAATCGTTTGCCATGATTAGAGGAGGACATGTGAATCTGGCGATCTTGGGCGGAATGGAAGTTTCAAAGTCTGGCGATCTTGCGAATTGGATGATCCCCGGTAAAATGATCAAAGGCATGGGAGGGGCCATGGATCTTGTTCATGGCGCAGGAAAAATCATCGTTATCATGGAGCATGTCAACAAAAGCGGCGAACCGAAAATCCTAAACGAATGTGTTCTGCCTTTGACAGGGAAGCAAGTCGTGGATCGGATTATTACGGATCGTGCAGTAATAGATATAACGCAAACCGGACTGATATTAAAGGAAGTGGCTGCGGGCTACTCAGTTGAGGACATTCAACAATCAACGGAACCGGAGCTGACTGTAAGTAAAGATGTTATGATGGAAGCATACTAGAAACCGGGCCTGGTGGTGCTAGAACCAGGCCTTTTTACCTCCAATACGGCGCTAAGGCCTGAGTCCATCCGCGCAAGAGAATGCTCTCCACTTAAAAATAAAAAATAAAAAACGCCCAGACGATATTTTCGTCATGGAACGCTTATTTATTCTTCATTTTCCATTTATTGAATTCCAGAAATTCGCGGAATTCTTCTTTTGTAATACCTGAAGACATTGCTTCGTAAACGAGCTCTTCCCAATCGTGATCCAATTCGATTTTACCTGTTTCTCCATGAAGGAGAACTTGGACAGGGACGTCTAACACAGACGAAAGTTTTTCGAGTATTTGAATAGACGGATTGGATTGGATATTGCGCTCAATCGAACTTAAATAGGATTTGGCAATGTCAGCTCTGTCTGCCAATTCAGATAGTGATAATTTTTTTTGAAGGCGATAATCTTTTATTCGTTGACCTATCATATACACCGTCACCTACTCTTCGCCCATTATAACATAAATTAATAGGTTATGAATAGAGCAAAATTCCCGATTGACGGGTCATGATTATGTACTATAGATGGGATGTATAGCGACTTTGGCGTGTAACCATTTGTAAAAATGCCAGTTCTTCTTTCGTTAAGGGCGTTGAGTTTACCGCTCGGGCGTTGTCTTTTACCTGCTCAATGGTGCTAGCTCCTGTTACAACAGCAGCAACAGCTTTATTAGCTAAATTGAATTGTAGCGCCACTTCATTCAGAGACCTTTCGCTATGTAAAAGTCTAGCTTGAATGCTTTCGATGAGTTCTTTTATCTCATTTGAAGAGTAATCAAGATAATCTTTTCCTTCCCATTGTTCTTCTTTAATGCCCAGTATTTTATCGCTTAATAAGCCTTTGGCCACAGACCCTCTTGTTACAACACTGATCTCATAATCATCCAGTAAACTCATGACTTCTTCTGGGCGTCTGTCGAAAAGATTGTATTGCATCATAACACTTACAATGGAAGAACGGTCTACGTATTCACGAATGACGTTGGGTCTAATGGAGGAAATGCCATAATAGCGAATGAAACCTTCGGACTTTAATTCCTCAAAAGCTTCAATTGTTTCATCAATTGGGTCATCGATGGTTCCGCCGTGCAGCTGGTATAGGTCGATATAATCCGTACGAAGGCGTTTGAGACTCTTTTTTACTGCTTCTTTTATATATTTTTTAGAAGGGTTCCAGCTCCAACCATCCTTATTTTCTGTCCACTGATTTCCAACTTTTGTGGCTATGACTACTTGATCACGTTTGGAAGAGAGGGCTTTCCCAACTATTTCTTCATTTACACCATAGTTGTATAAATCGGCGGTATCAAAATAATTCACACCTTCATCCAAAGCTGTTTTTATCATTTTTTCAGCAGTGGTCGAATCGGTTCCTAATGACATGCATCCCAGACCCATTTTTGATACGGATAAATCCGATTTTCCCAGTCTGCGTTTCTCCATATACATCCCGCCTTTCTTTGTTTTTCTATTTTATCTGAAGTTGGCGGAGTTATTCAACCATTGTGCAGGATTCTATCCAGTCTCTCACCAATTTATGTTGCTTTGCATATTTTCGAAGCAAGCCTTGAACTTCCCATACCTTGCCAGTCAAAATAATGCGATTTTCACTTATGTTCAATCTCATCATGATCCCTCCTTGATGTATGGTAAAATGTATGATGATCAGCAAATGAAATAGAACAGGGAGCTGAGCATAGTGAATAAGTTTGAAGAGAAAACAGTAAACACGGAGCCCATTTTTGAAGGGAAAATCATCAGTGTACAAGTAGATGAAGTAGAACTTCCAAACGGAGAGCTGGCAAAGCGTGAGATTGTTCGCCATCCTGGCGCTGTTGGTCTGATTGCATTAACTGATGAAAATAAAATAGTCATGGTGGAACAATATAGAAAACCGTTAGAAAGATCTTTGTTGGAGATTCCAGCTGGGAAATTGGAGCCAGGAGAAGAACCAGCGGTTACTGCGGAAAGGGAGCTTGAGGAGGAAACTGGGTATCGCGCAGGCAAAATGGAGTATATTTCCTCTTTTTATACGTCGCCTGGTTTTGCGAATGAAATCATTCATCTTTATTTGGCGACTGAATTGGAGAAACTGGAAAATCCGGCAGATGGTGATGAAGATGAATTTATTGAGCTAATGGAGCTTTCGCTTGAAGAGGCACTTGAGTGTATCAAGGGTGAAAGGATTTATGATGCCAAAACTGTTTTTGCCGTCCAATTTTTGCAGCTAATGGAGAAAAAATGAGATGAACCAGTATTTTGTGGACATGCACATTCATATAGGCAGGACTTTTTCAGGAAAACCGGTAAAAATTACGGCAGCTAAAAGCTTGACTTTGACTAATATCCTGCAAACAGCTAAGTTTCCTAAAGGACTGGATATTGTTGGAGTGATTGATTGTCATTCCCCTGAAGTCATGGAAGAAATGGAACAGCTCCTTCAAGACAGCCGTTTAATTGAAATGGAAGAGGGCGGTTTCCAATTTGAGAATGAAGTGACATTCATACCAGGAACAGAAATGGAAGTTCTGGATGAAAACTGTAATGGCCCGATTCATTTGCTTGCCTATTTCCCGGGTTTTAAACAGCTTAAGGAATTTTCCAACTGGCTTTCGACGCGTGTAACGAACCTTCAACTGAGCACACAGAGGGTATACGAAACAGCTGTGAATATCCAAGAGAAAGTAAAATCTTTAGACGGTTTGTTCATTCCCGCTCATGTTTTTACACCTTTTAAAAGTCTATACGGAAAAGGTGTGAAGCAATCGTTGAAGGAAGTTCTGAATCCAACATTAATAGATGGTGTGGAGCTTGGACTTAGTTCTAACACAATGATGGCTGACCAGATCAGTGAACTAAATGGATTTACGTTCCTAACGAATTCCGACGCGCATTCACTGCCCAAAATGGCTAGAGAATATCAGAAAATGACTCTTGAAGCCCCAACCTTCGAGAAGGTAAAAAAAGCCTTACATGATTCAGGAGGAAATAAAATCGACGAAAATTATGGCTTAAATCCTTTTTTGGGTAAATATTACCGGACAGCATGCGCCAAGTGTTTCACGATGAAACAAGGAGACGTATGTGCCCATTGCGGTTCGAAGAAATTTACAAAAGGAGTTTCCGAAAGAATCGCAGAATTGGCGGATCATGATAGCAAACCTCCTGTAAGACCACCGTATATCCATCAAGTGCCGCTCGATTTTTTACCTGGACTGGGGACGAAAACAAGGGAGAAACTATACAACTATTTCGGATCCGAAATGAATATTCTGCATCAGGTTTCTGAGGCCGAATTGAAAAGTGTACTGAAGGAAGGACTGGCGGATTTGATTGTGAAAGCCAGATCAGGCGATCTGGTGCTAGTAGAAGGTGGAGGAGGGCGCTACGGAAGAGTTGGGAAATGATAGACCGTTCTAACTTGAAATTGATAGAGAAACAAGTCATATGCAGAGCTTTTACCTCATAAGATGTATCAATCGCAGGACGGGGGGAAGCAGCATATGCGGAAAAAAATGTATACTAGCTATATCACACGACACATACGAACCTATTCTTCTATCTATTCATTTATCATGGTCTTGTTTATCATGGGGATCATTTTTGGAGCGATCATTGTCAATAGTCTATCAATTGCCCAGAAGGAAGATCTGTTTCATTATTTGAATCATTTTTTTGGACAAGTGGCTGATGGAAAAACGGGGCAGGCGGAAGATTTGCTCAAGCTAAGCTTCTTCCATAATGTCAAATTCACCGGGTTGATGTGGGTGCTTGGAATTTCCATTATCGGTTTTCCATTAATTTTAATCCTGTTGTTTTTAAAAGGGGTCGTTGTCGGATTTTCGGTCGGCTTCCTTGTAAACCAAATGGGCTGGCATGGATTGCTGCTTGCTTTTGTGACTTTGCTGCCACAAAATCTGCTGTTTATACCTATATATATATTTATTGCTGTTATCTCAACAGCATTCTCAATTAAACTCATGAGGAAAATTTTTATAAGACAGGGTTTTTCCTTTCATTTTGTTCCAGAGTTTGCGCGATATTTTATGTCTTTTATCGCGGCAATGGCTGTCATCACACTAGCTGCTAGTATTGAGGCATTCATTGCACCAGCATTGATGAAATCCATTATCTTGTCAATTACTAAATGATAATGACTATCAAGTATAAACCTCCCATTTTTATAATGATTTTAATTTGATTATTGTTCACTGTCTGTTATAATAAAAGGGATAGTGGCGAGGGAGGATTGTTTGATGGAAAGTCGCATTAATCGTATTAAGAAACAACTGCATTCCGCAAGCTATAAGCTTACTCCCCAGCGTGAAGCCACGGTTAGGGTGTTGCTTGAATATGAGGAAGATCATTTGAGTGCGGAAGATGTCTATTTGCTTGTTAAGGATAAGTCTCCAGATATCGGCTTGGCAACCGTATATAGGACCCTCGAGCTTTTGACCGAGTTGAAAGTGGTCGACAAAATTAATTTTGGGGACGGGGTTTCTAGGTATGATTTGCGACAGGAAGGTGCCGATCATTTCCATCACCACCTGATATGTATTGAATGTGGTTCGGTGGATGAGATTCAGGAAGATCTTCTCGGAGATGTTGAGAAAAAAGTTGAACATGATTTTAATTTTAAAGTTAAAGACCACAGGCTGACATTTCACGGCATTTGTTGGCGCTGTCACGATAAAGTGGAGAATGAAAAGAAAGAACCGCCAGCCAGCAAAAAGAAATGAAGTGAAAACACCCATCCTTTAGTTGAGGATGGGTGTTTTTGTGCGCTTGGCAGCGCATCGTTCTTAAGGGTGAAAGTCCCTGACATGCCGCAAAGTGGCGGAAGTGTGTAGCTGACAGGCAGTGCGCCGTCCGTGAGGAGGGGTGCGGAGGGCCTGAAGGCAAAATCCGGAACAGGTGGCAATCTAACCGTAGTTGGCTGGTGAGCCCGGATGACCCTGCAAAATAAGGGGATGTCCTATACCACTGTCAGGCTCATTAGTTAGGAGGACTGGATTCGGAGGAAAGACGATGACGTGACCCAAGGAGGTCTTAACGCCTCCGCATGGCGGTAACCCTTGACCAAATCCGGGATGGATAAGGCAAGGCTATGGGCAGTAAGAAGTCAGAGCAGGGGATAATAGTGAATAAACTTGCCGGAAAAGCCACAAAGGCAAGTGACTTGGCACAAAGTTGCCAAGGCGGGCACTGACCCGAAAGGGCAGTGACCTTGTGCGAAGCCCGTCTGCCCGTGGAAGAAAAGCAATACGAACTTATTTGACCATCATGTGCCAAACAGAAGCCGGGGAGGGAAAAGACCTGAGAACCCGGGGCCGAACAGAAGGGTAGGCCGTTTGGGGCAGATTACCAAAGATGGAACCTTTGATAGTGCCAACGCTAATCGTCAAAGGAGTCGAAGGGAAGAACTGAAACATGGGGAAACAAACAAGTAAACGAGGCTTTCGTGTAGGAGTGGAAAACACAAGGAAACAGAAGTGGTACAGCCTGATAGATAAGATATGGGCCCTGCCCAATCTAGAGAAAGCCTTCCAAGACGTGAAGAAGAACCGGGGTGCCGCAGGCGTCGATAGGGTCACCATTAAGCAATTTGAAATTGAGCTGGAGCACAACTTAAGAGTGCTTCAGGAGGAATTGCGTACGAAGACCTATCGCTCCATGCCGGTAAGGCGGGTATATATCCCAAAAGCCGACGGAACCGAAAGGCCATTGGGGATACCTGCGGTACGTGACCGTGTAGTTCAAGCTGCCGCCAGGAGAATCCTAGAGCCAATCTTTGAATCCAAGTTCATGGATTGCAGTTATGGTTTTCGCCCTGAAAGAAGTGCCCATATGGCCATAGAGAAAATCCGTAGGGATTTAATGGATGGATATGTCTATGTTATTGATGCAGACTTAAAATCCTACTTCGATACCATCCCTCACGACAAGCTTATTGAAGCAGTCAGGGAGGAAGTGACAGATGGAAGCGTCCTCCAACTGCTGAAGGGCTTTTTGAAAGCCGGGGTCCTG
>JAABNQ010000199.1 GCA_009928435.1 Bacillus sp. HF117_J1_D
ACGGGAAAACACCGCACGAAGTATTCTTGTCCCAATTGGATCATGTAACATTCCTGGAGGACCTTTCCTTTTTGGGTTCGATCTTTTTAAAACGGGCGGAGCGAAAAGTAAAGCTGGATGGCACCATCACGTTGGAGAAACGATTATATGAGGTCCCTTCCCAATATATTGGCCAAAAGATTGAAGTCAGGATGGATGAGCGTAAAGTATATGTGTTTGAGGATG
>JAABNQ010000115.1 GCA_009928435.1 Bacillus sp. HF117_J1_D
CAATTCATCCCCGCCTATTCATAGGCGAGGCTTTCTTGTTTAAAGATTCGTAACTCAATTTTTTTAAAAATACACGAGAACATACAAAAACAACGGAACATTAGATAAGTTAAGATTCATGGTGTCATATCCACGCCTCGCTCATACAGAGATAAAAGGATATAATACACGCTCTCTGTCGGAGAAGTCCACTAACCGAATTTCACCAAAACAGGCTAACCCATTATCAATGAGATAGCCTGTAAATGTTGATATCTCAATATTTTTGTTTGAATCTAAAGCGGAGCGATATAATAATAGTTCGTATTTTTGAAAAAGGCCTTTCTGAAATCGTATCAGAAAGGCCTCGTTTTGGAAAAGTTATTAACCTTTTAAACTCCTGAATCAAATTCGCATTGGCGTATTGGCGCCATACCAAGTGCTGCTTCATTAACCAGCCCTATCCATGTCCATAGTTGTAGTTGATTTTCTTAACATGACAACAGCCACAATAGAAATGAGACAAGCAACAATAAGATAAATGCTGATAGGCGCGGTACTATTAAATGTATTTAATAAATACACACATAGTAAATAGGACATTACATTAAAATTGGATCGATTACTGATGTGATGCCTCTTGCTTCTTCTAAAATAGATTCTCGATTTAATGCTGCCCATATTGAACCAGCAATCACGACATAACTCTCCCAAAGACACTATCCATATCTATCAATACTAGATGCATCAATATCACTTGGAAGTTCTACAAAACGCGGCACTGGAAAACAGTCCTTGATCGCCCGCTCCAAATATGTACGTTTATCGATTTCAAAGTGCCGCCATTCCGCTTCTGTTTCAATTGACCACTCTGGCAGCAACACTCGTTCAGGTTCTTGCCCAGATGTTTGACAATACCATTGACCATTCTCTTTATACAAAATCATTTCTTTTGGAGGATTAAATTTCATTCGACTAAAATAACGCACACCATTTTCCACATATAAAAATTCTACATCTTCAAATGTTTTCGATCCCTTTTCCCGGTAACAATCTGTATTCTCAATTGGATAATCTAATTCACCGTATTCCAAATAACGCCCACTTGACAGCATGTCTTCTGATGGTTTTCTTTTCTGCGCCTCTTCGCTTGCTTTCTCTTCTGCCATCCTTCGAGCCCGCTCTTCTGGCGTAATATCTAAGTCAATTACCATTCCCATAATAAAACGCGTCAACAAACCAGAGAAGAAAAGAGCCCAGCCCGGCCACCCAAGAGCCGTTGCGACATCCCCAAATAAAAAGACATAAATTCCAGCACCTCTCGTTGAATTAAAATCAGCTAACAAATGGAATAAACAAAACGCTCCAAGAAGAATCGTCACTGCCCGTGCCACTAGTTTACGTGTACGAACTGGAATCCATTTGATCCATGAAAATAAAATGAACAACAATTGAATCCATAGAAGATTAATATAGACACCTTGAAAAAATGGATGATCGGCTAGAGCTTGGATTCCATATAAGTTAATTGCTGCCATTGACCACAAATATACTGTAAAAGAGAGCAGAAATGTCCCGTGTTGCTCAGGGTTGAAAAAACGACATTCAACGTATGCCGCACCAGTACTCATAATAAAATAACTTCCACATAGTATCATTGCAAACAAGCGCCATGTATCGTTTGTGTACACATAAAAGATATTTGGAATACTGTAAAGATAAACAAAAAGCCCACACACAAGATAGAGGCCTAAAATTGATCGGTAACTTCCCTTCCCCTCGCCATGATCAGGAAAAGATTCGATGTTTCTCACAACTGTACCTCCAGTTCCACTATTTGAATCACAAGGAAACAGACGCTTAGGAAATGAGAGTGCCCCCATTTCCTACATTAACCAAACAGACTTCCAAGCGCTTTTGCTCCTCCTGATAGTAAATTCTTCGCTCCTTCTTTGACCTCATTTCCAAAATCACTGGCTGCATTCCAACCTTTTTCAGCTGTAGCGCCCATTTTCTCTCCAATTTGCCGCACAGGCTCTCCTAAATCCGTTTTTTATCGAACCAAAATATTCTCTACAACAGCTGATAGCTTTTTCAAAAATACATTTTATTTATCCCTGTCAATCTTAGACTCATCAATATCACTCGGAATCTCTACAAAGTACGGGACTATACGTCTGTATTCAATCGCCTGTTCCAAATACTCACGTTTATCGATTTCAAATTCGTCCTTTTCCTCTTCTAAATGCTCTGGCAACAACACTCGTTCAGGTTCTTGCCCTGTTGTCTGACAATACCATTGTCCGTTCTCTTTGTACAAAATCATTTCTTTTGTCGGCGTCCAATCCAAGCGATTAAAATAACGGACACCATTCTCTACATATAAAAACTCTACATCTTCAAACGTCTTCGATCCCTTTTCCCGATAACTGCTTATTCCCTCTGTAATGTAATAATCCAACTCTCCATACTCCAAGTAACGTCCACTTGACAGCATTTCTTCTGATGGTTTTCTTTTCTTTGCCTCTTCGCGTGCTTTCTCTTCTGCCATCCTTCGCGCCCGCTCTTCTGGCGTAATGTCTAAGTCTATGCCTGCAGCCATAATCAGACGTGTCCAAAATCCAGAGAAAAAAAGGGCGATGCCTGGCCATATGAGGGCCACCGCGACTTCTTTCCCAAACAAAAATGCATAAATCCCCATGCCTTTGGTGGAAGCAAAAATCCCTAACAAATGAAATATAAAAAAAGCGCCAAGGATAATAGTTACGATACGGGCTATCCTTTCTCGAGTACGAACTGGGATCCACTTGATCCATGAAAATAAAATGAACAACAATTGAATCCATAGAAGATTAATATAGAGCTCTTGGTAAAATGGTTGATCCACTAACGCCTGAATCCCATATAAATTAATCGCCACCAATGACCATAAACCTGTAGACAGAACCAGTGAATAGGTTCCCAGTCGATCATTATCTGGAACACGATAATCAACATATGCAGAAATCACACTCGCAATAAAATAACTTCCCCACAATAAAATGGCGA
>JAABNQ010000116.1 GCA_009928435.1 Bacillus sp. HF117_J1_D
TGTGCCTTGAAAGCTTTGAGCCCCAAGGGCTCTAAATTATGAAATTAACTCAAATAAGTATGGAAAAACAACCAAGAAATTCAAATACAGTCGGTTTGATAAGTTGATGGAATCTGTTGATTTGAAAAAAGCGCGAGCATGGTTGGAAGAGCAATTGGGGAAAAGTTTGCGACCGCGAGAAGTTAACTCAAAAGTGGATAATCTGTTAAGAGAATTCATCTTAACAGGTGGATTTAATGTCCAAGAGTATATTTCGATTCAGAAAAGATAGTTCTCGTTTATTAATTAACGATTGAAAGTACAATTAGCAAACTATAACTTTAATACCTCAATGAATTAGTTTGAATTTGCGGACAAAGTGATATTAGCTATTATGTGAATATTGCCATGGGATAGAGCCAGCTCTGCCATCATTTTGAGCCACTTGTGCCATAAAATAGAGCCACCTATGACATGGGTGAGCCACTAAACGCATTAAAGCTATTCCCCGGCCGGGGAATGGAATTATCCCTAGCTCATATTTAAGTTCCATTTTTTCACGCCTCAACTGATCAACTTCTTGGCTCATGGATACTTTTCCATCAATAAGGATGCTGTAAGAATCATGAACAATACGATCCAAGATGGCATCTGCCAGGGTTTCCTCCCCAATCTTTTCATGCCAGCCTCTTGGATCGAATCGAGAACAGAAGATAGTTGACCCGTTTCTATGCCTTGCCTCAATGATTTCTAATAAATCGCGTGCTTCATTTCCTCTTAACGGGGTTAATAGCCACTCATCTAAAATCAAAAGATTGACTTTTTTGTATTGTTTTATCACTTTACGGAATATCCCCTCGCCCCTGGCCACTGCCAATTCATCAAGAAGATCAGGCAATCGAACATACTTCACTTTATAAAACTGGCGGCAGGCAGCTATGCCGAATGCACACGCAAGGTATATCTTTCCATTCCCCGACGCACCTTTTAAAATGATGTTATGATGTTCTTCAATGTAATTCCCGTGAGCCAGCCGCAATATTTGAGGTTTATCCAGCTTTCTGTCCTTTTTAAAAGCACTCAAGTCCTATGGCTGAGGCCCGAATTGTTGTTCCTCGTACCATTGTAATTTGGCCTCCAATTTCCATCTTGAGTTTCTCGTTGATCGCTTGGTAATATTTAATTGTGCCTTTTTGAAGTTTGCGCTGTGTTTTCCATACATTATAAATCCAGTACACGGAAAAAACCCGTCTTGACTAGCCGAATTTTCCTGATTTCGTTTGAAATCATGCCTTGGCCTAATGAAATTGGCAGATAAGCATTCAATAGAACGTCTGGAAAATGCTTGTGAGAGAGCTTTGACCTATACGCCAAGACCAACACTCAAAAGTATCCAAATGATATTGAAAACTGGCCAAGATAAACTGCCAACAAATGACTCGCTAGATACAGAAGAGAAAACAGGGGGTTCCTTTGGGTTTACCCATGGAGCTGCCTATTACGGGGGAGAAAGAAAATGACGAAAGAAACAACATTGACAAAGCTAACTGAAATGCGCATGTCTGCCATGGCAGAAACCTTTCAGGAACAATTAAGAAACCCTGAATATCAGGAAATGATATAGGAGGTGGCTCTAAATCATGTCATAGGTAGCTGGCGCGGACTGATGTTCATGGGAGCCTTATTATTTTCTGACGGGCAACCCATCAATCGGTTTGCGAAGGTCCGCGCTGCCGCGTGCCAGATGGACCCGTTCAAACTGCGAACTTGTCAACATCGGTTCTGCAACACATGAACAACATTAGATAATAGACCCATATTAGCACCTGGCCGTACTTCAACAGAGATTGCGCCAAAGTGTAAAATGATAGGGCCCTGTCCAGAAGTTGGCAATGATTCTTCATCAACCTGCACCGTCAACCACTGTGTCTGGGCGGAAGTTTCTTCGCAACTACCATCCCGCTCAAACTGCTTCATCCAATAGTACATTTGGTGGACCTTGATCGCCTGATCCCGACACCATGCTGCTACACTTTTCCCGCTTTCTTTCCAGGCGTCATATCGCGCTTTCCATTCTGTTCTTTTGTCTTTTAAGATCATCGCAAAACCTCCCGAATTGATTTCTAGAAAAATTATCCCATGAAATTGTTAAGGTGTAATTTCTTTCAATTTCAATCTAATACAGTTAAAGAAAGGATATTAGATACCCACACTTAAAAGCTTATTTGACCTGATAATGCTTCATTTTAACATAGAGTATTAAATCGGCTATTATCATTGCAATTACCAAAGTACAAGTCGTAAAAATGATATTCGAGGTAAAATTACTGAAAAAAAATCCGGTATTTGCCTGCATTTTAGATAGCATTTCTTCAACTTGATAATGATTTATAGGGAATAGACTGAGTATTTTATTCATAATCCCTGTTTGAAATACTTTAGCTAGTAATAGGGGAAAGAAAAAAGCCCCTAAAGAAATCGCTAATGAAATAAAAGGTGTTGACCGGGCTTTATACATTTCCTTTTGATCTATTATGTAAAAATCTAGTTCTTTTTTAAACGCTTGCCTTCCTCGATTGAAATATTTCCTGGATTATAAGCAGTTACCATAATATTATTATCTGCATCAAATCCAAACACATATCTTATACCAGGTTCGTCTTTATACCAGACATGTATTTCATATTTTCCTTGAATCCACTCGTATTTAGTTTCCTTTTTCTCTACATTTTGATTAAACCCATTTTCACTCATATAGGCTTCAAGTTGTCTAACAGGTTTTTTATTATAATAAGCTATGAAACAAAGACTAATTCCTACTACTACTAAAATGCTGATACATACAATTATAGTTTTTTTCATCAAAATAACCTCTTTTCTTTTTAGTTTATTGATCGGGAACCTTTAGCTATTTCCTTAATTATGATAATTTTATGGTTTTGTATTATAATTATGATAATATTGAGTTAATTTCATAATTTAGAGCCCTTGAGGCTCAAGGCTTTCAAGGCACAA
>JAABNQ010000016.1:0-38669 GCA_009928435.1 Bacillus sp. HF117_J1_D
AAGGGACTACTCTACACTTTTTTAAAAAAAGGACTTATGAAATTGATTCAATATTTTGAACAACAAAAAAGACTCCTACCATTGTAGAAGCCTTGATATGACTGGTTATTCAATGCCGTGAGTGGGAGTCGAACCCACACGCCCTCTCGGACACTAGAACCTGAATCTAGCGCGTCTGCCTTTCCGCCACCACGACTAAAAACCAACTTCACTATTATAACATATTTTCATAAAAACAAAATAACTTTTTTGACGATTGGAATTAATATTATTGGTACATGTTACGGTTATTCGGAAATGGGGACAATTGGCAATTGTTGTTTTTCTGAAATAGTTTTATTCCTTGTTAACGTTATCATTTATGATATACTTATTTGGTATTATTATTCCAATAGAGTGTTGGAGGGAGTAGAATGTCTGCTATAGACAAGGAAAAAATTGTAGCTAGTGTTCCCCAAAAAGGATTTTTTGGACATCCTCGAGGTCTTTTTACTCTTTTCTTTACAGAGTTTTGGGAGCGCTTTTCATATTATGGGATGAGGGCCATCCTCGTTTTTTATATGTATTATGAAGTATCAAAAGGTGGATTGGGAATTGATGAGCAAACGGCGCTCTCGATTGTGTCCATCTATGGTTCACTTGTGTATATGTCGGGAATTATCGGAGGTTGGCTAGCTGACCGAGTTTTCGGTACTTCGAAAGCGGTCTTTTATGGCGGAGTATTGATTATGTTGGGGCATATTGCTCTGGCTTTGCCAGGAGGCTTGACGGCTTTCTTTGTCTCCATGGTTCTGATTGTCATTGGGACGGGGTTGCTCAAGCCGAATGTCTCCTCAATGGTTGGCGATATGTATGCTGAACAAGATGACCGACGTGATGCGGGATTCAGTATTTTCTACATGGGCATTAATTTGGGAGGATTCCTCTCACCGCTGATTGTTGGATCTGTCATGGGGTATAGCTTTCACTTAGGATTTGGCTTTGCCGCAATTGGAATGTTCTTTGGCCTTATCATGTTTCTCATTACGAAGAAGAAAAACTTGGGACTTGCTGGTACGTACATTGCCAATCCTTTATCTGCTGCTGAGAAGAAAAAGGTCTACCTCGTGATAGCTGGAGCAGTGGTATTACTGGGAATTATTTTAGCAATTACAATTCCATCAGGATTACTTACGATCAAATTATTTATTGCTCTCGTGGGGATTTTGGGTTTCCTTATCCCAACACTTTACTTTATTGTGATGTACCGGAGCCCGAAAACAACTGAAGTGGAGCGCTCCCGCGTTCTTGCCTATATTCCATTATTCGTTGCATCTGTCATGTTTTGGTCCATTCAAGAACAGGGATCAACAATTTTGGCTAACTTTGCGGATAAGCGGACACAATTGGATATCGCTGGGATTCATCTATCCCCTGCATGGTTTCAATCATTGAATCCATTATTTATTATTCTGTTGGCACCGGTATTTGCCTGGTTATGGGTGAGATTAGGAAAACGTCAGCCCTCCATTCCGCAAAAGTTTTCTTTGGGGTTATTATTTGCCGGCCTTTCCTTTCTCCTCATTTTGTTACCGGCATACTTGGGCGGAACCAATTCGCTAGTGCATCCAATCTGGCTTGTGCTCAGTTATTTGGTTGTTGTGATCGGTGAACTATGCTTATCACCTGTTGGATTATCTGCAACTACGAAATTGGCGCCTGCTGCATTCTCAGCTCAAACAATGAGCTTATGGTTTCTTTCCAATGCAGCTGCTCAAGGATTAAACGCGCAGATTGTAAAATTTTATCGACCTGAAACAGAAATGTTATATTTTGGAATCATCGGTTTCAGTGCCATATTCCTGGGAATTATCCTATTCCTTGTCACTCCTTTGATTCAAAGACAAATGAAGGGTTTACGTTAAAACCCTCTCTTTGGGAAAGAACTTCTTTTTCAAAGAGTCAACCCGTAGAGAAAATGCTCCTTTTTTCTGCGGGTTTTTTATTTCGAATGGTGAGAGGCATCAAAGACTCCTCGTGTGGCCTATAACCAGAGGAGTCTCTTCACCTCTATTGTGGAATATCAAGCAAATCTGGTACGGTAACGAGTGTAAATCCTTTCTTTCGCAAATCATCAATTACTGTTGGCAATGCCTGTACGGTTCCCGATAAATCCCCGCCTTCTCCAGTTCCGGAATGAAGTAAAACAATGGATCCAGGTTTCAAGCGGGAGAGAATATTGTTGACAATCTCTTCAGATTTTAAGCCTTTCCAATCAATAGAATCAACATCCCATTGCACGACGACTCTTTTATTTTGGGTTAACCACTCCAACTGCTTCTCATCGATTTCCCCATAAGGAGGCCTCACGATCGTGGGGACAGAGCCTGACAAAGAGGAGATCAATTGATCGGTTCTGTTAATTTGTCTGATGAAATCTGCTTCTTTCATTTGTAGGAAGTTAGGGTGATTATACGAGTGATTTCCTACTGCATGGCCTTCTTGCACAATTCTTTTAGCGATGTCAGGATACTTTTCAATTCGATGCCCCACGAGGAAAAAGGTGGCTTTTACTTTGTTCTCCCTAAGGATATTCAAAATCTTAGGGGTAAAAATATCATCCGGTGCATCATCGAAAGTTAAAGCAATTTCGCGATTTGTTGAAGGACCTCTCATGATCAATGCCCTCTCGGATTCATCCTTCATGTTGAATATAGGCTGATCCAAAGCCACGGCTTTCACTTGAAAAGGGCCGTGAAGAAAATAGATAAATATCAAAAGTAAACAGGCTAATATCCAAACATATCTCACTTGGGATTCTTCATCCTTTTCTTAAGAAGGTTTATACGGCTAGAATTTGTAAAACAGCTGGGATTATACATGTCTGGAAAATTGTGTTAAATTGAAGAGAGATTAATATCTTCGTTTTGAAGCCTTTTTGATACAGGTATTGACTGCTCTGATCTCGTGAAAGTTCATTTTTGAAATCAGGGTTTTTTTATGCTTTTTTATCTCTTTTTTTCATTCAGTAGAAATCTTCTACTTCTGTAAGTGGTGAGATGAATACACCAAGGCGCATGTGATTGGAGCACCGTTTCGAAAAAAGTTGAAAAATATCTCAAAACATATTCCGTAATCCGACAAGAATTTTATTTGAAAGTGAGTAAAATAGGGATTCGCGGAGAGTTTCTGTACAGATAAGGATGTTATACTTTTGTGTTATCCGCAATCGCTTTTTCAAAATCCTTTTTCTTTTAGAGGTTTGACAAAAAAGAATTTCGGGTATTCATTCATTGTTATGATTACATATTAGGGGGAATGTGGTCATGGGGGAAAGTCATCCTAGCCGAAGACAATATAAAGAAGAGAAAGCAAAACAACCAAAAGTAAAAGGAAAATTCCGGAGTCTGGCCGTTCGTACCATGTTGGTATTCTTCATTTGTGCGGCTTTGATTACTGGAGGTTTTGCCTTTACTGCTTTTGCTTACATAAAAGAAGCTCCCAAATTAAATCCCGAGCAGCTAAACTCGCCATTGTCTTCCACTATCTACGATATGAATAGCAAAAAGATAATGGATATTGCGGGAGAGGAATATCGAAAAAAAGCTTCATTGGACCAAGTACCAAAAAGTGTACAGAATGCCTTTGTATCTGTCGAAGATGTGCGCTTCTGGGAGCACCATGGTATTGATGTTAAGCGGATAGCTGGCGCGGCACTTGCAAATATTAAAGAAGGTTTCGGAGTTGAGGGGGGCAGCACCATCACACAGCAACTCGTAAAAATGTCTTTTTTATCCCCGAAAAAAACGCTTGAAAGAAAAGTGCAGGAAGCCTATCTCGCTTTAAAATTGGAGAAAAAATATACAAAAGAAGAAATATTGGAGATGTACTTAAACAAGGTATATTTCGGTGAAGCTGCATATGGTGTTGCAACAGCGGCAGATGTATATTTCGGAAAGTCAGTTAAGGATTTAAGTATAAGCGAGGCAGCGCTGCTGGCGGGATTGCCGCAAAGACCGAGTGGATATAATCCTTACGAACATCCGAAGCTTGCCGAAGATAGGAGGAATATCGTACTTTCTTTGATGCAAGAGCATGGATTCATTACGGAAAAGGAAAAAAAGGAAGCTCAGACGATTCCAGTAAAAGAAATGCTCAAGAAAAAGAAAAAGAAAAATACATATAACAGCTTTACGGACAGAGTTATAGAGGAGTTAAAGGAAAAAGGGATTAAGGAGGACCAGCTTTATACAGAAGGGCTTAAAATTTATACAACATTTGATCCAAAGGCTCAAAAGATTACGGATAAAGTATTAAAATCAGATGATTATATTGCTTATCCTGATGATCAGTTCAGAGCGGGGGTTGTACTTTTAGATACAAAGACAGGGGAAGTACGAGCAATTGGCGGCAGCCGTGAGTCAAATGCAGAGGTGCAAAGGGGTTTCAACTATGCTACCCAAATGAAACGGCAGCCAGGCTCTACAGCAAAACCGATTATGGCCTATGGACCTGTAATAGAAAATCTGAAATGGTCCACATATGAACAAATTAAAGATGAAGAAATTGAATTAAATGGCAAGGTCTTTAAAAACTGGGATAACCAGTTCCACGGTAATGTCTCTATGAGAACTGCCTTGCAATGGTCGTACAATATTCCTGCCATCAAAGCCATGCAGGAAGTGGGTGCTGATGAAGCTAAGACATTTGCCGGAAAGCTCGGCATTCACTTGGATGAAGTATTTCCGTCTTACGCCATTGGTGGATTTGAATATGGTGTATCTCCGCTTGAGCTTGCTGGAGCTTACTCAGCATTTGGGAACGAAGGAGTTTATAATGAACCGCATACTGTTCGCAAGATAGTATATATGGATGGAAAGGAAAAGAATCTTCAACCAAAATCAGTTCAGGCGATGAGTGATTATACAGCTTACATGATCACAGATATGCTGAAGACTGTTGTTACAGCAGGTACTGGAGATATGGCCAATATACCGGGACTTCCTTTAGCAGGAAAAACAGGTACTAACGAATTGCCCGATGATATCTATGGATATGGAGTAACAGATGCCTGGTTTGCGGGATATACGACTCAATATACCGCAGCCGTGTGGACAGGGTACGATAAGATTGGGCAGGATAGTTTTGTGCGTATGGAAGACTCTCACAATGCCAAATTAATTTTTAAGCATATTATGTCAGAGGTTTCCGAAGGGATTGAAACACCGGACTTTACGATGCCGTCATCCGTTGAAAAAATGACAATCGGAAATGGGGTAGAATTGTTTGTCAAAGGAACTGCCCCTGAAAGAAAGCCCGTCATCATGAATAAGCCGCCAGCAAAGAAAAAGGAAGTAGAAAACAAGCCGGAGGTCACAGAGGAGAAAGAAGAGGTTGATGAGGATGCGGAGGAAGAAAAAGAAGAGGAAGTAGAGGAGGAAACAGATCAGGATAAGAAAGAGGAAGACGAAGATTCAAAGGAAAAAGACAAAAAACCTGAGCAAAATGTAGAAAAGAAAGAGCCCGATAATGGTAAGGCGAAAAATCCGGAAGAAGAAAAACCAAAAGATGACAATACCCAGCCTTCTGAAGGAAACAAAGATCAAAGTGGGACTAATAATGGTCATTCTGAAGAGGAAAAAGGTAAAGAAAATCCAGGAAATAAGGATACTCCACCGAAGGGAGAAGGAGGAGACTCTGGCTCTGATCCAAATAAAGGTCAACCAGCCGGGCAGAATCCACCTTCGAATAGAGAAGACGAAAATAAGAAATAAAGAATTTCGGTAGTTCAGAAACCAGACCTATCAAACACCCTCAATGAACTAAGCTTTCGTTCATTGGGGGTGTTTTTATCATGCACTTATGAAGTTGGATATAGAAAATGCCAATTCCTTTGCCTCTATTTCCAAAGGAGTGCTCGTAAACACTCCGCCAAAAGCTTTGAGTACCGTTTCTGTTAAATGAACTCTCGGATGGTCCGATTGAATTTCATCTATCAAAAAATCAACATATTGTTTTCCTTTTTGCTCTTCTTCAAGTGAGTCTGAAAAAAATGATAATCTTTCAAGGATTTTTTCCTTTGTACAAAAGTCATCATATGAAACTTCGTTATCAGGCAAATAAATTCGATCCCCTAGCAGTTTATCTTTCGTTTGAATCATATTAAGCATAATGGAATCTGTTCTGCAAAGGATAAAGTTTATTAGCTGGAATAGGTTGATCTCCTCTTTCAATGAAGAAACCCAAACATTTATGAAATGCTTGAACATGCCTACAACCATGATGGCACCATCCAATGCATACGGCTCTGCTTCTCGTCCATACAGATCAACGAGTCTTCGAGAAAGCCAAGACAGCTCCTCCATATGGTGCTTTTTGATAAAGTCCCTTAATTCAGGGTCTTTGGAGTGAAAGATCGCCTCGAAAAGAGGAACCAATTGATGTTCGCGATTGATTTCCATCCAAACGGCAATTTGTTTGGCGAAAATTTCCCTGTCTGCTGGATCTTTTCCTATCATTAGCTCTTTTCTTCTCGCATCCGTCATTTCTTGTGCGTGACTTAAGATTGTCATGAGACACTCATTTTTTGATGAAAAATAATTATAGAATGTTCCTTTGGAAATATGGGATTCATCTAATATATCCTGTACAGAAGTAGCAGCGAAGCCTTTTTTGATAAAGAGCCGCTGAGCAATTAATAAAACTCGATGTTTCCGCTCATTCATTCAATCACCTTTAGACGTTTAGTATACTTTTATAGTAGCTGTTATTTCTATATTTATCAATGGTTTGAAGAATATAGGGATTTTTTTATTGCAAAAGTTGAACGTAGAGTATAAAATGTGAAAAGTGAATCATGAATGAGCGAATCCAAGGTGAAAGAAGGGGAACAAAATGGATATGGAAACACTGCATAAGAAACCGCCGTATGGCATCATTGCTATCCTGTTTTTTGGCGCGTTTGTAGCTTTTTTGAACAATACATTGCTGAACGTAGCGCTCCCGACCATTATGGCTGAATTTGAGGTGAAGCCGGCTGTCGTTCAGTGGCTTACGAATGGATATATGCTTGTTAATGGGATTTTGATTCCGGCAAGTGCTTTTTTTATTCAGAAGTTTACGAACCGGAGATTGTTTTTGACGGCTATGTCGTTGTTTACATTAGGAACTGCACTTGCTGCATATGCTCCCCATTTTGGTGTCCTTGTAGCAGGAAGAATGATCCAGGCTTCTGGAGCCGGAATCATGATGCCGCTTTTGATGAATGTGATGCTTGCTGCATTCCCTGTTGAGCGGAGAGGAGCTGCGATGGGGATGTTCGGACTCGTGATCATGGCCGCGCCGGCCATAGGGCCGACACTTTCGGGCTGGATCGTTGAGCATTACAACTGGCGAACACTATTTGAAATTATCCTCCCGTTTGCTGCGCTAGCTTTGATTCTTGGATTTTTTAAATTGAAAAACATTACTCCAAATCGCGACATTAAAGTAGATGTCTTTTCGCTTATTTTGTCAACCATTGGTTTTGGCGCTCTCCTGTATGGGGTCAGTACAGCTGGAGATAAGGGCTGGGGCGCTCTGGAAGTGTATGGAACAATCATCATTGGGGTAGTGGCGATTGCGATCTTCATACTTCGTCAGCTTCGAATGAAAGATCCAATGCTGGAGTTTAGGATTTATAAATACCCGATGTTCGCTTTGTCTTCTGTCATTATGGTTGTGGTTTCTGCATCCATGTTTTCTGGCATGATTTTAACTCCAATCTATGTTCAGACAGTAAGGGGGATTTCACCGTTCCATGCGGGGCTATTGATGCTCCCAGGTGCCATCTTGATGGCGATCATGTCGCCGATTACAGGAAGATTGTTCGACAAATATGGAGCAAGGATCCTGGCAACAATCGGTCTTACGATTACAGTGGTGACAACTTATCTTTTCCATCAGCTTGCTGTAGACACCGGGTTCTATCATATCATGCTTCTCTATACGATTCGTATGTTAGGGATGTCACTTGTCATGATGCCGGTTATGACGAATGGATTGAATCAGCTCCCGATGTCTGCCAACCCTCATGGAACTGCGATGAATAACACTTTGCAGCAAATATCCGGAGCAATTGGAACGGCGGTCCTAGTTACAGTAATGAATAATAAAATGGAAACAAAAGGTACTGAGCTTGCCGAGGCAGCTGCAGCAGCCGGCAAGTCACTTCAAGACCCGGTTGTAATGAAAGAACTAGCGCAGCAGGCAACACTTGGTGGAATTACTTACGCATTTCTTGTTTCAACTTTTATAGCAGCAGTAGCTCTTATTTTGGCGTTATTCATGAAGCGCGTTACTCCTCCCAAAGCTGAGAGGGCAGGTGCTACAAAACTAAAAGCTCAAACAGAATAAAATATTGTTTTACACCATAAGGGATGGATCTGAGCTTAGCTCACCATCCCTTATTTTTTGCCTCGGTGAAGAGAATGAAAAGCTTCTCCACATCTGTCCCGTACATCAACGATTTACTCACATACAATAAAGGAGACTATAGGATGGGAAGTGAAAAAATGTATACCAAACATAAAATCGGAGAGAAGGTTGATCCGGCCAATCCAGATACCATCCCGAAGTTCGTAGATGAGCTTCCGATTCCTTCGGTTGCCAAGCCAAGAGGAATCGCGAAAGGAAGTCCGTATTACGAAATTACGATGAAAGAAATTCGGCACCAGTATCATTCATTTTTTCCTTTGACAACGGTTTGGGGATATGACGGACTGCAGCCAGGTCCAACGATAAAAGTCCGGAAAAATGAAAAGATCTATGTGCGGTGGAAAAATAAGCTTCCAAGAAAACATCTTTTGCCAATTGACCGAACGCTACATGAATCAGCTGGCCCCCCTGACGTTCGGACCGTTGTCCATTTACATGGTGCGAATGTCGCTTGGGAAAGCGATGGTCATCCTGAGGCTTGGTTTTCAAGAGATTTTGCTGATACGGGATCGACTTTCAAGCGCCAAGTATATGAATATACAAACAGGCAAATGGGGGCAACTCTTTGGTATCACGATCATGCGATCGGTATTACAAGATTAAATGTATACGCTGGTTTAGCAGGCTTTTATCTGATCGAGGATCCGATAGAAAAGTACTTGGAATTACCTAGAGGCGATTATGATATCCCTTTAATGATTCAGGACCGGTCGTTCCGTTCTGACGGTTCGTTGCAATACCCTGAAAACACCACTCCTCCAGCTCCTGTAAATCCTTCAGTCCAACCGTTCTTTGCCGGAAATACGCTAACAGTAAATGGGATAATCTGGCCGAAGTTAACAGTCGAACCTCGCAAATATCGTTTACGAATATTAAACGCATCTAATACAACTGCCTATACATTAAGATTGGGGGATGGGCGGACTTTCTATCAAATCGCGACAGATGGAGGGTTGTTGGAAAAACCCGTCGAGCTAACAGAGCTTCCTTTAGAACCCGCTGAGCGTTCAGAATTGATCATTGATTTTTCCAAGCATAAAGGAAAGAAGATGATATTGCAAAATACAAATGACGACGGGAATATGGGGGTGATTATGCGCTTTGATGTGCTTCTTCCTTTAAAAGGAGTGGATTCAAGCAAAATACCGGGCAAGCTTATTTCGGATAAGGAAACATTGGATGAAAAGCAGGCTGATAGAACTAGACTATTGAAGCTTGATGCAATCGAAGATGAATATAAAAGGCCAGTGCTGTTGCTGGATGACCGAATGTGGCATGATCCTGTCACAGAGAAGCCTGTTATTGGTGATACGGAGGTTTGGAAGTTTGTTAACGTCACAAATTTTCCCCATCCTATGCACGTCCATTTGATCCAATTTAAAATTTTGCATAGGACACCTTTTGACTTGGACCGCTTTAACCAGGATGGCTATATTCAATATACAGGTCCCCCGATTGAGCCTGAAATATATGAAAAGGGCTGGAAAGACACAGTGAAAGCCGAGCCGGGGATGGTTACAAGTGTTATCATGAAATTTACGGAAAATCCCGGTGATTATGTATGGCATTGCCATATTCTTGAACATGAAGATTATGACATGATGCGGCCGATGAGGGTAGTGGAGAAGGAAAAATCATAATGAGGGCATGTCTCGCGTGCCCTATCCTTGTGCTATAGGAAATGATAAAAATCCTATGCTAGTGTATAACTTGTTTATCAGATTATGCTGCGTCCAGCTCCAACTCCAGCGCCTATCGACTAGCAGACTTCGCGCCTCCGCCTACGATAAGTCAACATCGGCTCCGACGGACAGGACGTCCTAGTGCAAGCGAAGCGACAGGACGTCGCGTTTTGAGCCTGCCGACGGACAGGACGTCCTAGTGCCACCGAAGCCACAGGACGTGGCGGCTTGAGGCGGCTTGAGGCGGCCTTCGTCGCCGTGTTTCCTTTATCTCGTTGGAGTCACTCCGGTCTGTACGTCGATGAACAGGCGCTTCCGCTTTTGTTCTGCTACAATGAAATGGACAAGTTATATCAGGGTGTGATGGATATGGAGGAGAAAGAGCAGAAAGATGTCGACAGCGATTTAATTGAAAGAATCGACGAAGAAGAAATGCAGGAGCTTGTCCGTCAAGCTCAGGAAGATGCCTTGTTTAAAGCTTCTCTTGAAAAACAGCCTGAAAAAACATCACGACGTTTTCCTAGATGGTTGTTTTGGCTGATCTCCAGTGTGTTTTTATTTAGTACCTTTTCCTTTGTTTTTCAAATTTATTCGATACCTGCCATTGAGTTCTTGGTAGCATCGGCCCGGTTGTCAACGGATGAACAGGTTAAAGAACATAAAAAATCAGTTGTTACAATTGCCGCTGGTGATAGTAAAGGAACGGGATTTTCCATCTCAAGTGATGGGAAAATTTTAACGAATTATCATGTTATTGAAGGCCATGAGCACGTGACGGTGGACTTTCCGGAAGCAGGGGTCTTTCAGGCTGAAGTTGTTGAGACGTATGAAGCAATCGATTTAGCCTTACTTACTGTTGATGGCGAGCATTTGCCTTATTTAAAATTGGCGGAACATCCAGACTTTCCCGTGGATGAGCAGATAATGTTCATCGGAAACCCTCTTTATTTCCACGGCATTGTCAACGAAGGAGTGATGATTGATTCCATCCGTTTACGTGACTGGGATCATGACGTCATAATGATGAAAGCTCCAGTCTATCATGGAAACAGCGGGAGTCCAGTGATTGATGAAAATGGTCAGGTCATAGGAGTGGTTTTTGCGACTATGAAGTATGAGGGATATGGGAAAGTCGGTCTCTTTATACCGATTGGATTGTTTCTTGAACATAAAAAACTTGAACTGATGGAACTTTAAAGGTGTTACCGTTCATTTATGTTGCTTTAAAGCGTTCAGTTCAAGCTCTGCATCCGCAACTCTACGATTTACAAAGATAACATTTTCACGCATTGTCCTTATTTCATTCATAAGGATGTTGTCAGCATTTATATTTTCAATATGATAATCATCGACCTTTTTGATTAATTGGTCCAGCTTGCCTTCAACTTTATGAATACGTGTAGTCAATCTTTCCTCAAGGGAGGACATTTTGCCTTCAACGGAGGATATTTTATCTTCAACGGAGGACATTTTGCCCTCAACGGAGGATATTTTACCTTCAACGGAGGACATTTTGCCCTCAACGGAGGACATTTTGCCCTCAACGGAGGATATTTTATCTTCAACGGAGGATATTTTACCTTCCAGTGAGGACATTTTGCCTTCAACGGTGGATATTTTGCCTTCCACGGCTTTAAGGTCTTGTTTAGTGGCTGTTTTCTCTTCCAAATTGGAGAATTTTTGATTCAAATTTTGCAGTTCACTGATAATAAAATCAAGCTTTTGTTCCAATTCAAGTGACTCCTTTCATCCTTGTTTGCCATTTGACATCATTATATTCTATTACGATAGAGATCAGCAACAAGACAAAATTCAATTATGGGGAGTGCCTTTGTCTGCTGATCTAGCTAAATCCATTTCTTTCAGTAACATCTGCGTTTATTATGGTGAAAGAAACCTTTAAAAATTAATTATATAAGCTGCCGGAGGGGATGAAGATGATTAGGAGAAGAATCAAACATACCCAGCGCTACCAGGAAATCACTAATGCCTTTTTAAAAAATGGGTTGAGCCATTTTTTGTTTCGCATGGGTTTGATTGACCGTTCAAAAAAACCGCTAAGTTCAGAAGAAAATATAAATTTGAAAGACATAGGGAGAAGGCTTCGCTCCACATTGCAGGGGTTGGGGCCGACTTTTATTAAGCTTGGCCAGATTGCAAGCTCACGCCGTGACCTGATTCCGGAAGAAATTGCCTCTGAATTGGAAAAGCTACAGGATGATGTTCAGCCTTTTTCCTATGAGAAGGTTCATGAAATTATCGAGGCAGAGCTTGGTGAACCGCCAGAAAAGCTTTTTCAGACTTTTAACCAAGAACCGCTAGCGACGGCTTCTATTGGCCAGGTCCATGTGGCAGAGCTTTTTACAGGGGAGGAAGTGGCTGTAAAAATCCAGCGGCCAGATATTCGGTTAGTTATTGAAACGGACTTGGAGATATTGCATGATCTGGCCAGAGTAGCCGAAAAAAGAGTGGAATGGGCAAGAAGATACCGTATTCGGGAAATGATTGAAGAATTTTCCTTTTCTTTGCGCAATGAGCTGGATTACGAAGTGGAGGCCCGTAATGGAGAAAGGATTGCAAAGCAATTTGAAAATGTGCCAACCATTCATATACCGACGGTTTATTGGGACTTTATATCAAAGAAAGTCCTGACAATGGAAATGATCAAGGGGATCAAAGTAACGCATATAGATACACTTGATGAAAAAGGCTATGATCGGGAATTGATTGCTGCCAGGCTTGCCGATTCGATGTTTACCCAGATTCTGGAATACGGATTTTTCCACGGTGATCCGCATCCAGGCAATATTTATATTTTACCCGATAATGTGGTCTCTTACTTGGATTTTGGAATGGTAGGTCAGTTAAGGGAGGATTTGAAATATCACTTCTCCTCGCTTTTGATGAACCTGCAGCAGGGAAATGCTAAGGGAATGATCAAGACATTTTCCGCAATGGATCTTCTTAATGAAGACACGGATGTGGCAGAGCTTAAACATGATTTGGACGGTTTAATCACAAAATACTATGATACTTCTTTCAATGAAATCAGTATGGGAGCTGCGCTCACAGATGTATTTGCTATCGCTTATCAGCATCGTGTGAGTATTCCAACTGAAATTGCCATTTTAGGCAAAGCGATTCTTACAATGGAGGAGATCATTAAAAAATTGGATCCCGGTTTCAGTGTGATGAAAGCGGTCGAGCCTTTTGCTCAGAAATTGTTCAAACAAAGATTAAATCCCAAAAATATTTTAAGCAGATCGTGGGACGAGCTTCTTGAAAACATTGAAATCGTCCGGGAATTGCCGAAGGATTTAAAGGAAATTGCGACAACAGTCAAAAGAGGCAGATTGCGTTTCGATATCAATGTGAAAGACCTGCAGACATTTCTACAAAGGCTTGATAAAATCAGCAATCGTCTTTCTTTCAGCATCATCCTGCTTTCCTTCAGCATCTTAATGGTCGGCTTGATCATCGGAACCGCCATCGCCGACAAGCAATCACTATTATTTAGGCTCCCTGTCATTGAGATAGGCTCAATTATTGCAACACTCATGTTTTTATTTATGATTTTTTCCATTTTCAGATCTGGAAGGATGTAGCGAAAAGCATAGACCGTAAGGTTTTCCATAAAGGAAAGGCGTCGGGATTTTTAAAATCAGTCACTGTTGAAGGGCGAGAGGGAATATCATTATTATAAGCTTATTGTCATCACCATCACGGCTTTTAAATTTACAGAAGAAGCCAGCAGTCTAATAGGTGCCCACTCCTTTTAGTCTGCTGTTTTCTTCATTTTTTCTTGAAATCTGACGGAAAATTAATGATATAATAGAATAAAAGATTTCCAGGAAGGGGACCGACCGTTTTATGAAGATTAATAAATTTGTTATGCCAGAGCTTATATTTGGAAACGGTTCCATCAATCTGGTAGGTGAAAGCTGTGCAAGGCTTGGGGCAAGGAAAGTTTTTATCACCACTGATTCAGGAGTACTGTCTTCAGATTGGTTTGAGCAGGTGACGGAAAGCTGTCATAAAGCTCGGCTCCCCTATGTGATTTATTCTGAAATTACAACGAACCCGAAAGATTACGAGGTAAATAAAGGGGTACAAAAATATTTGCAAGAAGAGTGTGATGCAGTTGTCGGTGTAGGAGGTGGCAGCGCTATTGATGTGGCGAAAGCCATCGCTGTACTGGCAACGAACGGTGGAACCATTCAAGAGTATGAAGGCGTCGATAAAATCAATCTGCCCCTGCCTCCGCAGGTGATGGTGGCAACCACTGCCGGATCGGGATCGGAGGTTTCCCAATTTTCAATTATTATAGATTCAGAGAAAAAGAAGAAGCTGACGATCATCTCGAAATCTCTCGTCCCTGATATTGCGATTGTTGATCCGCAAACTTTGATGACAAAAAGCCCTCATTTGACAGCAACAACGGGATTGGATGTTCTCACTCATGCAATTGAGTCATTTGTCAGTATTGCAGCGACACCTCTAACAGATGTGCAGGCTAAAAGCGCTATTTCACTCGTTGCCCAATATTTGCGGCCATCTGTCGCTTCCCGATTGAATAAAGAGGCAAAGGAAAAGATGGCGATGGCGAGTGTACAGGCAGGTCTGGCTTTCTCAAACGCGATTCTTGGAGCGGTCCATGCCATGAGCCATGCAATTGGCGGCCGGTTCCTCCTACCGCATGGGGATGTGAACGCCATTTTACTTCCTCATGTAATGGAATTTAATTATTTGGCCTGTCCTGAAAAATTTTTACAAATTGCGGAGTTGTTTGGGGAAGGGGGGAGCAGCCGATCTATGATTGATTCAGGGCAAAGGGCGATTGAATATGTTAGAAAGCTTTCGGTGGACATTGGAGCTCCCCAGAAGCTATCCGAAATGGGGTTGTCTGAATCTGATGCAGCAATCATTGGCCAGGTAGCCATTGAAGATGCCTGTATGATTACGAACCCGCGTGATATTACCGCAGCGGACGTTGAACGCCTATTTAAACTCGGACTATAGGAGGGCATCTTATGTCAGACAGACTACAGATGATTGAGCGGCTAGTCGGAGTTTCGTCGTCAAAAATCAACTATTATACGGAACTCAAAAAAACGATCGAAGAAATGAAAAAGAAAAATACGCAGCTTGAGATCATCAATGAAGTGATGAGAAGTTTTAATATCGATATGTCGATGGACGACATGCTGAAAAATATATTAGAAAAGCTACAGCAGATTTTTCCCCTTAAGAGATTAAGCCTGGCTATTTTTAAGAACGGCCAACTCATATTGACCAATGTATACCCCAGCGATTATGCGCATGTTGATGTCGGCAACCCGATTCAGAAGACGGGGTCTCTTTATTGGGAAGTGGCTGACTCAGGCAACTCTTATGTGTATTTGGTCGACCCGGATAATAGAAAGAAATACAATGAGATTTCGGCTTTTGAAAAACTAGAATTGCGTCAGGTGCTTGTCTTCCCACTATTTGGAAAGGGGAGGATTCTAGGAGTTTTAAGTCTTGGCAGCACCTGTAAACAAGAGTATGACGGAGAAGATCTCTCTTTTTTACAGCAGCTTTCGGACCAATTAGCGGTCTGTATCGAAAATGTCCGTTTGTATAATGAAGTCTTGAACAGTAAAAAAGAATGGGAACAAACATTTCTTGCAGTTGCTGATCCCATCATGCTAGTCGATTTGAATGGTCATATCCTGAGGTGTAATGGATCCGCCTATTCTTTTTTTCAGCTAAGCGGAAAAAATGTCTCATACATAACATTGGATGATTTATTATATGGTCAACAAGTAGGGTCTGACAGTCCGTTTCAAGAAACTAGGAATACGAAGGAGATGGCCTACCGGGAAATTACCTTGGATGACCAAACGATTTGCGAAGTACATACATATCCGATTATGAACGAAAAGGAAGAGATGTATGGAGTCATCGCCTATATAAAAGATGTAACTGAAAAGCGTCACTTCGAAGCGCGTATGATGCAGTCAGGAAAATTGGCTGCTCTGGGAGAAATGGCTGCAGGAGTCGCCCATGAATTAAATAATCCTTTGACGGCGATCCTCGGAAATACCCAGCTAATGATGAGGAAAATGAATGAAAATGAGCCTTCCCATGTGTTGCTGGCAGATATTTTTAAATGCAGTAAACGATGCCAGGACATCATTCGAAACTTGCTCACTTTTTCCCGGCAGGACGAATACCTTTTTCAGACCTGCTCAATCAATAAGGCGGTTGAACAAGTGCTGAGCTTGATTGGGTATCAAATTCGTCAAAGCCATATTGAGCTGGAGGTTAGCCTGGATCCAGATGTCTCTCTTATTGATGGGAGCATTCAACAGTTGGAGCAAATCATCATCAATTTACTTTTAAATGCAAAAGACGCGCTGGATGATGTGAATAGGACCAGTAAAAAAATCTTTCTCCAGACAGCAGCCAGTAAGGAGGAAGTCACTCTTTCGATCATTGATAATGGAACGGGGATCGATTCGGACGGATTAAAAGAAATATTCCATCCCTTTTATACAACGAAAGAAGCAGTAAAGGGGACAGGGCTCGGTTTATCCGTCAGTCTTGGTATTGCGGAAGCTCACGGCGGAACGATTGATGTAAAAAGTGAGCTGGGAAAAGGAAGTGAATTTACCCTTCGTTTGCCAGTCAAAAAAGATTCGGTGTAAAGGCGGTGAAAAGTGTGGCCAACATTTTGATTGTTGATGATGATCAGGAGGTAGGAAATTTTTTACGTTATTTTTTAATGGAAAAAGGTTTCGAAGTGTACATAGCGTATAGCGGCAAGGACTTCAGACAGCTATTTGTGCAGCGGGCCTATCACTTGGCATTAATCGATGTGAAGCTTCCTGATACAAGCGGATTAGACATTTTAAAGGATTTGAAGGAACAAATGCCTTCGTGTCAAACAATCGTTATGACTGGTTATAGTACGGTTAAGGTGGCAGTTGAAGCAATAAAGCTTGGCGCCAATGATTTTATTGAAAAACCGTTTGATGACTTGGATGCTTTGGAAAGAACAATCGATCATTTACTGGCGAATAAGGCGACAACGGCGGAAATCAACATCGATGAGCTGGCAAGGAAGAGCGGTATCGTGACAGAAAAAAGCGAAGCGATGAATCGCTTACTGACGCTTGCTTATAAAATCGCTCCGAAAAATATAAACGTTCTTATTCAGGGAGAGACAGGAACAGGGAAGGAGCTGTTTGCCCAATTCATTCACCAAGCGAGCCAGAGAATTGGTCAGCCATTTATCGGGATCAACTGCGGAGCTTTATCAGAGACGCTGCTTGAAAGCGAATTGTTCGGTCATGAAAAGGGAGCTTTCACTGGAGCCGCGAAGGAAAGAAAAGGTGTGTTTGAAATTGCGGAAAAAGGGACTTTGTTTTTGGATGAAATCGGAGAGGCGTCGATGTCCACGCAGGTGAAGCTACTGCGGGTTTTGGAGACTGGGGAATATATGCGTGTGGGCGGAGAAAGCTTGGAAAAGACGAATACTCGCATTATCTCTGCGACTCATGTTGACTTGACTGAAGCAGTTGCCAGTAAAACATTTCGCGAGGATCTATTGTATCGGCTGGATGTTGTAAAGCTTGAAATTCCTCCATTGCGGGAGAGACGAGAAGATATCCGTCTGATCGTTGAACATCTGTTAAAAAAAGCGGGAGCGACCATCCAGTTAAGTGACGCTGCTGCAATCCTCCTTGAACAGTATGATTGGCCTGGGAATGTAAGGGAGTTGTCTAATGTCATTAAGCGAGCTATATCGATTATGGATGAAGGTACAGGAGTTATAACCCCAAAGCATTTACCGAAAAAAGTTCTGTCGGGAAAGCCACTATTGATTGAAAAAACTAAATCAACAGAACAAAGCTTTGAAGAATTTTTAAGACATTGGACTGATGATGTGTTGGAAGCTTGGAATGATGAAGGGCAAGTAGAGTTGGAGATGGTCCTCAACAAGGTGAAGCTACTGGAGCGTGAAATTGGAAAGGCATTTGTTATGAAGGTTTTAAAAGAAACAGTGGGGGATCGTCAGGATGCCGCTAGAAGATTGAATATAAGCATGAGAAAGCTTCGATATTTATTGAATGAAAAAGGACGGCCGTCGATAAAATGACCGGCTGTCCCTATTATTGACGGGTACATATGCTGCAACTAGCTCCGAACCGGATGATGCACCTTGGATTGCATATCCGGGTCATCTGTTGGAAGCGGATGACCAGAGTTTCCTTGCAAGAATGTGTTCAGGTTACATTTTTTGTTACACTTTACTGGAGAAGCTGCCTAGCTTTAAAATGTTAACACAACACGTCCGTTAATCTGTCCTTTTTCCATTTGGTCAAACACTTGGTTAATGTCATCAAGCTCTGCGGTAGAAACGATGGCTTTCACTTTACCGTCTGCAGCAAATTGAAGAGCTTCCTGCATGTCTTTCCTCGTACCAACAATTGAGCCTTTAACTGTGACGCCGTTTAAAACGGTATCAAAAATTGGAACCGGTATTTCATCGTTAGGCAAGCCGACAAGGACGACCGATCCTCCTCGTTTGACGGAGTGATAAGCTTGTTCAAACGCGGCTTTGTTGACTGCAACACTGATAGCAGCCTGTACACCGCCTACTTGATCTTTAATGACCTGGGCTGGATCGGAAGTTTTTCCGTTGACAGCCAAATCCGCACCCAAGTCTTTAGCAAGCTGAAGCTTATCGTCGTTGATATCAACAGCCACAACATTGAAGCCCATGGCTTTGGCATATTGAAGTGCAATATGACCTAACCCGCCGATGCCATATACGGCCACCCAATCACCAGCCTTGGCACCTGACACTTTAAAAGCTTTATAAGTGGTTACTCCTGCACATAAAATCGGGGCAATTTCTACTGGATCAACGCCATCTGGAATTCTCGCGACGTAATCGGCGGGCGCCACGCAATATTCGGCAAAGGCACCATCAGCGGAATAGCCGCCGTTCAATTGATTAGGACAGAGCGTTTCGTTTCCAGATAGACAGTATTCACACTCTCCGCAAGCTCTAAAGAGCCATGGAATCCCAACGCGATCTCCTTTTTTCAAAGAAGTGACACCTTGTCCAATTTGTTCAACAATACCAACACCTTCATGACCAGGAATGACTGGAAGCTTTGGTTTGACCGGCCAGTCCCCATGTGCAGCATGCAGGTCAGTATGACAAACTCCGCAGGCTTCCATTCTGATCAATACTTCACCAAGCTTCGGTTGGGGAATTTCCACCTCCTTGATTTCAAGCTTTTCTTGAAACTCATTGACGATAGCTGCTTTCATTACTGATTCCTCCTTGTGTGTAATGGCTTGCATATAAATTTAATATTGCAAAAATAATGCCAACTTGTGATTGTACATAAAGTGGGAGAATGAGAGCTTTTGCTGCCATATTATTGTTTCATTTTGCCGAAAATTCGGCTTGGTTGGCCGAATTTTTGTTAAAGAGTTGTAGCGTCTGCCTGACGTCATCAGGTAAGTCAAATGTTATCAATAAAGGTTTGATAACATTTTTACTTCCTACCATTCTATTCAAACACTATTTCTTTTCTACATATAGAATAAGCCAGATGATTGCCCCTCCTATTAATGATGCCCACCATGGAAAATCAAATGATGGCCCGATTTCCGGTGTGAATTTTACCAGAAGCAATACGGCCCCCATGCCCGCAGCTCCCGTTACCCCAGCTTTCAGCATATTCTTTCTTTTGTTTCGCTTTTCTTTAAATAAGGAATTATTTATTAGCCTTAAAATGAACCAGATCGTAAGACTGACGAAACATGCGATGCCAAAAGAGACAACGCCAGTTACAAATAAGTTGACCTCCGTTTTAACTTCAAGAAATTGTGAAAGGACCAAAAGAAGAATCCCACGTATGATAAGAACCCAACTCACTATATTACCTACAATCCCGGCAACAAAAGGTATAGCAGTCCGTTTTTTCTCTTTTGGGAGCTGCTCGATAATTTCATCGGCAAAAGCTTTCGGATCATCGCCAAAAATATCTTTGGCTGTTTTTCCTTCTTTCTGACCATCTAGTAAATGGTTAAGCATCTCCATTAGTATTTCTTCGGATTGCTGCTCGGAAAGGGTTAATTGCAGACGAATATATATCAGCAAATCACTGTAATATGCCTCATTTCCAGGTGTTAATAACTCTCTTTTTCGATTGTTTTCTTCAATCAGTTTTTCTACATCCATGGTTTCACCTTCTTTTTAATAGTTCATTAACAGGAACAGATATTTGATTCCATTCCTCAATAATAGTTGCCAAAGTTTCATGGCCCGTATCTGTTAAAAAATAATATTTCCGGTTCGGCCCGGAATCGGACGGCCTCATTTCTCCCCGGATCAATCCGTTTTTTTGGAGTCTTAATAAAACCGGATAAATGGTGCCTTCGCTGACATCTTGTAAGCCGATGTCCTGCAGTTTTTTTGACAGTTCATAGCCATATACCGTTTCTTTTTCAATTACTGCCAATACACAGCCATCTAATATTCCTTTCAATAACTGACTTCGTACAGACATATGCACCATCCATTCTTTAGCTATTATGCTATACAAGATAGCAAAACAAAAAAACAAACCCCTTTCTGATCAAGTATTTGGTTATACAAGATAGCTAAGCAATAACATGACTACTTGGTTATGCAAAGTAGTCAACTTAAATATATACGTAAGTTTTGTTTTTGTCAATCCTAAGTACAGAATCACAACATTTTCGGTAATCGGATAATAAGGTGGAGCGGTTACTCCACCTATTATCAAACTGGCTTCTTTAACTAGCTTTATTTCAAGGAGATGCCAGTTTAAATGTATTTTAAATATGGTTTAATTTCGCCTTTTTTATCTTTGGCCATCTAAATTTTGGAACATGCTTTACCATTGTTTTAAAGATGATACCCCATTGTTGTTCTGATAAAGATGCAACTGGTATATCATTTTTTACTCCAAGATTTCTTTTTAACTGTTTTATTTGAGGTGGCGTAAATATCCCTTTGAATGCTAAATCAATAGATGACCGTGGGCTTTTAAACAAATAATTGACCATTCCCCAAAAGATTAAATAGTCCGAAGTCGGTACAATTGGTCTTGCTTTTCTATTTATCGAGATCATAGCTGAATCCACCTTAGGCGGTGGAGAGAAGTTTTTTCGTGAAATCTCTTTAGAATATTGAATATCAAACCACATTCTCCAAGCGATCACATATGGATCTTTTACCATATTTGAAGTAAATCTTTTAGCTGCACCTTTTTCCAACACAATGACTCCTCTTTGAAATCCAATTGAAGGATTATTAAGAAGCATTTTCATAATAGGTGTTGTAATGGAATACGGAATATTGGAGACAACAATAAATGGCTCCTTTGGCAAACGAAATTGCAAAATATCTTCATGAATGATTTTAGTATTCTTTTGTTGAAAAAATTTTCGCTTCAAAACCTCAACAAACTCAATATCATATTCTACCGCCAAAATTTTTCCAGCTCTTTGACTCAACACTGAAGTTAAAGCTCCTTTTCCAGCACCTAAATCTAAAGCTGTATCATGTCTGCTTATTTTTGCCTGATCTACAATCTCATGAATCAATTTGTTGTTGTGCATTAAATGTTGTCCAGAAAAATTGCGAGGGGCTCCACGGGTTATTTTCTTTGTACTCTTATATTTATTTGTGGTCATGTTTCATCTTCCTTCCTTAAATAAAAAATCACATGCATCTGCCTGTGATTCAGAGTAAGGGGAAGAAGCCCGATCTTTTTTAGATGTGGACTAAAAAAAGCCGCCAGCAAATAAACCTTCTTTGATAAAAAGAGGAAATAAATGGAAACACAAATAAAGAAAGACAGAACAATCCGCCTTTCTACATATCACATATTTTGAATGAAATGAAGATTATTAAAAAAGGACAGACTTATCCCATTTACTCTGTGAACACAAAACAGAGCCTTTGAACGTATTTAATTACCGGTTCAAAGTTGGGAAACGAAGTCTCATAGAATGCGTCATTTTTTAATAATCCTCCTAGAATTTTGAATACATTTTCATTATATGTTTCCCTCTAGAATAAGTCAAAGAGAAGTGCTTATTTTCGTTCGCATTTCGAAGAGGGAAAGCTGAATAAATAAGGACAATCCGGATTAACTGCAAAATATCTGTTTTTTTGTTGAGCACTTCCTAAAACGCCATATTTTTCACGGAATCTGAGGCGTTTTGCTGTATTCAGTAGTGTTTGTTCTTCCCGGGACGATTCATCCATTTTTTACCTAATTCTGGGGTGTCAATAAGTTCAAATATAGTAAACCATTGGCTTTTTTCATTTTCTTCATGGGTGAATTCAAGAAGTGTCCCTTTCTCTTTGAAAATACAGGAAAACCTGCTGCTGCTCACTTGCCTCTCTTTATAGATCGGCAATAAAACCAAAGAAACAATAGATGATAACCAGAGAAAGAAATCATATCCCCTTTTGTTCACAATACTCATCGACAAATATTTCTATCTGTTCTAATCCCGGGTACTTGCCTGAAAAAGAAAATTGCAGTTCCTCAATGAACTCACCTTCATGATAAACGTGTATGGCTCCATTTTGTTCGATAACACTGTATTCCGGTTCAAATCTATATCCGTTTCTTTCAATTTCTCGCATTTTAAACAACTCCTAATCGAAATATACGAACTTATCCTTTCACATCTCCGTCGAATCCATACAGTGCATAGAAAACCATAGGGTTTATTTGTAAAATGAAAGAAACAAAACTCGGATAACTTTCCTTTTGGGATGGGAGGTAAATATTTTATTTCGATTATGGTCTATGTTGTCCCGAAAATCGGAGTGACGGCAACGACAGTAACGTATTATTGGATAGTTGACTGGCAGCCTGGCGATCGATCATTAGGGCAGTTTTTTTACAGATGTAAGTTCATTCAGTTTGAATAAAGGGCTGGTGCTTATGTTATTGTTAGGATTGCTCTTTTTTGTGTATAAAGATAGGGAGGAAGAAGAAGCCGTTTCTGATTTGAAAAAATCAGCCCAATAACCTATGGCTCCATAGTATGTTAAAATAATTAAACTACATATTGAAGGGGTGGATATAATGATGAGAAGTTCTTCACCTGTAAAATTGACCTCCTTGTCTTCTAAAGGAGGCTGTGGATGCAAAATCGGGCCTGCGGATTTGGCAAAGGTTTTGCGAGAACTCCCGCAGGGCATTTCCGATCCGAACTTACTTGTGGGTTTGGATACAAGCGATGATGCTGGTGTATATCGTTTAAATGATACAACAGCCATTGTCCAGACAATTGATTTTTTTACTCCGATCGTAGATGATCCTTATGATTTTGGTCAGATTGCTGCTGCCAATGCGATTAGCGATGTATATGCTATGGGAGGAAAGCCGATCACAGCTTTGAACGTTGTTGCTTTCCCAATTGCTGCCCTCGATGAAAGCATTCTGGCGGACATTTTAAGAGGAGCAGGCGATAAGTTGAAAGAGGCAGATGCTGTTCTAGTTGGGGGACATTCCATAGAAGATCAGGAGCCGAAATTTGGCATGGCTGTCACTGGGCTTATCCATCCAGATAAAGTGAGAACGAATGCTGGTGCTCGTCCTGGAGATAGTCTAGTGTTGACAAAGCCTATCGGCGTCGGAATCATGACGACATCATTGAAAAAAGGACTGCTTTCAGAAAAGGAAATTGAACGTGTTACAAAGGTCATGACAACATTGAATCGGAAAGCTGCCGAAATTAGCGAGAAGTACACGGTCCATGCTTCAACAGACGTAACAGGATTCGGACTTCTGGGACATGCGTCCGAAATGGCGAAAGGAAGCAATGTTGGAATCCGGATTTTTTACGAGCAGGTTCCGATACTCGAACGTGTTCAAGAATTAGCTGAATCCGGTGCTGTACCTGGAGGAACTAAAAATAATTTTGCTCACTTGGAAAATGTGGTGACCTATCCCGAGTCCATGAGCCAGGTTGAGAAATGGATCTTATGTGATGCTGTCACATCTGGCGGATTACTTTTATCTGTTGACTCGGAAGAAGCAGGGCGGCTTGCAGAGGAATTGCGCGACAATGGGGTTGAAGCACAGGTAATCGGAGAAGTGCTTGAGGAAAATAAAGGAAGGATTACGGTCCAGTAGCTTGGAGTGAAAAAGAATGTTTCATGATATTACCGTATCTGAATTACTCTCAAAAAAAGATAAAGAATCGCATACAATCATTGATGTTCGTTCTCCCAAAGAATTCAAAGAGGCGACGATTCCAAACAGTATCAATATCCCTGTCTTCAACGATGAAGAGCGCGCTGAAGTTGGAACGATTTATAAACAAGTGGGAAAAGAAGCTGCGATGGATAGAGGCTTGGCTATCTTTTCAAAAAAGCTCCCCGAATTCATTGGTGAATTCAAAAAGATTGAAACGCCTATGACGGTATTTTGCTGGCGTGGAGGAATGCGGAGCAAAACTGCAGCAACTGTCCTTGATTTGATGGGAATTCGTGTAAATCGGCTAAGCGGCGGTATCAGGTCTTATCGACGCTGGATTGTCAATTACTTGGAAACAGGGAAATTCAGTCCGAAGTTGCTTGTTTTGAATGGATATACTGGGACAGGCAAGACATATATTTTACAGAAACTAAAAGAAAAAGGGTATCCAGTCATAGATCTTGAACAAATGGCGGGACATCGTGGATCAATCTTCGGTCAGATTGGGCTGACGCCGAGCAATCAAAAGAAGTTCGATTCAGCACTTGTGACAGAAATGCTGGAATATGAAAATGAGCCATTTGTTTTTATAGAGGGAGAGAGCAAACGGATTGGCAGAGTGTATTTGCCAGATATCATTTATGATAAAAAAGAAGAGGGCCGGCAAATCTTCATAGACTTGCCGCTGGAAGAGCGGGTGAAAAACATCATTGAAGAATATGAACCCTGGAACTATCCAGAACGGTTTCAAGAGGCATTCCGCTACATTAAAAGGAAGATCCATACCCCTGTCGCAAAGCAAATAGAAGTGCATCTAGAAGAAGGAGAATTCACCCAGGCTGTCCGGCTGCTGCTAGAATACTATTATGATCCCAGATATGAATATTCCGCCTCCCATTATCCTGAATCCCAAAAAACTACGGTTCAAGCGGATTCTGTTGATGATGCATTCAATAAGGTGCTTGAAGGCATACAGCAAAGCAAATTGGGAGCCTAAACAAAAAAAGATCGTCCAAACAACTTTGGATGATCTTTTTTAAGTCTAAATCATGTCCCGTTACAATTATATAAGCGACTAAAGTAAAGCCGAGGGAAAGAAGATTGACTTAAGGCAAAAAAATGAGTGAAATAGATTTCTTTTTTTGTAAAAATATCATAAAGCTATTCCTTTCACAAGCAGTTTGTGTTATTTGTGAAATGAATCACAAAACATGATAAACGTCATCCCTAAGTGATGACGTTTATGTCTACTCCAAATTGGTACTTGCTCTTATTATTAAATGTAACATCAATTGGGAGTGGGTCACATGAATAAAGAAAAGACGAAACAACTGCGTAAGAGCGTAGCAGCTTTTGCTAAATCTGATCTGAAAAAGAGCACTGGTCAATTATTCAATACGATTCCACCGTTCTTGGTACTATGGTTTCTGGCGTATCAGAGCTTATCGGTGTCCATTTGGCTTACCCTCGGTTTGGCAATAGTGGCTGCCGGGTTCGTTGTTCGCATATTTATTATCTTTCACGACTGCACCCACGGGTCTTTTTTCAAAAATAAAAAAGCGAATGATATACTTGGCACAATTACAGGAATGATAACGCTGTTTCCATATGAAAAGTGGAAAAGAGAGCACGCAATTCACCATGCCACCAGTTCAAATCTCGATAAGCGGGGCGTTGGCGATATTTGGTTGATGACCATTGATGAATATCAACAGGCTTCAAAAGGATACCGAATTTGGTACAGATTTTATAGAAATCCGTTTGTGATGTTCGGATTGGGCCCGTTATATTTGATTTTGATTGCTAATCGGATCAATCGGAAAGACGCTAGAAGAAAAGAACGGTTGAATACATATTCGACCAATCTTATGATTGTATTATTGTACACGTTGATGATTGCAGTTGTCGGTTGGCAGGCTTTTCTCATTGTCCAAGGAACCATCATGTTTACGGCAGCAATGCTCGGAGTCTGGCTCTTTTATATTCAGCATACTTTTGAAGACTCCTATTTCGAGGAAGAGACGGAATGGAATTATGTAAAAGCAGCTGTTGAAGGCAGTTCCTATTATAAACTGCCTCGAGTATTGCAATGGGTAACAGGAAACATTGGATTCCATCACGTGCATCATTTGGCGCCGCGTGTACCAAACTATCATTTAGAAGAGGCTCATAATATGACACCGCCGCTTCATCATGCTACGACGATCACAATTAGAACAAGCCTTGAATCTTTGAAATATAAATTATATGATCCGGAAAATAAAGTATTTGTCACCTTCAAAGAGGCACAGCGAAGGCTTCAGACAGAAAGAAAACGGCCGAATTTGAAGCCGAAACATATAAGCTTTGAAACAAAATAGTTAGTTCAAGCCATTCCATATTGGTGGAATGGCTTTTCATTCAGCAGATCGCCAAAATGGTATGATTGTATGATCAGCACGTGTTGACGAATAAATTCACGTTTTTCTTAAGCATCATTGATATAATATGTCCGACTGAAAGGAGTGACTATTTGATATGGTTAGCTGGTTCAGCATTTTTCCGAGAAATAAATGGCTGAGTATTTATGTTTGGATTATATTTTGCTTATTACCTTTCTTTTTCATTTTTAGGTCATCGTCACCTTTGGAAATCTCCATCGGTATTACGTTAATGCTATTATATTTTTTATCATACATGTTCTCGTATAAGGCCAAAAATAGTGGGCTTGTCTATATGTGGGTCAGTTTTGAAATTGTCATTAATATTCTCATGACCTTGTTATTTGGTTATGTGTATTTGGCTATCTTTACCGCATTTTTTATCGGGAATATTCGCAATCCAGTCGGGTTCTATATTATTTACGGTCTGCATATCGCATTCACTGTAGGGGCGATTGTTGCGGGGTTTTTCATCGAAATCGATTTGTTCCTTCCGCAAATACATTTTATCATCGTATCCGTTCTTGGAACTGTGCTGCTGCCTTTCAATCTTTATTATAGAAATAAGCAGATCAATCTAGAAGGGCAGCTGGAGCATGCGAACGAGCGGATTTCAGAATTGACTGTACTGGAAGAACGAGAACGGATATCTAGGGATTTACACGATATTCTCGGTCAAAAGCTGTCGTTAATCGGATTGAAAAGTGATTTAGCGGGAAGGTTGGTTTTCCGCGATCCGCAGGCTGCAGAGAAAGAGCTGCAAGATATCAGGCAGACCGCCAGTACCGCATTGCGCGAAGTACGGGAGCTAGTTGCTGATATTCGTGCAGAGAAGCTTGATAATGAATTGGTCAGAACAAAGCAGATGTTCGAAGCAGCTGAAATGACATTAACAGTGGAAGGCGACTTCTCCCCGGGACAGATGCCAACAATCATTGAAAGCGTAATGAGTATGTGCTTGAAGGAAGCAGTAACGAATGTGGTGAAGCATAGTGGTGGTACAGCTTGCCGGATTACCTTTAAAGAAACACCGAACGAATATGTCCTCACTGTCGAAGATAATGGTATCGGAATCACGCATGAAGGAAAAGTGGAATCTGGAAGTGGGTTGAGAGGGATGCGAGAACGCTTGGAATTTGTGAATGGCAGTCTCCACGTTGAAGGCGGAAAAGGGACAAAGCTTACAATTCGCGTACCCGTAGTTCTAACACATATCGTGAAGGAGGTTGATTGATATGATTCGCATTGTCATTGCCGAAGATCAGGGGATGATGCTCGGAGCCCTTGGCTCGCTGCTAAATATGGAAGAAGATATGGAAGTTGTCGGACAGGCCAAAAATGGGGAAGAAGCAGTCAGGCTTGTAAAAGAGCTTGAACCTGATGTTTGTATCATGGATATTGAAATGCCGGTCAAAACTGGATTAGAAGCAGCACACGAACTAAAGGGCTCCGCTAGTAAAGTCATCATTTTAACCACATTTGCGAGAGCCGGATATTTTGATCGTGCCCGAAAGGCTGGAGTCCGAGGCTATTTGTTGAAGGATAGTCCTATTGAAGAGTTGGTTTCTTCTATCCGCCTAATCATGGATGGAAGGCGAATGTACGCTCCCGAACTGGTAGATATCGCTTATGGCGACGATGATTATATGGAGAATCCTTTGACTGAACGCGAAAGTGAAGTTCTCTCTCTTGTCGCAGAAGGAAAAACAACAAAAGAGATTGCGAAGGAGTTGTATTTGACGCCAGGCACGATCCGAAATTATATATCCTCCATTCTTGAAAAGTTGAATGTTGGCAATCGGATTGAAGCTATTGCTAGGTTCAAGGAAAAGGGATGGTTTAAATAGGAAGCAGTAAATTTGATTCAATGTTTCATTCCGCCCAATAGCATTGCGGATGCCCAGATTTTTTAGAGGACTGATAAAATCTGGGCGCAAATACGCCAAGGGCATTTGATAAATAAATTGGGAGATTCAACATTTTGGTGAAAGTTGTTTGCTCTTTTATGCGAAAAAGAAAATCTCATATTATAATAGGAGTATGTATTAGCATACAAGTCGAAATAACGGCCTGGTTGGCCTGAATCAAATGGCAGGGTTAAAAGACCTGCTTTATTAAGGGGACGAATCGCATGATATTGAGCAAGACGGAGTCTCGCGAAGGACAGGTGAAGACCAGGCAAATCGCGACATTTGTTGCGGATATGATGGCGCTATTTAAAGGGATTGTACTGATTGCGAATGTGCTGCCCGTTTTTATTGGTTTCTGGTTAGCGCTGGTTTTTACCAATATTTCCTTTGCCATGCACTTGAATTTGTTTTTTTTGACCATCATTGGCAGCACGCTTGTCATGGCTGGCGCGCTTGTTCTGAACAACTGGTATGAAGTTGATTTGGATACTGCCATGGACAGGACTCAAATACGCCCTACCGTTACTGGGAGGATTTCGCTGAAAGCAACATTGATACTTGGGATAGTCTTAAGCATTATTGGGTTTGTTTTCCTAGCTTTTACAACGTGGGAAGCTGTTCTTTATGCGTTCATTGGCTGGTTTACGTATGTGATTATGTATACGATGTGGACAAAACGCAAATATACCTTGAATACGGTTGTGGGGAGCATTTCTGGAGCCGTTACGCCGTTGATTGGGTGGGCGGCGGTTGCTCCTGTCAACCACATAGTTCCGATTGTTCTGTTTATGATTTTATTCATTTGGCAAATGCCTCATACTTTTGCAATTGCCATGAAAAGGCATGATGAATATAAAGCAGCAGGAGTGGCAATGCTTCCTGTCATTCGCGGGTTTGAAATGACAAAGCGCCAAATGTTTGTTTATGTCGCTTGTCTGTTGCCGTTTCCTTTCTTTTTGGCACCGCTTGGCATAGTATTCATTGCTGTCTCGACTTTAATGAACCTAGCATGGCTAGGGCTGGTGATTAGAGGATTTTTTGTAAAAGATGATATGAAATGGGCACGGATCAATTTTGTGGTTTCAGTAAACTATATTGCCATTATTTTCATTATGATGTTTTTAGTGACCTTGTAAACGGGAGGAGTTATGTGAACTCCTCTTTTTTCATGCAATTATAGCAGGTATAATGGAATGAATAGTAAGTGAAGGGGTTTTTTGCAATGTCTCAAGACTTTTTTGACCAAATGCAGAAGGAGACGGCTGTCATCTTAAATGAGGTTCAAAGAAAGGCAGTGCTTCAGACCGAAGGACCGCTGCTTCTGCTTGCTTCGCCGGGTTCGGGAAAAACGACGACCATCATTATGCGAATAGGATACCTTATTCAGCAGAAGAAAGTCCCTCCTGCCCGGATAAAAGCCGTTACCTTTAGCAGGGCTTCGGCCAATGATATGAAAGAGCGTTTTAAACAATTTTTCCCCGAGCTTCCTCCAGTGGATTTCTCTACGATTCATAGTCTTGCCTTTGAAACTGTTCGGGAGCAATTATATAAGGAACGGGTCGATTACCAGATTATTGAGGGGAATACAGAAAATGGACTGCATAAGAAGTTGATTTTGCGTAAGCTGTTTGAATCTGTAGTTGGTGAGACAATGACGGACGATCAACTGGAAGAGCTTATGACCTATATCAGTTTTATAAAAAATAAAATGGTTGCTCAGGATGAGTGGTCGTCGGTTAAATGCACTGTTCCAAAGGCAGTAACGATGTTACAGCGGTATGAAAAATTCAAGCAGACAGGGCATCAAAAGCTGTTGCTGGATTTTGACGACATGCTGACAATGGCAAATGATATTTTTGAGAATGAGAAAGAGCTTTTGAAGAAATATCAAAGTCGCTACGATTACATATTGACGGATGAGAGCCAGGATACGTCATTGGTGCAGCATCAAATCGTGGAAAAGCTGACAAGGGAACATCGCAATCTATGTGTGGTGGCTGACGATGATCAATCGATTTACAGCTGGAGAGGGGCAGAACCGTCTTATCTGTTGGATTTCAAGAAGACTTATCCGAGTGCAGAAGTTTTGTTTATGGAGCAGAATTACCGGTCTTCTAAGGAGATCGTAGAGACTGCAAACAGTTTTATCAAGCAAAACAAAAAACGGTATGCAAAAAATATGTTTACGAAAAATCTCTCGTCAAAGCCTATTGTATTAAAAAAATTTTCAGATTACAAGCTCCAGGCGAAATATTTGGTGAAAGAAATCAAGGGTGAAGAAATTTTGTCGGATATTGCGGTATTGTATCGGAACAATGCTTCTTCCATCGCATTGATGAATGAATTTGACCGAGCGGGCATCCCTTTTTTCATGAAAGATGCGGACAACCGCTTTTTCTCTCATTGGGTCGTAGGCGATATCCTGAATTTTATGCGGATGACTTTTACAGATAAAAGGCCAGATATTTTAGAGAAAATCCACACAAAACTTAATGGTTATATTACAAAAAAACAGATGATGGCTCTAAAGCAAATCAAAAATAATGAATCTGTTTTTGATAATCTTCTCAACCACGTTCCATTGAAAGATTATCAGGTGGAAAAGCTGAAGGATAACAAGGATACCTTTCGTCAAATGAAAGAAATGCCGCCGTTCCATGCGATCCATGTCATTAGGGATCGGCTGGGATATGAGAAGGCATTAGAGAACATGTGTGAGCGCTTGGGATTCCGAAAAGAATATCTCCTGGGGATATTAAATACCTTGGAAGAAATTGCGCAGGATCTCGAAACAATGGAAGAATTCGCGGCGCGTTTAAAACATTTGGAAGCAAAACTAAAAACATCCAAATTCAAGAAGGACGAAAATGCAGTGACCTTCTCCACTTTCCACAGTGCGAAGGGCTTGGAGTTTGATAAAGTGTACATGATCGATTTAATCGACGGTGTCATCCCATCGTCCGAGGACAAAAAGGGGGATATAGAGGAGGCTGTACGCTTGTTTTATGTCGGTATGACTCGAGCTAAAAGGCACTTGGAATTGATTTCCTATCAACAAAGAGATGGGGCGAAAACAATGGAATCCCAATTTGTCAGCGACGTTTGGAACATCATGAACCCACCTAAGGAAATCGCCACTCAAGGGCGGAAACTAAGAGAAAAAGCAAAGCCTATTGAGGTGAATCCAAATGCTATTTCTGACATGTCTGAGCTCCAGCAAGGGATGCCCGTAAAGCATAGAGTATTCGGAACAGGCAGTATCAAATCACTCAGCGAAGAAACGATACGGATTCAGTTTTCAAAGCAGGAAAAATCTCTTTCTATTAAAATGTGTTTGGAACGGGGTTTGCTGGAGCCTGTTTGAGAGAGGGAATGTGGTCTTTTTCGAAGAGGCAGGGTTATTCCAAATGCTATTTGGGCGATGTGGATTTATCAGTCTTTCAAAAATGCTGACTGTCTAAAAAGAATAAAAAAGGTTGCTTTTTAATAGTGGTACTTGCAAGCAGAAGTGTTGACTCTCTATTTTAGGGGGGGATGGGAGGAGGGCTCCATTTGAATTGGATTGTCCGTGCTATAATGAGATTTGGTAGAAAACAATTTTATTTATATAGCATTCTGATCGTTTGCTGCGTCTCCACTGTTGTTCTTGTCTCGAATAATTATGCGTTTTATGATCGGCCAATTGCCAAAGTAATCGAAACAAAACTTGAAAGTGCAAAAGAAGAAACCGATATTTATCAAAATAAAGATAAGCTGTTTACACAGCATATTACTGGGGAATTGAAAAATGGGCCGGAAAAAGGTGAGCTTATTTATTTAACAAATACATATTCCTTATCGAAAGCTTACGATCAGGCTTATGAAGCCGGAGATGAGTTGTTTGTTACGATTGATAAAAAGAGAGAGAAAGGTCAAGCTTTAACCGGCGGCATTCGGGATGTGAAGCGGGACAAATATATGGCGGCTGCTTTCTGGCTTTTTATGTTCGTTCTTTTGGGAGTAGGGAAAAAACAGGGACTGTTTGCCGTCATCAGCTTGGTTGTGAACGTCATCCTGTTAACGTGGGCTATTGAGATTTACGTGCAAACTGATACGAATTTATTGCTGCTGTCGGGAATTTTGGCAGTTTTGTTCACTGTCCTCTCTCTGCTATTCGTAAATGGGTTCAATGGGAAAACCTATGCAGCGATTGTGGCAACGTTGGTCGGCACAATCGCTTCTCTGGCCATTACCTTGATTGTGATGAGGCTTACGTTGGAGAATGGCCTTCGCTATGAAGAGATGCAATTTTTGACCCGTCCTTATAAGTTGGTATTCATTGCAGGACTTTTTATCGGATCCCTTGGAGCTGTTATGGATGTTGCTATAACGATGTCTTCTTCCATTTTTGAGCTTTTGGAAAAAGATAATAATATATCCATTAAAGCCCTCAAAACATCCGGAATGGATATTGGAAAAGATATTATGGGGACAATGACAAGTATTTTGTTCTTTGCCTATATAAGCGGCTCTATCCCTATGCTTATTTTATACTTGAATAATGCCTCTCCATTAGGGTTTACTCTATCAATAAATCTCTCATTGGAATTGACAAGGGCATTGGCTGGCGGGATTGGAATCGTCTTAACTATCCCGATCGGCCTTTATACCTCCATCTTTTTTGCAAAGCGAAAGAGGGCTAAATCATGAATACATTGGTGTGGCTCGCAGCGATTTTATGTATCTTGATGGTTCTGGTTGGCGGGAGAAAAGGGGCACGATCTTTTATCGCCTTGTTTTTAAATTTTGTTGTGGTTTTGATGACTGTTATTTTGATGTTGAATCCGCATAATGATCCGATCATCTTGACTTTGATGGCCTGTATAGGCATCAGTTCGATCAATCTTTTTTATATCAATCGGGTAAACAGCAAAACAGGTACTGCGTTTGTTTCGACGCTCATCACGATTGCGATTTTGCTTTTCCTGATTTACCTGATCAGCAAGAAAGCGATGATTCAGGGATTCAGTGAAGAAGAGGTGGAGGAAATTAGCATCTTTTCCCTTTACATCGGTGTGGATTTTGTCAAAATCGGAGTCTCTATGATCATTATGAGTACGATTGGTGCAATTACGGATGTTGCCATTGCCATTACATCTCCAATGCGGGAAGTGTTTCTCCATCATCCTCATATAGGTCGAAAAGAATTATTTCGTTCTGGTTTAAACATTGGCAGGGATATTTTAGGCTCCAACACCAATACACTATTTTTCGCTTTTATTGGCGGCTATATGGCATTGCTCCTATGGTTTCGGGATCTATCATATTCTGTCGGCGAAATTGTCAACTCTAAAGTATTCGGCGCTGAAATGCTGACCATCTTTTGTGCGGGCATAGGTATCGCGATCATTATCCCGATCGCTTCCGGGATCAATGCCTGGTTTTTGACAAGGAACCGGGACAAGCAGCAAATCTTATAATAACTGAGCTTCACCTCACGCAAATTCAGGCGATAAGTTTTAATGAAAAAAGTGGATCCTATCAATCGATAGATCCACTTTATGCGTTATGTCTAGCTCCAGGCGCTATCGGTGCAAGGATCAAGTCAAATTACTGTGATAGCTGAGGAACTGCCTCAGCAAAATTCGCCTTGCGCTTTTCTTTAACTTTGAAATTCAACATGGTTTAGTGCTTACAAAGCTCATTCGATGTGGTAAATGGCTGTTCCCACTGTGGAATACAGAAGAACTGATTAAAATTTGACTTGGGTTTGTTTCCTAAGACTGCAGCCCCTGTTTTTTACATATCACACTTTCTCACGCAACGGCATAGCTTTGAAAAGCTTAGGCTTCGTTTCTGATATCAAGATAGCTAGTAGGATCAAGGCTGCTCCAACAGCCATTTTAAATGTGATGACTTCACCTAACACTGCAATGGATAAAACCATTCCCCAAAATGATTCCGTTGAAAGAATGATGGCCGCTTTCGTTTCCGAAATAAACTTTTGGGCCACCGTTTGTAATAAAAAGGCAGCAGCTGTACCGAAGATTCCGAGATAAACCAATGAGAATACCGCTCCGTTCACTACTGGTACAGCGGCCTCCCCTCTGACTAGCAGGATAATAAATCCCAAAACAGCAGCAGTAAGAAGTTGAATAACTGTTAATTGAATCGGATTTTCATTTTTTACAAACTTTGCTGTATAAATGATATGAAATGCAAACACAATCGCGCAGAGGAAAGAAAGAATGTCCCCGATATTCAGTTCCGCTGAGATTCTCAGCGACAAAAACGCGATCCCCAACATGGCCAATACCGCTCCTGCGACTTCGAATTTATCCAGTCGCTTTTTATAAATAGCCCAGCCAAGCAAAGGCACAATCACGACATTGACCGCTGTCAAAAAAGCATTTTTAGAAGGTGTAGTGAACTCCAGGCCCACTGTTTGCAAAGCGAAGGCTACATATAAAATACTGCCAAGAAGGGCTCCTTTAAAGATCGTTTCTTTTTTGATGCCCTTCATTTTTTTATAAAAAACCAGCCCTAATATGACACCGCCAATCAAAAATCTGATCGCCATATTCTGGTAAGCTGAATAGTAATCCAATGAAATGGATGTGACTACAAAGCCGCTTCCCCAAATGAAGGCTGTAAAAATAAGAGCAATTTCTCCAATATATTTACGCATACATTTCCTCCGAAAACCAAATGTTCAAAAAAATAAAGCACAGCCCCTGTCCAACAGTGGATAGAAGCTGTCTTTAAATATAAAGACCTACCTCATATCGTATTACAAATACAAAAGAAAAAAAAGCCTTTCAACCATTTTTTATTGAGTGAGGTAGATTTTTATACTGTATAGAGGATTGACTTATAATTGCCAAATGCTCGCATATACTACGAAATGGTGATGAATAATGGCATGCCGTACAAAGAAAGAATTAAAAGAGCTTGTGAAAGAAGCTAGGAAAAGCATAGAGCACGGAAAAGTGGCAGATTATATCCCGGCATTAGGAAAAGCCAATCCGAAGGATTTAGCGATTGCCATTCAATACCCTGATGGAAAATGCATTTCCGCAGGTGATATCGAAAGGAAATTCACTCTCCAAAGTATTTCGAAGGTGATCAGTCTGGCTCTTGTGCTAATGGATAGAGGAACAGAGGAAGTATTTGCGAAAGTTGGAATGGAGCCGACTGGTGACCCGTTCAATTCCATTGCCAAATTGGAAACGATGGCACCTGCCAAACCGCTTAATCCGATGATTAATGCGGGGGCGTTAGTTGTGACACAAATGATTCAGGGAAATCACATTGAAGAACGTACCCATCGCTTACTTGCATTTATTAGAGAGCTGACAAACAACTCTTTGGTTGGAATGAATAAAGAAGTGGCTCAGTCAGAGTTTGAAACTTCTCAATTAAATAGAGCTCTATGTTATTTCTTAAAGCATCATAAAATCATTGAGGAAGACGTTGAAACTTTGATGGATTTATATACGAGACAGTGTGCAATCGAAATGAACTGCCTGGAATTAGCTAGAATGGGAATGATTTTTGCAATGAATGGTCTCGACCCTGATAGCGGCAAACAAATCATTCCTGAAAATATCGCCCGTATTTGTAAAACATTTATGGTCACATGCGGTATGTATAATGCATCAGGTGAATTTGCCATTAAAATTGGTATCCCGGCAAAAAGCGGAGTTTCTGGCGGGATCATGGGTGCTGTTCCTCAAAAATTCGGAATTGGAATATTTGGACCGGCTCTAGACCAAAAAGGGAACAGCATCGCTGGAATAAAATTATTGGAGCTTTTGTCTGAGACCTATCAACTGAGTATGTTTTAAAACGAATACCGTTTGTTGAAAAACAGCGTCACCTGTTGATTAACGCCCTTTTTAAAAAAATTATTAGAAAAAAATAAAATTATAGTTGACTTGTTCTCTATAATGAACTTAAAATAGTACTAACAACTATTTATTTGAGAAATTTAAAGTTGTTTTGTTCTTAATTAGAAACAAAATACTGATTGAGGGGGTTCATATGACTCAATTTGAAGCCAGTGAGGTAAAAGAGTTTGACCTTAGGAACTTGTATAAATTAATTTTTAAACGTTTATGGTTACTTTTTCTAATCGTGATTTTATTTATTGCAATGGGCTGGCTGTTAATCGAATACAAAAACAAAACTCCAAAGTATCAGGCATCAACCAATATTATTATTGATGCAGAAGCTGAATATAGAAATACACTGCAGGTAGTCATAAAAGATATTGCTGTTTTGGAATCGGTTATTAGGGAATTGCGCTTGCAAAAAACTTCGGAAGAACTGGCAAAACAAGTCAAGGTTGAAAGTGTAGAGGACACACAAGTGGTGAAGATAAGTGTTGTTGAAAAGGATTCCATCCTAGCTGCTGATATAGCAAATACGACAGTAAAAGTGTTTAAAGAGAGAGTGCCAGATATCCTGGATATTAATGGAGTGAGTATCCTTTCAGAGGCTAAAGCTCAATCAAAACCGATGCAAAATAACCAAGTGAAAATCATGCTGGCGTCGCTTATTTTAGGAATCGTTTCAGGCTTGGCCTTAATATTCCTTATGGATTACTTTGACAACTCTATTAAGTCAGAAGCTGAAATTGAAAAAATATTAGGAATCCAAGTGTTGGGCAGTGTGTCTCAAAAGAAGAGAAGAGGGACAAAGAAGCGGAGAAAACGAAAAAGGGAATTGTATTTCGGGGGTGAGACAATTGAGATCAGGTAAACAAAGATCGATATTTCCCAGGAAAAGACGTATAGAGGAAGAAGAGCTTATCACGGAACAATATCGTACAATTGGGACCAATATCCAATTCACAACAGGAACTAAGAGAAATAATATCATTCTTGTTACTTCACCTGGAAAAGACGAGGGAAAATCAGCTACAGCAGCCAATATCGCACTTTCACTGGCACAACATGGAAATAAAGTCCTGCTAATTGATGCGAATTTCCGTTGCCCGGAACAGCACGATATTTTCAATATATTAAACATTTTTGGGTTTACAGATGTACTGGAAGGAAAAATCATTTTTGAAAGGGCTATCAAAGAAGTTCAAGGGATACATATCCTTACTAGCGGAACCGCTCCTTTAAGTCTATCCACTCAGGAAACAGAGAAATTCTTCCATAAAGTAAAGTCGGAATATAGCATGGTCATTATTGATTCCTCACCTCTTCTTGAAATAAACGATACGAGAATATTGGCAAATATCTCCGATGGTGTTGTGTTGGTGTTCAAGCAAAATGAAACAAGCATGGAAAATGCACTGGAATCAAAAAGGATTCTCGATCATGCTCATGCAAATGTTTTGGGGGCGGTCTTGAATTAAAAATTATATAACTGTTGCATATGCTTAGATTCAGTTCCGTAATCAAACTTTTCGTTCAAACTATATAGAATATGGAAATACTGTCCGAAGGATGAAGAATACTGTCTGGAATATGAAATACTGTCCAAAGGATGAAGAATACTGTCTAGAATATGGTAATACTGTCCGAAGTGTGGAGAATACTGTCTGGAATATGAAAATACTGTCCGAAGGATGAAGAATACTATCTGGAATATGGAAATACTGTCCGAAGTGTGGAGAATACTATCTAGAATATGGAAATACTGTTCGAAGTGTGGAGAATACTGTCTGGAATATGAAAATACTGTCCGAAGTATGAAGAATACTGTCTAGAATATGAAATACTGTCCAAAGGATGAAGAATACTATCCAGAATATGAAAATACTGTCCGAAGGATGAAGAATACTATCCAGAATATGAAAATACTGTCCAAAGGACGAAGAATACTATCCAGAGTATGAAAATACTGTCCGAAGGATGAAGAATACTGTCTAGAATATGGTAATACTGTCCGAAGTATGGAGAATACTATCCAGAATATGAAAATACTGTCCGAAGGATGAAGAATACTATCCAG
>JAABNQ010000016.1:38769-59707 GCA_009928435.1 Bacillus sp. HF117_J1_D
AGTATGAAAATACTGTCCAAAGGATGAAGAGTACTATCCAGAAAAAATGAAATACTATCCGAAGGATGAAGAATACTGCCCAGAATATGAAAATACTGTCCAAAGGATGAAGAGTACTATCCAGAATATGAAAATACTGTCCGAAGTATGGAGAATACTGTCCAGAGTATGGAAATACTATCCGAAGTTCAAGTATACTGTCCAAAATACAAAAATCCTATCCGAAGTTTGATTAGGAATAACCGCAATTCTTTCATTCAACTTATATAGTATATTTTTTTGAACTTTAAATTCGTTATTGAGAACAAAAATGTTCTTTTTAATTGGAAATGTCTCCTTTCCGCTATCAATGGAGGCACTCGATCATGCTGTGGGTTGTATAAACCTTAGACGCCAGTCGTCAAAAGTGTGATGTGAGGCCGGGTTAGATGCCCATTTTTAAAATTTATGTTCAAAAGGCAGCCAAACTAGAAGCAAAAAGGTCGAGACAGCGGCGAAGTAATGATAAGCATAGACAGACACATGTTGAGTTGGGTTACTTTTTGAATGCATTTTATAGAGATTTTAATTATGGGGTTTAATTATGCTTATCCAATCATTATCCCCATAATTAAGGTCTTTATATTTTATCAAATAGAAGAGGGGAGTCTTATGACTTATCGAAAAAGAATATCACTATTTATCATGGCAGATTCCTGTATTGTGCTTTTTACCTTACTACTTGGCAGTTTTTTGGTGAATGGTAGTACGATCGATATTACCACCTCTTTTATAGTCAGCTGTATGTCCATGATCACTTGTCATCATCTGTTTTCATTTATCTTCAGATCATATAGAAAAGCTTGGGAATATGCGAGTGTTGGAGAAACGATCATCCTATTTAAAGTCATTACTTTATCAATAATCGCGACGGGCTTGATACAGCAAATGATCTTCAACATGGTTCTATTCAGACTTCTGATAGTGACAGGGCTGCTTCAATTACTGTTAGTTGGGGGTTCGAGATTCTGTTGGCGTGTCTTTAGAGAGAAATATGCAGGTAAAACTAACAATAAGAAAAGGACGCTGATTATTGGAGCAGGTTCGGCAGGCACCATGGTGGCTAGGCAATTATTAAAAGAAAATGACGCAGATTTGCAGCCAGTTGGATTTATAGATGATGATCCGAAAAAACATCACCTGGATATTTTAGGACTTCCGGTATTTGGAGATATAAGTCGCATTAAGAAGGTTGTTTCAGAATTGACAATCGAAAACATTATTATTGCGATCCCTTCGCTATCTAAAAAGAAATTGAATGGAATATTTCAAGAATGTGCGGAAACGAAAGTTAAAACTCAAATCTTACCAATGCTGGAGGATCTGGTGACTGGAAAAGTTTCAGTAAAACAATTCCGTGATGTGCGGGTTGAAGATCTGCTGGGAAGAGAACCTGTCCATTTGGATATAGAGAGTATATCTGGGTGTGTGACAAATAAAACCATTTTAGTGACAGGGGCCGGCGGATCTATTGGATCAGAGATTTGCCACCAGATCTGTCACTTTAACCCAAGTAAATTAATTTTGCTTGGACATGGGGAAAACAGTATCCATTCCATTGAATGGGAATTAAAAGAAAAGTTCGGTCAAGTGCCGATTGAATTTTTAACTGAAATAGCGGACCTCAAGGATGCCAAACGAATGTTATCCATAATGGGGACATATCGTCCTGATGTTGTTTATCATGCTGCGGCTCATAAACATGTTCCGTTAATGGAACGAAATCCGGCGGAAGCCGTCAAGAACAATGTGATTGGCACGATGAATGTTGCGGAAGCAGCCAATAGGCATAATGTAGGGGTCTTTGTCATGATTTCAACAGACAAAGCTGTTAATCCTACAAGTGTGATGGGAGCAACGAAACGGCTTGCTGAAATGATTGTTCAACATATGGATAAAAAAAGCAAGACGAAATTTGTAGCGGTCAGATTTGGCAACGTCCTCGGCAGCCGTGGTAGCGTAGTGCCAATTTTTAAAAGACAAATTGAAAAAGGCGGTCCTGTCACTGTTACCCATCCAGAAATGGTTCGATATTTTATGACGATACCGGAAGCCTCGAGATTGGTAATCCAAGCAGGAGCTTTGGCAAAGGGCGGAGAGATTTTCGTCTTGGATATGGGTGAACCTGTAAAAATTGTGGATTTGGCTAAAAAGCTGATTCAACTGTCCGGTTTTTCGATTGATGAGATTGGACTTGAATTTACTGGAATTAGACCGGGTGAAAAGCTTTTTGAAGAATTATTACACGATAAGGAAATAAAAGATCAGCAAGTACACCCAAATATTTATATAGGAGAAACCTCAGATTTATACTTTGGAGAGATTGAAGAAATCATCAGGTTTTATAACACTCTAGATCAAGAGACATTAAGGCAGACGCTTATTAATCTAGCAAATAATCCGGGGCAACTGATTTCAGCTTCCGGTTAAGGGAGTGGAGATATGAAGGTGAAAAAGGCAATCATACCGGCTACAGAGTTGGGCACAAGATTTTTGTCAGCAACCAAAGCAATGCCAAAGGAAACAATCGTTGATCAACCGGCCATTCAATATATCGTTGAAGAAGCAATAAATCCCGGGGTGGCAAGATTGAATAAATATGAAGCTGTATATGCCCATGAATTTGAAGGGGTTCGCTATGGTGTTGGCGGGAAAACAGGGTTAATTCAAACAACTATTGAACTTGCCTTGCAAAGAGAAGATCTAAAAAGTGAACTAATGGATTATTTAGTTTCAGTTGTTGGCAGGCATCTGATCAGGTGACGTTATGAATAGAAAAATATTATTCGTTGCCACAGTCGATACTCATTTTAGTTCTTTTCATTTGCCTTATTTACAGTGGTTCAAGCAGCAGGGGTGGGATGTTCATGTAGCTGCGGCCGGGGACAATTCGCTGCCTTATGTTGATGTGAAATATTCTATACCTATCGAGCGATCACCTTTTAAATGGAAAAACATAGATGCTTATAAAAGCTTGAAATCTATCATTGAGAACAATCAATACAGTATTATTCACTGTCACACACCAATGGGGGGAGTGCTATCCAGATTAGCTGCCCGCAGGACTAGAAAGTACGGAACAAAAGTAATATACACTGCTCATGGATTTCACTTCTTCAAGGGTGCACCATTGATCAATTGGATTCTATATTATCCGATTGAAAAGGTACTTGCCCGTTATACAGATTGCTTAATCACCATCAATGAAGAGGATTTTATAAGGGCTGTAAAAAAACGATTCAAGTCTAAAATGATTGAACATGTGCATGGTGTTGGAGTAAATACAGATTTTTACATCCCGATAAACAAATTTTATAAAGCGAAATTAAGAGAAAAGTATCATTATTGTCATGATACTTTTGCTGTTTTTTATGCAGCTGAATTTAATAAAAATAAGAATCAGAAAGTGCTGATCAAATCACTGGCTCTCATAAAAGATGCGGTGCCGAATGCTAGGTTATTGTTAGCCGGGACAGGACCAATGTTCAATGATTGCGTGGATTTAGCAAAAGAGCTGGGGGTAGATGAGATGGTTGACTTTCTTGGGTATCGAAACGACATACAGGCATTATTAAATATTAGCGATGTTGCGGTCGCCTCCAGTTTAAGAGAAGGTCTGCCTGTGAATATTATGGAAGCTATGGCATGTGGATTACCAGTGGTAGCTGTCGATAACAGAGGACACAGGGAATTGGTTTTCAATGATAAAAGTGGTTGGCTAACTAAGGGAAATGCCGAGGAAATATCCGAAAAGTTAATGGTCCTTGCCCAAGATAAACTGTTGAGCACTCGATTGGGCAAAAATGGGCGGGAGATTATCGTGGAAAAATATTCTCTTGAAAAAATATTGGAAGAAAAAAAGAAGGTGTACCGCAGGGTGATGGGGGAAGAGAAAGATCGGAAGTGGGAGGTTCGGTAGAGAGAATGATTGCGTTACTGAAATGTATAATCAAGTTGGGCTGAATGCGGCTCAACTTGACCATCATTAAAGTGATAATAAAAGAAGGGTAGTAAATGCTAATTATTTTAATTTTTCTCATTCAAGCCATTTTTTGTTATATTATTAAGGATTTTATCGATTTAGAGACATTATCATTAATTCTCATTCTAATGAATTCTATACTCTTTACTTTTTTTCTTGCCGAGAAGATTAAGGAAAAAGAAATCTATAAAATAATCTTTTTTGGCTATATTCTGCGTTTGCTCATATTGCTTATAGATATTTATGGAAGGGAGTATATTGTTCTCCCACATAGTGGTGATGATACGGAGCGGTTTTATTTGTATGGTATTTTAATTTCTGAAAATTTACAGCTACTAAATACCACGTATTTAACAGGATATGCAGATTTGTTAGGGGTTTTTTTCTATTTGTTTGGTGATCAAAGAATGCTAGCTCAATATTTAAACACTCTGTTGGGTATTGGAGTTATTATTGTCACTTATAAGATTCTCAAATTGTTGTCAATCAACCAGAAGATAAGAATAATAGTCATTTGCATCATTACCTTTTTTCCACAAACAATCATATTTTCAGGGATATTACTGCGGGAAAATCTTGTGGCGTTCGGATTGGTCATGATGATTTATTATTCAGTGTTATGGTACAAACAAGGTGGAATGAAAAACATCGTATTGTCTATATTGTTTTTGCTGATTGCAGCTTATTTTCATTCAGGAGTGATAGTTGCATTCATTCCATTGGTTTTCATGTATACATTTTACAAGCACAAACTTAGCAAGTTTGGTGTAGACGTGAAAGCCTTATTTCTGCTGGGAGTCTTTTTAATAATAGGATTGGTTGTTTCATTAAACATTGGAGAGGTTCTTTTTAGTAAATTTGGTGACGTGGATATTACGAATAAAGAGTTTTATAGCTCAATGAATACTACGGAAGAAGGTGGATCCAATTATTTAGAGGGATTAAGATATGATAATCTTTATGAAATTTTGTTGTTCTCTCCCTTAAAGATGTTTTATTTTCTCTTTTCTCCTATCCCATTAGACTGGCGCGGCGCAATGGATTTGATCACATTCTTTATAGATTCTTTAGTCTATTTTTTGGCATCAATATATTTAATTAAAAACAGAAAAATTTTTATAAAAGATAAGCCATTGTTGATTGTTTTTTCCTTTATATTGCTGTTTATTATATTTACATTTGCTTATGGAACCCACGCTGCGGGAACTGCTATTCGTCATAGAAGTAAAATAGTGGCAGTACTGCTTATTTGCTGGGCTCTTCTTATTGACCAAAAAAACAAGCAATTTCAAAGAAGGAAGGGAGCGACTTAAAAGTTGGATGGGAGGTCAACTATGAGAAGTAAAAAGGCATTTTTAAATTTTATTTCAGGCCTGCTCCTGCAGTTTGTAACTGCTTTCGTAGCCTTGATTCTACCGAGACTATACATCCAGGTCTATGGGTCTGAAATCAATGGTCTTGTTACTTCCATTAGACAATTTTTATCCTATCTGACTATTGTCGAAGCTGGAGTAGGGGCAGCCTCAATTGCAGCATTATATTTGCCTATTGCACTTGGTGATAAAAAGGGTGCAAACAATATTCTTGCTGCGACTAAAATTTTTTATAAAAAGTCCGGATATTTGTTCTCTTTTTTAGTAATAACTCTTGCGGTTGTGTATCCACATTTTGTCAATGGTGAAGTACGGATGATTCTTGCTTTTTCGATGGTCCTTGCACTGGGCCTCAGCGGTATATTGGAATACTTGATTATTGGAAAATATCAAGTGATGCTGATAGCGGATCAAAAGAGCTATATAGTCAATATGGTGCAAATTACTGAAATGATACTGAACGTATCTATATGTACTTTTATGATTCAGGCAGGATTTGATGTGTTGGCTGTTCAGATAATTTGCGCATTTGTGTATATAACAAGGATCGTGATGATACTTTTATACATGAAGAAAAACTATAAAGATATTCATTTTGAAGGAGAACCAAATTTTTCGGCAATAGGAATGCGCTGGGATGCACTCATCCATCAAGTGGTGGCATTGGTAGTATTCAGCACACCCTTTGTGATTCTTACTCTCTTTAATGGGCTTAAAGACGTCAGTGTATTTGCCATCTATTCTTTGGTAATTAATGGAGTGATCATGTTTGTTTCGGCTTTTTCGAATGGATTGATGGCAACTTTTGGAGAAATATTGGCAAAAGGAGAGAGAAAGACTCTTATAATGGGATTTGATAATTTTGAATTTTTGTATTTCCTTATCATGTCATGGGCATATACATGTACAGCATTGCTTTATTTACCATTTATAAGTATATATACAGCAAATGTGGAGGATATCAATTATGTCAGACCTATGGTCGCGACTCTTTTTATATTTTTGGGGGTTGTGAGCTGTATCCGAATGCCCTATATGATGTTAGTTCATGCTGCTGGCCATTATAAACAGACGAAGTATCGTGCAATAATCGAAGCCTTATTAAATATTTCATTGTCTTTGACTCTAGTTCAATTTTTGGGGATGGAAGGCGTTGTTGTGGCTTCGATATTATCACATATTTATCGGAATATAGACGTTATTGGACATACGTCTAGAAAAATATTGCAAAGATCAGTAAAAGCAACTGTTATTAAATTAATACGAAATTTTGCTTTTGCAATCATAGCCGTGCTGCCTTTTTACATGTTGCTTAAAATTCATATATCTACGTGGTTATCATGGTTTAGTTGGGCAATACTGATTAGCTTATGGGTCATGCTGGTTTTTGTAGCTGGTAACACTATTACAGATTCCAAAAATATGTTAGGGATTCTGATTCGGTTAAAAGCATTAATATACGGTAGGGGAAAGGCAGACGATCATATGGAAAAAATAAACTAAGTTTCCAAGTAATAGTGAATGATCAAGGAAGTGAATAAATCGAAAAAAGTGAAATTCGGATTGCTCATCCTAATGACTGTCATTTGTATTCTAATGTTAATCAATGCAAAAGAGTGGAAGCAGTCTATTATAGGAAAGTCTGTTATTAATAAACAAGAAATAATTAGTGTTAAAGATTTTGGAGCAGTTGGAGATGGGGTTGCCGATGACTACCAGGCATTAAAAGATGCCTTTACATTCGTCAATCAAAAAGGGGGGAATGTTACTTTAGTTTTTCCGAAAGGGACATATTATATCGATCGTGTGTACCATGCTAATGATTTTGGAGTGGAGTTAACTGCTCCTTCAAAGTCTTGGGACGGATCAAAGAATGAGCAGATTACTCATCTTTTTTTAAAAGATGTATCGAATTTTAAGGTTCTGGGCAATAACTCCACAATAAAAGTAAAAGGAGATTATCACAAGGGCATCGATACAATATTATTTGGCGAGAAATACACATATATCTATCCTGTTATGCCTTTCGTGTTTATTAATTGTTCAAACTTTTCAATGGAAGGTTTTGATATCAATGGGAATGGCCATCTTACGACTCGAGAATCAGAAGACCTTTCGGAGGCATATGGTTATGGGATTCTATTGCAGAACTCCAGTAATTTTATAATTCGGGACATTTACACGCATAATTGGGTGACAGATGGTCTTATTGTGGGCCACCTGGATTGGGTTACAAATGGAAAGTTTATTAATGTGATATCCGAATATAATGCAAGGCAGGCAATTTCAATAGATATGGCAAAAGATCTTACTTTTAAAAATTGTAAATTTAGTTATGCTGGTCAACTTGAGGGGGGGAAATATGGCTCACATGCTCTTAAAGCAGGTTTAGATATTGAACCAGAGGGAGGTGCGACCAAACAAAACCCTACTAAAAATCTTACTTTTATAGAGTGTGAGTTCTCACATAATCTAGGGGCTGAGATTATTGCCACCTGGGAAGTTGCTGAAAATATTAATTTTATTAAATGTAAAATAATCCGGACAGTGAGTGAAATCGATGAAGGGATATTTTTGGGAGCATCTGGAGTCTATTTTGAGGATTCAGTATTCGATTTTAGTAAAACACCTGGAGTAATTTTGACCAATTTTAATAAAAAATTCAGTTTCACAGCATTTCATCGTTCTAGATTTATTGATTCAAGTATTCTTTCTGACGAAGAAAACCAGCCTTTGCTGATTACGAATAGTGAAATAAGATTTATGAAGCATGAGCAGGACGATATGCCAGTTTTATATATTGAAAACAATAGGGCTTTATTAAAAAACAATAAATTCTATATGGGAAAAAACTCTTTTCATTGTGAGGAAGGGCCTTGTCAGAGGCTCTATTTTGGTAAGGGAGCATATATAGGAAATACCTATAGAACCAATAAAACCGGGAACGGTTATTTTTCTTCATATTATGGGAAGAATGCTCTGAAGCTAAATGAGTCTTATCCAACTACACAATTCAAACCAATAGAAGGTTAATTATTTGTTAAAAAACATAACTTTAGGTCAGGATTTTTTGCGATGAAAGGATGTGGCCAATGAAAATATTAGTGACAGGCGGAGCAGGATATATTGGCAGTCATACTTGTGTGGAATTGCTGAATGCTGGTTATGAGATCATAGTAGTAGATAATTTATCAAACAGTAAACAGGAGTCATTGAAGAGGGTTCGTCAAATTACAGGAAAGCCTTTGAGCTTTTATAAAGCTGATATATTGGATAGCACTGCTTTAAATGAAATTTTCATAGAAAATAAGATTGAGGCTGTTATTCATTTTGCAGGATTCAAGGCTGTTGGAGAGTCGATGAATTTTCCACTTGCTTACTATCATAATAATGTAACTGGAACGATGCGTTTGTGTGAGGCGATGACAAAGCATGGAGTAAAAAGAATGGTGTTCAGTTCTTCGGCTACGGTATATGGCAATCCTGTTTCTGTACCCATATCCGAAGACGATCCAGTAAGGGCAACAAATCCGTACGGACGTACTAAGCAGATTATCGAGGACATGCTCGGTGACTTGCAAGTATCTGATCCGGAATGGAATGTTGCCCTTTTGCGTTACTTCAACCCAATTGGGGCTCATAAGAGCGGATTGATTGGGGAGGATCCGAATGGGGTTCCCAATAACTTGGTCCCGTATATTTCACAGGTGGCCATTGGAAAGTTGAATGAACTGAAAGTATTTGGAAAAGATTACCCAACTAAAGACGGGACGGGTATCAGGGATTATATCCATGTGGTCGATTTGGCTGACGGGCATATCAAAGCACTTGAAAAATTGTTGGGATCAACAGGGATTCAAACATATAATCTTGGAACTGGAAAGGGATACAGCGTACTGGACATGGTTAATGCGTTTGAGAAGGCAGCTGGTAAGAAAATCCCATGCCGTTTTGTAGAGCGGCGGCCTGGGGATATCGATATTAGTTATGCTAATCCAGCAAAAGCACAAAGAGAGCTTGGTTGGAGTGCTTCAAGAGGAATTATTGAAATGTGTGAAGATACATGGAGGTGGCAGTCTTATAATCCAGAGGGTTATATTACGCATAAAATTCATTACATTACGAATACAAATACGGTGGTGAATTATGAAGAGAGTCTCTGATTTAATCATTTCTACAGCCTGTTTTATTTTTTTTCTGCCCTTAATAGTGTTAACGGCTGTGTTAATCAGAATGAAGCTAGGCAGCCCGGTTATTTTCAAACAGATGCGGCCGGGCTTGCATGGCAAACCATTTATGTTGTATAAGTTTCGGACGATGACAGATGAAAGAGATGAAGATGGAAATTTATTGCCTGAGCACAAACGGTTAAGTCTATTTGGTGAAGTGATTAGAAAGTTAAGTTTGGATGAGCTGCCGCAACTGGTGAATGTTATGAAGGGAGAGATGAGTTTAATAGGGCCAAGGCCATTACTGATGAAATACCTCCCACTATATACGGAAGAACAGGCCAAACGGCATCTGGTCAAACCAGGAATGACAGGCTGGGCTCAGGTAAATGGAAGGAATGCGATAACATGGGAAGAAAAGTTTGAGCTAGATATTTGGTACGTTAAAAATCAAAGCTTTTTATTAGATTGTAAAATACTTTTACTAACGATTAAAAAGGTATTGAGATCAGAGGGGATTAACAATAGCAGTCATGTTACTATGCCAGACTTTGAAGGGGATTGTGGAAATAAAAAACGTACTTCCTATTAATGTTGATTGATTCAGTTAAAAGAGTAATCGGGATTTCGATCGTGATTCTTTAATCAGCTTTGCGAGGTGAGAAAAAGTAATGAATAAAAATGAGACGGTTTATCTTTCTCCGCCGCATATGAGTGGAAATGAACAAAAATATGTACAGGATGCTTTTGATTCTAACTGGATTGCTCCATTGGGACCGAACGTAGATCAGTTTGAGAAGGAGATTGCGTCCTTAGTAGGGGTGAAGGGTGCTGTTGCTGTCAATTCAGGAACTTCGGCCATTCATTTGGCTTTACGGCTTCTGGGCGTTGGTCCTGGAGATACTGTATTTTGCTCAACGCTTACTTTTGTAGCTAGCGCTAATCCTATCTTGTATTTAGGGGCAAAGCCAGTATTTATTGATTCTGAACCGGATACATGGAACATGTCACCACAGGCATTAGAAAGGGCCTTAAATGATGCGAAGGCGGCTAGTGCACTCCCGAAAGCGATTCTAGTTGTCCATCTCTACGGTCAAATTTCAAAGATGGATGAAATCTTAAATATATGCAACAATTTCTCAGTGCCCGTCATAGAAGATGCAGCGGAATCTCTTGGTTCTACTTATAAAGGTAGAGCGGGCGGGACGATGGGGGATTTCGGAATCTACTCATTTAACGGAAATAAAATCATCACAACATCTGGAGGGGGGATGCTCGTTTCGAACAATCAGCATGCCTTAGATAAAGCCAGGTTTTGGGCAACGCAGGCAAAAGATAATGCTGACCATTATGAGCATAGTGAAGCAGGGTTTAACTATAGGATGAGTAATATATTGGCTGGCATTGGAAGGGCCCAATTAGAGGTACTTGAAGATAGAGTTCAGTCAAGAAGATTGATTTTCAATCAATATAAATTTTATTTATCAGGATTGCCCGGGATCACCTTCATGAGTGAGCTAGAAAACTCCTTTTCGAATCGATGGCTGACATCACTATTGATAGATGAGAGTCATGGAGTTTCAAAGTGTGATTTGTTGAATTTTTTACATGAAGCCAATATAGAGGCAAGACATGTTTGGAAGCCTCTCCATTTACAGCCTCTATTTAAAGGTGCTGCCTACTACCCTCATAATGAAGACGAACATATAGCGGAAGAGTTATTTGAAAAAGGTATTTGTCTTCCTTCTGGTTCGGGGATGACTAAAGGACAGCAAGCGAAAGTGATCAATAGAATTTTGGATTTCTTTTCCATAAATGACATTTGCAAAGGTGAAATCATTTGATGACGCAGAGTGAGCTATATCAACTTTTATTGGATATGAATAAAAGAGTTAAGCAAGCAGAAGAGTTGGGATTAAAGGAACTAATCAATGAAGTTATTCGAAGGATTGAATCTGAACTTGGTCATTAATCATTTTCTATGATGAAAAGAGGATATGAAAGTGAATTTTGCTCAAAAGACCACCTTTATTTTACAAATACACAAAAATCCTGGGCAAGTAAACAAGTTTATTCATCAGCTGATTTCGAATGATCAATTATGACAATCAAGAAATACGTTCCGTATGAAGTAATGCTTAGGAGGAAAAATGTTAACTTTTAATTATAAAATAGGGTTTTTAAATGTCGTAGAGTGGATTGGAAAAGGAAGTGCTCCCTATGTAATGAAACCTAATATGCAAGTTTTATTAAATATGAAGCTCTTTACTTCAGATAAGGAGTTGGATCATTTTGTTAGGCCTAAGGGATCAGTATGTTTATTACTTCCTAATTACTTAATTGATTTAAGACAATCTGAGGAAATGATTCTCAGTAACATGAGCCGAAGTACAAGAAGGAATATCAGAAAGGCCATTAATAATGAGGAGTTTATATTGACAGAGCTTAAGAATCCTACAGATGAAGAGATCGGAAAATTTGGTGAATTTTATAATGAGTTTGCAAATGAAATCAATATTAAGAAATGCAATATAGGAAAGCTAAAAGCAATAAGGGATAAAGGGGCATTAGTGATTTCACATATCACAAATCGCGATGATCAAGTCCTTTGTGCTCACGCCTATTTAATTAATACAAAGCAAGCATACGGAATTTATTCTGTATTGAGACGGTATAAAAGGGGAGATTCCCAAAATAGCCAAATAATTGGCAGGGCTAATAAATATTTAGACTGGAAAAATATACAAAGTGCAAAAAAAAGAGGGTGCAACTGGTATAACTTTGGGGGAAAGTTATTTGGAGAAAAGGAACAAGGAAAAAATGTCAATCAATATAAAAAATCATTCGGTTCCGTTAATGGCTATGATGTAAGAATATATAAAGCGAATGGAATTCGTGGGAAGCTCTTTTTACTCATTTTACATTTTTACTATAAATGGAGACGAAAAGAAGAATACGCTTTTACTTTTGAAACTGCGTCCAATTCAAAGAAATAAATGTATTTCCTGAAAAAAGGAGACTGGTCTGCTTCTGCGACTAGTTACAGAGAAATTATGGAGGGAAATCTGTGGAACATTCAATTGCAGGTGCAGTAAGAAGCAGCCCGGCATTCGAACATGAACTTTTAGATTATGACGGTATTCAGCAACTGGAGGATGAACTTGGTTCCTCCTTTTATGTGTTAGACGTTAACAAGCTACGAGAGAATTACAGAAAAATAGATAAGGCTTTTAGAAGTAGATATAAGAATTTGATTATTGGTTATTCCTATAAGACGAATTATTTACCGCATTTATGTAAGGAATTATCCAAGCTAGGGGCATATGCTGAGGTTGTTTCACGCCTGGAGTATGATCTGGCGCTGAAAATAGGAGAGGATCCAACAAAGATTATTTTCAATGGCCCCTTAAAAAGTTTGGATGATATTTATTTTGCTTTGAGCAATAAGAGTATTCTCAATATTGACTCCTTGTATGAGATCGACTTTGTAAAGAACTTTGCAGCGAGGAACCCTGAAATCGAGGTGCCGATTGGTTTAAGGGTGAACTTTGATATTTCTCAAAATGGTGTCAGTGCACTTCAGGAAGGCTATAAATACAGCAGGTTCGGAATTTGTGTCGACAATGGGAACTTGGAATATGCTTTATCAGAATTAAGAGAGCAAAAAAATATTCGAATAATAGGGTTACATGGGCACTTTTCCACGAAAGACAGAAGCATAGAATCTTATAAAATCATTACCCAGAACCTTTGCAAACTGGCTAAAGAAAATATTTTAGACAGTCTGGAATATATTGACATCGGCGGAGGGATATATGGGGAATTGCCAAAACCTTATGACCTATTCGTTCCGACCTTTGACGATTATGCGGAAACAATCTGCGGAATTATGAATAAAGAATTCAAGGACGTTGATAGGAAGCCTTTTTTGATATTGGAGCCAGGGGTAGCGATGGTTGCCAATGTTTTTTTATTTATTGCAAAAGTGATCGAAAGCAAAAAAATCAAGAATGACTATTTTGTGCTGGTGGACGGAAGTGTCCATAATGTAAAACCAACCCTGCATAGAAAGAATCTTCCGATGAGGTTTATAAGAAGAAAGCATGATGGAAGTAGGGGGAAGAAGACTTTTAATATCGTGGGATACACATGTATGGAGAAGGATTATCTTGCTTCTGAAATCAAAGACAGGTTGCCAATGGAAGACGACTATATTATTTTTGAAAATGTCGGAGCCTATACGATTGTTTTTAATCCTCCTTTTATTAAAGAACGTCCCGGAGTAGTAGCCATAGATAATAGAAAAGTCGTTGTCGCACGGAAAAAAGAGACGATTAGGCAGTTTTTTAATGAAGAAATATATGTTTTTTAAAAAACGTTGAAGGGGGATGTTTATGAATATATTGATTTGCAGTGTTGGGCGCAGGGTGAAGCTAATCCAATATTTTAAAGAAGAGCTTGATAAAGTTGGGGGAAAAGTAGTTGCTACAGACTGTGACCAGACTGCAGCGGCCTTATATCACGCTGATATATTTGAGGTTGTACCTCGTATAGACCATCCCGATTATATTCCATATTTAAAAAAACTGTGCAAGGAATACCACATCAAGGGCATTTTGTCATTGATAGATCCTGAATTATCTTTATTGGCAAGTGTTAAAGAACAGTTTGAAAATGATGGCATAAAAATTATAGTCCCTGAAAAAAGAGTGGTTGATATTTGCTATGACAAGTATCAGACCTATCAATTTTTGCTGGCAAATGGTATATCCCCTGTTCCAACCTATATTGATATGAATGATGTTCTAACAGACTTAGACAGTAAAAAAATCCATTTTCCTATCATCGTTAAGCCTAGAAATGGCAGTGCCAGTATCGGAATACATCTAGTGAATTGTATAAAAGAAATGGAGCCTTTCAAGACAGGACAGCAGGAATATATTTTTCAACCTTATATGGATGGGGAGGAATTTGGTGCTGATTGTTATATAGATTTACTTTCAAAGGAAACCACTAATGTTTTTCTCAAAAGAAAGATTAATATGAGAGCTGGTGAAACGGATAAATCCATAGCTGTCAAAGATCCCATACTAAAGCAAGTGATTGAAAAGCTAATCGGTGCTTTACAGCCTTTGGGCCCTATAGATATTGACTGTTTTAAAACGGAAACCGGTTATGCTGTATCAGAAATCAATCCAAGGTTTGGAGGAGGATACCTGCACGCTCACGAGATGGGGCAGAATTTCGTTAATAATATTATCAATAATATTCGTGGAGAAGCCAATATTCCGGCAAGCGATTACACAGAAGGTAGCACTATGGTCAAATATGATCATGTGATGGTTATCTAAGTCATTATGCAAAATGACGAGAGAAGCTTGATCTTTCACTTCCGAAAAAATTTATAGAACGTTGAGGTATGAATCTATGATAGGGAGAAAAATTGTAGAATTAAGAAAGAAGAGAGGCATGACATTATCCGAGCTGGCAGAGAGAGCAAATGTCTCAAAATCTTATATAAGTGGACTTGAAAGAAATATAAATGATAACCCCTCTATCCAAGTTATCAACAAAATAGCAGCTATATTGGAAGTGAATGTAACAACACTGATTGAATCAGAGGGGAAGCCCCAGGAATGCGTAGAAAGAGAATGGCGGGAATTTGTCAGCGAGCTAAAAGAAACAGGAATTGATAAAAATCATATTGAAGAATACAGAACATTAATTGAATTTATTAAATGGCAGAAAGAAAAAGATGACTGAATTATACAGTGAAAGGAATAATGAGCTATGAGCATCTAGACTTGATATGTCGCCAAGTATTCATCAAAAACTACTTGGCGATATGTATCAAATGTCATTCGTATGTCCAAACTCCATTTTTAAGTGTTCTCCCAATTTTCCCCTTTTTCTCCAGATAGTCCAGGTGCCCAATCACCTCTGACATAACGAGTGAAAATTGCCTCTCATATGTATCCCCATAATACCTTTTTGCAACTTCGCTTGCAGTTGAACACCCTGCATCAATCAGTGAAAGAAATTGATCCGCCTTTCTGTCAGCCCCTACGATTCTTCTTTCAATCAGTTCACGATGATTTTCGATCACCTCGCCATGCCCTGGAAAAACGGTGCCGACAGGGAGTCTCAAGCATTTCTTCATTGATTCCAAATGAAGGGAAAGTGACTGGATTCTATTTCCATTTTCGTCAGGCTCAACGAGGGCATTGCTAGAAATATGGTTGATCAGAAGATCGCCAGCAAAAAGCTGCTGTGTATCCGGATGATAGAACGCCATTTGATCAGGCGCATGACCAGGTACTTCAATCACTTTGAAATCTTCAAAGGCCCCAGAGGTTAATTCATACAGCTCACATTCGATTTTTTGTGACTGGTTTACTTCCGCCGCTCTCCGTAGATGTTCTACCTGTTTCTTGCCAGCCTCTCCGCATCCCATTTCTCTGTATAGTTGGTCAAAGAACTCAATCCTCATTTGGATAAATTCCGGCTCTCTTTTTAATCGAGGAACAGAGAGGGGGTGGGCGAATACTGGAATCGGATTAGCCGAAACTACTCTGTTTACGAGTCCGACGTGGTCGATATGATGATGCGTCAGGAAAATATGGGTGATGTCACTTATGTCAAATCCATTGTTGCTTAATGTATTGTTCAAAGCGTCCCAGCAATCGTCATTATTTAAACCAGCATCAATTAATAGCAGAGACTGATCCGCTTTAAGTAAATAAAAATTAATACTTTTTAAAGAAGACTTGACTGGAACGATGACAGGGAATACTTCTAACAATCTAGTCACTCCTTAAATTAGATAACTTTATGATAGCACAGGTTAAATATAATGCAGCCGGATTTTTCTAGGTTATTTCACTCTCATTTGTTTAAGCACATTTTTATTTGTCCATGCCAATAAAAAGAAAACAAAAGGGTGAACGCTTTGAACGATTGTGCCGTGTATTTTATGCTGCATTCGATTGAAAAAGTAAGGGGTGGGCTGACGAGGGCAGCCATCCAGCGAACTAACAGGTTAAGCCGACTCTATAATGATATTGGATTGATTACTTTTGATTTTAATCCGGATTATGATCAAGTGATAAAACATTATAAAGATATCAGACTTTGGAATGATAATATCAAGCATTACAATGTGTACGAATTTTTGATGAATCAGTCGGAAATCAAGAAGACGGATGAATTGACACCGACTGTTTTTCAAGATAATTCGATGTCCCAACGTGTGCTGTTTGACTTTGAGGGGCAACCAAGGAAAGTGACGCAGTTTGATAAAAAGAATGGGAAAGTAATAAAGGAATTATTGCTTACTAAAGAGGGATGGTGTTTTTTTGAAAGGTGTTTTCTGCATGGGAGATATACTCTCTTGGATCAGAATGGCAACGAAATCAAGTCGTTTAAAACGGTAAAAGGCTATCGGCGGCATTTTGTTGAATCGATTTTGAAGAAGAGGGAAACGATTTTGTTGTCCGATAGTCGCTTTACTGACAAAATACTCATGGGAATCAAGGATACTAAGGCGGTTAAAGTAGCAGTTTTACACAGTAATCATCTGCAATCACCGTATCAATACGGGAGCACGCTTGTAAAAAGAAATGAATTATTATTTAATCGCTTGAATCAGCTTGATGCAGTTGTAACTTTAACGGATAGCCAAGCGGAAGATATTGCAAGCCGCTTTGGTCGAAGATCCACGATACATACGGCCGGTCATCCAGCTTTAATGCCAAGCAAAAGTACGGAAGAGCATGACCCGTACACTGCGGTCATGCTTGTTCGCTATGAAGGAATCAAGCAAGTTCCTCATGCAATTAAAGCATTCAAAAGAGTGGTCAAAAAAGTGGCAAAGGCGAAGCTTGAGATTTGGGGGTTTGGAAAGGAAGAAGATAGGTACAGAAGGCTAATTAGCAGGTTAAGGCTGGAACATCATGTTTTTATAAAAGGTTTTACCTATGAAGTAGATACTACTTTCCAAAGGGCAGCTTTTTCATTAATTACATCCAAGTCCGAAGCATTCGGCATGTCCATTGTTGAAAGCATGAGTGTTGGAACGCCCGTCATTTGCTATGCCTGCAAATATGGGCCGACTGATATTATCACACATGAAAAAGATGGCCTGCTAATTGAACCTGGAGATATCAAAGGTTTAGCTGATGCTATGATTGATCTTTTCTTAAATAATGAGAAGAGGAGTGCTTTAAGCAGAGAAGCAAAAAAGACAACCAAGAGGTTTGGGAATAAAAAGCTGGAAGAGAGATGGAAGGTCATTTTTGAGGAAGCAAGAAAACAAAGCAAACAAAGGGTTTATCTTGAAGACATCAGAGCGGAAATGACTAAGGTTGTATTTAATGAAGAAACTGGTATTAAAGTTGAAGGCCAGGTCCACTTTAAAGAAATTGAGCCGCTTTTCCAAGATAAGCTCATCCTATTTTTGCAGTTTCGGAGACGAAAAGAAATGGAAGATTTGTATGCTCCACTTTCTGTCAGTTGGGAGAATCCAAACACCTTGATATTTAAGGGGAGTTTCACTGATTTTTCAAAGCTTCACAAAGGCTGTTGGGATATAAACTTAAGCGTTTCTTGTTTGAATTTCCACCAGTTTGTAAAGCCGACGCTCATAAGTGCTAAGATCGGAGGGCGAAATAAAGACCTGAAATTATGCAGAAAGGAACAGCGAGTTTTTGTGAAGGTGTACCGCCCAAAGAAAAAAAGGCCACTCAATATTTATTTTTTTCTTGAAAAATATAAAGCGAAAATTAGGGACAGGGTTCGAAGACTTGGAGGTTAGATTAAGGGGAAATGATTATTCAGCCAGCGTATATTCGATAGGCCCTCCTCATATATTTATTAACGATAAAGAGATGAGGGGGGCTTTTATGGGGGTCAGACTGATCAAGATTGCTGTTGTGTATTTCCTCATAGCCATTTCCTTGGGGCTTTACATGTCATTTACTCATGTGTTCGCCTTGTCCACGGTCCATGTGCATATGAATCTGCTTGGCTGGATGTCGTTTGCAATTGCCGGAATGTTATATTTGTTATTTCCTCATTTAACATTGACATCCGCCGCCAAAGCCCATTTTTGGCTTCATAATATCGGGCTACCTGTCATGATGATCAGCATTGCACTTGCCATTTTAGGAGTTAGTCCGGTCTTCTTTCCAATCGCAACACTGGGCGGATTCGTCACTGTGCTGGGAATTTTCTGTTTTGGGTATAATGTGTTGAAAAATTTAAAAGAAAAGTCATAATGTAGGCCGATTTTTTCGGTCTCTTTTTTTTCCTAAAAGTTTGCTTTAGGTATGCAAATATTGCAAAGCTTTGGCGGAAAATAGGAATAATCTACCCTTGACGAATTTATTTTTTGCATCTACAATACACTTATAATTCCAATGTGTTTACTGTGTTTTTTGAAAGGGAGAGGATAAAGGGATGTTACAAATGATTGTCACGGGTCTTTTGTGCGGAGCGCTGCTCGGTTTCGTCATGCAGAGGGGCCGTTTTTGTTTAACAGGCGGATTCCGTGATATGTATATTGTCAAAGATTACCGCATGTTTTATGCGTTATTGATCGCCATTGCTGTTCAAAGCATCGGTGTTTATACATTAATCCAGTTCGGAGCTATTGAATTTGCGGCAGGGGAATTTTCCTGGGTGGCTACCATCATTGGATCTTTTATTTTTGGAATTGGTATTGTGTTTGCCGGAGGTTGTGCGACAGGAACATGGTACCGTGCAGGAGAGGGGCTGCTTGGCAGCTGGATTGCTTTGTTCGGGTATATGTTTATGAGTGCTGTGATGAAGTCAGGAGTCTTGGTTCCGGTTGATCAATCGATGAAGTCTGTAAAAATATCAACCAATTCTATTGCAGAATCGACTGGAATTTCTGTTTGGGTCTATATTGTTGTATTTATGGCCATTGTCCTTTGGCTCATTGTAAGGGAATGGAAGAAACCTAAAATTGCCATTCCAACAATGAAGCCTAAACGAACAGGGTTGAGCCATTTGCTTTTTGAAAAACGTTGGCATCCATTTTTTACAGCTCTTCTTGTCGGAGGAATTGCCATTTTGGCATGGCCGCTTAGTGAAGCGACTGGAAGAATGGCTGGTTTGGGAATTACAACTCCCTCCGCTAATATTCTTCAATTTCTTGTGAGTGGTAATCAGGAATATATTAACTGGGGCGTGTTTCTTGTTCTAGGGATCTTTTTGGGCTCTTTCACTGCAGCCAAAGGAAGCAGGGAATTCCGTTTCAGAATGCCTGATGTAAAAACAGGAATATCCAGTTTCATCGGCGGTAACTTGATGGGATTCGGTGCAAGTCTTGCTGGCGGATGCTCCATCGGAAATGGCTTGGTTATGACTGCTATGATGACATGGCAAGGCTGGGTTTCTTTATTATTTATCATTTTAGGAACGTGGGCGGCTTCGTATTTTGTTTTTGTCCGTCCAAAAAACAAGAAGAATACAGTTGTATCCGATACAACTGTAACCGCATAGGAGGGGTTTCAAATGACAACAACTTTGGATGTAATGGGCCAGGTTTGCCCATTTCCGTTAGTGGAAGCAAAAGAGGCAATCGAGAAAATTTCAGCAGGAGATGAGTTGGTCATCAATTTTGACTGTACACAAGCGACAGAAAGCATTCCACGCTGGGCGGCTGAATCTGGGTATGAAGTTACCAACTTTGAACTACTTAGTGAGGCTGCTTGGACAATTACTATAAAAAAGAAATAATATACACATTGAGCCGGGGCATGGTCAAAGTGAGTAATCTTTGATCATGTCCTTTGTTATTCAGTTTTTTTCTCATGAAAAGGGAGAAACGGTTCACTCCACATTAGAACGACGACCAGGGACGCCACGGGTCCTTTAATGAAGACATTTTTACTCACGGTCGAAATGGTCCAGAAAAGTGGAGATTTATTAACTCAAGTTTCTGAGTAAAAAAGCTCACCTAAATTCATGCCCGGTCTGGGTTTAGACCGAAATAACTATCAACAAAATACACCCTTTTCTTTGGTAAAATACTGGTAACCACACCAACAAAGAAAGGATGTTTTCTGTGTCTACCATTTTACCAAATTCTAAAGAAAATGAACAGTCAAATTCACGTATGTTGCAGTTTTTTACACAAGCAAAGATTGGTACCTTTCTACATCAAGCCAATATACGTAAGGAAAAAGGGTTCTCGCCGCGTCTTATCATGCAATTTATTTTCGCACTGGTTCTTCATGGGATGGGTTTTTCCAGAGCGCTTGAATCAAACCGTGTTCCAAATGATTTTGAAAAGGATACTGTATATGAATTCTTGAAAAATCCTACATACAACTGGCGTAAATTCCTGGTTA
>JAABNQ010000117.1 GCA_009928435.1 Bacillus sp. HF117_J1_D
TGCCCCGCCATTGCCGCTGGCAATATAACCGACATCGGAGGTGGCTGCGGACACTTTGGTAATCATGTTGTGATTGAGGATGCTTCCTTAGAAGAAATAATGTTTTATGTGAAAGGAGCACGCAGGTAAAGTAAAATGGCCAATTTATGATATAAAAAGTATACCCACTGATTAATAAATAAACTTATGATAGAAACAAGCAAATGAAAGAGACTGAAAGAATTTTATTTTTGAATATTCCGGGAGAGATCTTAAACATTTCGTTAAGGTCTCTCTTTTTGCTTATCAAGAATGATAGGGAAATGGTTGATAAAATGGTAAAATCATGTTTCAATAATGTGTATAGTGTTTATATAGTATATAATGTTATTATATACTATGTGCTGTATTGAGATGGAGTATTTGAAATTACTAAAGGAATAGGTTTCGTAATAAAAAGAATAAAAGAATAAAGGATGAAGTTTTTAGCGTGTTTTAACATCATTCAGAAGAAGCCTATTACTTCTGTAAGTAGTGAGATGAAAACATATAGGTATTCCATTCAGTGGGGGAAAACCGGACTGAATAACGTTAAAACCTTCGGCGAATGCCACGGATTTTCAGAGGAAATTGAATGAGCGGAGCTTAATACAATCTAGGCGCAAATACGCAAGGAGCATTTGATAGAACGATTTACAGCGAAACAATTAGTTAAAACTATTTTATGTGAGGAATGGTAGTATGGAAAATATAGTGGAGTTCAAAGGCGTAACGAAGTGTTTTCAAGATTTTTCCCTAGAAAATATCAATCTACAAATTAAGCAAGGCTATGTGACTGGGTTTATCGGGGCAAATGGAGCGGGAAAGTCGACAACAATGAAGTTAATAATGAATCTTTTACAAGCAGATGTGGGTGAAATAAAAGTATTTGGATTAGATTATGCGAGACATGAGAAAGAGATTAAGGAACGCATAGGATTTGTATACGATAGTAATGTGTTTTATGAAAGTTTAAACATAAAGGAAATTCGCCAAATTGTCGCACCAAGTTATAAAAATTGGAGTGACGAGCAATTTTATGATTATGTCAAGAAATTTGAACTACCATTAAATAAAGCAGTTAAAACGTTTTCGAAAGGAATGCTGATGAAAGTTTCTCTGGCAATGGCTTTATCTCATGATGCTGAATTTATCATGATGGATGAGCCTACAGCTGGACTAGATCCAGTTTTCCGGAGAGAACTGTTAGATATTTTAAAGGATATTATGAGGGATGGAAAGAGAACACTTTTCTTTTCCACACATATTACTAGTGATTTAGATCATATTGCTGATTATATTACATTCATTCAAAAGGGGAAAATTCTTTTCAATGATTCTATAGACGAAGTGCGGGAGCGTTATGCTTTAGTCAAGGGAAGTGCTGATTTAATCAATCGTGACACAGAAAAGAGTTTTATAAAGGTAGAGCATTCTTCTACTGGATTTCAAGCTTTGACAGATGACGTAAAGAAAGTAAAGCAGCGATTTGGGGATCGTGTCACTATTGAAGAAGCTTCCCTGGAGGATATTATGTTTTATGTGAAAGGGGCGAGTCATCAACATGTTTAATTTGATAAAAAAAGATATCATTATACAAAAATCACAAATTTTACTGTTTATTCCATTCATTGTTTTCTTTGCTCTTTTTGGCAAACATATGAGCCCAGCCTTCATTTTTTTGATAGCTAGTACGTATATACCAATAAATGGATACATATATGATGAACGGGTAGAATCAAATATTCTTCTTAATTCTTTACCGTATACACGAAAAGAGATTGTTGCTGCAAAATATATTGGAGCAATTGTCTATATGGTTTTATCAATTGGTGTAGCTGGTATTATTCTATATTTATTTAATTATGACTATATGATAAGGGATATAGCCATTGCTGCAGGTCTGTTCTTCGTCTTTGTGGCTTTAGCTTTTCCGTTATTTTATATATTAAAACCTGGTTATATAGGAATGGCGGTTTTAATCGGGTTTATAGTCTCAGCATTGATTTTGCCACCGATTGTCCAATTCCTAGCAAAACATTTCACAGCTATTACAGAGTTTCTTACAAGCTTGTCCACAGCGACTCTATACCTTAGTGGCGCAGGAATTGCTATTGTTCTGTATTTTACTTCTTGGATGGTAAGTCAATCTATTTATCAACACAAAGCATTGTGACTCTAATCGTTACTCATCACACATAAATAGAAAGAAGCGATTGTCATGCTTTTGTTTGCGGAACAGCCCTACTTATTACTGAGCAAAAAAACAATAAAACGTGCGGACGGGTGTAACCATTCCTGTTAAATTTTGGCTTTGATAAAAATAGAGCTCTTCAGTGAGATGAGAATAGGTGCCGAAGGAGTCTCAAATCCATTGATTGTATGGGTTTTGAGACACCTTTGTAATAGCATGGTGATCGCCATGTATCTTAATAATTTGCGTCTTGCAAAAACATGTCGAGTAATTCTTGTAGAGTTTGTCTACTGATTAGATTGTTTGTCTTTCTTGAAAAATAGGAGTGGCACCTCTTTTTTTGTGGAATATAAAAAAGAAGGTATTGACGTAAAGAATATATGGTGATAGTATATTTCTATTAGCCAATACTTAAACTTAATGATTTTTCAATCGGGAGAAATAATTTAAAAAAGTGTTGACGATAGAGTGATGAAATGATAGACTTGAAAAGTCGCCTCGTACGAGATGAAAAACAATTCAAAAAATTATTGACAATCAAATGCGAACGCGGTACAATAGAAAAGCTGCTTGAGAGAGCAACTTTATGTTTGATCTTTGAAAACTGAACGAAACGAACGTCAATAATAATGTTAAAGTCAGCTTTATGATGAGCTAACAAACTTCTTTTTATGAGAGTTTGATCCT
>JAABNQ010000118.1 GCA_009928435.1 Bacillus sp. HF117_J1_D
GCTGGAGCCCTTTTTGTATTTAGAAACTAGATTTCACTTTCGTAATTCAGGATAATATTGACTGCAGCTTGCAGAATAAAGTTTCACTTATCTGCAAGCTTTTTTGAATGAAGCATCGGAAAATTAAATCATCATGACAACAGGTTGACCATGAAGAAAAACGAGTATAAAATGAAAAAATTGACAGTCATATGAACCGTTCTTGATAGAACACGACGGTTGGAAATCATGATATGATGAGTGGAGAAGGACTCTGTCCAATGTTTGCAAGGGCGGAGTTTAGATATGGAGGGTGCCTACATGCCAGGAAAAACAGAACTGCAAAATCAAGAAATGATTATGGTATTGGACTTCGGAAGTCAATATAACCAGTTAATCACTCGAAGAATCCGCGAATTTGGTGTTTACAGTGAGCTTCATCCGCACACAATCACTATTGAAGAGATTGAAGCTATTAAACCGGCGGGGATTATTTTATCCGGTGGACCGAATAGCGTGTATGGAGAAAATGCTTTTCGTGCCGAAGAGAAAATCTTCGATTTAGGAATCCCTATTCTTGGGATCTGCTACGGAATGCAACTGATGACGATGCATTTTGGAGGCATTGTCGAAAGAGCTAAGGGAAGAGAATACGGAAAAGCTACTATTGAAGTAAGAGAAGGGGCTCCCCTTTTCAAAGGCCTTCCTACGGAGCAAGTGGCATGGATGAGCCATGGCGATTTGGTCAAACAAGTTCCTGAAGGTTTTGTTGTGGATGCTGTTAGTTCTTCCTGCCCGATTGGTGCGATCAGTAATGAAGAGAAAAAGTTCTTCGGAGTTCAATTCCATCCGGAAGTCCAACACACACAATATGGCAATGAACTATTGAAAAACTTTGTTTTTGATGTGTGTGGTGCTAAAGGCGAGTGGACAATGGGCAGTTTCATTGATGTTGAAATGGAGAAAATCCGTCAAGAAGTCGGAGACAAGAAAGTTTTATGTGCATTAAGCGGCGGTGTAGACTCTTCTGTTGTAGCGGTTCTTATTCACAAAGCAATCGGTGATCAGTTGACTTGTATTTTTGTTGATCATGGTTTACTTAGGAAAGGCGAAGCTGACAGCGTTATGAAGACTTTCCGCGAAGGATTCCACATGAATGTCATCAAAATAGATGCGAAAGACCGTTTTTTATCTAAATTAGAGGGTGTGTCTGATCCAGAGAAAAAAAGAAAAATCATCGGAAACGAATTTATTTACGTTTTTGATGATGAAGCGGCAAAACTGGAAGGCATTGATTTCTTGGCTCAAGGAACCCTTTACACTGATATTATTGAAAGTGGAACAGCAACTGCACAAACTATTAAGTCCCACCATAATGTTGGCGGATTGCCAGAAGATATGGAATTTAAATTAATAGAACCATTAAATACCTTATTTAAGGATGAAGTAAGAGCACTTGGTACAGAACTGGGAATCCCTGATGAAATCGTATGGCGCCAGCCATTTCCAGGGCCTGGTCTTGGAATCAGGGTTCTTGGAGAAATTACAGACGACAAGCTCGAAATCGTTCGAGAATCCGATTATATTTTACGTGAAGAGATAAGGAAGGCTGGTCTTGATAGAGATATCTGGCAATACTTCACAGTGCTACCGGACATTCGAAGCGTCGGAGTAATGGGTGATGCCCGGACATATGACCATACCATCGGAATCAGAGCTGTTACTTCCATTGACGGAATGACTTCCGATTGGGCACGCATACCGTGGGAAGTTCTTGAAACCATCTCTAGACGGATCGTTAATGAAGTGGAGCATGTCAACAGAGTGGTATACGATATTACAAGTAAGCCGCCATCCACAATTGAGTGGGAGTGAATGGTAAAAATTCCCATTTACAATGTGTTGATTTGACAATATATAAAATGGATAAAAATAATATAGTTCCCTACCCAAAACCCTACCAAGGGAAAATTTGGTAGGGTTTTTGGTTTTTTCATTGAATTTTGACAGGGGATATTTTCAGTAGATAACTTGTTTATATTTTGGAGCATAAAGTTGAAAATACCTTGTTAGAAAACCGCCACCTTATTTTTTGGAAGGAGGGATAATTTTGGGTTACTTCGGATTACTGTGTGTAAATAATTTTGTATATTAAAATGCTATTGAAAGATTAAGAGAAAAATTAAAAATATAATTGGTGGTAGCAATGTTAAACTTTGAAGAACGTGTATTGAAATTGTGGGTTGAAAGGGAATTGAATGGATTAAAAGAGATAACAAATATGATATATTATAAGGTGAAATAATTAAAGAGTAATGAATACGAGGAGGTAATAATATGAGTAAAGAAGTGACTAATGGGCAGATTTTACAGGCTATTACTGAATTATCAAAAGAACTAGGAGATGTAAAACAAGAACTAGGAGATGTAAAACAAGAAGTAAGAGAAGTAAAACAAGAAGTAAAAGATGTAAAACAAGAAGTAAAGAAAAATGCTGATAAAATCGACAAGTTAGATGCTAAGGTAACTGTATTATCAGAGGGATTACTAGATACTCAAGCAGAAGTGAAAATTCTTAAAAATGCAAAATGATAAATGTAATAAAAAGCCATGACATGATGAAAATATTAGGGCATTTTGTAATGCCCCCCTTTGTCAAGACACCAGAAGATAAAATTTAAGTTATGTCTTTTCTCTCCTTTCGCTCTGAAGGTAGTGGG
>JAABNQ010000200.1 GCA_009928435.1 Bacillus sp. HF117_J1_D
CGGGAGGGGAGTGAAATAGATCCTGAAACCGTGTGCCTACAAGTAGTCAGAGCACTATATGTGTGATGGCGTGCCTTTTGTAGAATGAACCGGCGAGTTGCGATTTCATGCAAGGTTAAGCTGAAGAGGCGGAGCCGTAGCGAAAGCGAGTCTGAATAGGGCGAATGGAGTATGAGGTCGCAGACCCGAAACCAGGTGATCTACCCATGTCCAGGGTGAA
>JAABNQ010000017.1 GCA_009928435.1 Bacillus sp. HF117_J1_D
AAGATTATCGCACGAATGACCTATGATTAGAATGTGGGCTGTATTTGACGCTTACTTCAAAGATACTCCGCCAGCACAGGCTTTTAAAATCGTAGCTGCAAACTCCTGATCAAATACCTTAGCCAGATGCTCTGGAACAGTCAGATAGAGAATGCCATTTCCTTCTAGCTTCGGAGAAAAGCCGAGTGGGACGGTTCTTTTGATTAATTGAGCATAGAGCTCAGGTTCAGAAAGTTGTCTTTCAAAGTATTGATTCGCCATAACCTTTACAAGAGCCAGCGCTCCAGTAACATGAGGAGTCGCCATAGATGTACCACTTAAAGTGGCATATTTCCCATCTAAATATGTTGATAAAATTTCTTCCCCAGGAGCCACTAAGTCAACCTCATTGTGAGAGCTAGTGAAATCAGAAGAACGGCGGTCAAAATTGACAGCCCCAACGCAAATGACTTCATTATATCTCCCTGGGTACGCAAATTCATCAGTTGTTTCGTTGCCATCTCCCTCATTCCCAGCGGCACAAACTACTAGTATATTTTCGGCAATAGCTTGTTTGATCACATGATAAAGCTCTGGGTTATGATCAGGTCCACCGAGAGACATAGAAATAATATCTACATTTTGTTCAATCGCATACTTGATACCGTTGATGATCCATTCATGTTGACCTACACCATGCCTATTAAGAACTTTTACAATGAGTAAACTTGCTTCTGGAGCAACGCCGACTACCCCAATGTTGTTTTCAGTTGCCGCAATAGTTCCCGATACATGTGTACCGTGACCATTATAATCTTGAAAGACTTCAGGATTGCCCTGATCATCGTCCGTAAAATTTCTGCCTCCTATAATCCGATCTTTTAAATCTACGTGGTTGATATCACAGCCGGTATCTACAACTGCGATTTTAATTCCTTCCCCCTTCGTGTCTTTCCAGATTTTTGGAGCCTGAATCAACTCAATTCCTTTTGGCACTTCATTTACTTCATTTAACTTCTGCACAACCCTAAATGGAATTCCTCGAACAAATTGTCTCATTTTTTTCATCCTCCTTATTGAAATTAATTGCAATCTTCCGTCTATTTTTGAGAGAATTTGTCACTTTTTGGCTACTAACAGGAAAAAGCCGTTTTCGCACGGCGATGCTTGACTACGGGTACTTTTTCTTTTTTTTCATTCTTTGTATCTCTATTTGAATATATATGACCCAAACAACAATCAACACTTGGATCCAATAGGCCAACATCACTTGTAAGAATTTGGTTAAAGCTTGTCCTGTTTTTAAAAGCACATCTGGAAAGATTAACCCGAAAATGGTAGCAGTTACTCCGACCCATGGCAGCCACCAGCTATTCACATTTGCCCATTCTTTGAACCTTTTCAACAGATTTCCCTCCTTTCTCTGTATGTAAATGAATGAGCAATGTTTAAAACCCATTTTTCATGAAATGCAAAAAATCCCAGAGGAGCCGGGTTTTAAATACAGGGCTTGATTAATAGAAACATTCATGAAAAGGGCAACAGCTATTTCAGCCATGTTGATAGAGTCATATTGTATTTTGCTGGCTAGATATGGAAAAAGAATAAACCACAAGGTTGAGAAACATTATTGTGAATATCATGGAGGAAGGTTATGAAAGCGTATAAACTGCTTTCGATTTGACGGAGTGCAGGCAGCCATTCTACAACTTAGCCATTTGTTTTGTAAGAGGCAATTACATGTATGAATGTAAGTCATATCGTTGAGGTTAGTTATTAGTTACCCGCTGAAATGGAAATTAAACTATAAAATGGAAAAACAGGACTTTATATCCAGTTTTATAAAGAAAACAAGCCTGAACTGGTCAGGCTTATTTTAAAAATAGTTCAGATTATGAGATAGGCTGCATTTGATTTGATCTTGCTTTATAAAGTTGATAAAGCAAAAGTGTGAAGACTGAGATGATCAAGCCCGAAATGTATGGGAATCCGATAGAAATGGAAAACAGCCAACCGCCTAGTGGTGGCCCGACAATCCTTCCCAAAGAGTCAAATGATGAAAGCAATCCGGTAGTGCTCCCGTGGCCTGCGGTAGAGGTCTTTGTTAGTAAGGCAGAAACACTTGGACGAATGACTCCATTTCCGATTCCGAATATTGTTAGGTAGATGGCAGCCGTCGTAAAGCTGTTTACGAGCAGGATTAATCCGAATCCAATGGCCGAAACCACGATCCCAATCTGGATGACTGCTCCCTCTCCATACTTTTTCGTCATTCTTCCAACCAACCCACCCTGAACAATAGCTCCAGCCAATCCCATGATCATAAACAGATAGCCCAACTGAACCGTATCTAGCCCAGCTTTTTTCGCCGCAAAATAGGCAAACGTCGCTTCAAGTCCAGCCAAAGAAAGGGATGTGAATAATTGCAAGACATACAAAACGGTAATCGGTCCGCGCAAAGCTTTGCGTAACGGTGTTCTTTTCGTTATCTGTCCTCTTTCCTCTGGTGGCAAAGATTCTTTTAAAAGCAGCAGAACAAAAACGAATGTTAGGAGGCTAGAAAAACCAGACAAATAAAATGGCAAATTTAAGCTCGTTTTGGAAAAGACTCCTCCAATAGCAGGCCCTAAGATGAAGCCCAGACCAATTGATGCACCAATGATGCCCATTCCTTTACCGCGATCTTCCTCAGATGTGATGTCAGCTACATATGCCATAACCGTCGGCATGTTGGCGGATGAAAGGAGACCTCCGACAATTCTAGCTACAAACAGCATCCATAGTGAGGAGGAAAGTGCCATCATGAAGAATGATATGGCCAATCCGAATATACCGATCATCATGACTGGTTTCCGTCCAATTCGGTCGGAAACTCTGCCCCACATAGGGGCGAAAAGTAATTGCATTAATGAATACACAGCCATTAACAAGCCAAGCTCTGCAGGGGATGCCCCCATATCTTCTGCATAAAACGGCAGGACCGGAATGATAATTCCAAATCCAACCATCACAAAGAACATGACAGCAAATAGTATAGGTAACGCTTTTTTCGTGTCCAAACCAAGTCCACTCCAGTCTTAATGAATCTCCGATGAAAGGGCCCGGATAAGCGGTTGCCCAATTTCCTTTTCACTTCATATTAACACCGAATCAATGATGGGTGCTAGCATAAGACCTTTTGGCAAATTCATGTTTATCATTCGGTTAAACGGATTATATAGAGAAATCGTAAATAAAGCACATGATATAAAAGCATCGTGGCTTTCAACCGAGTTAGGGAATCACAGTTCGCCTGCATAGGTACTGTTTGTATATGAATAAGATTTTTGACTTTTATGCTTTCCTATAAGCAAGGATGAGTGGGAAATCGCCAATGCCCTCTTGTTTTTTTGACTAAAAAAGGTGACAATGCATATAAAAGGGTACAGGGAGTTGCGCTAAATCATGAATGATGGATCAGGTTTCCGGCATAATGAAAAATTAATTGCAGAGCTTGAAAAAGACTTGAGATACATATCCGTTATCTTGAAGCAAAAAGGGCGAGAATTATTGGCAGACTATGCTATTACGCCTCCACAATTTACTGGGCTTCAATGGCTTTTTGAAGAAGGAGACATGACAATAGGGGAATTATCCACTAAAATGTTTTTAGCATGTAGTACAACGACAGATTTGATTGACAGAATGGAGAAAAAAGAACTGGTTGAACGGATAAAGGACCCAAAAGACCGGCGTGTCGTTCGCATACACTTATTGAAAAAGGGCGAAATTATCATCAATGAAGTGATTCAGAAAAGACAAGAATACCTACAAGATGTCTTCGGAGGTTTCTCGGAACAAGATGCCATGGCTTTAAAAGACAGCTTGGCTACATTACATCAAGAAATGAAAAAAGAATGAGGCGTTTGTATTGAAAGAAGCTATAGGAGTAATGGATTCGGGCATCGGAGGGCTGACAGTTGTAAAGGAAATCATGCGCCAGCTCCCTAATGAAACGATTTATTATGTCGGTGATACAGCCCGTTGCCCCTACGGTCCTCGACCCACAGAAGAAATAAAAGAATTTACTTGGCAAATGACTTCCTTTTTAAGGAAATTCAACATTAAAATGCTAGTGATCGCCTGTAATACAGCGACAGCCGCCGTATTGGATGATATCCGCTCACAGCTGCCCATACCGGTTATCGGAGTCATTGCACCGGGAGCTCGAGCAGCTCTAAAAGTGACTGAAAACAGCAAAGTAGGAGTGCTTGGTACCGCGGGAACTGTCAGAAGTGAGGCTTATGTTAAAGAACTGACCCTTATCAATCATGAAGTGGAAGTAACACAGCTCGTCTGCCCAAAGTTTGTCCCACTTGTTGAAAGCTTCCAGTACCATAGTGAGATTGCCAGAAAAGTAGTTAAGGAAGCATTGATGCCAATCAAAGATAACGGCATTGATACGCTGATTCTTGGTTGCACTCACTATCCTTTACTCGGTCCTCTCATTGAGCAGGAAATGGGGCCAGAGGTGAAGGTTATCAGTTCAGGTGAGGAAACAGCGAGAGAAGTAAGTACCATTTTACACTATCAAAATATGAGAAATACAGAGATGGAACCACCCAATCACACATTCTTTACAACGGGTTCGATAGAAATCTTTAAAAAAATATCAGCGGATTGGCTCAAAAGCACAGAAATGCAGATCCATTCCGCCAAGCTTGGCAAATATTTGACGCAGCCGAGCTGACCGTAAGCAGCCGTGGGAAAACCGCGGCGCTTTTTGGTTTTAGGCTCGTTCGAATTGTGCGGAAAGCCGGTGAAATGATCGCTCGCCCCCTTCATTTTCATTTTTTCAACCTTCCTATTGAATGACTGCATCGACATCAGTTTAGATAAAAAGATACAGTCAAGCGGTCTAAATAAAACATACGGCTCGTATACATGAAAGTACAAACTGTTCTAGGAGGGGTACAAATGTGTAAACGGGCGAAAATAGCCGCGGTTGCTGTGATCCTGGCAGCAAGTGCGTTCATATCTGGCTGCGGTCTTTTCGGTAAAGGGAAGGAGAAACTGGATCCGCCTCAGGATGTATCTTACTTAAAAGAAGGTGAGGACCTGGAAAATGCACTTGAAGAGACAGCATCAGATAAAGAAACAGCAGGGGAAGAAAAAGCGGATACCGTCATGCGTGATCTTTACTTGATTGACCGTAATGGTATGGTTGTATCCCAGACACTTCCTCTTCCCAAAACAGAAAGTACAGCTAAACAGGTCATGGAATATCTTGTTGCAGATGGTCCTGTAGCGGAAATTTTGCCTAATGGTTTCAGAACAGTCCTTCCAGCAGGTACAACAGTGGATGTGGATATAAAAGATGGAAAGGCGATTGTTGATTTCTCTGAGGAATTTGCGACCTACGATGCAAAAGATGAAAAGAAAATATTACAGGCTGTCACCTGGACCCTGACACAATTTGAATCCGTGAAGTCTGTGGAATTAAGAATGAAGGGGCAGCAATTAAATGAGATGCCTGTAAACGGAACCCCGATTGGTAAAGAGGGACTTTCACGTCAGGATGGCATCAACCTGGATGATTCCACAGCAGTGGATATAACGAATACTCGACCCGTGACTGTTTATTATTTAGCGCAGGCTGATGATGAAGTCTATTATGTGCCGGTCACTCGCCGTATTTCCAATAAAGAACAGGATGATGTTGCTGCGGTGGTTAAGGAGCTAGCGGATGGACCAGGAATGATAAAAGGGCTGGCAAGTGCATTCACTGGCGATGTGAAACTGTTAGAAGCGCCTAAAGTGGAAGATGAGGTCGCCACATTGAATTTCAATGAGTCTATTTTGGGCAGTGACGAAAAGAGCATTATAACAGATGCCGCCCTACAATCCCTTGTTTTATCTTTGACAGAACAAGAAGGCATTAAAAGTGTTTCAGTTCTAGTGGATGGAAAAGCGGAAGTGGCGAATGAAAAGGGCGAGCCGTTGACCGCTCCAGTAAGTCGACCAGAAAAAATTAACGCAGTACGTTATTAATTACAAGAGATTTGTTATACTATAGATAAGCTTGAAGAGGTCGGCATAATAGGTCATGCCGCCTCTATTGTTTTTTTACGCATATTTTAAGGAGGATTTATCATTGCGTGTTGATGGAAGAAAAGCAGATGAATTAAGAAGCATACATATTGAAACCGGATATTTGAAGCATCCGGAAGGTTCTGTCTTGATTACGGTAGGAGACACAAAAGTAATATGTACCGCAAGTATTGAAGACAGGGTGCCGCCCTTTTTAAGAGGGGAAGGAAAAGGATGGATTTCAGCGGAGTATTCCATGTTGCCGAGGGCAACGGAAACGCGGAATATTAGGGAATCTTCCAGGGGAAAAGTATCAGGAAGAACGATGGAAATTCAGCGGCTTATTGGACGAGCCCTTCGAGCCGTTGTTGACCTTGAAGCGATTGGCGAGAGGACCATCTGGATTGATTGTGACGTGATCCAAGCAGATGGAGGGACAAGAACAGCTTCAATCACGGGTGCATTTGTAGCCTTGACGATGGCTGTTGCCAAGCTGGTCGAGGAAAAAGAATTGCCGTCTTTCCCAGTGACAGATTTTCTAGCTGCAACAAGTGTAGGAATGGTTGAAGAAGCTGGCGTTATTTTGGATTTGAATTATATCGAAGATAGCGCAGCTTTAGTTGATATGAATGTAGTCATGACTGGATCAGGAGAGTTCGTTGAACTGCAGGGAACGGGTGAAGAATCGACTTTTACCGCCAACCAACTGCAGGAAATGCTTGCAGCGGCCGAAAAAGGAATGAAGGAACTATCAACCATTCAAAAAGAAGCTCTTGGGGCATTGGCTGAAAAAATCGGCTCAAAACCTGAAGACTCAGCAGGAAGTGAAAAATAATCATGCAAAGTGTCATCATAGCAACGAAAAATAAAGGTAAAGCCAAGGAATTCGAGCAATTGTTTTCAAAATTTGGTATGGAAGTAAAGACATTGCTTGATTTTCCGGATGTAGCAGACATTGAAGAAACAGGTGAAACCTTCGAAGAGAATGCCATCATTAAGGCAGAGGCAATCGCCCAACTTGCCAATTCCATTGCTGTGGCAGATGACTCAGGGTTAGTGGTTGATGCCCTTGATGGGAGACCAGGCGTATTTTCAGCCAGGTATGCAGGAGAAGGGAAAAATGATGAAGATAATATGGATAAAGTTTTGGACGAAATAGAAGCCGTTGCTGACGAAGAAAGGACAGCACGCTTCTATTGTGCTCTTGCTATAGCAGGCCCCAACTTTGAAACTGTTACTGTTAGGGGCACGTGTGAAGGCAAGATTCTGAATGAACGTAGAGGTTCAGGGGGATTTGGATACGATCCCATCTTTTTCGTGCCGACTGAGGGAAAAACAATGGCAGAACTGACTCCCGAAAGGAAAAATGAACTGAGCCATCGTGCGGCTGCTATGAAAAATCTGGAGCCATACATCGAAAAGCTTTCTTCCAAGTAAAACTGGTTAAGAAAGTGCGCTTTGATACACCTGAGTTACATATTCTGTTAAAATACGATTAGTTCGTATTAGAAATCGGGTGACAAGGTGGCAAATAAAGTCAGAAGCAGTGACAAAGCATTTTGGTCCATTATTTCTGCTGTTTTCTTTGGGAATTTTCTGGCAGTTATGAACACGTCAACTGTAAACATTGCTGTGCCTACCATCATGGGAGAATTTTCAACCCATCTTCCGACAGCCCAGTGGACAGTGACGGGGTTCATGCTTGCCGCAGGTGCAGCGGCTCCATCAGCAGGCTGGTTCGGAGCGCGCTTTGGCTACAAGCGGGTCTACATTGCCGCTTTATCGGGTTTCTTCTTGTTTTCAGTCATTTGCATTTTATCAAGTTCGATAGAAATGCTGATTATAGCACGGATGGTACAAGGCGTTTTTAGCGGCATTATGATGCCTACAACCATGACGCTCATTTATCAAACGATTGACAAGAGCAAGCAAGCTTATGGAATAAGCCTTTGGAGTCTGTCTTCAGCATTAGCTCCTGCTGTCGGGCCGGTTCTGGCAGGCTTTCTTATCGACATTTTTGACTGGAGGGCGCTGTTTTATTTCAATCTTCCAGTGAGCGCAGGGGCCATTGTCGCGGCAGTAAAATTCCTTCCGGATACTGATAAGGGAGAGAAAACACCTTTTGATTTCTGGGGATTGGTATTTTCTTTTGGAGGAAGCATCCTATTGTTGACTGCTTTTGCAAAAGCAGGAATATGGGGATGGACAGATGTCAAAACATTGTCTTTAGTTGGAGCAGGAGCGTTCTTACTTCTTCTATTCGTAAAAAGGGAGTTGAAGATAGAGTTTCCTCTTTTAAATTTTTCTGTGTTTCAGCACCGTAGATTTGCTTATGGCATTATTTTAAATGCAATTTTGTCAATCGCGTTGTACGCGGGAGCATTTCTAGTTCCTATTTTCTTGCAGACTGCACTGAATTTGGGAGCGCTCCATACAGGCCTTATCATGATGCCAGGGGCCTTTGTCATGGCGTTTTTTACACCGATCACAGGAAAGCTGTATAATAAGATTGGACCATTGCCACTGATCATGGCGGGTTTAATTGTTATGGCCATAGGGACCTTTATGATGGGAGAGTTAACCATCGAAACAACTGCTCTCTATGTTATTGTCTGGACATCTATCCGGTACTTGGGGATTGCTCTTTGTAATATGCCAATTATCAATGTAGGGATGTCGGCTGTTCCTCTTCAAGTTGCTGGATATGCCTCAGCATTGAACAACTGGACACGTCAGTGTATCGCGTCATTGTCGATTGCGCTGTTTTCCGGCTTGATAGCTTACCGATCCAACATCCGCTTGGAAGCGGGGGGAGATGGGAGTGCAGCTTCAGCAGCGGCGGCGGGAGATGTATTTTTAATTTCGCTGATTCCGCTGATTATCGCAGTACCCCTCACACTTTTGTTAAGAGAAAAGCGCCAATCTGGCGACAATAAAACTTTGGCTGGCGAAAAGGTAAAGAGTCAATCATAACTTTGCAAAAAACTATTGACTTTCCGAAGCGCCAGCCTTATAATAAAAAATGTCTTTAAAAATAATCATGTCCCAGTAGCTCAGCTGGATAGAGCAACAGCCTTCTAAGCTGTGGGTCGGGAGTTCGAATCTCTCCTGGGACGCTACTTGTAAAACCGCCAAACCTTATGTATATCAAGGGATTTGGCGGTTTTATTCTTTTGAGTTTAACACTGATGATTTTGTCGAAATATGGCACTTGGGGTTGGATTGGGGTTGGATTGGTTTTTTCGGCTAATTTGCTGGCTTTTTAAAGAGGTCGTCAAAGTGTGCTGCAGCTTCCTGATCCTCTTCAATTAGCATATGTCCATAAATGTCAAAAGTGGTTCCAATTCTTGTATGCCCAGCGCGTTTTTGCACTGCTTTTGGCCGTATCCCTTTTGTGCTTAGATAAGTGAGGGATGAGTGTCTTAAATCATGGAACCGAATCTCTTTTAGTCCCAACTCCTTAAACTTCTCACTTTCCATAAATCTTCCCCACCATTGGCTAATGGAATCGGGCCGGAGTGGTTTACCGAATATATCACCAAATAAAAACAAATGATCTTTCCACGCTCTCTTTTCACCCACCGAGAAAACTTCTTGAGTACGGATGTGGATTAATTTTTTTATCATATCCATAAGTGCCCCAGGCAATGATATAAACCGTTTGCTCTTTGTCTTAGTCTCCTTTAGAACAACACCTTCACCTTTTCTTACAGTAAGGGCTTGGTTGATATGTATGCCCCCTCTGTCAAAGTCCACATGCTTTTCTTCAATGGCTGCTATTTCACCTTGCCTGGCTGATGATGTTAGAGCAATGGCGACCAGTACTTCCCATCTAAAGTCTAAGGTTTTGAGGTGGGTGGCAAGTATAGATAATTCCTTTGGTCCATAAATCTCTGTTTCAGCTTGTTGTGGGGTTGGCGGCTTAATATCCTGTGCAGGGTTATCAGAGATCCACTTCATTTTTTTCGCAAAACTCAAAAGGCTATTAAATGCTTTGAAGCAATTATTTATACTTGATGCCGAAAGGGGACCCTTTTTCCCATCCAATCTAGCCCCATCTTTATTGAGGCTGTTAACAAAGTTGAGCACATGAATAGGCATGATATCAGATAGCTTCATGTGGCCATACAGCGGCTTTATTCGCTTTTTATACACATTTATATATTCTTGTTTTGTGCGAGGGGATAGGTCGCTTTCTGTGACGTTCTCATTCCAAACTTTATACAGGTCATTCAATGTGATTCTTTCCGGTTTGATGTATTTTCCAGTTAATATTTCAGCTTCAAAAATAGCAAGTTGCTTCTTGGCTTCAGTTGGGTTTTTTGCTTGTATTGTTTTTCTTTCCCGAATCGGAATCCCTTTTTCGTCATATCCAATTGTCACAACAAGCCGATAACTATTTTTACCTCTTTTTTCGATATGTGCCATATCAATGCTCCTTTCGTTTTAATCACTAACAACTAATTCCATTTGCCTTTCAGTTGGCAACATAGAAACTAACTCACCAATCTCATGGGATGGCAATAGTAACTGTCGTATAACCCAAGGATCAACACCATACCTATAGATTTTTTCTTTTATAGCATTTATGTTCAATCCAATCTGTCCGGGCTTGTGCTTATTAAAAATTAAGTCTGCCAAGCTGATCGACGTGGTGATGATCGAATCATCAAATTCATGTCTTTTGATAAATTCGAACGGCTTGTATGCCTCGTAGTAATGCACAGGCTTGTCCCAATTTAACTCACGATGTTCGAATGTTAGAACGTACCAATAGGGGATAAGTTGGTTATCTACATAGTCGTAATAAAGTCTTTGCTGCGGCATTATGCTTTTACTCCTTTCTTTTTGAGGATAGCGTTTAACTGATCTAACACCTTATTTGTTTCTTCCGAATAGGGTGGGGCCTTCGGATAAAGCCTTTCCATAAACTTTCTATGTTCATCGTCAGATTTCGCTTGTTGAATTTTATTTCTGTAGTGAATCAATCGTTTCCGTGCGAAATCTTCAGTGACATTGAAATCCTTTGCAATAATCGGTACCCCATCATCAACATTGAAGTAATTTGCGACTTGATAACTTTTCATCATGAATGTTGGTACGCAGAAATGATACATAAAGTTATCTGCTTTAACTTCTTGATATAGCCTAAAATCTGATGCCATTGATTGTTGATAACCCTCATGTTGCAAAACATGGCATAATTCATGACTGAAATCCTGCCATTGTTCTTTTGGTCCAAGATCTTCATTAAGAAAAATCCAGAACTCTCCACTGTTTTCAATTGCTTCGCTAGTCTCATCCCAAAATTTCAGTTTAATGTTTAAACCTCTCGAAATAGCATACATGTCTAACTCTTTTGGTGTTATAATCCCAATCTCCTTGTATATATTTTCAATAAAGTCTTCCAGGTTGCTGAATATCATGACAGTTACCTCCTTTTAATACACAAACGTATGTTCTATTACAGGTTATAAGAAAAGCCCGGTTAGGGCTAAGTTTCTATTTATCTTTAATTACTCTTTAGATGTTTCAATAACCCTCTTAAACTTCTCTGGGTTATCAGGGGAGTCGAAGTCTACTAAGTATACAGGCTCTCCGGGATATTTAATTTCAAATCCGACGACAGCGTCAACAGTCGCTCCACTTTTTACATTGGTGTCTCCCATCTCGACTAATTCAGGTTTATAATCGTCAGGATAAAGCCCGTTTGCACCATCTAACATCTCTACCGTTGTATCTGTTTCTTGGTTTGCTGCTATGTTAGTCGCTAAAGCCATCCAGGGGTCTGTTGCTTCGTCACTTTTATTTGTGAACTCAATTTCTAACGCTAATATTTGAGAATCGTTTAGTGGGCTTTTGAGTTGTTCTGTATTTTTTATCACGAATTTATATTCATCGGTTTCCAATGTAGTGTCGCTTAATTCTTGTTTAGGACTTTCGTTTTTCTCTTTACTCTCTTCCTTATTTTCGGTGTTTGTATCCTCATTTGAATTGCTTGATGTATCACTGCCACATGCTACTAATCCAAATGTTAGTATCGACACAACTAACAACAATAAGATTTTTTTCAATTTAATATTCCCCTTTATGTATTATTTATCTGTAACTAATTACGCGGCATCGTTCATTAATCTATATAATAATAAATATAACGCATAAAAGTTTAATCCACCTTGCAACAAAACTGGATTTCCAGCATCTTTTGTGATCAACAAACCATCTTTAAATACTTCCATGTTTAATATTTTGTTAAGCCGAATATTTCTAGTTTTATTTCCAGTCAATATTATTCGTTTATTAGTCAAATAAAAATCTCCTGCATCAATTACCTTCCATATATTTTCCTTTTGAACGCTTGGAGATATACTGCCAGCACTGTAATAAATTCCTTTAGCAATCTTCACTCTGGCAGTAATCCCTCCGTAATTAACCCTCTTTGTTACACTTCTTTGCTCAACCCACTTAAGGTTATTTTGTTGCAGATAACATCTTTCCGTTTTGGGAAGTGTTATATTGATATCGTTTTGAACCAACTCGTCCAGTGGGGAATTTTCTATTGAGTAATAAAGGTAGTTTTCACTTAATTCATCAATAACTTTTTTGGGTAAGTCCTCATGAGTTAATTCCAAGCTGTTAAAAGCCTTATTAATCTTGTCTATTTCCTCTCTCGTCAAGACGTTATCCCCAAGGGCTTCTTTGATTACTCGAATGACACTTTGGACACGTACTTCTTTAGCGATATTTTGCGCATCAGAAGGTATCAATTCGTGCTTTTCCATTAATTCAAGTTCTGCTTTTTTATGATCGAAGTTCAAAATATCTTGTTCGATCAATTCTTTAGAATATTCATCTTTAAACAATTTCATCTTCTTTTTATTTTGAAACCACTTCTTTATCATTTTTACTAGCAGAGCCCCCAATACCAATAATTGTTTATCGTCAATCCTTATCCTCTTGCATAATCTCCCACATTTTACGCAATTTCCGTAAATCTTCTTCAGGAGTTTTCGGTAATTCTCTATGCCAACGCTTTAATTCAGGATCGTTGATAAATTCGTCAAAGGTTTCTTCCTTTGTTAAGTGAGGTTGATCAGAGTTGCCGACTAAGTAATCAACAGTGGCGTTCAAAGTTTCAGATAAATCAACTAGAATTTCTGGTTCGATTCTTTTTTGAAAACCACTTTCTATCTTGTTCATTTTACTCTGAGAGATGCCAATCATTTTTGCTAGTTCGAGTTGTTCGATGCCTCTATTTTCTCTCAGTTTTCTTATTCTTTTTCCAATATCCATAATGGATTCTCCTTGCTATTACAGCATTTAACCTCATTATATAATTTCTAAAATAGAAAACAATAAAATTTCTAAAAAAGAATTTAATAAAGTGTTGACTTTCTATTTTAGAATATATATACTTTAAGTAGAATTTCTAAAAAAGAATATTTAGAAGCGAGGTGTACAAATGATAATCAATTTAAATATCATCCAAGAAAAGCGTAAGAAAAAAGGATACACCATCGACGATATGGCTAAAAAGCTTAATCTCACCAATGGTTCTATGTATTACAAAAGAGAGGTGGGCCAATATAAATTCAAGGCTGAAGAGATCATGATGGTGTCTAAAGTTCTTCAAATACCAATGAACCAACTTTTTTTATCGGATGAATATTCCAAAATGGAAACCGGGTCAAAAAAAGTCATTTAGGAGGTAACCATGCTAACCACTAAACAAAAGCAGGTGTTGGATGCGATAAAAACATTTATTGCAGATCACAGCTTCCCACCTACAAATGAAGAGTTGTGTGAAATCGTTGGCGTTAAGTCAAAAAGCACAATGCACACTCACCTAACCAAATTGAGAGAAAAGGGATATGTCGACTGGTGGGATGGCAGTCCCCGGACATTCAGGATTCTCAAAGATATATAAGGAGGTAACCATGAATCAATTACTAAACATAAAAATTGAATATAAAAATGGAAAGCCTGAAACCTTGGTCATTGACGATGTAAGATTTAACCGTTTTGATTTGCTCGCTTTTGCTACAAGAACCGATGATAAAAAACTTGCATGGGCAATATTAAAAACCGCGTCACAATTATTCCACTGGCAAGACGATCAAACATTTAACGCTTTGTACGGATCGGTAGCCATGGAGGTGACAAGAGATTTTCAAAACAATGAATTTCGTATACACCAAAGGTTTAATGAGCAAGTTACTAGGTTGTTTGGAAATAACGCAAAAGTAATAACGAAGATTAATTACATTCATCATCAACCGGACTCTTGGATTTGTATAAACAACGAAGAAATTCCTGTTGAAATGAAATTAAAGAAATTCGATAAAAGGGCACTGAGCCAGTTACTAAGGTATATGAAGCACTACAATTCTTCAAAAGGGATTGCTGTTGGTTCAAAGCTGGATGTTGACTTGCCGGAAAATATTACATTTATTTCAACTGATCAACTGAGGTGATTGAATTGGAAATTGTTAAATCTAGCAATTTCGGGTCAATAATGTGTGATTTTTATCGACATAACAATGATATTTTTATGACCCGTGAACAGATTGGTTATGCCTTAAATTACTCCGATCCAATAAGAGCTATATCGAAGATTCATGCCAGGAATCAAGAAAGATTGGATCAGTTTTCAGTAGTTACCAAATTGACCACCACTGATGGGAAACGTTATGCAACAACAATCTATAACCAAAAAGGCATTTTCGAGATATGCCGATGGAGTCGGCAAGATAAAGCGAACGAATTTATGGATTGGGTCTGGGATGTAATTGAATCCATCAGAAAACACGGAGCTTACATGACACCAGAAAAGATTGAAGAAGTACTGCTCAATCCCGACACCATTATCCAACTGGCCACCAATTTAAAAGAGGAACAACAAAAGCGACTGGAAGCTGAACGAACAATCCGGCAGCAGAAGCCAAAAGTGCTATTCGCTGACGCTGTTGAAACATCTGAATCATCTGTTTTGGTCGGAGAACTTTCGAAAATCCTTCGGCAAAACGGAATCGACATTGGGCAGAACAGATTATTCGCATGGCTCAGAGAAAACGGGTACCTCATAAGAAAAAAAGGCGAATCATTCAATCTGCCGACACAACGGTCAATGGACCTGGGCCTTTTCGAAATAAAGAAGCGAACCATCAATAACCCTGATGGATCCATCAGAACTACCAGGACGCCAAAGGTAACTGGTAAGGGCCAGATTTACTTTGTAAACAAGTTCCTTGCAGAAAAGGAGGCGGTTTAGATGATGACCTTCACGGTCCAAGAAGTAGCTATATACCTTGGTGTATGTGAAGACACCATCTACACCATGGTCAAGCAAAAGGAAATTCCGCACTTCCGGGTCCGGCGCCGAATCTTTTTCCTGAAGGAGAACATCGACACTTGGATCCGGGAACAAGCTACTAATCAAGTGGCTATCTCTTAATACAAGTTTACTAATTTATGAGATGAATTTGTGTTCAAGGTATGCACATGTGCAGAACATGCACTTCGGAGGGAGGTGAGCAAGATGAACTACGGCCCCCTACTTCGTGCAACTAGATTATTTAGAGGAATGACACAAGGAGAAATGGGAGAGGCATTGGGTTTGGATAGATCAGTCGTAACCAAAATGGAGAAAGGGACAGTTGGTCTACTATTTGATCGTGGTCTTAGGTGGTTTGAAATAACCCAGACCCAAAAAGTTATTGAATTGTTATCAGCCGGAGTAGAGATATCGGTAATTATTAGTTCCCTATCAACATTGATTGGAGGCTTTATCAAATGGATTTAACAGATTACGAGCTGCGGGACCTTGGGGAAAAAGCAAAAGTACTTATTGATTTACACTTCGAAAATCCGGAGAAATTCAGCAAAGAGAAAGTGTTTGATCTAATTGCTGACGAGTATGAAAAGATTGTGTGCCGGAAACATGGATAATTTTTGGACAGCGTTCTTTATGTTCGGTGGCCCGGGGATTGGAATACTCATCTGGATGATCGGCAGCATAGCGATTAAAGAAAGGAGAAAACGAAATGTTTAGGCAAGAAATCGAGAACCCTATGACGATTGACAGCCATTGGAACGATCATGAAAAGCACTATGGAATTGACGCAATGGGGGACGAGATCTTAGAAGGGGATGTGATTATTGAAATCGATGGTGAAACAGTATTGGAAGAGAATTTGGAGGATTATCTCATTGAATATCTTGGTGCAAGGTACACATTGGCAAAATAAAAAAGCTCCCTTTTGCAGAAGGAAGCTGGCAGAAAAAATATTTGTTACTAAACATTATACCACAAAAACGGAGGGATTGAAATGAGTTTCGACACTCCAAACGGACCAGTTTTTGAACCTGAAAATCCTATGTTGCGAAGTTTCTACGAAACCTTAAAAAAGCACGCTCCCTCCCTAGCTGGGAGCCGGGCATTTGAAGATATGAAAGATGTATACGAAGCGCTGGAATTCGATACGAGGGAGGAAACGGATAATGAACCAACTATCACAGCAGTATAACCAAGAACAGCAGGGAAATGTGTTGGCTCAAGCATCAAGCAGTCGAGAAATAGAAGAAGTTAAGGGTCAAATATTCATGGCTCGGCAGTTCCCAAGGAATGTTTTTCAGTCCGAACAACGCATTTTGGATGCTTGCAAACGTCCCTCCCTTGCTCAAACAGCTTTATATCGTTATCCAAGGGGAAGCACCATGGTTGAAGGCCCTTCAATCAGATTGGCAGAGGTGCTGGCTCAAAATTGGGGAAATATCGCTTTCGGTGTAAAAGAGTTGGAACAACGTGAGGGTGAATCTGTAGCAATGGCATACGCTTGGGACCTCGAAACGAATGTTAGACAGGAAAAAGTATTTACTGTACCCCACACAAGAAAAGCGAAAGGTAGCATTACCAAACTAACTGATCCAAGAGACATATACGAACTGGTTGCGAATAACGGAGCAAGAAGATTGAGGGCTTGTATTCTTGGGGTTATCCCTGGTGACATCGTTGAAGCGGCTATTGGAGAGTGTAATAAAACATTGGAAGGTAACAGCAAAGGGCCTTTAAAGGATCGGATAGCCAATGCTTTAAACGCTTTTAAAAACCAATACAAAGTAACTCAGGAAATGATTGAGGAAAGATTTGGTTATAATGCGGATGCTTTTACAGAAGTTGATTACTTGGAACTAATCAAGATTTTTAACTCTCTGAAAGACGGAATAAGCAAGGTTGATGATTGGTTTAATAAGGCCGTTGTTAAGAAAAGTAAGAGTGATCTCGCAAAGTCATTCGACAAAGACAAAAAAGACGAGGCCAAGGATAAAAAAGAAGAGGTGAATGGCGATGACGCAGATCCTGACGCTGAACCAGGACAACTACCATTCGACTGAGGCGGATCGTCAATTCTTCTCAGTCTCCCAGTTTAAAAGCTTTGTAGAGTGTGAGGCAAAGACAATGGCTAAGTTGAGTGGGGAATACAAAGAGCCCCACTCCAACGCCTTGATAGTCGGTTCATATACACATGCAGCATTTGAGAGTGACGAGGTTTTTGATGATTTTGTAACGGATAACAATTCAATCATCTTCAAGAAGAATGGGTCTAAGTATGCGGACTTTGAAACGGCTGACCGGATGATAGAAACGGTGAAAGGTGATCCTTTTTGTATGTTCGCACTCGAAGGTGAAAAAGAGCAAATCTTTACAGCAAACCTATTCGGGGTTGATTGGAAAATCAAGGTTGATAGCATCAATCACGATCGACAAACATTCAGCGATTTGAAGACGACGCAGGATCTTCATAAACGCTATTGGAGCACTAAATACGATGAATGGGTATCATTCGTCGAAGCATGGGACTATGTACTTCAAATGGCTATATACAGACGTGTGATTGAAGCAAATACCGGATGTTTATATACGCCTTACATCGTCGCTGTAACAAAAGAAAACCCATCGAATAAGGCAGTGCTGCACTTTGCAGAGGACAGATTTGGTTTTGAATATGAATACACCGAAACGATGATTGAACGATTGATAAGCGTCAAAAATGGCAACACAGAGCCTGCTCGGTGTGAGAAATGCGTTTATTGCCGGAGCACGAAAAAGACCAAAGACACGATGGAAATCGGTGAATTGATTTTGGGTTAAACAATCCTTAAAGGAGCGATCGGGGCAATGGAGGAAAAGTCGATACAAGCATCGGGGTTCGTGATCCAGCCCCGATTGCAGTTTGAAAGTATAAAGGACAAGATGCTTTACCAACACTTTATCGATGATGCGAATTACAAAGAAGGAAACTGCAAAAGAGGTCAATTGATCACTTCATCAATCAGTCTATCTAACAAAACAGGGTGGACGCGGGGAGATATAAGAGGTTCCATCAAACGACTAACTGATGCAGGTTATATAAAATCGGAGCCTTACAAGAAAAATAAAGGGTTAATCATCACTATTGAAAACTATGATGACTTCCAAAAACTGGAAAATTATAGCAAGGAAATTAACCAACTCGAAAACCAACAAGGTAACCAACAAGACAACCAACAAGGAGACGTTCAAACTCCTTGCGATAGTAAGGAGGAAGACGATTTGAAAAATGATAATAACCAACCCATTAACCAACAAGGTAACCAACTCAAAAACCACACTATAACAGCATTTATTAACAGCATTATAAACATCAATAAAACATTAAAAGAATATATCACCGAAGCTCCAGTGAAAAATAAAAATTTGACCTCAACCAATGATACAGAAATCTTTGTTGATTTCGCTTCGCGAACCAACGCTATACCTTCAGGGGTTAATCATAAATTACTCGTTTCTTATTTTGACTGTATACGTCTTACAAGACAGACGTGCACCATATCAGCAAGTATCTTAGTCAACTTCATTGAAAAGCTACAAAAATACTCTGCCAACCAAATCAATTATGCGATCTGGAATCACATTGAAAACCATGATGACAAAAAAGAGCAATACACACTCGGGATTCTGCGGAATACAAAAGAGCCAGAAGCTATGCGGGGCTTGATGAAGTTAAAAAATAGCAGGGGAGGTCAGTCCTTTGAATCTAATAAAGCAAGTTCTGGAGAATACGACTACGGGTTCTAAAATTGCTCCTCAAAAAATCCTAGAAAGATATTGCTGCATGGGGTGTAGGAAAGAAGTTTGGGTCAAAGAATTCACGATCACAATCGGCCCGCTAAAAGGACAGACGGATATAGCAAAAATCGGTTGCGATTGCGAGCTGATCGCTAAGGTGAAACAGGAACAACGAGTAGCGAAAAAAGAACGAACAAGATTTATTTTTGAAGAAAACAGCCTTATCAATCAATCTTTGCGGGACGCTACTTTCGAAAACTTTGAGCGTGGTGAATTTGTCCAGGCTTATCAAAAAGCACGGAAGTACGTTGAAAACTTTGACTCGAAAAATCCTAGAAACCTATTTTTTCAAGGTTCATTTGGCACAGGAAAAAGCCATTTGTCTGTATCTATTGCAAAGGAACTAACCAAAAAAGGATACACAACCATATTTATTTCTACTCCAAAATTGCTTACAAAAATACGCGGTACATACAACAAGAGCAGTGAATTTGGGGAAGAGCAAATCATTCGAACTCTAACAAATGCTGATTTAGTGGTATTCGATGACATAGGAGCAGAAGGTGACATATCCGGTTGGGGAATGCAGAAAATTTTTGAGGTCATTGATCAGCGCGCAGGGAAAAGTAGCGTCTTTACTACCAACTTATCGTCATCTGATTTTGAGTCAACAAGAGACTTAAATCGAATATTTTCGCGAATGATGATGAATTCAGAACCAATAATCATGAACGGAACTGATTACCGCAGGCGTCAATTCATGAAAGGAAGCAGAGATTATGCATGAACACATTATTAATCAGATCGTCATCACAGTCGGGCAATGGGGCAAGTTTGGCGGCGTAGAATACGAGCGGCGGTTTGAATCGTTGCTTGGGGAGTTGCAAAAAGCTACTGGTCTTGATCGTGAAGGAGCCGTGAGATTCATAGAACGGCAGGTCGGGATTACTGCTAGAAAAAGATACAGGGAGTTGAAAGGAAATGGGCGCTCAAAGAAAACTGGATAACGATCTGCTCGAACTAAACAAATATCACAGGGCACACGAGAAAGCTTTGGTAGAGATAGAAAAGTTGGACAGCCGTATGGATGCCCTAGCACCTTATGAAATTGGCAAACTCCAATACATGTACACCAAAGCAGAACGACAAGCCTGGAACATAGCAGCATGGCACAAAAAGAAGCAGAAATACTACGAAGGCATGGCAGAGATAGCACAGGGGCAGGAGTACAAGCAGATGCGGGACAGCGGGAAGACAGGGACGGATGCACAATACCTGTCCCGGATATCAAAAGGGCTACAACTGGCAACTGCGGCAGAGTATGAGGGTGACTATATCACTTGGCGTGGAATTGCGGAAACTTATGCCGGAGCTAGATTGGCTTTGAAAGACGTCTTAAAAGCTATTGAAGCGCAGGGAGGAAGTTGACGAAATGAATACAGGTTTTGTAAACGACAGCAAAACTCTGAACGGATTAAAAAGAAATTTCGAAATCCAATATTACAAAGGTATTCCATTGCAACAAATTGATCGTGGATATGGCAAGGCGAAAGCCAGGAGGTTTGTAATCAATGGCACTAATCAAAATTGCTGGATTCCACTTAAACACTTGGAGTTAGACGGCACGATTAAACCTAATCAGGATATTGACTACATTATCTTTTCTAATAAACGTCAGTTTGAACTGGCCGGAGTCAAAATAAAATTTGAGGTGACAGGATGATAAACAGAGTCGTATTGGTTGGGCGCCTAACAAAAGATCCGGATTTGCGGTACACGCCAAATGGTGTGCCTGTAGCCAATTTCACGTTGGCTGTCAATCGTCCATTTTCGAATCAAAATGGTGAACGTGAGGCAGATTTTATAAACATACAGGTATGGCGTAAACCTGCTGAGAACGCAGCTAACTACTTGAAGAAAGGCTCCCTATGCGGAGTGGACGGACGAATTCAAACTCGCAACTTTGAAGGACAGGACGGGAAACGGGTGTATGTAACCGAGGTTGTTGCAGATAGTGTTCAGTTTCTGGATTCCAAGCGGGATAACCAGCAGCAAGGAAGCTATCAAAATAACAATCGTCAAAACTATCAGCAGAATAAGCAGGATCCATTTGCTAATGATGGGCAGCCGATTGATATCCAAGATGACGATCTTCCATTTTGAAAAATGACTGAAAAGGAGCTGTTACAGCATGAACCTAGTCTATGAACCTATGGACCGGATTATGGTATTGGAACAAGTCAGCAGCATATTAGAAGATCATCCACCTTTCATGGGCCGGAAAAATTGCAATTGTGAGATATGCCAGAGGGCGGCAGAGGCTGGGAGAGTGGCCCGGTATTCGCCGAAGGTAGCCCGTATCCTTGCAAAAGGTGAGGACATGACCACAAGCGAATACGAGTATCTCATCGAGAGAGGGCTGACCCAAGAAGAAATTCAAACTGAGACAGGCGTTGTGTTAGCAAGATTCGATCAGCCCTCGAACCCACTCACGCTGCAAGGATATGAAAGGTTGAAAGAGCAAGGTGCAAGGGATATAGAAATTGCCCGTATGTACGGGATGACAGAATCGACATTTTACAAATGGAAACGCATGAACGGGATTATAAAGGTTGTTGTCAAGGGTTTAGACAAAGAAACATACGCGGAATTGAAATCAGCCGGTTTCTCTGATAGGAAAATAGCCTTGAAGTTTGGGACTCGTAAAGACAATATCCATTGCTGGAAACATCAGAATTTCACTGTAGAGGAAATAAAAGCCATGAACCAAACCCCAGGTAGGAGGAAAAAGGCATGAAAAAGTGGACCTATGACGATTGGCTTACCTGGCAACGGGCATGGTCATTGTCGATGCGGAGGGAAAAGAAGCAAAAATCACAGGGCTATACGGTGACAACGATTTTCTGATGGTGGAATTTGACGACAACGAGGGCAGGCGCACCTTGTGGGATTGGAAGAATTTAAGTGACAAAGTATATGTGTGGAGGTAGATCATGAGACTCAATGAATATCAGAATCTATCAAAAAGAACTCTGCCGAAAGGTGAATTAAAAGACAAACTGGCTAACTATGGCATGGGAATTGCAGGGGAAGCTGCCGAGGTGACAGATGAATTAAAGAAAGTTGTCTTTCACGGTCATGATCTCGATGCGGACAAGATTAAAAAGGAATTGGGCGATTGCCTGCACTATATTGCGGGCATTGCCACTTTCCTTGGATTGACACTTGAGGATGTGGCTTATAGCAATATCAAGAAATTGGAAAAACGTTATCCATCCGGCTTTTCAGAAGAAGCAAGCAGGAATAGGGTGATGTAATTGGAGGAAAGCAAAGAGTGGTACGTGGAGCAATTGCTGAAGCTCACAGGCTACAACCGGAAATACCTTGAATCCCTCAATGTTATGCAGCTATATAAACTTTATTGTGAGCGGATAGAAGCGAGGGGAATGGTGTGATGTTATTCATCGAGATACCGGGGGAACCCGTTGCACAAGGTCGCCCCAGAGCAACAACAATCAACGGCAGGGTCAGGCTATACGATCCTGTCAAATCCAAAAATTATAAGGAGCACGTCAGGTTAGTTGCTCAATCGGCACGCCATAGGGCAGGAATTAGGCTTTTTACGGGTCCTTTAAGAGTTCGAATGGTTATACACCGGAAAATACCAACGCGCTTCAGAAAGCGGGAAAAAGAGCTTGCCAGTGTGGGCAAGATTAGACCTACAACCAAGCCGGACAGTGATAATTACTCAAAAAGCTTGCTTGATGCTATGAATGGGATCATTTATGAGGATGATTCCCAAGTCGTGGATTTATCAGTTTCAAAGTTTTATAGCGAGAATCCGAGAGTTGAAATAAGGGTGGAGGAGATTGCATGAAGGCCATAGAGTTGTTCGCGGGAATTGGTGGCATTGCTTTAGCTGCAGAATGGGCCGGAATAGAAACAGTGGCATTTTGTGAAAAGGACGAGTATTGCCAAAAGGTATTAAACAAACACTGGCCGAGAGTTCCAATATTCGATGATGTATGCACATTAAACAGCCAAACATTGCAAGAAAGGGGTGTCGATATTGGGTCAATTGAACTTATTTCAGGAGGATTTCCTTGCCAACCTTACAGTATTGCCGGGAAGCGAAGAGGCAAGGAAGATGACCGCGATCTCTGGCCAGAAATGTTTAGGATCATCAAAGAAATTAAACCCACTTGGGTTGTTGGAGAGAACGTTGCTAACTTCGTCAATATGGAGCTCGACAGAACGCTTTTTGACTTGGAAAGTATCGGTTACAAAGGGAAGTCGTTTATTATACCGGCTTGTGCCGTCAACGCACCACACAAAAGAGACCGGGTCTTTGTTGTCGCCCACCTTTCCGACACCTGCAGCATCGGACACAAGAGGGTTGAACGATTACAAAAAAACAATCAACAAGTTGCAACGAGGCGAAAGAGCCCATTTAGGTCAACTACCAAACTATTTGATGATATTGACTGGAAAAAGAGGGCGGCCGAATCCGGCTTTTTGGGAAGAAATGATGGGATTCCCAATAGGGTGGACAGAATTAGAGGATTAGGAAACGCGGTAGTTCCACAGCAAATATATCCTATTCTCAAATATATCAAATTGATCCACGAACAAATGGCTAAGGAAGTGATTTCATGATCACTGCTCGTTGGTCGGTCGAACGGAAAGCTGCAACGAATGAAGGTGATCTTCTCCAAGTGGTTGAAGTATACGCCCCTGGAGAGAACAAGGAAATTGTCAAAGCAGAAAACAGGCGCTGGACGCACCGAAGGGAGTTGCTGCTAATTGGCAAGGCAGAAAGGTGACAAGAATGCCGAAATATAGAGTTTATGCAGTAATTGATGCGACGAAATATGTTGGGGAATTTGAAGCAGAAAATGAAGAAAATGCGGAAGACTTAGCTTGGGACAATGGGGATTTTCATGTTTCTATTTGTCACCATTGTGCAAGTGAAGTAGAGATTGGTGACCCAATAAGAATGGTTGTTGAAGAAGTAGAAGAGTAATGCACAATAGGTTTGTTGGCGGGTTTAGCAATAGGCATGCTTTTGAAGATGATTATCAATGGAAAGAAAATGTGACACAGGAGGAAAAAGTATGTGGATAGTATATGACAGCGACAGACAGGAAACGGAAGTTGTAGACAACTACGAAAAGGCGTTGGCGATTTATAAAGAATATATAGATGATAACTATGAATATGTAGCAGGAGAAGGAGAATTCACTTTAAATGAATCAGTGTATATCGCTAAGGTAGAGAAGCATTATTACCCATATGAAACAGATGAAAAAAGAGTAGCAACGGATGAAAATGGCGAGGAATATGAAACAGATGAATTGTTATGGGATTGGAAAGAGGATGAATACTAATTCGCAATTTGAAGATTGAGCGTCACAGAGGTGATCCCATGCAACAAATCAATCAAGGCCTGCGGGGCAGAGTGGAGGAGGGGTGCGGGGTGAGTGATATGAAAGCAGTGGAACGAATAAGAAGCGAGTACTTGCGGGCAGAAGGGGAATATTGGTCATTCAATGTTGATGATGTAGGAGAAGTTCTCTCTCTTGTGGATGAACAGCAGCAGGAAATAAAAATCAGGAAAAAGCAGTTTGACGATTTAGAAAAAAGGTGGAGCATGGAAGGCGATGCCAGGGAGGATTTGCTATGGAAAAACGCCCGATTGCGGGAAGCTCTTGAAACGATAGCTGACGAAGGACATTCCTATGTGGGCGAGATAGCGAAGTTTTTGTATAAACACAGCTAGACAAGCACTAGGGAAGGAGAAGTTGAAATGACTGATCAGGAACGACTGGAAGAGATAAAACAAAAGTTCATAGATAGTCCAGATGACGATATTACTTGGCTCATCTCCACTGTGGAGGAACAAGCCGAACGATTAGATAATATGGCCCATGTCATAAAACTTAAAAACAAGGAAATGAGAGAGTTAAGTAACTTTTTAAAGGAAAGAAATATACCACTTAAAGAATTAAGTCCGCTTATTACTGTGATGGCGCATGTTGAAAGATTGGAAAAAGAAAATAAATGGCTTGATGGTGGATGGGACTCAGAAATAAAATCCCGTGAAAGGATAGACATAGAAAACGCTAAATTGTCAGTCGAATTTAGAAGAATGCAGGTAGAAAACAAACACTATCGTGAAGCGTTGGAGTTTTATGCAGACAGACGATATGCAAGCAGAGATGGTGGCGAAAAAGCCCGCCAAGCACTAAAGGAATGACAGGAGGGAACGGGATGACTCCTATGCAAAAAGCTCGCATAGATGCAATGGAGGTTTTCGGCTGCACAGAGAAAGAATATGAGGAGCATAAAAAAGAAATTGAGGGGAGCTATTATTTTCGTAGACGTGTAGCGCGCTATTCTATTATTGAATTGGGACTAGCTTGCAAAGAAAAGCTCCCACTTTTTAGACGGAATTTTAGGCGGAAACGACAGGAGGACTAACATGCACGACAACACAACAAAGGCAGTGATCAGCCTGAAAGAGGATGCAGCATATGTAGTGAAAAAAGGGAAGCTGGAAAAGGTAGACAAGCCAAGTGGTGGATTTGGAAAACAGACAATCGTTTGGCAGGACGGGAAGCCGACTCATTATGAAGTGAGTTATACGAAGAGGTGAGGGGATGAAACGAATTACAAGGAAATCGCCTGGTTGTTTTAAATATTCATTGAAAGATCATAAGCCAATAACTGGTGAGTTTGCCCATTATGATACTTTTTTCAATTACATGATGGCAGTAAAAAGACTTGGGGAGCTAGAAGATGCCCTTGAACCTAAATCAATCGAAGAGTGGCATGAAGATGATGGAGATTGCCTGTGGTGGAAATTCCCGATTGAAGAAGCGCCATATGTAGGTTCACCACTAGATGAACACTGGCCGGGTTATCATACACATTTCACAAAGATAACCGAACCACTAAAAACTTAATAACGCTATCGGAAAAACCGAGGCACTGAAAGGTGAAAGCTTTTTGGTGTCTTTTTATATTTAAGGGGGGGAGAATGTGAATCAAACATTGAGGGAGCAACTTGAAAAAGCATTTGGAAAACCGACTAAGGAGCCGTTTTTCAATGGCTATGAACACAAATTTTTCAGTCATCCGCAGAAGCCACAAAAACGCCGCAGAGAGCGTTTAAGTGAATCAGATATAAAGATCTCATGGGGATAAATCGCCCCACATACGCAAGAGGAAAAGGCGGAGCGTACCGTCAAAGATGAGGGAGGGGTCGGAATGAACAAAATAGAGATAGAGAACACACTCAAAGATTACCATTGGATGATTAACAGCATCAAAATCATGAGACAGTCATTGGAATCAGCAGGAGAGGGATTAACAGCTCAATATGGAATCGAATCAACTATGCCAAAAGCGCAGGGGCAGACAAGCGATCCAGTCCACAGGGAAGTCGTAAGACGCGGCCGGCATTGGAAAAAGGTAAAAGGATATGAAGAAAAAATAAAAGTCATCCAGGAACGTGTTCATTTGATTACGAACGAAAGAGAAACGGAAGTGCTTCACTGGATCTTGGAAGGAAAAAGCTATCGCTGGATTGCCACTCATATGGGTCTGTCCCATTCACACATCAGAAGAATAAAAGAGAGCATCGTAGATCAAATAAGCCAACATGTTCCAAATGTTCCAGATGTTACGAATTATGGATGTGGTAAATCAGCATGTTAAACTGGGAGGGAGGTTCAGTTCTGCTGTTCCTCTGTTATGTATCTGTCTGCGCTGTCCCTTGGAAAGGATGGCGCTATTTTTCTATAAAAAAGCAAATGAAAATTAACAACATTACATTGACGAACGTAAATATAAATGTTATAATAAAAGTATAGAAAGGAGGGATACATAAGTGAACATGGACGATTTGGAGAGAGTGCTTAGAATGACAGCATGGGCGACAGCAAGTGTGGCGGCAACTATAACAACGGTAAAAAATCTAAGTGATCTAAAGGAAAAGAAAGAAAAAAAGAAAAAGCGACGATCTCCCGGCAAGAAGAAACGTCGCAAATGAAAGGGGAGAAAGGGAGCTAACAACTCCCTTCTCCAACTACAGTATACCATGTTCACTGAAAATCATGAAAAAAATTGATTGGTTCAATCTAGTGTTCCTATTTTTGTTCATTATGCATTTTACAACAATGGATTATAAAAACATTGATTGGGTTGAAATAGTTATCTCGGTTTTAGCTGTTATTTGGTTTGTACTCACTTTGGTTAACTTAGTTCTTAAGTGGAGGTTATCAAAGCATGAGTAATGAATATTCTTTTCAATTTAAAGACGTTCATGAGTTAAGAGCATTCCTTAACGATGAGGTGGTAACCACAACAGAAGCTATCCAATTAATCGGGTGCAGCCGACAGAATTTAAAACAATTGGTTGATCACGGAACTCTTGTCCCAATCAAACAGACACCAAGAGAAAGATTATTTTTAAAGTCAGATGTTCTAAATTATAAAATGAAACGCAAATAGCATCTCGTTATGAGGTGCTTTTTCTTATGCCTAAAATTCGGAGGTGGAGTTGATGTAGATGCCAAACTGGGAGGATATTAGAAAAGAGTGGGAAACAACTAAGATTACATTAGTTGCTTTGGCTGATAAGCACAGTGTGAAGCTCGGAACATTAAAGAGCAGAAAGAGCCGAGAAGACTGGTCGAGGGGTGCAACTAAAAAGGATGCAACCAAAACCGAAAAGGTTGCAACCCCAGAACAGAAAGATGCAACTGAACAAAAAGAACAATTTGAGCCTATTGTTGAAGGTGATAACCTCACTGATAAACAAAGGCTTTTTTGTATTTATTATGTGAAGTCGTTCAATCAGACAATGGCAGCCATTAAAGCAGGATACTCACCTGACAGGGCTCATGTAACCGGAAGTGAATTAGTAAGAAATCGTAAGGTTGCTGATGAAATCAGAAGGCTCAAAGGTGAGATGCAGCAGGGCGTTTTCATCGATGCAATGGATGTGCTGAACAAATACATCAAGATTGCCTTTGCTGATATAACGGACTATGCAACATTCGGAAAGAAAGAAGTGCAAGTAATTGGCATGTACGGTCCTGTTGAAGATGAAGACGGAAATCCGGTTATGCAAGAGGTCAACTATGTAGACTTCAATGAGTCTTCAATAGTGGACGGCACAATCATAACCGAGGTCAAACAGGGTAAAGACGGCATATCGGTAAAACTTGCCGACAAGATGAAGGCTCTTGACATGCTCTCTAAATACTTTGACCTTCTATCGGACAACGACAAGAAACGCCTGCAGGAAGAAAAGATGAAAGCTGATATCGCTAAAGCAAAAGCCGAAACAGATAAAATTTCCACTACCAAAGATGCCGGACCGATTGAAATCATGATAAAGAGAAAAGGTGATGGATCATGATTGAAAAAGAAGTGAATCCACACTTTGAGAATTTTCTCTTTGATTGGGAGCAAAAATTCCAATTCCTTGTTGGTGGATATGGTTCCTCTAAAAGCTACCACGTTGCGTTGAAAATTATTTTAAAACTTTTGGAGGAAAAGAGGACAGCGCTTGTTGTCCGGGAAGTGTATGAAACAATCAGAGAATCCTGTTTTGCGTTATTTGAAGAGTTGATCAGCGACTTGGAGTTAGAGAACAGCATCAAGGCAGTTACCTCTCCGATGCAGATACGCTTTCCGAATGGTAGCAGGATCATCTTCAAGGGGATGGATAAGCCGCAGAAGTTGAAATCCATCCATAACGTATCGCTCATATGGTTAGAAGAGTGTTCAGAGATTAAGTATGACGGCTTCAAAGAGTTAATCGGCCGTTTGCGGCATCCAACATTGAAACTCTATATGATTTTATCTACTAATCCAGTAGATGAAGGCAACTGGACTTACTCCCATTTCTTCATCAAAAACAAAGGGCAGGATGATGAAGTGGTATTCCTGGATGATGAAGTGCTGTACAAAGAGAGAACCGTTGTTGTTGGTGATACTTACTATCATCACTCGACAGCCGATGACAACTTATTCTTGCCTAAAAGTTATGTAGAGGAACTGGAAAACACAAAAGTTTATGATTTAGACCTTTATCGAGTTGCTCGTAAAGGTCGTTTTGGCGTTTCTGGAACCAAGGTGCTGCCGCAATTCGAATCCAAACCTCACGCAGAAGTTATGGCTGCAATAAACGCCATTTACAGCCCAATATACAAGGCGGGCATGGACTTTGGTTTTGAGGAATCTCATAACGCTTTAGTCCGGATGGCAATTGATGATAAAGAAAAGATTCTCTATATCTATTGGGAGTATTACACCAAAGGGAAAACAGATGTGGAAATAGCCGAGGATTTAGAAAAAGAAGGATTCACTAGAACAAAGGAACGTGTCAAAGGGGATTCGGCAGAGCCAAAGACAATCTATTACCTTCGTAAAAAAGGCGTAAACATCGTAGGTGCATATAAACCGAAAGGCTCTAGGTTGCAGAATACCAAGAAAGTAAAAAGGTTTACCCGAATCGTTTGTTCTGACCAATGCCCAAATACCGTTCGGGAGTTAAAGAACCTGACTTACAAAAAGGACAGGAACGGAAATACCATTTATGACGAGTTTAATATAGACCCGCATACATTCTCAGCCATTTGGTACGGATTGGATGATTATGAGGTAGTGGACTTGAAGGACAAAAAAGAGAAATACAAAGCCCTGCAATCGCTTGGCTTGTAGAAAGGAGGATACCATGGCTAAGGTTAATGAGTTTGAAACAGCGCATTCTAACTATTCAGCATCGAAACGTAGGTTCTCAGATGAAGCCAACATTCATTACACCTATCCTAGTGCAGAAGAACTTCTCGATAACATCGATGATCTAGGTGAAATGATTCAGCATCATCAACAGAACCAGTTGCCGAGGCTCAAAACGTTAGAAAACTATTACAAAGGCAATAACGAAACTATTTTGGAAGCAGTCCGCAGGAAAGAAGAAGATATGGCCGATCATCGAGCCACACATAACTTTGCAAAATATGTTTCTCAATTTATCCAGGGGTATATGGTCGGCGTTCCACTCAAAACGCAACATAAAAATGATGATACAGACAAGAAGTTAAAAGACTTAAACCGCGACAATGACGCTGATGAACACAATTCTGATCTAATTCTCGACTTGTCTATCTATGGTAGAGCGTATGAACTTCTTTATCGTAACCAGCAGGATGAAACGAGATTCACTGCCATTGATGTAAAAGAAACTTTTGTTGTTTATGACGATACCGTTGAGAGGTTGCCGATTGCGGGGGTCCGGTATATCACTAATAAGTTTAGTGATGAAACATTAGTGTACTTACACACTGACAAAGAAATAATAGTTTATACACTTGAAGATGATTTTAGTTTGACCCATAAAGATGAAAAACCACATCTTTTTAATGGTGTGCCGATCATTGAATACGAGAATAATAAATTCCGCCTAGGTGACTTTGAGGATGTTCTCAATCTCATAGATTTATATGATTCCGCACAATCCGATACTGCCAATTACATGACCGACTTAAACGATGCTTTCTTAAAAATCGTTGGCAACCTTGATATTGATGTTGAAGAAGCCAGAGAAATGAAAAAGAATCGCATCTTGATGTTGCAAACGGAGCGAGATTCAGAAGGCAGGGTTGGTCAAGCTGACGCTGATTACATTTACAAGCAGTATGATGTGTCGGGCACAGAGGCATACAAATCCAGAGTAGAAGAAGATATCCACAAATTTACCAACACGCCAAACATGAATGATCAAAACTTTGCTGGCAATAGGTCCGGTGAAGCTATGAAGTATAAACTGTTTGGCCTTGAACAGGTTCGAGTGACAAAAGAGCGATTGTTCAAGAAGTCTTTGCGTGATCGTTACCGTCTGATTAATAACATCATGCAGATTGCTGCAGAAGGTGGATTTGATGTTAATGATATAAGCATCACCTTTACGCCGAACCTACCTAAATCGCTGAAAGATGAAATAGAGATATTCGTTAAACTTGGCGGTGATCTGTCCGATGAAACGAAGCTGAGTTTGCTATCCATCGTTGAGAATCCTCTGGAAGAACTTGAGAGAATCAAAAATGAGAACCCGCAGACAAAAGCTGTTTCATATGACTTTCCTGAGAAAGATGGGGGACAGGAAAACGATAAACAGGAAGTAGGTGAAAAAGATGCCGAAGTATCGTAAAAAACCCGTGGTTATAGATGCCTTTAAGTGGACAGGTGACAGGGATCAAACCAAGGATCCTGTGTGGGTTGTCGAGGCAATTGAAAAAGGAGAAGTGACTTTTATAGGACATCGTGCAGGAGTCGTTTCAATGGCCGTTAAAACATTGGAAGGTGTAATGGTCGCTAACCCGGGGGATTACATTATCCAAGGTGTTCAAGGAGAAATTTATCCATGCAAGCCAGATATTTTTGAATCTACTTATGAGAAAGTGAATGACAATGAGTAGTTACTGGCGTGACCGAGAACTCGAACACATCAAAAAGATGATCAAAAACGATGCTGCAGTTGCTCGGCGCATCCGGCAGAAGTACACCGATGCCATGAACGAGATACAAACGCAAATAGATGCCTTTTACGGGCGATATGCTGACAAAGAGGGCATTACTATGACGGAAGCCCGCAAACGTGCCAGGAAGCTAGATATTGAAGCATACAGCAAGAAGGCAAAGCGTTATGTAGAAGCGGCCCACTCCGGAAAGCGGAGCGAGGCTTTTTCGCAGAAAGCAAACGAGGAAATGCGTCTGTACAATATGACGATGAAAGTCAATCGCCTAGAATTGCTGAAAGCCAACATCGAATTAGAACTTTTTGCTTTAGCAAGTGACGAGGAACGCATCCTATTTGAATATCTGACCGAGAGTGCAAGGGCTGAGTATAAAAGACAGGCAGGCATCTTGGGAGAATCACTCAACCACAATGAAAAAAACATCCAGTCGATTGTCAATTCATCTTTTCTTAATGCGAAGTGGTCAGACAGATTGTGGGATAACCAAGACGCTCTAAGGAGCGAACTGGACCGACTGTTAAGCCGCGGCATCCTACAAGGCAAGAACCCGAGAGAGCTGGCAAGGGTTCTTAGGAAGAAGTTTGATACGAGTATTGCTAATTCTGAAAGACTGATGAGAACAGAATCGGCACGAGTTCAGCAGGACGTATTCCAGGACTGTATGGAACAATCCGGATTTGATGCTTATGAATTTATTGCTGAGCCTGACGCTTGCCCTGAATGCGCGGCGTTGGACGGCAAGGTTTTCCCGTTGAAAGATGCCGAGGTTGGGGTTAATGCATATCCGATGCATCCGAATTGTCGTTGCTCACAGGCAGCTGCTATGGATCGGGAGGAATGGGACAGAAAATTAAAAGAAAGAGGCTTATAACCATTACCAATCTTTGGTACAATTGATTAAAACTGTACCGGAGGGATTCCATGAGTTTCTTTAAAGATGCGTTTAAAAAGCAGACTGCTTTCCAAGTGATTGGCGGCCAGAACCTTTTTAATAAAGCAGGTTCCAATATGTACAAAATGGTGTCCGAGGAAAAGGACCATGGTGAGGGCGTCGTTAAAATAAAAGGCAAACTATATTATTTCCTTGGAGCGCACAAAGAGGAGAAGCATACAAGAAGCGCAGGAAAAGCCGCAGCAGGGGCTATTGTTGGCGGAGTACTAACTGGAGGACTAGGGGCTATTGCGGGAGCGGCAATAGGTGGTAGAAAGAAAGACGATTCTTCATTTTGGATGGATTTTGCCGATTACGAGACCAAGCAAGAGTTTTCTATTCAAGCGAAACCGCTGAAAGGAAATATTAGCGATATTATGAGTTTCAGAGTAGCAAATCCCGTAGAAATCGGATTGAGTGAATAAGCATCCAATAAGGGTGCTTTTTATTTATGCGTAAAACAATGAAGGAGGACTTTAAATGAAAAACGAAATTCTATTACAACAAGCTATTGAATTGCTCCAAGCTGCTAAACCTGATGAATTGGAAACAGTACAAATCAATCACACTAATTATGATGATGGCTCGGTTGGGTTTACTGTGGACCTTACTTATCCTGCAAAAGATGTTGAAGAAACAAATAAATGTGAAGACGGAACGGAAAGGGTGATTGTGTGATGAAAAAAGTTGAGTGCGATTTATTAACAAACAAATATACAGAGGTTTGGCACGAAGAAGAAAGGGAGCTTGAATTTAATGCACCGCATCATTTTCAAGTAAGGCCGCCATATCCGTCATTAGAGATTTTATCAGAAGTTAATTTTCAAAAAGGACCTATAAAAGAAAATGGAATTAATGGTGTAAATAACGAGGACTTGATTGCTATGGTTATTTGCCGATTAGAGCATTTTAACCAGTCTGAATTTCGTTGTAGAGAAAACTCTATGGCCATTACTAAATTAGAAGAAGCCTTACTATGGCTTAGGAAAAGAACAATGGGTAGGGAAAAACGTGGAGTAGAAGGCACACACATTAAATAACGCTTGTCTTTAGCCAATAGACGCTATAAACAGGGCTATTTATTATGCTCAAAATCATCGTGCAGGGGCTTTACAAACAATTGAATAGAAATATGCACAAACAGCGTCAAAGGGCTTATACAGCGTTTTGGGGCTTATTTGTCGTGTCTCTATCAATTGGGAAGAAAGTGTCTGTGGGATAGGAGGAAAAATGATGACTGAGGAAAATCAAAACACTGAAACAAACGAAACAGAAAATACAGAAGTTGAAAAAGTGGAACTCACAGCAGAAGAATTGCAGAAGAAGATTGAGGCTGAATCTGACCGCAAACTTGCAAAGGCTCTCGAAAAAAAGCAAAAGGAATGGGAATCCAAGCAACAAGAGGCTATACAGGCCGCGCTAGAGGAAAAGGAACGCCTTTCCAAGCTATCCGAGAAGGAGCGCAAGGAAGAAGAACTCTCCCAACGTGAAAAAGACATTGAAAAGCGTTTAAGGGAGATCGAACTCAAAGAGTTGAAGGCTGATGCGGTATCCGATTTAGCTGATAAGGGATTACCTTCTGACTTTGCGGATTTTCTACTTGCTGATAATGCGGAAAATACACTCGCTAACATTAATAACTTTAAAAAAGCGTTTGATGAAGCTGTCAACGCAAAGGTAAAAGAAGCATTAAGGCAGGACACACCACCTGCTGGGGGAGGTTCTATTACAACAAAGAATCCATGGAGCAAAGAACACCGTAATCTGACAGAGCAAGCGCGTATCATGCGTGAAGACCCCGAATTAGCTAAACGTATGCAATTGCAAGCGAAGGAGTGATAGTGTGAAACAGCGTGTACCGAGGTTTTTAAGAGGAGTTAATTTACCAGCTGGACCGAAGGGCGATCCGGGTCCGAAAGGAGACCCAGGGCCAAAAGGTGACCCTGGCCCGCCCGGTAAGGATGGTTTCGGAACAGAAGCACAATATAACGATATCATTGCAAGATTAGAAGCGCTCGAGGGCGCAGAATAAAGGAGATTGATAAGATATGACGACTAGAATCGCAGATGTAATTGTACCTGAAGTATTTAACCCGTATGTAATCGAACGTACAGCGGAATTGTCCGCTTTACAGCAAAGTGGTATTATTGCGAATAACCCAGAATTGGATAGACTAGCCTCCACTGGAGGACGTATTATCAATATGCCTTATTGGGAAGATCTAGGCGGCGAGGATGAGGTTTTATCCGACTCTACGCCATTAACGCCTGATAAAATCACAGCAAGCAAAGATGCAGCTGTACTTTTGCTACGAGGAAAGGCATGGTCCGCAAATGACCTTGCAAAAGCTCTCTCTGGTGATGACCCGATGGGAGCCATTGGTGACCTTGTTGCGGCTTATTGGGCAAGACGTAGACAAGCTACCTTAATTTCCATTCTTAAAGGTGTATTTGATTCCCCATCTATGGCAAGTAATACACATGACATTTCCGGAGAGACTGAAAACAATGGTTTTACAGCTGAGACATTCATTGACGCCTCCTACAAGTTAGGAGATGCAGAAAGCAAGCTTACAGCCATTGCTGTACACTCTTCCACTTACGCCTCACTACGTAAGCAGAATTTAATTGAGTTTATCAAAGATAGTGACAATCAGCAGATTCCTACGTACATGGGTAAACGTGTCATCGTTGATGATGGTATGCCTGTTGAGGATGATGTATTCACTACGTATATTTTTGGTCAAGGGGCTATTGGATTAGGGAATGGCGGTGCTCCAGTGCCTACTGAAACAGATCGTGACAGCTTGCAAGGCGACGACATTTTAATCAACCGTCAACACTTTATCTTGCATCCTCGTGGAGTGAAATTCACGGATGCAAAAGTTGCTGGAGAAGCTCCTACGAATGCGGAACTTGCCACCGCAGATAACTGGACACGTGTTTACGAGCCTAAGAATGTCCGTATTGTTGCATTTAAACACAAGATTGCACTGTAAGAAGGGGTTATCCCCTTCTTTTGTGAGGTGAGATTATGGGTTTAGCAAGTTTCAACAGGATGAGACGCTTACAGGCAGAGAAAGAAAATGAAGAAAAACCACTAAAAAAGGTGGTAAGAAAAATGCAAAAAAAAATAAAGACGCTGTTAGGGATAAATGACAGTTTGCAAGATGAAGTATTACAAATCATTATAGATAACGTTTCAAGTCATCTTAGGGCGTTGCTAGGTAAGGATGTACCTGAAAAACTCAATTTCATTGTCGAGGAAATCAGCATCAGGCGGTTTAATCGCCTTGGCACAGAAGGCATGCGCTCTGAATCAGTCGATGGGCATAACATCACCTTTTACGACTTGAAAGATGAATTCGTACCCTATGAATCTATTATCGCTGAACATAAAGATCCACCTGAGAAACCGGGTCGGGGCAAGGTGATATTTGTTTAAGAGTACCAAGCTATTTTTTTGCGAGGTACTCTTTCAGTATCGTTTCAACAAGATTATTAAAGCTTCTATTTTGTTCCTTTGCTATTTCGGTTAGCTTTTCCTTGTCTTCCTTTTCTAATGTGAGCATGGTTCTAGTTTTATCACTTGAGATTGTCATTTTATCACCTCTACTTTAGATTATACAGTGCTATTTACGTGTTGTAAAGGTGGTAACACCATGATATAATAAGGGTAACCAAAAAAGCCGGCGGTACTGGACATACCCCGACTTGTGGTAACCAATCAGAAAGGGATTGATTACATGGAAAAGTATAGCACGGAAAATGAAATCTGGAAACCGATTAAAGACTTTGAAAGGTACTACGAAATTTCTGATAAAGGAAGGGTTAGAAGTTTGGATAGGTACGTTTCAAGAAGTGATGGGGGTACTCAGTTTGTGGAAGGGATAAATTTAGTTATCAGTTATAACCCCGGTGGTTATGCAAAAGTTAATCTTAATAAGAATGGGGTAGCGACTGTGGGTTATGTTGCTAGACTTGTTGCAATGCACTTTATTCCGAATCCCGATAACAAAAGAGAAGTGAACCACATAAATGGAGATAAAACGGATAATCGCGTTCAAAATTTAGAGTGGGTAACACCATCGGAAAACATCAGACATTCTCTGGATAAAAAGTTGAGAGTAATACAACCAAAAACAGAGCACCCTGCAGCAAAACTAACAAAACAGGATGTGAAAGACATCAAATCGTTATACAAGACAGGGAAATACACGTACCAATATTTAGCAGAACGTTTCGGTGTTTCGAAAGCTACAATTCATCGAATGCTATATAGGTGGTAAAACCAAACCACAAAACGCCCTTGAAGGGTGTTTTTTTAATGGAGGTGGTGGTTTGCGTTTCGATAAGCGTATAACCTTCGTAAACGAAACCGAATCCTATTATGACCCAATCCAAGGCAAGCATGTCAAAGGCGAGATCATCAAGACCACGCTGCCTTGTAATCTGTCAACATTAGGCATCCAGCGTACAAATGAGTTGTTCGGGCAGATTGATAGGGTGATTACCGTTGCAAGGTTACAGCGCCTTTATTATGGCAAAATCGACTATATCTTGATTGATGAACAGAAATACGAAGTAAAGCGCCAATCCGATTACAGGAAGGGCGTTTTTTATTTGGAAGGGGTGGCGTCCGGTGAAGCTTAGAGGGGCGGATCAATTAATCGGTGTACTCAAAAAGAAAGCAACGCTGGATGACGTGAAAGACGTTGTTAAGCTGAATGGCTCGGAAATGCAAAGAGGCATGATGCGAAAGGCCAGCTTTACACAAGGTTATCAAACAGGGACAACAAAACGGTCAATCAAGCTAACATTTGAAGATGGCGGATTTACCGCAAGAGTTGGGCCAACGACTGATTACAGTTGGTACTTGGAAAAAGGTACACGGTTTATGGCAGCCCAACCGTTTGTCGGTCCTGCTTTTTACCCGCAAAGAACTAAATTCATTAATGATATGAAAAGATTGATGAAATAAGGTGATGCAATGGAACCAATGTCACCACAATTACAGATTTATAATGCCGTATTTTTAGCGTCTATGAATCTGGGATTCAGAACGGTGGATTACTTACCGCCGAAAGATTACAAACTGCCGTTTGTTTACGTAGGTGAGTATTTCGATCAAGACAGACGAACAAAGGATAGGCTATATGGCGATATGCAATTAACCTTGCATGTTTACCATGACTATCAAGAACGGCGTGAGCTAACAACCATGATGGACAAACTGAAGGTTGAATGTCGCAAGCTGAAGAAAACAGCAAACTTTTATGTAAGGTACAGGAATGTAACATCTCAAACAATGATAGACAACACGACAGCGCAACCGTTGTTACACGGAATCATCGAAGTTGAATTCACATTTAATTAGGAGGTTTTAAAATGGCTGATGCAAGAAAAGCAATGTTGGAAGGTAAGAAAAAAATCCTTCTTTTCCGTTTGTTAAAGGATGCAGATAAGGAAGCTGCCAAGCTAGCCTTTCAAACCAACCACACATTTAGTCTTACAAGGTCAACAGATGCAGTTGTAACGAAAGATGGGACAATTCGCAAGCTGGGAGAACTTGAAGGAGAAGTGACAGGGATAGAGGCGGTTCAGGCAACAGATGATCCAGTCGCTTCTATGCTGCAAAATTCTGTAATAGACGGTGAAAAGCTGGAATTATGGGAAGTGACTGTTGACGAAGGGTTGAAAAATTCTGAGGGTAAATATCCTGCTATGTATGCGCAGGGATATCTCAATGGTTGGGAAGCGAGTGCACCAACAGAAGATGAATCAACTTATTCAGGTGATTTTGCCATTGAACTTGTGCCGCAATTTGGCTTTGCTACATTGACAGCAGAACAGGAAGAAGCCGTGCAGTACGCTTTCGCTGATACAGTTGCAGAAACACCAGAAACGGAAAATTTCTAAAGAGAGGGGTTACACCTTCTCTTTTTTTATTTGATCAAAGGAGGAATTTAAATGCAATTCAAGATTAAAGACGAAAACGCAAAACTCAAATTTGGTGTAAAGTTCGTGCGGTTAATGGATGAAAAATACAAAATCGATTATCAAGGTTTGGAATTTGGCATGGGCGTCATGCATGCACAGATGGGGCTTGCCCAAAGAAGTGTCCCTACGTTGTCAGACATTATCCATGCAGCTACAAAAGGGGAGTATCTCCAAGAAGACGTTGACGATGCTGTGGAGGAACACGCAGAAAAAGAGGGCTTAAAAAAGTTGTTCAAGCAGGTTGAGGACGAGTTGGGAAAGTCACCGGTCGTTCAAGAAACGCTCAAGGCGCTCAAAGAAGCGAACAAAAACGCTCAAGGCGCCGAAACCGATCAATCGAAACCTACGAAGAAATAATACTTAATTGTTTCCGTTACTTGGACTATAAATCGTTATCCGACATTGAGGATATGACCTTATACGAGTACGAATTGAAAATGAAAGCTTACAACCTCGCAAGAGTGGACAAAGAATATGATATATATTTATCCGCATGGGTTAACCAACTGGCGGGCGCCACTAAAGAAAAAGGAAAGAAACAAGTGCCTGTCTTTAAAACGTTTGAGGATTTCTTTGATTACAAAAAACGATTACGAGAAGTTGAAAAACCTTCCAAGCGCATTGATCCACACATACGGAAACTGGCTCAGTTAGCCAAGAAAGCGAATGAAGGGAGGTAATTGAATGGCTGAGAGTTACAGTGTAGAAGCTGTATTAAAAGCATCGGGAGCTGACCAGTTTTCCAAGGCGTTTAAGGATGCCGCCGACAGTGTAAAAGGTGTAGAGAAATCAACACAAGGCTTGACGCTGGGAAAACTTGTGGGAGCCATCGGGATTACAGCAGGATTGGCCAAAGGGTTCAGTATGGTCAAGGACTCAGTAAGCAGAGCCTTTGGCCGTATTGATACGATGGAGCAATTTGAGCGAGTCATGACTACAATGACAGGCTCAACCGAGAAAGCTCAATCCGTCCTGGATAACGTAAATGAAACGGTAAAAGGGACTGCATACGGTCTGGATGTTGGCGCAAAGGCTGTACAAGGCTTTGTTACATCAAACATGGATGTTGATAAAGCGACTGCTACTTTCAAGTCTTGGGGCGACGCTGTGGCTTTCTACGGTGATGGCACGAATGAGACATTAGGCAGTGTAACTGATGCTCTAGGAAAAGCAACTGCCAAAGGTAAAATACAGATGGACACCATGAACCAATTGGCAGAAGCGGGAATCCCTGCCATGCAGATATATGCCGATGCTACGGGCCAATCTGTTGAAGACGTGGCGTTGCAGATGCAGAAAGGGCAGTTAAAAGCAGATGAATTCATTGATGTCATGAACGATGCCATGATGAACGGAACAAAGAACTTTGAATCCATCAAAGGTGCGGCTAAAGAGGCAGGAGCGTCTTGGTCAGGATCATTTGACAACATGAGGGCAGCGGTTGCCCGTGGTGTTATTGCCATTATCCAAAACATCGACGAAATGCTCGCTTCAAATGGCCTTCCTACAATGCGGGAAATGGTAGCAGAATTCGGGTCCAAATTTGAAGATGTGCTGAAAAAAGCAGCTGAATCTATCCCTATTGTCGTTGGGAAGCTGAAAGAAATATATAACACTCTCGAGCCGTGGATGCCTTTAATGGGAGCTGTCGCTTCTGCTGTTGCCGGAATGATAGCAGCGTGGTCAGCATTCAATACTGTAAAAAACGCAATAGACAACGTGAAAACTTCATTCAAGTTGCTAAACGGGGTTATGATGAAAAACCCTTGGTTATTAATAATCGGTGCTGTTATTTTGGCTGCGGTCCTGATCTACAAATATTGGGAACCGATAAGTGAGTTTTTTAAGAAACTCTGGGAAAAAATCAAGATAGCCGGGTTAGTTATTTGGGAAACTTTGAAGATTGCATGGGAAGCCGCATCGCAATTCATTACTGATGCTTGGGACAAGGTGTCTGGATTTTTCACAGACTTGTGGAATGGTATCAAAGAAAAAGCCATTGCTATTTGGGATGGAATAAAAGACACCTGGCAATCGGCCGTTGATAGCGTTGTTGGTATATGGGAGTCCGTAAAGGGCTTTTTTGTTGATCTATGGGACTCCATAACTTCAGGGGCAACAAGTATTTGGGACGGGATTGTCGATAAAGTAAAGACGGTTTATGAGAACATCACGACCACATTTGAACCATTGATAAAATTCTTCTCGAAGACTTTCGAAAGGGCGGTTGAAGTCGGTTCTAAGGTCTTTGATAACCTAGTAAGCTTTCTCGAAAATACATGGGAAAACATAAAGATAATCGCCGAGTCTGCGTGGGAAATTATCAAAAACGTTATACTCGGGCCTATCTTGCTACTTATCGACCTTGTTACCGGAGATTTTGAAGGATTCAAGGAAGACCTTAAAGCTATATGGACGAATATTTCCGAGGCTGCCGGCGAAATATGGAACGCTATTAAAGACATCGTTATGGATTACGTGACTACGCTTTGGGAAAATGCGAAAGAAATATTCTTTGCTTGGATCGGTACGGTGGCCGAAGCCTTTGGTGCAGTAAAGGATACTCTTAGTAATATCTGGGATAATATCAAGACCGTAATAGACGAGAACCTACTATCGTGGGAGGAATCGTTCAATAACGCAATGGACGCCATATACGGAATCCTAGCCGACGCTTGGATGTTTATAGATGAGCTGTGGCGTGATGCTCTTAGTCTAATCCTTGGAGATTCTATAAACAACTTTCAGGAAATAAAGCACGCTATCGAAGACGCTATGGAAGCTGTTTGGACGATTATTGAAACTGTATGGAATTTTATTAAAGAAACTTTCTCGAATGCTGTAGGTTTCATAATGGCGCTAGTTCGCGGCGATTTCTCGGTGATGAAAGACTTCATAGATCAGCAGATGAAGCTCATTAAAGACACTATTAATGTCATATGGGATAACGTTAAGAAAATCTTTTTCAGCGTCTTATCTGCTGTATGGGGCATCGTAAAAGAGAAGTTCCAGCAAATCAAGCAGTGGGCTACGGATAAACTCAACGAAGCAAAGCAGAATATCATGAACGCTTGGGAGAACGCTAAGAAAGCAACTGCTGACAAGATTGCCGCAATGCTTAAAGCGGTTGTAGATAAGTTTAACGACATTAAACAGGCCGCCAAAGATAAGATGGATGAAGCTAAGCAGAACATCGAGGATGCATGGAACAAAGCCAAAGAATTTTTGCAGAATATTGACCTTGTACAGATTGGTAAAGACGCCATCCAAGGATTCATAAACGGAATCAAAGCAAAAGTAGCTGATGTAGCTGCAGCGGCTAAAGATGCGGCAGACGCAGTTACCGGCAAGATTAAGTCGATACTAAACATTCATTCACCGTCGCGTGTATTAGCGCAGATTGGACGTTGGACCGGCGAAGGCCTAGCTATAGGTATTGAGAAAACAACCGGTTTAGTCGGGCGTGCTTCGGAGGAGCTTGCTGATGCAGCGATCCCGGATATTGAGCCTTTTGATATCGGAGGGCAAGTTGCAAGCATAAACAAAACAGCGAGCGCGCAGATGCAAAATACCGTTACAAGCGAGTTGAACATTTCACAAAAACAACCTGCAAAAATCGTTCTGCAACTCGGTAGCAACGACTTTGAAGCGTTTGTTGATGATATTAACTCTGTCAATGCGGTAAATGCTACACTAAGGAGGTTTTGACGATTGACATCCAAATAAATAAAGCTAATGGAGAGTCCTTCACTTTTGAGCAATACGGAATCATAGTGAAGGACTTTGTTGTGTCGTCAATCCCTATTGACCCTGTGTATGCAAAGCCAGAGGGATCCGACAGGCGTGTTGATTATGGAGCGACATATGATGCAAGGACAATAAAAGTGCCGTTTGAAGCAAGGGCACATGATTTACATGACTATCCCTTATTAAGGGATTTTTTATTTGAAAAGATACTTGATAAAGAGCCTTTCTACATCCGGGAAATGCGGCGGGCCAAGAAACTTGCGTATGCCTTTGTAGACACGAACGAAGCGCCAAGGATGATGGAAGATACTGAAAATAGTTTTATAGGCGGTAAACGCTATTTGGTGCGTTTGCAGAATGTGTTTGAATTAGAACAGATGGAGTTGGATGGCGAAGGGGAACTGATCTTTGAAACAACGGATCTCCCCTTTGCTGAATCTATCGGCACCACTCAAGACATTCAGCGAAACGGCATCAGCGCAAATGACGAGTTGTGGGGCTTTGGTATGGGGCTTGAAGCAGTAGACGATGCATTGATTTACACACACAATGCAATTGCCGGCAACACTTTCCGGATTTTTAATGCTGGTAACGTGCCTATCCATCCGTTTGAGCAGGACTTGAAAATAACGATTAGTAATGTGGTCGGCAGCACAGAGTTATTCCAATTGGTGAATTTGACCAACGGCAGCCGTGCAAGGATTAATGTACCGCTTAAAAATACGGACGAAGTGATTTATGATGGTCCCAATGTGACGCGGAATAGCCTGACATTTTTAAGAGATACTCGAAAAGATTTTATTGAGCTGTCACCAGGTTGGAACTCATTTCAAATTTATTATTGCGACAGAGCTACGATTGCATTCGATTTTCCTTTTTATTACCAATAAAGAGATAGAGAGAGAGGGAGAGAGTTTCCTCTCTTTTTTATTTGTCAAAAAGGAGCGAGAAATATGGCAATAAAGTTAATAAGTGTATTATGGGATCGGGAAACTAGAAACAATATTAATGATAATTTTAGAGAGTTATTTGATCTCGGCACTGAAATAGAAAGTGAGATTAAAGAAAATTTATCAGACCTTATCCCCGCCGGAGCGATCACAACCGATAAAACCAGCTTTATCAGGGCAGGGAAAAATATATTCAATCAACATGATACAATTAGTGGCCGAGTTAGTGTGACCGGAGAAATCACCGACGATGGAGTTAATGTTACCGCAGATTATGAATTGATCAAACAGGGGCAATCATATATAACGAATAACCCGATCTATACGGCACAGTATGATAAAGATAAAAGTTTCATTAAATTTTTATACGTTGCTAAAGGAGATATGCTGAAAACGGAAAATAACGCAGTATATATCCGAATTTCAGTCAATCGGACGTTAGCCAGTGGATTACAGGTTGAAGAAGGTAATGCATTAACGCCTTATGAACCATATATGAAAACGCTGGTCGGAATTGACATTAAGGATGTAAGTGAAGCTAAAACAAGTGATGCAAAAGGTAAGCATTTTACAAACATTAAAGCACGTTTTGAGGAAATAGAAAGAGACGTTGCAGATATCCGCCCACCTGATAGTAATGTTGTTTCTGATGAAGTTGCAGAACAAGTCTTCATTGCCGAGATGAATAAAAAGGCAGCTCGATTAGGGTGTGATAACCCAAATTTTAAGAACTCAAGCGGGTTATCAGCTGCGGGCCAATTGACAAGCCCGAAGGATATGACATTGATTACTCGACATGCTGCAGGGATTGCGGAGTTAACCAAAGTTTGGGGAACTAAAAATTATGAGGTTGCCATTAAAGGATCCAGTGCACGAACTATTAATATTACTTCGTCAGTGCAAGATGCTGCATTTGAACAAAGCTATACGATTTTAGGTGGAAAAACTGGAACTTTAGGTGTGGTCCACAATTTATGTCTAGTCGTACAGCATAAGCAAAAAGGCCATGTATTAGCGGGTACAATATTAAAGGCAGACGGTGATCGATGGATCGCAATGAAACAGTTATTCGATGAAGCGATAAAAATTATAGAAAATAACGGAAGCGCAAGTCCTACCATTGACGCAGTAGGGGCTTGTGCTATTTTATTGCCTGCGAATCCTTTATTGCATACAGGGACGCCATTAAATGAGCTTTTTCTTAAAGGAAATACAGAGAGACAATCTCCTGCAAGTACGACGAAAATCTTAACAAGTTTGGTTTTAATCGAAAGTGTTCCCGATTTAAACGAATCGTTCAGCTTTAAAGCCAGTGACAAGGTTGAAGATTCGCTTGTTTTTAATGAGGGCGATCGCATTACTTTTAAAGATGCTTTGTACCTCATGATGCTGCAATCGAATAATACAACTGCCAAAGCGGTTGCACGCGCTGTAGGACAGCGGATTGTGAAAGCAAGAGGTTATGCTTAAAGGAGTGATGTCGTGTATCTTATCGACTTAAACAACCGGCATTATGTCACTCAAATGACTTATCAGATTGAGGAAGAATTAAACGGAAATAAGGTATTTTCTGCGGTCATTAAACCCACTAAACCCAATCTTGTATTTTTGGAAAACCTTGAAAAAATGTGGACGTTAGTAGACGATGACGAGAACTTTTACAAAGTCGCCTTTGTTAAAAAGCAAGGGGAAGGTAAACTGTTATCCGCAGAGATCAGAGCCATTCCATCATTTTACGATGACTTTGACAATGACCGGGTATATGAGGAATATAATCGATCGCTCACAGCAAAGTCCGCATTTGACATCATTTTTGCTGATAGCGGCTATTTTTATCAAATGTCAGGCGACTATTATGCAATAGACTGGGAAGGATTTGGTGGTGGATCCACGCGCTTAGAAATGTTCCAGGATGCACTCAATCGATATGAGGCAGAATTCACCGTTATGGGGAAAACCGTCTTCATAGAAAAGCAAATCGGTGAGGACTTAAACGTCATGTATCGCCACAGGCTCAATGCCTCGAATATCGTACAAGAGACCGACGCAACTGGCTTTTGGACATATGCCAAAGGATACGGTGATTACGAGGGTGACAAAGAAGCCGGAGATTGGAAAGATGCCAAACTTATTCGGGAATACACTTCTCCCATTGCAAATATCCCTGGTATTGGCAAGCGACATGCCCCGCCTATAAAGGATGGACGAGTTAAAATCGCTTCCGTAATGGATGCTAATCTAAAAAAGCTAGTGGATGAATCTCTGAAAATCAGCGTGACCGCTGATATACATGATCTAACCAAACAAAAATACCCTATCGCCCAGACAAATGTTGGTGACAGGGTATTTCTCATCGATGAACGCATTTTATTAAATGAAGAGGTTCGTGTCGTCAATAAATCAGTAGTTAGGGACTGGCGCGGAAATATACTTGATATTCGGTTGACGTTTGGATCACAGGATATTGTCAAACGGCATCAGGCGAGTCTTTCTAATGCGGCAAAGACAGTAAATGAGCTTTTCAACGGTAGAAAGAAACTGCCTTTAAATGCGTTAGCTAGCGAGGTTGCCAACGTAACCAAAGCCATTTTATCTGCCCAAACGGAACTTGATTTTACAAATGGCATCATTGCCCGGGATCCCGATAATCCTAATTTAGTTGTTATGCTTACCAGCGCCGGATTAGGCGTGTCACAAGACGGGGGCAGGACATTTAGAAATGCCATCACCGGGCGCGGAATATTGGCAGAACATATTTTGGCCGGAACAATCACCGCAGGCGGAAATAAGCGTATTGATATTGCTGACGGTTCGATTTGGTCTTATTTTGGAAATAAATTGACGATGAATTTTGGTCAATATTCATTAGATTTTTACCATACAGATGAGAGTCTGATCGGAAGTTTCGGACGGGGAACCATTCCCATGAGCAATGGATCAACCTATGCCCGGGGACTTAATTTGCTTGTTGCCAACTCATTTTTTGACATCATTCATTTACGGAATGATGTCCGTAATTTCGCATTCAGAACAGCAGCTTTTAATATAGACAACAACTATACAGCCGTTGCGGGCCCACAGGCATGGGCAGGTAGAAGTTTTCTGGGATTATATACGGATGCCGAGTTATGGAAAAACAACCGCCGTACAGATCAGGCTTGTATGGTTTTCGAGCAGACTCCAACAGAGCACAACGCCATCCTGTGGTTTGGCGGCAGAAATGAGTCAGGTAGTCGAAAACAAGGGACATTTAACATCATTTATAACGACAGCGATGACACAAGCCAATTGATTGCACAAGCACAAAAGGATAGGCTTTGGACAAGGCGCATGCAAGTTGGAAATAATGTACACATTAGTAGTTCTATAAATGCGGCTAGGTTCGGTGTTAGTGATGATACGTACATTGCCATTAATGATGACGGTTATGTCATGTTCGTGGTCAATGGCGTGGTAAAGCATACATTTAGTCCCGATTAGGGCTTTTATTTTGCTTAAATAGGGAGGCGACAAGGTGCATGACGATCTAGTGCGGGACATTTACGAAAGACTCGGAAGTATGGAAGCGAAGATTGACGACGTACGGACGATACGAGATACGGCGCACGCAGCGGACAAGAAGGCAGACAAGGCGCTGCAAAAATCGGAATCAAACACACGCGACATCGAGAATATTACGTCAACAATGAAGTGGGCTATCGGATTGCTTACGTCAGCAGTCGTTCCGATGGCTATTTTTATTCTCGGACAACTTTTTAAATAATAACGAAAAGGAGACGATAAAATGAAGCAAGCAATCGTAAGGTTAATCGTATTAGCTATCGTATTAATTAACCAAGCGCTCGTTGTGGCGGGCTGGAATCCGTTACCTTTTTCGGAGGATCAAATATACGAAGGCGTTTCGATAGTTGCGACGGTAATTACTTCATTGTGGGCGTGGTGGAAAAATAACAGTATTACAAAAGAAGCTCAAGTTGCAGATGACTACATGAAGAAATTAAAGAGTGACGCATAAGCGTTGCTCTTTTTTAATATCTAAAAGGAGAGGATTTATAATGCCAGTTTGGTCAAACGATTATATCAAATTAAATAAATATTCAAGGCCGGGGTCAAAATTAACCGCACGCAGAAAAGGTGTCTTACATTACACTGCAAATCCTGGTGCAACCGCTAGAAATCATGTCACTTATTTTGGCAAAACTTTGATTGAAATGAATGATCGTTTGCCTGCAAGTCAACGTAGATATGCGTCTGCTCACATTTTCGTAGACAAAAAAGAAGCAATTTGTATTATCCCATTAAATGAAGTTGCATATGCAGCTAATGACGGGACATATCGGGGTGTGCCAGCATTAAAGCCAAACGCTAACTTCCTATCAATCAGTGTGGAAATGTGCCAAGAAAAAGATGGTTCTTTCCATCCTGATACAATTGCTAGAACAGAAGATGTGTTTGTTGAGTTATCAAAAATGTACGGATGGAATCCTTTAAATGATATTGTAAGGCATTATGACATTACTCATAAAAACTGCCCTGCACCTTGGGTTTCTAATGGTCAAAAGTTTATTGACTTTAAAAAGAGAGTCAATGCCAAGCTAAACGGGAAGAAACCTAATAAACCGTCCAAGCCTGCACAGGCTCAAAGTAAGCCAGCTGCTAGCAAAAAGCCATCATCCACAGGCGGTTCTTATACTGGCGACAGTATCGTTGATTATTTAAAATCAGTTGGGAAGGATTCTTCTTTTTCTAATCGGGCCAAGCTAGCTGCAAAGCACGGGATTAAAAACTACAAAGGAACGGAAAAGCAAAACCTTGAATTGCTCAATAAATTGAGGGTCGGCGGTAAAACGTCTGCAGTTGCAAAACCTGCAGCTAAAAAAGGCGACCAAAAAACGGGCAGCATTGTCGATTATCTAAAGTCTATCGGCGAGGATTCGTCCCTTGCTAATCGGAAAAAGTTAGCGGCAAAGTACGGAATTAAGAATTACTCCGGGACGGCTGCGCAAAATACGGCGCTGCTGAAAAAGATGCGCGGATAAATAAAACAGGCCCGGACATTAGCGCCGGGCTTTTGTTTTATTCGTTTATTGGAATAGCGGGTACTTTAACATTGATTTCCTCGGAATGATAAACTAGCACTTCGCGATCTCTCGTACCCCGTGTTGACTTGACTTTCAGTGTGTCGGCTCGTACCCCAAACTTGATTGACAGTATCTCGTATGGATGCCTATTTAACGATATTATATCCCCTATCACTAACATACTTGCCGGTCTTTTCATTTTCCCTGTTCCTCCTTTTCACTTAAACAATTTCTTTAGTAGCTTAATCACATCGAACGTAGTCCGTTGATATACTTTGTTGTATACATACCGTTTAGGGTTCCGTGCCCATCCGTAGCCGCGCGGCATCTTTAATCCGGCTCGGTGTACGACCTGCCTTTTGACGCTTGTACGGGCGCTGATGCGTTTTTTCAAGCTAGGTTTACGCATACCGACTTTAACTTTCATCTTTTAACAAAACCTCTCGATCATTAAGCAGCTTCTTAAATTCCTCGATATCCTCCAACGTTGCCTGATTGCGTATAAAACTCCTAGCCCTAGAACGATTGCTTAAATACTTGGCACGTTCTTTATTCTTCTCTTGCCACTTTTTATTCGCCGCGGTTTGTTTGTTCTTTTCCATGCTGTTCAGCCTCCTTTATTAACCGTCTTTTCTTAGATTTTAAAAATAAGAAACGGATAAACAAGGGGATTGCTAATACCCAAGCAATAATGATACAGATTGTTATTATATCCATAACCATGTGGTATACTTAGGGAAGGAGAGAGGAGTTATCCTCCTCGTCTCTTTCTTCTTTCTTCTTGCCTTAGCTTTTCAATTTCTAACTTCGTTTTTTGGTTGACGAGCCATAATTGACGAAGAGTTAGTATTGAAATTGCTAAGGCTATTATTTTTCCTAAGCACTCCACTTGTCCACCTCCTTTCTATACTTACATTATACTATGCATAGTATAATAAGACAAGCATTTTATAGTAATTTATATAAATTTTTCCACTTGAATACAGAACAATCGTTCGCATATAATATAAAATAAATACAAACAATTGTTCGGGGTGATAATATGAAAAGCTTATTAAAACGTTCAGCAGAGTCTAAACAGAGACTTGAATTAATCTACTTAAACAGAAATAATCAGCTGTCACAGCGTATTATAGAAGTAATCGCCGTTACAGATACAGCAATCAAAGCCTACTGCTTTACCAGGAGACAATTCCGCACCTTTAATGTGTCAAACATATTATCGGTTGCCCCGGCGAGACAGAGGAGGGGTGCTATATGATCAGGGACCGCGGCACGAAAAAGTGGACTGCCATGATGTTGCCGGAACACGTCAAAATGCTCAAAGAGTTAAATGTGGATTATTACAGGAAAAAGAAACCGGTCCTGGACGAGCAAGAATTGGAGCAAATCAACGAGACATTACATATAGCAATGGAGCTCAACCAACCTTTAATTTTTACTGTTTGGTTTGATGGCTTCTTTGAAGATGTAGAAGGCACAGTCCATTTTATCGATCAAATAAATAGGAAGATCCATGTGGTGGATATAAAAGAAAATGTACATAAGATTAAGTTTGATGCAATTGCGGAAGTTGAATATGCGGAATAAAGCCCCTAGTCGAAAGAGTGGGATTTTATAATGGGGTTTAATTGGGGTTGAAACTCATCATTTGGGGTTGGAATTGTTCCGACTCAATCGGAAGCACCGTTTAAAAAATGCGGTAATATCAATGTTTTTCCTGTTATTTCAGAGTGGTTAATGGAGACAGCAACAGCCTTCTAAGCTGTGGGTCGGGCGTTCGAATCGCTCCTGGGACGCTACGAGTATAACGTTGTGTAAGATTAAAAAAATGGAAAACGTCGCTAATCGTTGTTAGATTAATAATTAGCGGCGTTTTTCATTTGCTTTTATTGAAGTCATTTTACGCTCAAAAACGATAGAAAATGACTCTCTTTTACACAAATTTTACACATGATTAATCGTATAGATCAATCATTATTTCAGTTGTCTCTGCTTGGTCTTCTTCGCGTAATGTGGACACTGTAAAACACCCGTGGATAATTCAGAAAGCATTGCACGGTATAAGAACATTAATTTTGCATCGTTAATACGTTGCCACTGTGTTTCAAACAAAACTAGGCAAATTAAACGAAGTAAAATGAAATAAACAAGATTAGACTATGAGTTGTATGTTCAATGTGACTACTACTCGGTATTTTTTACCCCATTTTTGATTGTGGATGAAACAAGAATAAAAAATGGTTATACATAATTTGTAAGAACATTTTCTACGGACAATAATTGTTCCTCGTGACGATGAAATGTTGACAGTATCGAGATGATAGTATAGATTTTGAATAGTATAACTGGTATATAATGACAGTTTGGAAAGGGGGGAATCATATGCAAAAATATATTTCTTTTGACAGGATGATCACACCAACGATTATCAAAATTCTATTTTGGATTGGTGTAGTGGGTTCAATTATCTCTGGTTTAGGCATGATTATTTCTGGTTTTTCATCATATTATGGTAGTGGAGCCCAAGTCTTTATGGGATTTATGGTCATTGTTGTTGGGCCATTAATCACACGTGTATATTGTGAACTATTAATTGTATTTTTCAAAATGCAAGAATCTCTTGTGGAAATACGAAATCAGTTAGAAAAACAGCAAAACGATAATTTGTAAAATTTTTAGTGAAAAAGTGTAAAGTTGTTGTCGTTTTGTTTCAAACCAGTATAGTGAATATTAGGCCACTAGACGAGTTTTCCTATGGGATAGGATCAGGTTCGAGTGGTTGACAAAAAGCTCTTTTGCGTATCTTTACAAATATGCAAGAGAGCTTTTTTAAATGAAGAAAGGTGATAAAATGGAAAGAATAAACAAATTTTCAAAAGCCGTTTCAAATTATACTATATGTAACGAAAAATGAGAAAAAGGGTGATGAAAAAATGATCACTACTACACTCAAAGAACTTGAAGCACAAGTTCAACAGGATTCAGAAAAAAAAGATGAGATTATTTCGCGGTTCCGTTCTAATCTTGCTAAAAGAGGGTTAAATAAGGGTAGATTAAGACCAAAGGATCCTACAGAAGAGAAAATATTAGCTTCATTTTCTAAAAAATAGGCGGTGCTAATTTGGATATTTCGTAGGGGAAAGTCGAATTAGAACAACTAAAAAATAATCGAAATATGAAACAATGATAACCGCTGCTTCAATTATGAAGAAGGACATAAGTTAGTTCCACCTCTGCCATCTTTTTGACCCACCCCGGACAAGAAATTGATCCACCTATGACATTAGTGTCCCAGTACATAGAGAAGGATAATGAAATTGATAAACAGCCATTGAAACCTAAATCATTTCAATGGCTATTTAGCTTATTTAAAGTGTTTTCCGTCTAGTTTTTTACTAATAATATCAAGAGCCCAGTTAACGAGTTCATCATGGTCTAAATCCTTTTCATCTTCCCAAATACAGGCTGCCAAGAGTTTCTCTTCCACTTCCCACATTATTTCATCCGGTAAATAATTATGGAAGAAATACCTTGCTATACGAAGTTCCACTTCCTCGGGAATCATTTTGTTGCCGACAATCCATTACGTTCTCTCATAGAAACTGTGCCGTCAATTAGTATGTTATAGGAATCATGCACAATTCTGTCTAGAATGGCGTCTGCCAGCGTACCTTCGCCAATTTTGTCATGCCAGCCCCGAGGGTCGAATTGAGAACAAAATATGGTAGAACCATGCTGATGACGTGCTTCTATGATTTCGAGAAGATCTCTTGCTTCTGTCTCTTTTAACGGAGTTAATAGCCACTCATCTAAGATGAGTAAGTTTACATTCTTATACTTTTTCATTACCTTTCTGTATGTTCCTTCGCCTCTTGCGATTGCCAATTCATCTAGGAGGTCAGGTAAACGAATATACTTTACTTTATAGAATTGACGACAAGCAGCTATGCCAAATGCACAAGCTAAGTATGTTTTACCATTTCCCGAAGCACCCATTAATATAATGTTGTGATGCTCTTTAATATAATTACCAGTTGCTAACCGCAAAATTTGCGCCTTATCCAGCTTTCTATCCGAATGATATTCAATATTTTCAATACATGCCTGGGAGTCCCGTAATTCTGCTTGTTTGATTAGGCGATCAAGTTTGTTATTTTGTCTTCTGGACCACTCAATATCAACTAGTAATCCAAATCGATCTTCAAAAGATAGTTCTTGATATTCCGGATTCCTCAATTGCTCTCTGAATGTTTCTGCCATCGCAGACATTCTCATTTCATTTAACTTTGTTAAGGTGTTATCAGTTGTCATTATGATTCCCTCCGTAGTAAGCAGCGCCACGAGTAAACCCGTAAGCGTTATCATTTTTTTGTGTGTTCATTTGTTTGCCTGTTTCCTCTAATGGCAATTTATCATGCCCTGTTTTTAGGATGGTTTGTATGCTTTTTAGTTTTGGTCGTGGTGTATAAGACAATGCTCTTTCACACGCCCTCTCTATACGTTCGATAGAGTATTTATCTGCCAGTTTCATCAATGCATAGGTGGATTTCAATCCTTGCTTTTCCGTAGGATAAGATTCTAGAATTCTTTCGATCGTTAATAAGGTGGAAGGGCCAGAAGTGGCACCCCACTCTAATATGAATTCCTTATCAAAAGATGCATACTTTCTATGATCTCTAGGCATATGATCAGGAATCGTACTGAAATCCCCAGCTGACTTATTTGATCTTTTGTGTGAAGCAATCCGGATATTCTTATAAAATACTTCAATTATATTTCTCGTTACTCGAACGTCTACCGTACATTTGATATAATCATAGGGTACAGAATAATAGTTATTATCAATTTTCACATGATAGTCAGGCTGGACAACAGTCTTTGCCCAGCTTGCAATCTCGTATGGTGAATGAGGTAGGGGCATCAATGCAAAACTTTCTTCTTTTAAGAATGCCTCCTGCCTATTCCCTTTTTTCTTTTAAAACGGTTTTGTATTTACCACGTCTAATTTCTCTTTAATTGCTTTGTTTAGCTCCGTCAAAGAAAAGAACTTTTCATTGCGAAGAGATGCAATAATCCAAGTTGATATATGCCCAACATTACCTTCTACACTCGCTTTGTCCTTGGGCTTACGTACACGTGCTGGAATAATAGTAGTCTGGTAATATTCAGCCATTTCCTGATAGCTTTGATTAAGAATTGGATCAGTACGAGAAGACTTCGTCACTCCCGTCTTTAAGTTATCGGGAACAATAATTCGTGTAACTCCCCCGTAAAATTCAAATGCATGAATATGAGCCGTAATCCAACTCTCTATACCCATAGATAGGAACCCTTCCACATAAGCATATTGACTGCAGGGCAATGTAGAAACAAAGATATAAACAGGAATTTCTTCTCCCGTTAGATTGTTCACAAGATGCATGGTTTTACCTGCCCAGTCTACTTCCATTTGTTCTCCAGGTTTCCTTTTAATGCGCATGGTTGCTTTGGTTTTCCTTGCATAATCGTTGTAAAATCTACAAAATTGACGATAACTATAAGGAATTTCATTGCTTTCCCGGCACTGTAAAGAGTACTCGTCCCATAAAAGGGAGAGTGTAACTCCAGATTTAGCCAATTCCTTGTGAATGTATTCGCCATTAGGCTTTCGACGATGATCCGAAGGAACCTTTTTCTCAGGAAATAGAATCACCTGTAGATCCAAATCAGTCATGTCCTCTTGGAGTGGCCACTGAATATTCTTTTCCTCCGCCCTTCGAATCACTTCTCTAATTGTAGTCCTTGAATGACCACTGCTTGATGCTATCCCCCTTTGTGTGACCCCTTGCGCATGAAGCCTTAAAATTTCCCGATACTTAATCACAAAAAAACCTCCTATATAATAAATTTGCACATATGTGCAAATTTATTATATAGGAGGTGGGACAGTGATGTCTTGATTGGGTCAAATTCATGTCCGAAGTGGACCGAAAAGATGGCACAACTGGGTCAATTGGATGGCTGTAATCAAATTATAACAAAATTGCTTGAACCAAAGAATATTCAACCAGTTATTGTTGGTGGATTATCTGTTGAAATATACACACAAAATGATGATTCAACCAGAGATATTGATTTTGTGTCAGATGGATACCACATAATTGAGGATATTCTTTTTTCTTTGGGGTTCAAAAAAGAGGATAGACATTTTTAGCACGAAATGATAGAAATTGCTATTGAAATCCCAAGTAATGAATTAGCTGGAAATATTGAAAAAGTAATCAAAGTTAATATAGACGAAAGAGATTTGAGGAAGTTTTTGGACATGAAGTTACCCCCAATGCCGCATAGTTTGAACTATTTATGAAAATTCACAGCTTTCTACTAAGATTCGATGACGTCAGTTAAAGATGAGAGGATTAAAGGAAGTTTTGCAAGCAAAGTGGCGAAGAAGTATTGACTTGCTTCTTTGCACATTTTTTGTAAAGTATGTGCATGTTATAGTGATGAGTAACAAAAGGAATGTAAAAAACGCCACATTTGTTTCAAATTATCTATCTCTATCCGCGATGATAGGAACCTTGCCTTAATAAAGAACCACTAATCTATCATTCCTTTTGTTTTATTGACTTATCCAAACGGGTAAGTCTTTTTTGATGTTTGAAGAAAATATATCTTTGGAAAAAGTCTTAAAATGGCAGATTTTTAGTAAGCCTGAAATATAAAAATAAGCGCACCTTTCGGTACGCATGCCAAATCCCTTTCCACGGGACAGCGCCGATGACAGATATAGCAACACAATTTAACATGTTTCCGCACGCTTATAATTTATGCTAACAGCTTTTTCTCCTCATTTCCTGCCAGTATCCTGTCAAAAGTCTGCCATTAATTTAAATTCCAAAGAAAAGACCAAAAACTTATTAGGGTTTAGTTAATTTCTTCTAATATTTTATCTGCAAATTTTTCAATAGCAGTTTGATTCTTAGCTTCTACAATATTTGATACTTCTTTAAGAATATTTAAAGCTGTTTTGATATTTTTATTTTCTTCCTTAATATAAACCAACGTAACTAAGTCAATTTCTGTATCTTTTATTAAAGGATTATTTATATTTGTTCTATTGTTTTTTATTTTTGTATAGTTCCAAGCCCATTCTTTTGCTACCTGTGTTGCTCGATTGCTATAATTTCTAGAATAATCAAATGATAAAGTCTTAATTAATTTTGATTTATTATCATTTTTTGGTTTGTATCCAAAGTCTAATTTAATTTCTTCGGGGCCTAGTTCTAACTCAATATTTCGATTAAAATTTTGTTTTTTTACTAAGTCACTTCTTTTAAATACCCTATTCATTATTGATTTTACTACATCATCAGTAATTCGTTTTGATTTATTTGCATCAAAGTAAACAAATGTTCTAAATAAATTAACCTCATCTTTTTGAATGTCCTGACTTCTTATTACACGTATAGGTGAGAATTGTAACTGATTAACATAAATAGAAGTAGTTCGCTCTAAAAAATCAGGCATGTAAACATCTTTAACTGAAGGGCCATCGGTTAATGTTTGTGTAAACTCGGATTGAACACCTTCCAATACTAATTTTAAAAATTTTATATCAATTTCATCATCAAATGCGGTAACCCTAGAAAAGTTATTCGTTAATTCTAAATTAACATAACCATCTTCGGGAGAATGAAATAATAAACCAATATTAATAAATTCTTGCCTATTTTCATCCGGAACATAACGTAATACAGTAAATTTACACAAACGATTCACTTCAAACGCCTCCTTTCCAAAAAGGTAAATGCGGTTTTATTATTGGAAATACCTCTTCAATTCTAGATATCCGATCTAATAAATACTCATGTAGTACTTTTTTCTCTTCTTCGTTAACTTCCCATTCATCAGGTATACTATTTATAATATCTCTAATTACACTGGAATTTAAACGGGGCAATTTTCCCATTATGTTATTAAATGGATTATTTCCGCGTATAAAAGGAACTAACTTACTATATACATATCCTGTCGGATCCATAAGTTCGAAAGGATTGCCAATTCTTTGTTTAAGATCAGTCGACTGCCAAATAGGACCAAGATCAAATGCGTGAGTGTGATCAATCACTACTATTTCCATTTTGGTAGCATCAAAAATCAAATTTCCCCCATTGCTATCACGGTCACGATTACATATTATCTGATCGAACAATATTACTTCTGGGATACACTCAACATTTAAAGCTTTCTCAAGCATTTGAGTATTGGATATCTGAAAAGCCTTTTTTACTTTCTTAGTACCAAAGTGGACCCCAGGAGTAATACTATCTTCAATATGATCTGATATTTCAGGCCCATAATCCTGAACAAAAGTCGTATCTACCTGAATTAATCTTGGTGAGGCCAAAGGTAATTCCAGAATTTCTGCAAGTTTAGCACAGACATATTCATTAGCTAGGACTCTTAATCCTTCAGGATTTTCTTTAAATTTAACTGCATATGGAAATCCATCATCGCAGGTAATATAATAAGGCCTAGTACATCCATTTTTAATTTTACCGTTTGGCACTAATGCTTTGACAGTTTCCATCAAACCTTATACCTCCACCTAATTATAAGGAATATTTCCGTTTTAGCAATCATTTTTGCATGACAGATTTTGCAATTTATGCCTCAAGGCATTATACCTTGAATTGGTGTTTTTTCTCTATACCAATTACCCATATTTTATGAACTGGATAACTCAACCAAAGCCCAAAATTTTTGATATTTCTATTTCAATCTCACTTCCCCATTTTGAGTTACACATTTACCTTTTATCGTTACCTGATATACAAAAAAATCGAGTAGGAGAGGATGGCTAACCCCCGACCTCTCACACCACTGTACGTACGGTCCCGTATATGGCGGCTTCATCTAAGTCCAACGCAATATTTGATATCTATTAAATAGACTCTTCAACCGTTGGTTTGAGCAGTATCGGTCACCAAGGGCTTGATGCAAGACTGGGCTATTGGAAATTCGCAAATAGGCCTTACTTGTATTTGCCCACTCCCACGCTTTTCCTTTCTTGACCCCATGTTTCATGAGATTCTTGTACTCAGTTTTAACTTTCTTCTTTTAAGGCCAGTGGGGTTGTAGGTGGCTGATTATCAGTTGCTCCGCCATTGCCGCTGGCTATACATCCGCCATCGAAGGTGGCTGCGGACAATATTGTGGGATTGCTATCATATATAGATGAAGTAAATAAAATCGTTCATGTAAGCGTAAGATTACTCCATGGACGTTTGTGATTCCCACGACTAAAGTCGCAAGCCCTAAACCGTTTTTTTACCTCACTTTCACTTATTATTATACCACAAAACGGAATGTTTGTTCGTATTAAAAAACGCATTTTTGCGAGGTTTTGGCTCTACGAGCAAACAGCAATTCATCTCTCCCGGAATTTTTGGGCTTACGCCCTACTCACAACTCAGAGGGAGTCTTCCTGTCTAAAGGCTGATCAAGATGAACCGTAAGCCCCTAATCAAATAACGCCTATTTTTACGCAGCACCTCTTAGTATGATCCATATATCATCTGATTTCTATGAATATGTCAAGAAGCTGTTGACGGATTTGCCCACATTGGAAATCCACCAGTGGTCGGAAATTGTGGATTAGTATTTCCCTGCTCCAAAAACATTCAGGCCACTTGTGCCAAACTAGAGTAATATTTTGGAAATAATCAAAAATGAAAAAAGTTAGGTAAAACTGCATCGGAATTGGTTTAAGATGGTTAATAACATCAAAAAACAAGACCAAATATCACTAGCGTTGCATGAAATTTCCATTCAAAAGTCAAGTGATTTAACTCGTGGA
>JAABNQ010000201.1 GCA_009928435.1 Bacillus sp. HF117_J1_D
ACTACCGTGTTCGGGATGGGAACGGGTGTGACCTCTTCGCTATCGCCACCAGACAATTTGCAACATCTTTTATTATACTGTGTTTTATGTATTTTTCAAGAGAAATTTTCATTCTCTCAAAACCAGATAAGAGAAGAAGATACCGAAAATCATATCATCCTATTTTAGATTAAGTCCTCGATCGATTAGTATCCGTCAGCTCCATGTGTCGCCACACTT
>JAABNQ010000119.1 GCA_009928435.1 Bacillus sp. HF117_J1_D
GACATTTTATCTTCAAATTTTATTGAGAGGGATACTTATTGAACATCCTCTTTAACAGCTACTATTTTTTCTCCCATAGCTCACCTTGTACTATCATATATATGTTCTAGATCGTTACCAAATATAATACAGAAGATCTCAAGAAGTCCGTTCTTATACCCAAGCAAAATAAAGAGAGGTCCCTCAGCCTTTCCCTTCTGTTCTTGCTTTATCCACTACCCATTCAAAGTGATTCTGGAGCTCTATCAAGTCTTCACGCGATAACTGAATCCATTTATCAATCTGCAATATATAAGGATCAGTTATCCCTTTGGATTTAAAAAATTGAATCAATTCTTTTATATCCTTTTCACTATCTGGGATGTCAGTATTTCCTCTTGTCCCGCAATATTCTTTTCCCCGAACAAGATAATCTATTGACACATCAAATAAGTCGGCAATACTTACTAATGTTTCTAGATTGGGCCTCCTTTCTTCTCTTTCATATGCTCCATACACATTGGCAGTAAAGCCTAATTTCATGCTGATCTCTTTTTTTGAGTAACCAAACTTCTCTCGCAAATTTTCAAGACGGGATCCGAAACCACTTACCATAAGAACCTTCCTTTTTTGTAGAAAGCTACCACAAACTGTGTTTCACTTTATAAAAAACACACAAAAAGTGTTGACCTTTAACCTATTAATAGTTATAATTCATTAAAACACACAAAATGTGTGTTTTAGATCGCATTATTTATATAAGGATAAGAGGGATATGACTGTCAAGTAGAATTGGCTCTTGCGCAATGGGAGTTTGAAGATAAGTTTATTCAATCGTTCATAAATGGCCTACACCAAGATTTTCATGCCATCAAACTTAGGATTCAGGTGCCATGGAGCAATGGTCCCATGGAAGGCCGTGTAAACCGGTTGAAAACCATCAAACGGATGATGTATGGCAGAGCCGAATTTGATATCTTGCGCAATCCTTAACTTTTTTTAGTCGAATCCCGCATCAGCCTCTTTAAAAAATCATTCAGCATTATTCGAGTTTCAGGACTTAGCGTTTTAGCGGTATCAATCAGTTCCACAAGATCTACTGGTATTTCCTGACCTTTAGAAGCAAAAAATGATGATAGATCAGTACCTAATGCATTTAATATACGATCTAACATGACTATATCTGGGATCGCCCGGCCATTTTCGAACCTACTAATATATGATTGCGAAACATTTACTTTATCTGCTAGCTCTTGAGTTGTTAAATTCTTTGATTTTCGTAAATCTTTTAACCGAATGCCTATTTGCTTATTATCGACCATATCGCTCACCCTATTTTATTTGTATATCTCAAGTGTAACGAGCTCATACAGAAAATGAGAAATGTATTATCCTTTTAGAATTAATAGTCATAATATTGTTGACTTTTAGAACTAATTGTCATAATATGTGGATTAAATAAAATTCTGCTAATCAGTTAGCGAGTATTATTATTTACATTTCCTAGAGGAGGTAAACGGTACAAATAGTCAAATTAAGTTGATTCTGTTGACCAGCAGGCGTTTATCAAAAACATTTTTAAAGATATAAAACAAGGGGGAGCATAAAAATGCGTAAATTAACCAAAGTAATTTTGTCTCTATTCATTTTTTCTGTTCTGCTTTACGGCTGTGGCAGCAAGGAGGACTCTAAGTCAAACACTGGGGCCGGAAATTCCCAACCTGTTAAGCTGGTTGCGAATTCCGTTTGGCCTGAAGATAATTTTATGAGTCAAGGTTTGATCGATTTCAGCAAAGAAGTCAAAGAAGCAACAAATGGTCAAGTTGAGATTGAAGTGAAAGCAGGCGGATCATTGGGATATGAGGGAGCAGAGCTTCTCAAAGCGGTAAAAGATAATCTTGTTCCCATTTCGGAGTTTCTTGCTTTTGGGGTTGAGGGCGATGAACCTCTCTATGGTTTGGGAACTCTACCCTTTCTGGTAAAAAGCTTTGAAGAAAACCGGATATTAAATAATATTGCGCGCCCTTATTACGATCAAGTCGCAGAAGAGAAATGGAACCAAAAGATCCTTTATGTGGCTACATGGCCAGGAGCGGGATTTTGGACAAAAGATAAGACAGAATCATTGGAAAGTTTAAAAGGACTAAAGATGCGGACAGCCGATGGGAATGGTGCGCGTGTGGTACAAACCATTGGAGGCGTACCCTATCAGCTACCATTTGCAGAAGTATATTCCTCATTGGCCACTGGTGCAATTGACTCAGTTCTAACTTCTTCCCCTACAGCGGTGGATGCCAAGCTTTGGGAAGTATTAGATTACTATATTCCTGCAAACGTTACCATGGGAGTCAGTTTTGTGACAATGAATCTGGATGAGTTTCATCAATTGGACAAGGAGACCCAAGACACGATTGTTCAAATTGGTCAGAACATTGAAGAAACGATATGGGAAAAAGTAGAAAATATTGATGCCGAGAATGAGGCCTTAGCCAATAAAGAAGGTATTGTATCACTTGAGCCTAACGACAAATTCATGAATGAGCTATCTGATATCACCGAGGAATTAAGAAAAGAGTGGTTAACACAAGTGTAATGCCCCCCTTTGTCAAGACACAAGAAGATAAAATTTAAGTTATGTCTTTT
>JAABNQ010000120.1 GCA_009928435.1 Bacillus sp. HF117_J1_D
TTCCAGTGCCGCGTTTTGTAGAACTTCCAAGTGATATTGATGCATCTAGTATTGACAGATACGGATAGTATTTCTTTGGAAGAGTCACATCGTGATTGCTGGTGTTTATGACATGAAAAAGGAGGATGTACAGGTGAGTGAAACAAATCGAACACAAGTCAGTGAAGACAGTATGATTGTTTACCCAGGGAAAGGGAGAATGTTGTTGCTTTCGATCCTATCTCTAGCATTTGCTGTTGGTTCAATATGGGCAGCATTTAATCGGGAATCTATTTTAGAAGAAGCACGAGGCGTCACATTAGTAACTGCTCCAATTTTACCCATTGTGGTCGCGGTGGGCATCCCATTTTTTAGTCTCTGTACGGTGTACTTAGTGTATCGTTTTATAAAACCGAAGCCATCGCTGCGCATTGATAAAGATGGGATTGATGAAAATGCTTCTTTTGTTGGTGTAGGCAAGATCCGTTGGGATGAAATTGAACGGGTTGTGATGTATTCGATGATGGGCCAAAAAATGATTGGCATCATTCCAAAAGATTTTGAGCCATTCCTGGAGCGACAAAGTGGTGTGAAGCGTACTCTATTAAGTATGAACAAGAAAAAGGAGATTCCAATCAGTATCCCGCAAAATGCAAGTGATGTTCCGTTAGAGGCAGTGTTGGAATTTGTTGGGCAATTTATTGATCAAGAGAAAATTGGATAGGCACATTCATTTGTGCCTATTTGACTGCGATGATTGATAGACATGAGTGGAGGGTTGGACAATTGATTCAGGAGAAAAAAGCATTCTCGTTATCGACAGAAGAACTAAGTGTAGCGATGATGTTGTGTGGATATGAGCAAGCGGCGGCTGACGCGCTAAAGAACACACGGGAATGGGAAAGTGATGAACAACTACAAGGAGTTGTCGGAGAAGCGGAGTTGTTATTACGGCGTCGCGGCTATCAAAATGAAAATGGTGAAATAGATCACGGATTCGAAAGCTTGATTCATCTATTGATGAGAGCCGAGAAAAAAGTACGTTGTGTGCACGGTAAAACGGTGATGCTTTTACATAATATGGGGTCTCGGAAAGTGCTTGTGCAAAAATGTGAAGATGGTATGCATAGCTTCTACGACATGGATATGACAAAAAATAAACAAGGTGAAAAAACAATACAAGACTTTTATCAGTTTCCCTCCGAACAACCGATTGAGATGGAGCCCTTTATAATGTCGAGTGGGATGTTCCAGTCTTTTTCAGTCGCAAAGACCGCAAAACAAATCAACGAATTGCTTTCTGAAGGAGAACATCCTCCAGCTATGAAGGCATTCATGGAAGCGTTTGTGAAGAGTGGATGTTTCCTCAATAATTTTTCATTGATTAAGTCTGACTACATCACAGATGAGAATGAGATTCCAGAGATACATTTGTTTTTACCGTCAAAATCATGTATTTGGTATATCGATTACACGGAAGTAGATACGAAAGATCAAGTGTACTTCTATCCTACAAAAGCATCTTCATTGATTCAGATGATCATGACACGGATAAAAATGTGGTTTGGTTTTTAAAAAAGAGCGGATGTGCTTATGGAGGGATGGATGATGAATTTGTTAAAAGAAAAGAAGATTGCTTTATCGACAGATGAATTTATTGGGGTACTCGCCTTGTGTGGTTATGAGGATGTGGCACGTGAAGCCTCATTGCTAAAGCGGAACATGACAGAGGAACAGGTAGGCCATTTCGCGTATCATGTAGAAAGGCTTTTAAAGCATCGTGGTTATTGGGATGAAGCCCGTTCAACACAATTAGTCCAAGAAGTAGAAGATTTGATTCATGCTGTGATGAAGGCGCCAACAAAGGCTCGCTGTGTATACGGGCAGTATGCATTAATATTTCATCACCTAGCAGATGGAGGCAGAATCGTCCAACGTTTTGAAGGTATGGATCATATATTTACAATGATTAATGGTAATCTTGATTATGTGGAGCATCTGATTGACTTTTACGGTTTACCAGAGGAGGAGCCAAAAGAGGGGATTGCACCTTTTAAGATCGAAAGTGAACTGTTTGATTCCATGGGTACATATACAGATGAAGAAATGGACGCAATTTGTAAGGATGAGAACCATCCAATCTCTTTTCGCTCCTTTTTAAGAGACTTTCAAGAACGTCATGCTACTTTTGATTCAATTACGTTTATGTTCGGAGAAGAAGTGGAAGAGGCGCAACGCGATGAGCCAGTATATCTATTTTTAAGAGGAAAGTCGTGTGTGTGGTTTCTAGATTATAGCTTTGTGACGGAAGCAAATGAAATCGATGTATATCCTGTGGAAATGAAGGAATATATGAAACTAATTGCAGAGGAAGAGCTTCCAGCTTGGTTGGAACGGAATTAACATAATAGAAAAATGTACTTTTCTTGGTGGCGAGCTTTGTAAGGAGCTCGTCATCTTACTATGAGGTCAAGAGCCGATACTTGGTATCGACTATAGTATCAGAACGTTTCGAGGCAGCAGAGGCAAGAATCACGTGCTTGCAGGAACAGCGTTGGATATTGGTGCTGCATATGCGGGTGCAACTGGAGGGGCGGCTATAGGTACGATGATTTTCCCTGG
>JAABNQ010000018.1 GCA_009928435.1 Bacillus sp. HF117_J1_D
AAGAGAGGCTTTCAGCCGCAGAGCAAACCACCAGTTCACACTGGTGGTTTTGATTATGGGATGGCTACTGCTGTGAATATGCTATAATAATTTCGACTGTTTACTCGGTGATGGAGGGAAGAAAATGTCTTTATCAATGCAAAAAATGTGGATTTCCATAGTGGCAATGGGACTGTTGGCTCTTGCGATGCTAACTATTTACATAAGCCGATTCAAATTGAACAAAGGTTTTTTAAAAGTCATTACAGCTTTTGTTGCCTGGGCATTTATGATCATAGGCGGGCTCCTCATGCTTTTTGTTGTTTTGACAGGGCCGACAGGCTGAGGAACAGCTGGCGCATATTAGATAGATAAGGAGTGAGCCAATCATTGAAAAAATGGATGGCAAGATTTTGTTTACTATTGACTGCAATGCTTTTAAGCGGGTGCTTTTACCCTCAAGATCGTAAAGTGGAGAATAACATACCATACGAAGAACAAATCGACACTGTTCAACGATCTGTTGTAAAGTTTCAAGAAGATACGGGTGGATTGCTGCCGATCAAAACAAAAGAGGCGGACACGCCTATTTATCAAAAATATCCCATAGATTTTAAAAAGCTGATCCCTCAGTATTTGGAGACGCATCCCGGAAATGCCTATGAGAGCGGCGGGGTCTTTCAATATGTCTTAATAGATGTGGAAACCAATCCAACAGTGAAGGTTTTTGATGTAAGACTGGCCGAAAAAGTAAATGAGTTTTACATGCGGATCCGGTCGCAGGGCTATCCGCCTTTTAAAGAAGAGGTTGCCGATAATGTATATTCTCTTGATCAGAAAAAATTGGGATATAAAGAGGAACAATATTACACGTCACCGTATACAAATCATAATTTGCCGTTTGTGATTAACGGAAAAGGCGAAATTTATGTTGATTATATTTCTGATCTCTATCAGGTTATGAAAGATGAAAAGAAAGATTTTTCACCTGGTGAAGATATTAGAAAGATATTATATAAGGATTCTCCGATTGTACCTGCTTTTTCAATGCCGTATACAGTCGATGAAAACAATGAACCTGTTTATATGGGGAAATAGTCATAATCCTTCTTCTGCAAAATATACTGTGGAAGAAGGATTTTTATTATTGAAGTTATATTTGATTAGGACAACATCATACAAATATATTGACTTGATGATATACGGGCATGGGATCATGTTGTCCCTTGAACTTAAAGTTAGGAGGGAATCTCTTGGAAAAGGTAGATATTTTTAAAGATATCGCAGAAAGAACGGGCGGGGATATTTATCTGGGGGTCGTTGGGGCCGTCCGGACTGGAAAATCCACGTTCATTAAAAAATTTATGGAACTTGCCGTTTTGCCAAATATAAAAAGCGAAGCAGACAGGGCAAGGGCGCAGGATGAATTGCCTCAAAGTGCAGCTGGAAAAACGATTATGACAACTGAACCGAAATTTGTTCCGAATCAAGCAGTATCAGTCCAAGTGGATAACGGTTTGGAAGTGAATGTTCGTTTGGTGGACTGTGTAGGGTATACTGTTCCCGGAGCTAAAGGATATGAGGATGAAAATGGGCCGCGAATGATTCGCACACCGTGGTACGAAGAAGAAATCTCCTTCCACGAGGCAGCGGAAATTGGAACGCGTAAAGTAATCCAGGAGCACTCAGTACTCGGAATTGTAATCACAACCGATGGTACAATTGGAGAAATACCAAGGAATGACTATATAGAGGCAGAAGAAAGAGTTGTTGCTGAACTTAATGAAGTGGGAAAGCCGTATATAATGATTCTCAATTCATCTAGACCACATCACCCCGAAACCGAAGGTTTACGTCTCGAATTGGCAGAGAAATATGATATTCCAGTATTAAGTATGTCGGTGGAAAATATGAGGGAACAGGATGTCCTGAACGTGTTAAGGGAAGCACTCTATGAATTCCCTGTACTTGAAGTAAATGTGAACCTTCCGAGCTGGGTAATGGTCTTAAAAGAAAATCACTGGCTTCGGATGGATTATCAGGAGGCTGTGAAGGAAACAGTCAAAGATATAAAAAGACTTAGAGATGTTGATTTGGTGGTTCAAAACTTCAATGATTTTGAATATATTGAAAGTGCTGGCTTGGCCGGAGTTGATATGGGGCAGGGGATTGCTGAAATCGATTTGTTTGCGCCAGATGAACTATACGATCAAGTCTTAACAGAAATCGTAGGCACAGAAGTTAAAGGAAGAGATCATTTGTTGGAAATGATGCAGGAATTTGCCGATGCTAAAAGAGAGTATGATCAAATTTCCGATGCGCTGGTCATGGTAAAACAGACAGGTTATGGCATTGCAGCTCCTTCCTTAGAAGATATGAGCTTGGATGAACCGGAAATCATCAGGCAGGGGGCTCGGTTCGGGGTAAGGTTAAAAGCTGTTGCTCCTTCTATCCATATGATTAAGGTTGATGTTGAGTCTGAATTCGCACCAATTATTGGAACTGAAAAGCAAAGTGAAGAACTGGTCCGATATTTGATGCAGGACTTTGAAGACGATCCTCTTTCCATTTGGAATTCCGATATATTTGGCCGGAGCTTAAGCTCTTTAGTTAGGGAAGGTATCCAGGCAAAGCTTGCTATGATGCCAGAAAATGCACGATATAAACTTAAAGAAACCTTAGAAAGAATCATTAATGAAGGATCCGGAGGTCTAATTGCTATTATCTTGTAAGGACAGTCCATGAAAACTATCAGATTGTTTCAGAAAAACGAATATATATAGAAAAAGACGCCGAAATGACAGTAATTCGGTGTCTTTTCAATTATTCCGTGATTTATTCTTGCTATCATTATTTGATTATGATAATCTTTTAAGCAGAAATGCTCATTGAGCGTTGATTCAAAAGCATTTCTTACGATTTCAAGCATAAAAATGTTTAGAAATCTAAAAAAATGATTACACATGTAATAGAGGTAGTAGTAAGGGGAAACTATCTATTTAGAGGAGGTGAACAGAATGAACAAAACTGACTTGATCAATTCCGTAGCTGAAGCAGCTGAGCTATCTAAAAAAGACGCTACAAAAGCTGTTGAAGCTGTATTCCAATCCATTCAGGATTCATTGTCAAGTGGCGACAAAGTATCTTTGATCGGCTTTGGTAACTTTGAAGTTCGTGAGCGTGCTGCCCGTAAAGGCCGTAACCCTCAAACAGGTGAAGAAATTGATATCGCAGCGAGCAAAGTGCCTGCTTTCAAACCAGGTAAGGCTCTTAAAGACGCTGTGAAATAATTACATACATTGTTTGAGTGTTTAAAAAGGAATTGCCAAGTGGCGATTCCTTTTTATTTATCCATCATATGTGTTACTATTGCTCTATTAGCGTTTTACTTTTGCGGGAGGCTGTAGACATGGGTCATTTTGATCGGAAGCAAATCGAAGAAGCGGTTCGAATGATTTTGGATGCGATTGGAGAAAATCCAGATAGAGAGGGTTTGCTCGATACACCGAAGCGTGTCGCTAAAATGTATGAGGAAATTTTTTCAGGAATCAACACTGATCCGGAACAATATTTTGAAACGATCTTCGGGGAGGATCATGAGGAATTGGTTCTTGTGAAAGACATTCCTTTTTACTCATTATGTGAACACCATCTTGTGCCCTTTTTTGGTAAGGCGCATGTCGCTTATATACCAAGGAATGGTCGGGTAACCGGATTAAGCAAGCTAGCCCGTGCTGTAGAAGCAGGGGCACGCCGTCTGCAGCTTCAGGAACGGATTACATCTACAGTAGCGGATACGATCATGAAGAAGCTGGAGCCGCATGGAGTCATGGTTATCATTGAGGCCGAACATATGTGCATGACGATGCGCGGTGTGAAAAAGCCGGGATCTAAAACTGTTACGTCTGCTGTTCGAGGAGTCTTCCTGGAGGACAGCCAATCCCGCAATGAGGTTTTGACATTGATTAAGCAATGAGTTTTGGGGTGAAATAATGAAGAGCTCAAACAATCAAACTGACTTTGTAGTCATTAAAGCACTTGAAAACGGGGTGAACGTGATGGGTTTGACAAGGGGAACAGACACACGCTTTCATCATGCGGAAAAGCTTGATCAAGGGGAAGTACTCATTGCCCAGTTCACCGATCATACCTCTGCTATAAAGGTTAGAGGAAATGCAAAAATATTCACTGCTTACGGAGAAGTGGATAGTGAAAAAAGTCATTAATGTCCAAAAGAAGAGAGAATGTTAAGATGCTGGCCTTTTAAAACTCTAAAGCAAAACTGTAAGGGAGTCGAGCTGTTGTGGATCATGTTCCAAACGACAGCTGAAGGTAGGAGTCGTTTATGAATTGTCTTTAAAACGGCACATTTTATAGCCGGTATAGATACGTGCTATATGCTTTTGTTATGCTATAATGAATAGCATTAGAGTTGGAATTAAAATGCAAAGAAATGGGGATTACGGAAATGGCTCTATGTTTGTATGAACAAAAGACGGATTCGATAAGGAAAATGATAGAAAGCAAAATGTATCATCATTTTCTTTTTGAACATATCGAATCTCCGGAAATAGACGAAGACCGTATCCTTATGCTGTTAATAGCCATGGAAGAAACACAGATCCCTGTTGAAAGATACGAGCAACAAATTATTTCTGCTATGCTTGTTCAGATTGCGCTTGATATACATGATAAGGTGGCTCACCAGCAGAAAACACTTACGGAAAGGCAGCTATCTGTTTTGGCAGGAGATTATTTCAGTGGTCTATACTATCAAACCCTTGCTGGTATTGAAGATTCGGATTTGATCAGGACCCTCGCCAGCGCGATCAAACTGATTAATGAGCATAAAATATCCTTTTATAGGCTGGAAGCGGCCAATCTAGATTCGTTTATGGCAGGTTTTAAAGAAATTGTCACAACTGTTATTGATAAATTTTGCCGACATTTCAAAACAACTAGGCATATTCATCTTTTTGTGGAGCATTTATATTTGAAAAAGCTGCTTGCAGAGATGGAGAGTTTTAACAGTGGCCACTATTCAATCCTTTTTGAAGGCCTTAAACACTTCTCTTTGCCTCAAAAGAAATCTATCCCTCTATCTAATTTGTCCCAGCGCGACCTACTTGGATTAAAAGAGATTTGCTCAAGCTACATAACTCAGAGCGAAAAGAAGTTATTGGAAGAATCGTTACGGGTTTCGGACCTGCCGGACATTTTCCTGGGTCGCATGAAGGAATTGACTAATAATTATAAGCGTTTAGCAACTTAAACAGTCGGAGGTAGGTCACGAAAAATGCAGTCTAAAGAAGAACGCGTACATAATGTATTTGAAAACATACACAAAAATTACGACAGGATGAACTCCATTATCAGTTTTCAGCAGCATAAAAAGTGGCGGCGGATTACGATGGAAAAAATGAATGTTCAAAAAGGCAGCAGTGCCCTTGATGTTTGTTGCGGAACTGGTGATTGGACAGTTACACTTGCAGAGAGTGCAGGGAAAGATGGACGTGTGGTCGGTCTTGATTTCAGTAAGAACATGCTTGCGGTTGCCAATGAAAAAATGGAAGAAAAAGGCTTGGAACAAGTAACTTTGATTCAAGGCAATGCGATGGAGCTTCCGTTTGATGATAATAGCTTTGATTATGTAACGATCGGGTTCGGACTTCGCAACGTTCCTGATTATATGCAGGTGCTTGAAGAAATGCACCGAGTGACAAAACCCGGCGGAATGGCTGTTTGTCTGGAAACCTCTCAACCAACCCTTCCGGTGTTCAGGCAAGTTTACTATGCCTATTTCCGTTTTCTTATGCCACTGTTTGGTAAAATTTTTGCCAAAAGCTATAAAGAATATTCGTGGCTGCAAGAGTCGGCGCGAGATTTTCCAGGGATGGATGATCTGGCTCAAATGTTCTGGCATGCCGGTTTTGTGGATGTTATTTATAAACCTTTCAGCGGAGGAGCTGCAGCAGCACATATCGGCATAAAGCAGAAATTAGATTAACTGGGTGGAAATTTTATGAAACTGACTTGGCTTTATAGGAATTTTAAATCGGATCTAGACTTAATTGAAAAAGAGCTTGAAGAAGCTGTTTCTTCGAATTCTCAATTGGTGCAAAATGCATCTCTCAAGCTGCTTAAAGCAGGAGGCAAGCGAATACGCCCAGTATTTGTATTATTGTCTGCAAAATTTGGAGACTATCGCATTGAAACAGTCAAAAATGTAGCAATGGCCCTTGAGTTAATCCATATGGCAACACTTGTTCATGATGATGTCATCGATGATGCCAACATGAGAAGAGGTCTGCCGACTATTAATTATATATGGGATGACCGCGCGGCCATGTATACTGGTGATTATATATTGGCAAGATCATTGGAGTATATGACCGATATTCCAAACCCGCTGTTACATAAGAAATTATCCAAGGCCATTGTAGAGGTTTGTATTGGAGAAATCGAACAGATAAAAGATAAATACCGATTTGAGCAGTCATTAAGGAATTATTTAAGAAGAATCAAAAGGAAAACAGCCCTTCTGATTGCAATAAGCTGCGAGCTCGGTGCCATTGCAGGAAACAATGATGAGTCCATTTACCGCCGACTGTACAGATTCGGATATTTTATCGGTATGTCCTACCAGATCATTGATGATATTTTAGATTTCACTTCTAGTGAGGAAGAATTAGGCAAGCCCGTTGGTGATGATTTGCGTCAGGGAAATGTGACACTTCCGGCTTTATATGCAATGTGTGATCCTCATGTTAAAGCGGAAATTGAAAAAGTAACTTATGAAACAAGTAAAGAAGAAATGAGTCGTATTATTGAGCTGATCAAAGACACTGGAGCTATTGAGAAATCTCGTGAGCTTAGTAAAAGGTATCTTGACAAAGCTCTTGATATTTTAGCTGAGCTGCCTGAAAGCAAGGCTAAAAGGCCTTTGAAGGAAATTGCTCATTATATTGGCAAAAGAAGATACTAAACAGTGGTTTTTCAATATTTGCCAGCTGATAAAAAAAGTGATATTATCTTTCTTGAGTTTTAAGGAAAAAAAGATATAGATATTATGGTAGGAGTGACATTCATTGGAGAAAACATTTTTAATGGTTAAACCCGACGGGGTTCAAAGAGAATTGATTGGTGAGATTGTTTCACGTTTTGAAAAGAAAGGCTTCCAGCTAATTGGAGCAAAATTAATGAACATCTCAAACGATTTAGCTGCAGAGCATTACGGTGAACATAAAGAACGCCCTTTCTTTGGTGAATTAGTAGAATTCATTACGTCTGGGCCAGTCTTTGCAATGGTATGGCAAGGAGAGAATGTCATTGCGACAGCTCGTCAAATGATGGGAGCTACAAATCCAGCTGATGCGGCTCCTGGTACAATTCGTGGAGATTTTGGCGTAACAGTCGGTAAAAATATTATTCACGGATCGGATTCTCCTGAAAGTGCGAAAAGAGAAATTGGTCTTTTCTTTAATGAAAGTGAACTCATCGAGTATTCCAAGCTCAGCAATAACTGGATTTATTAATTTTTACTCCACCTGCTTCGTGGCAGGTGGGTTTTTGTTTCTTTCAAATTTTGTCGGAAAGTCGTAAAATAGAATGAATAAAGAGGTGATCTGAATGGAAATTACAGTTCAAACAGCATCAAAAAGCTATCCAATTTATATAAAACCAAATGGTTTGGATGAGCTTCCAAAAGTGATTCGCAGAAATAATTTTACCAACCTTTTGATTATTACAGATGAAACAGTCGGTCGTCTTCATTTGGACAAACTTCGTTCAGCATTGCCAGAAACTGTGGATCATTCAGTCTATTCAGTTCCATCTGGAGAAAAAGCAAAACAAATGTCTGTCTATGAATCCTGTCAGACTTTTGCTCTAAAACAAGGGCTTGATCGAAGGTCATGCATCATTGCTTTTGGCGGCGGTGCGGTGGGGGATCTTGCCGGTTTTGTTGCTGCGACTTACATGCGGGGCATTTCATTTATTCAGGTTCCGACAACGATCTTGGCACACGACAGTGCGGTCGGCGGAAAGACTGCCATTAACCACCCTCTTGGTAAAAATATGATTGGAGCTTTTCATCAGCCTGAGGCTGTCATCTATCATACAGATTTTATTAAAACTCTTCCTGACCATGAAATACGATCCGGTTTTGCCGAAGCGGTCAAACATGCATTGATCGCTGATTCCGATCTATTACATTTGCTCATGAATGAAATAACAAATCTGCATGAAATGAATGATGAACAACTGACGCATGTGCTGCAAAGAGGAATGGAAATAAAAGCAAACATTGTTTCAATAGATGAAAAAGAGAATGGACTTCGAGCTATCCTCAACTTAGGCCACACGTTGGGACATGTTATAGAATCCTTTCTTGGATATGGAAAAACAACCCACGGTGAGGCGGTCATGATAGGAATCGTTTATGCCTTGCATGTGAGCAAGGAAGTGCTCGGGCTGGATTTTGCGATCGAACGTTTTGAAGAATGGGTGAAAGACCTTGGTTATCAATTGGAAATTCCGCAGGAGCTTTCCTTTGAAGAAGCCTATACAGGCATGCAACGGGATAAAAAGACAATTGCCAAGCGACCGCGCTTTGTTTTACTGGAAGCTATAGGAAAACCAATAGTAAAAGAAGTGGAAGAAAATGTGCTAGAACAAGTATTTGACTCAATGAACAACTATATTAAAAAATAAAGCTTAATTGTTTTTCATTATTTTCAACTTAAAAAAAGAGGATATTTCATATTTGTTGTAGAAATATTATTAAACATTCACTTTCTCTGAAAGGATTATTTGAATGAATGATGCCGAATTAGTGCTCAAACATATTGAATTGCAGGATTTGTCAAAGGCAAAAGAAGCTTTTAATAAAGTAAAGAAATCCGGTTCCCCGGAGGAAACATTTTACCTTGCGGAACAATTGACCCAATATGGATTTCTGGAAGAAGCGAAGGAACTATATGAAAGACTGCTGGAAGAATTTCCCGAAGAAACTGAGTTAAAGATCTTACTGGCCGAGTTACTGATTGACCTGGGAAAAGATGAGGACGCCTATCCATATTTGGAGACGGTTGACCCAACTGATCCAAACTATGCAGCGGTGTTGCTTTTGGAAGCTGATTTATATCAAATGCAGGGTTTATATGAAGTCAGTGAGCAGAAGCTTCTCAAGGCAAAGGAAATGTACAGTCAAGAGCCTGTAATCGATTTTGCGCTGGCAGAATTATATATGTCGCTGGGGCGTTTCCTTGAGGCCGTCACATCTTATCAAAAACTGTTGAAAGCTGGAGAGGAAACGGTAGGCGGCAATGATATACATGCAAGGCTGGCAGAGGCACTGAGTGCTGGAGGTGCTTTTGAGGAATCTATTCCTTATTATGAGAAGTCGCTAGAAAATTATAAGGATTTAAATGTGCTTTTCGGCTATGGTTTGACATCTTTTCAGGCAGGGCTATACAAGAAGGCGAAAGATGCTTTTGAAGAATTAAAAACGCTGGATCATGAATATCACGCCCTTTATCTATATTTGGCAAAATCCCACGATCAGCTTGGTGATCTAGACAAGGCAATCGAAACAGCAGAACAAGGTTTGGCAGCAGATGAATATAATGCTGAATTATACATTTACCTTGCTGGTTTGTTAATGAAAGCCGGCAGGAGAGAAGAAGCAGAAGATGCCCTTCACCAGGCGCTTGCACTGGATCCCGAGTCAACCAAAGCGGCCAGTCTTCTCAACAAGCTCTTGTTGCACCAGGAAAGATATGAAGATGTATTGGAAGTCTTAGCGAATATCAAAGATACAGATGATTCTCAGCTTCATTGGGATGCTGCTTTTAGTTACCAGCGGCTAGAAAATTATTCAGAGGCATTAAACGAATACAAGCTTGCATATAATGAACTTAAAAACAACCCTGATTTTCTAAAGGACTATGGATTTTTTCTAATGGAAGAAGGAAAGAGGAGCGAGGCTGTAGCCGTGTTCAGGCGTTTAAGCTCAATGGACCCTTCAAATGAAGAATGGCATGCAATGATTGATCGACTTGAGGAGTAGCCGTAGAATAAAAATCGCAGAGGAGGGATTAAAATGGCCACCCCTGTATCTGTCAACGAGAAAAAAGATTTTATTCGCTGGTTTTTAAATAGGTATCAATTAAAAAGAAGGGAATCTGTCTGGATTCTGAACTATTTAATGAGTCATGATCAGTTAATGGAAAAAGTCCACTTTGTCGAGGAAGCGCAATTCTGCCCAAGAGGTTTGATCATGTCTACTCACTGTACAAAGGAGGTCCCATTCCGTTTTTACAAAGATAATATCATGACGACAGACGCGGAGAAATCGTTTCATGATATCCGTTTGAACAGGGATGAGGACATTTATATCCAGATCAATTTCCGCGCATCCAATACAAGCCACCAATACGCCGCGGTATTGGAAGAAAATCCATTCGTGAAGAAAACCGTTTTTATAAGTGAACAAGATAAATCGATTGCGGAACAATTTTTAAAAGAAAGCTTGAGAAAATATCAGGAAAACAAACTCTTGAAAGCAATTGACGAAGCGCTCGACCAATATGATCAACAGCGCTTTAATGAATTGTCCCTAAGACTAAAAGAACTAAGACAACAGCAATAAATCCTCCGGTGTGACTGGAGGATTTATTGTGTTTTGAGTTAAAAAGCGGAGAGCGGCTGCCTAGGGGCGACAGGAGGCCGCTTCAGACCGCGACATACTGTGCGTCGGAGTCAAGCTTGTGAAGTCCTTTTGACAATGCACTCTCAATCCAAAAGCTCATCGCTTTATTTTTGTTTCGTATTTTTAATTCTGTTAGAATGGTAAGCAGTTATAAAGAGCATACTAGGAGTGTGGAAAATGCAATGGAAGGCAAATGATATTGAGGTTTATTTGGAGGAGAAGGAATATATTGACACGGCAGTTGTTCCGCTCATTCCAATTTCCCTTGGTCGCAGCATGAAGCAAAAGGTTGAGCAAGGGGAGTTTATACAGCTGTTGTCTTTGCACCTTGAAAGGCAGTTTAAAGGCAGAATGCTTTTTTTACCGGCTTATACATATCTCAGTGATCACGAGGAGAGTAAGAAATTCGTTGATCTGCTTGAATGGGAGAAAATGATCAAAGACAGCGGGTTCAAATTTGTATTTTTTCTGACATCTGACCAAATGTGGCGAAATATGGAGAAACTTGCTTCTGAATCTTTATTGTTCGTCCCTTCTATACCGCTTAATAACATGGATGACCAATATAAGCAATCTATCATGGAAGATCAAGTTAAACAGTTGATGAAAGAGATTGTTAAGGGGTGGCAGGCATCCTATTAAATCGCCACATAGTTGACACGTATTGGAATGGTATATTATTGACCTTCCAGTTGTATTGATATATCATAATTATGTCCCAGTTTGTAAATGTGCGCAATAATTTGTCCGATGGACTTACCTTACTGACAGAGGGGGGAAAAGGATGAGCAAGAATCCTGTAACAAGACGCCAATTTCTCAGCTATACGCTGACGGGGGTAGGCGGATTCATGGCGGCCGGAATGCTAATGCCGATGGTTCGGTTTGCAGTGGATCCTGTTTTATCGGCGAAAGCTAGCGGTGATTTCAAAATGACTGACCAAAAGGTTGCTGACATTACTGAAGAGCCTGTTCGAGTAGACTTTAGCTATGAACAGAAAGATGCCTGGTACACTTCCGATGTTACACAAACAGCTTGGGTTTATAAAAACAAAGAAGGCGAAATAGTAGCGCTTTCTCCCATTTGTAAACATTTAGGCTGTACGGTCAACTGGGCGGGAAATGAAGATCACCCAGATAAGTTCTTCTGCCCATGCCACAACGGTCTTTATTCAAAAGACGGTAACAACATTCCGGGTACACCGCCAAGGGGGCCTCTTGACGCTTATCCGGTTAAGGAAAAAGACGGCTTTTTAATGTTGGGTAATCCAGTAGAAAACCCATTTGTAAGAAAGAAGTAAAGGAGGCGTAATCATTGCTGAACAGAATGTACGACTGGATTGACGAACGAATCGATATTACGCCGATATGGAGAGACATTGCAGACCATGAGGTGCCTGAGCATGTTAATCCGGCCCATCATTTTTCTGCGTTTGTTTACTGTTTTGGCGGATTGACATTTTTTGTTACAGTCATCCAAATTCTATCAGGGATGTTTTTGACGATGTATTATGTTCCTGATATTAAAAACGCATGGGAATCCGTGTACTATCTGCAAAACGAAGTGGCTTTCGGCCAAATCGTTCGCGGGATGCATCACTGGGGAGCCAGTGTTGTTATCGTTATGATGTTTTTACATACACTGCGAGTGTTTTTCCAAGGAGCATATAAGAAGCCTCGTGAACTCAACTGGGTTGTCGGAGTCCTTATCTTTTTTGTCATGTTAGCCCTTGGACTAACAGGCTACTTGCTTCCATGGGATATGAAAGCTTTATTTGCAACAAAGGTTACATTGGATATCGTCGAATCACTTCCACTCATTGGTGTTCCTATGAAAACTTTACTAGCAGGAGATCCAACCATTGTTGGGGCTCAAACATTGACTCGTTTCTTTGCGATTCATGTTTTCTTCCTACCTGCTGCGTTGCTTGCTCTAATGGGAGTTCACTTTGTGTTAATCAGAAGACAAGGAATTTCTGGTCCACTATAAAAACTGACCATTATTGCAGATTTAATTAATCGATGTATTAAGGAGGGAACATTGTGAAACGAGGAAAAGGAATGAAGTTTGTCGGCGACTCCCGTATTCCTGCGGAAAAGATGCCGAACATCCCTAAAGATTATTCCGAATACCCGGGTAAAACCGAAGCATTCTGGCCTGACTTCCTGTTAAGGGAATGGATGGTAGGAGCTGTCTTTCTAATTGGTTTTTTATGTTTGACCGCAGCTCATCCGGCACCGCTTGAACGTATTGCCGATCCGACGGATGCTGGTTATATCCCAATGCCTGACTGGTATTTCTTGTTTCTTTATCAATTAATCAAATACCGATTTGCTTCTGGTCCATTTAACATCGTTGGTGTTGCCATTATTCCTGGCCTTGCATTCGGTGGCCTATTACTTGCACCATTCTTGGATCGTGGTCCAGAGCGACGTGCATCAAAGCGTCCATTTGCTACAGGATTTATGCTATTAGCTATCGCTGCAGTCTTTTACCTTACATGGGAATCTGTAGTAAATCATGATTGGGCAGCTGCTGAACAGCAAGGAAAAATTGTAGAGGGAACAGATGTAGAAATTGATCAGGATTCTGAAGGCTACCAGGTTTATGCAGGTCAAAGCTGTATTAATTGTCATGGTGAAAACCTTGAAGGTGGTCCTGCTGCTCCAGCTTTAGTTGATTTAGATCTTTCTCCAGATGAGATTAAAGATATTGCTCACAATGGTGTCGGAACGATGCCAGCAGATCAATATGACGGATCTGATGAAGATCTTGACAAGCTAGCAGAATTTATCGCTTCATTGAAATCTGAGGAATAATACGTTAAATTAGACGCAACGGCGTCATATGTGAACGAATATAGAATGTAAATAAAAGCCGGCAGCATGCCGGCTTTTATGTTTTCGGGAGCCGGATATATGAACTTAATGATGACTTATTTAGCGGATCGCCGTTTTTTATGGCTGTTATTAATTGTAAACATTATTGGAACAGTTTACGGTTATTATTGGTACATTCCCCAATTGGATGTTACACCATTGATTTTTGTCCCATTCGTGCCCGACAGTCCAACAGCAAGTTTGTTTTTTGTCTTCGTATTGATTGCTTTTATTCGTTATAAAAACTACCCTCTTATTGAAGCGCTTGCACTGATCACGCTGATCAAATATGGGGTATGGGCAGTTGTCATGAATATTTTAACACTTCAAATCACTGGCTATCTTCCGTGGCAAGGCTACATGCTGATCGCATCCCACGGGGCGATGGCTGTCCAAGGCATTCTCTACGCAAAATTTTATAGATTTAAACTATGGCATGTCCTTGTAGCTGGCATATGGACCTTACACAATGATGTAATAGATTATGTCTTCATGCAGTATCCAAAATATCCGGGCCTTGAACTGTATGTTAGAGAGATCGGGTATTTCACCTTTTGGTTAAGTATGTTGTCAATTGGTGTGGCTGTTTATGTCTATCAAAAATCGAAGCGGGAACGAGAATGAGTTAACAGTTAGGACAGGTCTATTCTTGTCCACTTCCTCATACTTTATTTATAGGAGTATGAGGAGGGGGGACACCCTTATGAGATCATTTGCGGCTATACTATTCACCTTTTGCTTGGTCTTTGGAGGATTATTTGCATTTGCTTCATCCAATTCAGCACTTGTTGAGCTAGATCAAATGGCTGATGAAGCTTTGCAGTTGACCAAGTTCTCACGGTTGGAAGAAGCCAAATCAATCCTTGAAAGATTTTCAGTACAGTTTTCAAAAGAAGGGATCAAAGAGGGCAAATTTACAATGGATGAGTTGAGAGTGCTCACAGCTTCTCATCATGAAGCGCTGCGGGCTGTGACAAATATAAATATGAGTCTGGATGAAAGGGTCAGGATTGTCACTTCATTCCGATTAGCTACGGATGCCGTTGCATCAACCAATCAACCGATGTGGGTTGAAATGGAGGCATCTGTCATGAAGGATTTTCAAGGAGTGAAAAACGCAGCTTTGGAAGGTGATAAGGACGCCTATAATCAAAATCTTAACACCTTCCTTTCGACATACACAGTCATCCAGCCGAGCCTAAAAGTAGACCTGACTGCTGAGAAACTGCAAAAATTAGATTCCAAAATAACGTATTTAGATCGTTACAGGGCTGATTTTTCCGAGCAGGAATGGACAGCTCATCTCGACTCACTTGAGCAGGACCTTCAAAAGCTGTTCTCCGATCCAAATGAAGATGAAGCAGATCCATCACTCTGGTGGGTCATCTCCATGACAGGGAGTACAATCATTTTAACTCTTTCATATGTAAGCTGGAGAAAGTATAGAGGCCAAAAACAGCAAAGTAAACGAAAAAGACTCAAATAATTGACCTTAATATTGAAATCAAATAGAATAATGTTAGAGAAACTGTTATTGGAGGATGAAAATGGGCGGTTTTTTGATTTACTTTCTCATCATCATGATTGTCCCAATTTGGGCCCAAATCAGAGTGAAAAGCACGTACACTAAATATTCAAAGGTTGCAACAATGGAAGGAATGCCAGGAGCCGAAGTTGCAAGAAAAATTTTAGATGCAAACGGTTTGTATAACGTTCAGGTGAAAGAAACACCTGGTGTTCTCAGTGACCATTACAACCCTATGACAAAAACGGTAAACTTATCTTCGGAAAACTACCATCAACCCTCGATTGCAGGGGCTGCTGTTGCAGCACATGAAGTTGGACATGCTATTCAAGATCAGCAAGGCTATGCAGCACTCCGTTTCCGCCATGCATTGGTCCCTGTGGCTAATATTAGTTCAAATATTGCGTGGGTGTTTATTATTATCGGTTTGCTCTCAACAGCTATGTCTAATATGCTTTTGATTGGAATCATCCTGATGGCAGCGGGAGTTTTGTTCCAGCTCGTTACACTGCCTGTTGAGTTTAACGCCTCTTCAAGAGCAATGGATCAAATGGTGTCTCTTGGATTAATTGGAAACAGGGAAGAGCGGGACGCTAGAAAAGTATTGAATGCAGCAGCCATGACGTATGTTGCAGCAGCGGCCGTAGCCGTATTGGAATTGCTCCGTCTCATTTTGATTTTTGTCAACAGGGATGATTAAGGGGACATTTCTTTAAATATATGCTCGAACCGGATAATGAACAATAAGCTGAGAAAGTCGAAACAGGTTACTTTTACTGTTTCGACTTTTTTCTTCTTTTCAAAACGACCCTGTATCTCCTTTATAATTCAATCGGCCGTTTGTGTTCGTCAAGAGTAAATCCTTCTCCCATGACATCGTGGACGACTATTACGGAAACGAAAGCGTGAGGGTCAATGGCATGTATGATTCTCTTCAAATTTACTATTTCGTTCCTGCCCACTACGCAGTATAGAACTTCGCGGTTTTCCTTTGTGAATGAACCGTAACCTCTCAGCATGGTGACTCCCCGGCCCATTTCTTTCATGATGGCAGCCGCCAATTCGTCATAATGCTTCTCAGATATGACCATAGCTCCCCTTGCGGAGTAAGCTCCTTCTTGCATAAAGTCGATCACTCGGGCGCCGACAAAAACAGCAACCAAGGTATACATAGCTTCCTTATGGTCCAAGTAAGTTAGGGAGACAAGGATAACTGCTGCATCAAATGTAAACATTGTCCTTCCCATGCTAATTCCTTTATATTTAAAGATGAGTCGTGCGATAATATCTACACCACCGGTTGTTCCTCCAAAGCGAAAAATGATTCCAAGGCCGATACCAGCGAATACTCCGGCGAACAGAGCGGCAAGAAAAAGATCTCCATCTAATGGGATGGCGATTTGGAATCTTTGAAAGATGAAGAGGAACACAGAAACCGCGACGGTTCCTATGACAGTATATAGAAAGGATTTTTTTCCAAGCAGCTTCCACCCGATCACAAAGAGAGGAATGTTCAATACTAAGTTACTAAACGAAGGGTCAATTTGGAATAAGAAGTACAGAAGAAGGGTAATTCCTGTAAATCCGCCCTCAGCTAAGCTATTTTGTATATTAAAATGTACTAGTCCAAATGCAAAGATTGCTGCTCCCAAAAGAATCAAAAGAATATTTTTTATTTTTAATTGGAAAAGCACCACTACGCCCCCTTTGTACAAAATGTTTTTGGAATTCTAATTATAACCAATACAGGATGATATCAGCAACTTCCACCAATTGAGCGCTTTCGTTTGTATATGAAAAAAGAATTAGCTAACATATGGTAAGAAGGTGAGGAAAATGAAAGAAAATAAAACAGTTAGACAACTCCAAAATGAAGTGGATGAATACATCGGACAGTTTAAGGAAGGTTATTTTAGCCCACTTGCAATGACTGCCCGGTTAACGGAAGAGCTTGGTGAGCTGGCCAGGGAAATCAATCACTATTATGGAGAGAAGAAGAAAAAAAGTGATGAAAAAGAAAATACGGTTCAAGAAGAGCTGGGAGATTTGCTTTTCGTCATTATTTGCTTAGCGAATTCACTTGATATTGATCTACAGACAGCTCATGATCAAGTGATGCATAAATTTAAAACGAGAGATAAAGACAGATGGACAAAAAAGGATGAAGGTGATTTTGATGAGTGAAACGATTCGAGTGATAGTAGCAGGTCCGCGTGGCCGTATGGGAAGAGAAGCTGTTCAGCTTGTAAAGGAAACGCCAAATTTCGAACTCGCAGCGGTGATTGATAGAAAGAATGAAGGGAAGCTTCTTTCAGAAGTAGAAGGTTTTGCAGGTTTGGATGTTCCTGTATTTATCGACCCAGCCGAATGCTTTCAACAGGCGAATGCGGATGTTCTGATAGATTTGACGACTCCTGAAAGAGGGTATATACATACAAAAACTGCTTTGGAACATAATGTACGACCAGTGGTGGGAACAACAGGTTTTACCCCTGAACAGCTTGATGAATTAAAGGGGTTGGCCGAACAAAAGGGAATTGGATGCATCATTGCTCCAAACTTCGCCATTGGCGCCATTCTGATGATGAAGTTTTCAGAAATGGCCTCTAAATACTTTGATGATGTTGAAATAATAGAGATGCATCATGATCAAAAGCTGGATGCACCTTCAGGTACAGCTATAAAAACCGCGGAAATGATTACAAATAACCGGAAACCGAAAAAGCAGGGGCATGAAGATGAAAAAGAAACCATCAAGGGAGCTCGAGGTGCAGATTTTGAAGGCATGCGGGTCCACAGTGTAAGGCTTCCGGGATTAGTTGCTCATCAGCAGGTCCTGTTCGGAGCGGGCGGACAGACCTTGACAATCAGGCATGATTCTTATCATCGCGCTTCTTTCATGTCTGGTGTAAAAGTATCTGTCGAAACTGTCATGGGATTGGATACTCTGGTTTATGGACTTGAATCCATTTTAGATTAAGGTGGGATCCAGTTGAGTCAAGAAAAAATCGACGTACTCGCTTTCGGCGCCCATTCTGATGATGTGGAAATCGGAATGGCCGGATCTATATATAAATGGACAGCATCCGGCAGGAACGTAGTGATATGCGATTTGACGAGGGCGGAGCTATCCTCTAATGGAACAGTGGAGACAAGATTACAGGAAGCTTCAGAAGCTGCAAGCAGGATGGGTGTCCTTGAAAGAGTAAATCTACAATTGCCAGACCGCGGCTTGTATATGAAAGATGAGTACATCCGTCAGATAGCCGACTTGATTAGAAAGTATAGCCCAACCCTTGTGTTTGCTCCATTTTCTGAAGATCGACATCCTGATCATGGACGCTGCGCTGAATTGGTAAAGGAAGCATTCTTTTCGGCAGGAATCAAAAAGTTTGAGACCCCTGGCGGAAATAGTGCCCATAAGCCAAATAATCTGTTCTATTATTTTATTAACAGTCAGCCACGCCCGGATTTTGTCTTGGACATTTCCGGGTTCATGGGCCAAAAGCTCTCAGTACTTCAAGCATATCAATCGCAATTTCTGCCAGGCGAATCGGGTGTTAAAACGCCATTAACTAATGGTTATTTAGAAAGAGTCGAAGCAAGAGAGAGAATCTACGGAGTGGAAGCGGGAGTCACTTTTGCAGAAGGATTTAAAATAGACCGTCCGCTTTTAATCAATCAAAATATATTTGGGGAAGGATTATGAAACTAAACATAGGCATTACCTGTTATCCAACGGTGGGCGGTTCTGGTGTGGTGGCAACGGAACTGGGCAAACACCTGGCCGAAAGGGGCCATAAAATTCACTTTATATCTTCAAATATTCCATTTCGGCTGAACCTATGGCATCATAATATTTTTTTTCATCAGGTAACAGTCAATCAATATTCGCTTTTTCAATATCCTCCTTATGATATTGCGTTGGCAAGTAAAATGGCGGAGGTTATCAAAAGGGAAAAGCTTGACATCTTACATGTGCATTACGCTATTCCACACGCAGTTTGTGCGATTTTGGGCAAACAGATGTCTGGCACAGATGTAAAGATTGTGACAACTCTGCATGGTACAGACATTTCTGTTTTGGGGTATGATTCAACCCTAGCGGAAGCAATCAAGTTCGGAATTGAAAAGTCAGACCGGGTTACCGCGGTTTCACACGCATTGGCCGCTCAAACAAAAGAGCTGGTAGCCCCTGATCAATCAATACAAGTGATTCATAATTTTATTGATGATCGAATCTATCAAAAGGTGAACATAGATGGCTTGAAAGAGGCGTATGGAATTTCTCCAGAAGAAAAAGTGGTAATTCATGTCTCCAACTTTAGAAAAGTAAAAAGAGTTCGTGATGTGGTCATTGCTTTTTCGAAAATTGCGTCTAAAATAAAGGCCAAATTACTTCTCGTCGGCGATGGGCCTGAAATGACAGATATTTGCGGACTTGTAGGAAAACTATCTTTGGATAAAGAAGTGTTGTTCCTAGGTCGGCAGGATCATTTGGAAGAACTCTATTCGATGAGTGACCTCATGCTTCTTTTATCGGAAAAAGAAAGCTTTGGCCTCGTTGCCCTAGAGGGGATGGCGTGCGGCGTTCCGTGTATCGGAACAAGGATCGACGGCATTCCGGAAGTCATTGAAGATGGATATAATGGCTTTTTATGCGAGCTCGGCAATACTGACGATGTAGCGGATAAAGCGTTGCTTTTGCTGAAAAACGATGAGTTGCTGAACCGTTTTTCCAGGCAGGCCATGTCTGTTCCAGCAGAGCGTTTTGCTTCTGAAATGATTGTTTCTCAATACGAGGATGTATACGAGTCCGTTCTTGGCAGTAAGAAAGAAGGCTGAAATCATGAAAGAACCATTTTTGTCGGCACTGCCGATTATCGAAAATATTCAAAAGGCAGGATATGAAGCTTATTTTGTAGGCGGTTCGGTCAGGGACTTTCTGCTCGGGAAAGACATTCATGATGTAGATATCGCCACTTCCGCAACTCCTACAGAATTGAAAGCCATATTTCCAAAGACTGTGGATGTCGGCATTGCTCACGGCACCATTATTGTGATTAGAAAAGGACAGGGGTTTGAGGTCACTACCTACCGGACAGAGGCAGACTATAGGGATTACAGGCGGCCTGAGTCTGTTTCTTTTGTTCGCCACTTAACAGAAGACCTGAAACGCCGTGATTTTACTATGAATGCGATAGCCATGGATAAAAATGGTTCCCTTGTTGATCCATTTGAAGGGCAAAAAGCATTGAAGGATAAGTTAATCATAACAGTCGGTTCTGCCGATGAACGGTTTCAAGAGGATGCTTTGCGTTTAATGAGGGCAATCCGTTTTGTAAGCCAGCTCGGGTTTCGACTTGAATCGGAAACGGAAAAAGCAATTGGAACTTATGCCCATCTGCTGCAGCATATTGCTGTGGGGAGAATCATGTCTGAAATGGCTAAAATTTTGGATGGACCTTATAAAGCGGACGCATTTTTAATCCTGTTAGAAAGTGGGCTTTATCGATATTTGCCTTCCTTATTTACAGAAAGAGATGTTCTTTTAAAAAGTTTGGATTATCGTATTTCGGCTTTGAATGAAAATCAAATGTGGCTGTTAGCTTTGCATATTTCACAAGCAGCTGACAGTGCCAAACAGCTCAAAGAATGGAAGCTTCCTGCGAAAAAAATAAAGGCATTGCTCCGGGCGTTGGACTTTTTAAAACTAAGAACGCAGCATGACTGGTCTGTCTATCATTTATTTATGGCTGGAAGGGACACAGCCGTACTTGTCGAGACTGTTTACCAAACTATTCAACACAAGGCAGTTCATAGCTCCGTCAAGCAAGTCAATGACCAATTTGATCAGCTCACGATTAAAGCCAGGAATCAGTTGGCTGTGACAGGAAATGATTTGTTAATGTGGGCGGATGCCCCAGGAGGACCTTGGGTGAAAGAATTGTTAGAGAACGTTATTCAAGCAGTTCTGAACGAAGATGTGGCCAATGATAAAGATCAAATCAGGAGGTGGATAAAAGCTTGCGGACTTCTATAAGACAGCAATTAATTGAGGCTCTCTCAGGAGCGGGAGGAGAATTTCTATCAGGACAGGCTCTGGCAGAAATCATCGGCTGCTCCAGAACGGCCATTTGGAAGCATATTGAGGAACTAAGGAAGGACGGTTTTGTATTGGAAGCCGTCAGAAACAAAGGGTATAGGATTGTCAGTACTCCTGAAGACATAACTGAAAATGACATCCTTTTTGGACTTGAAACCGACAGGTTTGGAAGAAATGTACACTATTATGAATCTCTTGACTCCACCCAAAAAGTAGCACACCAGTTAGCGTATGATGGCGCGCCTGAAGGTACACTCGTCATTGCAGAAGAGCAAACATCTGGAAGAGGTAGGCTAGGAAGGGAATGGTATTCTCGAAGCGGCAAAGGGATTTGGATGAGCCTCATTGTAAGGCCATCTCTGCCCCCGCAACAAGCTCCACAATTCACTTTGGTCACTGCCGTGGCGATTGCTCGTGCCATAGAAGAGGTTACAGGGATTACCCCAGAAATAAAATGGCCAAATGATGTGTTAGTAGATGGTAAAAAAGTGGTCGGGATATTAACTGAGCTACAGGCTGAATCCGATAAAATTTCCTCTTTAATCATTGGAATTGGAATGAATGCGAATCATGAACCGGATGATTTTCCACCAGCTGTTAAACAGACAGCTACATCGCTCTTTATCGAAAAAGGGGAAAAGATTCCACGTGCTCAATTGATCCAAGCCTTTTTAAAAAATTTCGAACGTTATTATTCAATATATGTAACTGAAGGATTTAAGCCTATTCGTATTTTATGGGAAAGCTATGCTATTAGCATTGGAAAGAGGGTCAAAGCCACAACTGTAACAGGTGTAATTGCCGGACGGGCTCTTGGCATTACTGACGAAGGAGTTTTGAAAGTCGAGGATGACGAGGGCGTTATCCATAATATATATTCTGCCGATATACAGACAACTTAATTTTCATTCACTAGTCAGGCTGACTTACACTTTTGTTGGTCATTCGACGAAATATTTGCTATACTTTTTTTGGGCGGTATCATTTATGAGCTGCACCACAGAATATAAGAAAAAAACGATGAATTCTGCCTTGATCCGCTAAAAGGACGGGGACAGAGGACCGAAACGAACGAGTGACAGTTACGGAGTCCTTCTGCCTTTTTTGGGGAGGACTCCTTTTGCATTCCAAAGCGCTGCTGCTCTGATTCATTTCGTATCCTCTACAAAAAAGGAGGATGAACAAAATGAAGTCAACAACAGATTTTTTGAAAATGAAACAAGCCGGGGAAAAAATTGCGATGCTTACTGCTTATGATTATCCGCAGGCGAAGCTCGCGGAAGAATCAGGAGTGGATATGATTCTTGTCGGTGATTCCCTAGGGATGGTAGTACTCGGTTATGATTCGACAGTACCCGTGACAACGAATGATATGATCCATCACACAAAAGCGGTTAAGCGCGGTGCGAAGGACACATTTATTGTCACTGATCTCCCATTTATGACGTTTCATCTTAGCAAAGAAGAGGCTCTAAGGGCTGCAGGTAAAATCATGCAGGAAAGCGGGGCACATGCTGTCAAGATTGAAGGCGGGGGAGAAGTGGTTGACACGATCAGGGCTCTGACAAATGCAGGTGTGCCTGTCATGGGGCATCTTGGATTGACACCGCAAACAGCGGGAGTGCTCGGCGGATATAAGGTACAGGCAAAAACAGCTGAAGCTGCTTCTGAATTGATTGAAGAGGCAAAAAAATGTGAAGAGGCTGGCGCTTTTGCCATCGTTTTGGAATGTATACCGCATCAGTTGGGAAAAGAAGTTGCTTCTCAAATCAATATCCCTGTCATTGGGATAGGTGCGGGTCCTGATACAGATGGACAAGTTCTTGTCTTTCATGACGTTGTGACATTTGGCGTAGATCGTGTCCCTAAGTTTGTTAAAAAATTTGCAGATATAGATTTTGAAGCATCAACAGGAATTGAGAAATATGTTGAAGAAGTAAAATCAGGTGTGTTTCCCGATCTTCAACAGCATACATTTGAAATGAAGCAAGAAGAACTGTCTTCTTTGTACGGAGGAAAATGAATTGATCACAATCACGACAAAGCAGGAAATGCAACAACTGGCGAAACAACATAAGACAGATAGAAAATCTATAGGCTTTGTCCCGACAATGGGGTATTTGCATGTAGGACATTTGAAGCTTGTCGAGGAAGCGAAAAAAAACAATGACATCATCATTATGAGTATTTTCGTCAACCCGCTTCAATTTGGCCCTGGAGAAGATTATGAGGCTTATCCTCGAGATCCTGAACGAGATAAACAACTGGCGGAGGAAGCCGGGGTCGACATCCTATTTATGCCGAGCCCGGAAAATATGTATCATAACGAAAAATCCATAGGAATGACTGTATTAAGGAGAACCAATGCCCTTTGTGGAATCAATCGCCCAGGCCACTTTGACGGTGTTGTGACGGTATTATCGAAGCTTTTTAATATTATAATGCCTGACCGTGCCTATTTAGGTTTAAAGGATGCACAGCAATTTGCTGTTGTGTCTGGTCTTGTGGAAGATCTTGATTTTCCACTTGAGCTGGTGCCGGTCGAGACAGTCAGGGAAGCTTCGGGTTTAGCGGTTAGTTCAAGGAATGTCTACTTAAATGAAAAAGAGCGGATTCAGGCACCTGCTTTATATAAAAGCTTGCAGAAGGCAAAAGAATTAATTAGCAGCGGTGCCCAAGACATTGAAGCCATTATTGGTGAAGTGAAGGATTATATGAAGATAAATATGGAAGCCGACATTGATTATGTGGAAATATTAAGCTTTCCTGAGCTAGAACGGATTACGGTTCCAAAAGGTAGAGTGATTATTGCAGCTGCTGTTAAATTTTCCAAAGCGAGGCTCATTGACAATATGATGATTGATCTATAATTGGTTTTGATTTTGGGTGGAAAGAGGGCTCATATGTGGTAAACTAACTAAGAGCAACGATTGTTTATAGTATTAAAGGTGTGAAGCGGATGGCAGACAAATATGTCGTTGTAGATCTTGAAACAACGGGAAATTCATACGTTAAAGGATCCAGAGTGATGCAAATTTCGGCAGTTGTTGTCGAAAACGGACGCATCTTGGATCAATATACTTCTTTTGTCAATCCCGAAGTGCCCATCCCTTCTTTTATTAAAGAATTGACAGGCATTGGAGAGGAAGAAGTAGCCAAAGCACCAAAGTTCAAGGAAATTGCTGGAGTGGTCCATTCCTTATTGGAAGGGGCAGTTTTTGTGGCCCATAACGTTAAGTTTGACCACAGTTTTTTAGCCGGGGAATTGGAAGCGGCTGGTTTAACCAGTCCTATAAAAGAAACTTTGGATACGGTTGAATTAGCCAATATCCTCCTCCCTGAGGCAATCAGTTACAAACTGGAAGAGCTTTCTGATCAAATGGAGCTTGAGCATATCACACCGCACCAAGCGGACAGTGACGCCCTTGCTACAGCAGAATTATTGTTGATGCTGTTGGAAAAAGCCAAAAGCCTCCCAATCGAAACTTTGGATATGCTTTGTAAATTATCAAAGAAACTTAACAGCAATATGCATTCTTTTTTTGAATCGGTTAGGAAAGAAAAGGATAGTCTGCTGGAGAAACTTCCTAATGATCTCGATTTGTTTCGCGGGATTGTGTTGAAGAAAAAAGAGCGCCCATTTAAGGAAACTCCAATCCGCTCGTTTGACTATCCCGAAAATCCGGATGATAAAACAAAACTTCTTCAGCCTTACTTGGAAAAGTTTGAGCCGCGAAATGGACAATTTGAAATGATGGATACTATTCATGATTCCTATCGTACTGACAGGCACGCTGTAATAGAGGCAGGTACTGGGATCGGAAAGACGATAGCCTATTTGCTCCCGAGTATATATTTTTCGATTGCTACAGAGGAAAAAGTAATCATAAGTACGTACACAATTCAATTACAGCATCAAATACTGGATAAAGAGATAAAGGTACTGAAAGAAGCTATTCCTTTTTCATTTAAGGCTGCTCTGATCAAAGGCAGAGAGCATTATATTCATATGCTGAAGTTTGAACAGACGCTTATGGAGCCAGATTCTTCTTACGATGAAACGATCACTAAAATGAAGATTTTGATTTGGCTTCTTGAGACGGAAACAGGGGATATGGATGAATTGAACCTATCGAGCGGAGGGAAACTTTATTGGAAGAGGATCTGCAATGATGGTTCTTTTGTTGATCCATACAATGACCCTTGGGCTTCTCATGATTTTTATTTATATTCCAAAAAGCATGCCGAGCATGCCGAAATCATTATTACAAATCATTCCATGCTAATTGCTGATTTGAAACATCAAGTATTGCCAAAAAGTCGTTATGTCGTGATTGATGAGGCGCATCGTTTGGAAAAATCGCTCAGGACTAACCTTGGACGACAACTTGATTATCAGCATATTAAGTTTTTGCTTGGAAAATTGGGAACAACCGAAAAAAAGAAGCGTTTTTACGTTCTCGAAAAACATACAGCCAAATTGAATGCGTCTCTTTCCAAGGATTCTTTTCTAGTCGACAGGGCGATAGAAGATCTTGAAGCAGAAACAGATGATTTATTTATGCTATTGAGCCAATTACTCAAGAATTACCAATCTCACAAAGAAAAGAATAGGAGAGCTAAACTGAGGATATCTGAGAACATTCGATCTTCAGGTAGCTGGCAGAGAGTCATATTGTGTGCTGAACGCTTTTTGGACTTCCATAAGCTCATTTTAGAAGGAATGGATGAGCGGCTTTCTCTGATCAAGCAAATGCGGACATCTCTTAAACCATCTGAATTGGCGTTTTTGGAAGAAATGACCGGTTTTTATGACGAATGGGCTGAAATAGGGCAACAAGTTAAATATTTGTTGGCACATTCTGTAGCAAACGAGGTAATCTGGCTGGAAAGCGACCAAAAAATCTCAGCAAACAGAACGAGCGTTCACAGACAGCCGTTAAATATTGACCAATTTTTAGCTGAGAAGCTGTTTAGGGTGAAGAAAAGTGTTATTTTGACTTCTGCATCTTTGACAACGAATAATACATTCAAGTTTTTTAATGATGAGATAGGCATTCATTCATTTGACAGAATCGAAACCAAAATTGCTTCTCCATTTCCATATCAACAGATGGTGAAGCTGTTTATCCCGACAGACCTTCCAGATATCAGCGCTACACCAATGGAGGAGTATGTGGAATCTATAGCCTGTCATTTGATTGCTGTTGCGAATGCAGCAAAAGGGCGGATGCTTGTACTGTTTACCTCTCATGAAATGCTGCGAAAAACGTATGACTTACTTTACGACAGTAATGAACTGGCAGATTTTGTGCTTTTGGCGCATGGTGTTTCATCTGGAAGCAGGAGCAAGCTTGTGAAAAGCTTCCAGCAGTTTCAAAAAGCGATTCTTTTGGGCACTAACAGTTTCTGGGAAGGGATTGATATTCCAGGTGAAAATTTGTCTTGCATCGTTGTTGTTAGACTGCCATTTTCACCAATCGATGAGCCAGTCACGGCTGCGAAATTGGAGTCCATCAAGGCAGGCGGCAAAAATCCATTCTCAGCTTACTCTCTTCCGGAAGCAATCATTCAATTTAAGCAAGGGTTTGGACGCTTAATTAGAAAAAAAACCGATAGTGGTGTTTTCTTTGTCTTCGATCAGAGAATCATGACAACCGTATACGGAAAAGCTTTTATAAAGTCCATTCCTTGCATCGGAATGGAAAAGGGACCATTAAGTAACCTGATCCCTTCAGTTGAACAATGGTTAGAGAAAAAGTAAAACGTCGCGAAAAAAAGCGACGTCTTACAATTGTGGACTAGATTTTTTTAGAAAACGACGGCGTCATCATGATATAATGATGATGGGATACCGCGTTACTTACTAATATTGTGGCATAAAACAGGCCGCTTATAAGTAACAAAATATGTGTATTGAGGAATGCGTGCTCAATAACGAAGATTTTCTGCATGAACGAGGGATGTACATGTATAAATGGCTCGCAATGATCCTCTCCTGCATTTTAGTTATTGTAGGAATTGGCGGATGCGTTTATAGTAAAGCGAAGGCACCCGTAAAGAAAGCAAGGGCTGCTGCAGAGGATAGGCTTAAGAAGGAAACAGATATTAAAGAAGTGGACGAGTTTTATTTCTATAATGGTTCAAGCACTTATTATGCTGTAATAGGGAAAAACAGCAAAGGCCAGGAAATGGCCGCTTGGATCTCTCCTAATAAAAAGGAAAAAGTCCATGTGAAGAAGATGTCGGACGGTGTATCAAAACAGGATGCACTTAATAAATTGCTGAGTGAGAAGAAGCCGAAGGAAATTCTGGGCGTCAGGCTTGGAATGGAAAAGGAACTACCTGTATGGGAATTGTCCTATTTGGATGAAAACTCAAACTTGAATTATTATTACATTCACTTTGATTCTGGAAAATGGTGGAGAAAAATAGAAAATCTATAAAAGGAAGCAGGGAATGCAAATGATTGAATTATCACATCGGGTGTCTAAAGTTACACCTTCATCCACATTGGCTATAACAGCGAAAGCAAAAGAATTAAAGGCGAGCGGCCTCGACGTGATTGGGCTTGGCGCTGGTGAACCTGATTTCAATACTCCAGAAAACATTATTCAAGCGGCATACCGTTCCATGGAAGAAGGACATACAAAGTATACACCTGCTGGCGGACTTGCCGAATTGAAGAAGGCGGTCATTGGAAAATTCAAAAGGGATCAGGGCCTTGATTATCAAGCTTCCGAAATTATTGTTACAAATGGAGCAAAGCATGCCCTTTACACACTTTTCCAAGTCATCTTGAACGATGGGGATGAAGTGATTATCCCAACACCGTACTGGGTTAGCTATCCTGAGCAAGTAAAATTGGCAGGAGGAGCGCCGGTTTTTATCAATGGGGAAGAAGCTAACCACTTTAAAATTAACGGAAAACAGCTTGAAGATGCGATAACGCCAAAAACAAAAGCTGTGATTATTAACTCTCCAAGCAATCCGACAGGTATGATTTACTCTAAAGAAGAACTAGCTGAGATTGGTGAAGTATGTAAAGTACATAATATATTGATCATCTCTGATGAAATATATGAAAAGCTTTTATATGGCGACAATGAGCATGTTTCAATAGCGCAGCTGTCACCTGAATACAAGGATTTAACGGTCATTATTAATGGCGTGTCCAAATCGCATTCTATGACTGGTTGGAGAATTGGATATGCAGCAGGGAATGAAAAAATCATCAAGGCGATGACAGATCTTGCAAGTCATTCAACGTCCAATCCTACTACCACGTCCCAATATGGTGCGATTGAAGCCTATAATGGAACCCAAGAATCCGTTGAGAAAATGAGACAGGCTTTTGAGAAACGAATGAACATTATTTTCGAGAAGCTCACAAGTATACCAGGTGTAACTTGTTTGAAACCTCAAGGGGCATTTTATCTATATCCAAACGTCAAAGAAGCAGCTGAAATTTCCGGTTTTAAGGATGTAGACAGCTTTGTCGAGGCTTTGCTTGAAGAAGCTCTGGTAGCTGTGGTTCCTGGCTCCAGCTTTGGATCGCCCGAAAATATTAGGCTCTCCTATGCTACATCGCTTGAATTGCTGGAGGAAGCAGTTAACCGCATTCATTCTTTTGTCGAGTCTAAACAAGATTAATTTATTTTTGTAACTTAAGCCACGTGCAACTTGTGCGTGGTTTTTCCATCGAAGAGCTTAGGTGAAAGGCGGTTCTTCGAATTGAACCGGAATTATTTACAAACTAAGTATGGTTGCTGAACTAAAAGTTAATTTAGTCAGGACAAAGCGGTTTCCACGCTAGTAAAGACGAGGTGCTGAATATGGATAAAGATATAATCGTGTCGTGGATGGAAGCCGGTATGATTCAAGTCCCGAATCTTTTATTGCAAAAGTATAAGCAGATCGGTTTGGATGAGAAAGAATTAGCATTACTATTGCATATTATGTCATTTATTGAGTCAGGAAATGGTTTTCCTACACCTGAACAATTGGCTGAAAGAATGACAATCAATACGAGTGAATGTTCCACTCGGTTAAGAAAACTTGTTCAGATGCAGTTTCTTTCAATTGAGGAAGGAATGTCGGAAGATGGAATCCATTTTGAGACCTATTCATTAAGTCCATTATGGGTAAAACTTGCTGATGAGTTGCAATTCGAGAAGAAACAGAGCGACTTAAAGCAAACCTTACATGAAGAAAATAATTTATATACTATTTTTGAGCAGGAATTTGGAAGGCCGCTATCTCCAATGGAATGCGAAAATCTAGCCATGTGGCTTGATGACGATGGACAGGATCCGATACTGATCAAAGCAGCATTGAGAGAGGCGGTATTGGCGGGTAAGCTAAGCTTTCGTTATATAGACCGCATTTTATTCAATTGGAAAAAAAACGGAGTCCGTACAATCGAGCAGGCAAGGATGCAGGGCATACAATTCAGGCAAAAGTCAAAACAGCCTGCACGGCCGGCATCAGAAGCATCGTCCAAGACCATCCCGTTTTATAATTGGCTCGAACCATAACCAATGGCAATGGAAGGTGACGCATATGTTAAATAAACAGGATATCCGGTTTTGTATAGATACAATGGGAGAAATGTTTCCAGAAGCAGAATGTGAACTAAACCATTCAAATCCGTTTGAACTCGTTATTGCTGTTTTATTATCGGCACAATGCACAGATGTACTTGTCAACAAAGTAACAAGATCGCTTTTTAAAAAATATAAAACCCCAGAGGATTACTTACAGGTTTCTGTAGAGGAACTGCAACAGGATATCCGATCAATAGGACTTTATCGTAATAAGGCGAAAAACATACAAAAATTATGTCTATTGTTATTGGAGGAATATGGGGGAGAAGTGCCTCAAGATCGGGATGAGCTTGTTAAATTACCTGGTGTTGGGCGCAAGACTGCGAATGTGGTTGTTTCTGTAGCTTTTGGCGTTCCTGCCATTGCCGTTGATACGCATGTTGAACGTGTTAGCAAGCGGTTGGCATTTTGTCGCTGGAAAGACAGTGTATTAGAAGTTGAAAAGGCACTAATGAGAAAAATACCGGAAGAACTATGGTCTGTAAGCCATCATAGAATGATCTTTTTTGGAAGATACCACTGTAAAGCTCAAAATCCTCAATGTCATATTTGCCCTTTACTTGATATTTGCAGGGAAGGGAAAAAAAGAATGAAGAAGAAAGATGCTGTCGCATTAAAGAAATAAAAAATAGATGACCAACGGGCTTAGTGCCCGTTTTTTGCTTCGGCCAATATCACGATCAAAATGGCAAGTATTCAGCTTTTCCTGGATAGTAATCTTCAAGCTCAGACAGAAAGCAAGGGCAATCGGTCGTTCCGCCGGTGAGATCCACAAATATAAAATCAGTCGGAGAGAAACGAAAAAACTGTTTTTCTCCGACTGATTTACTTAAGGGGCTTTCTAGACAGCCTCATTTTTATTCATTATCTTCCTCACGGCCATCAGGGACTACATTGGTTGGTGTTTCAGGATTATCAGGTTCCTTATCCTTAGTATCATCTTTATTGTCATTTCCAGGATTTTGATTTCCAGGATTTTGATTTCCAGGATTTTCATTGTCGTCGTTATTCCCATTATCCCCTGGCTGCTGTCCATTGTTTTGATCTTGTTTTCCATCATTTTTGTCCTTATCAGGCTCTTGGTCCTTATTTTGATCGTCATCTTGCTTGTCTGGATCATCTTGGTCCTCAGAATCCTGATCTTCCTCATCTTGCTGGTCTTCCTCTTCTTCGTCCTCATCTTTTTCATCTTCGTCAGACGGAACTGTGACACTGGCTGTTCCAGCAGCACTTCGTTGTGAATCAGAAACTGCTACAACTTGTATTCCGTAGGTTTCACCCGGTTCTACCGAACTGATGGTGTATCCAGTATCAGTTGTTGTACCGAGGTCCTTTTTCTTGCCGCCTCCAAGGTCAACCTGCACGCTGTATTTCACGTCTTTATCAGAATGACTCCATGAGAAAACAACTTGTTTTCCGTCCTTGTCATATTTTCCGTTCACAGATGGTGCATCCAGTTTATCGTATGTCTGGGACACTTCTGTTGGCTGCGTGCCTGCGACAAATAACTCGTATACAATATTGCTTTCAGGAGTATGCTTACTTGGCTTCTTGGCAGGATTGGAACCTTTTTCAACGGCAGCCTTTACTACACTCTTCGGCATGGTAAAATCAGGTGTTTCAATATCTGCTGACACGTGGGTCATCAGGTTTTTGAACAACTGCTGAGAAATGGTCAAGTCTTTTGGCAGGATTGGATTCTTCCTGTTCTCATAACCTGTCCAAACGGCGATTGTATAATTCGTTGTATATCCGGCGAACCAAGAGTCCGGAGAGCTTCCAGCTGGAATGTTATTCTCTAACATCTCTTTTTCGGTATAGTTAGTTGTACCAGTTTTTCCAGCTACTGGTAACCCAGGAATAGCCGCGGCTCCACCAGTAGCACCAGCCTTACCCGAAAGCACGTCTTTAAGCATATCCGTGACCATGTAAGCTGTAGAATCCTTCATGGCAACTTCCGGCTCCACTTTATTCTTGATTTCCGTTTCTTCATCCATTAGAACGATCTTTTTCACCGTATGCGGTTTATTGTACATCCCGTTATTGCCAAAGGCTGCATAAGCACCGGCAAGAGTCATAGGGGAAGGATGCTGTTTACCGCCGCCGATTGAGTCTGCTTCCACAAGATCAGGATCGTTCAATCCCAGCTTTTCTGCAAACTGTTTGACATTTTCCTGTCCTACTTCATGAAAAGCCTTTAAAGCCGGGATATTTCTTGACATATATAGTGCTTCGCGCGCAGACATTTGGCCTAAATGGGTTCTATTGTAATTATTGATTGGTGTACCATCTAAGTAAGTATACGGTTCGTCCACAATTTGCTCATAGGTAGACCAATTGAGATATTCAATAGCAGGGCCATAATCAAAAATCGGTTTTGCAGTAGATCCCGGCGTTTTATCTTTCAATTGTGTAGCGAAGTTTCGTCCGCGCTTAACCTCTTGGTTCCTGCTGCCTCCGATTGCCCTTACTTCCCCTGTTTTTGTATCCATCAATACGATTCCAGCTTGGAATTTGTCGTCCGGATATTGGATGACTTCGTCCGTAAAGAGCATATTTTCGGTGTGTTTCTGTGCATCCGGATCAAGGGTTGTATAAATTTTCAACCCATCTGCAAAGACATTATAGTCTCCCATTTCTTCGACTTCCCTGATGACTTGATCCACAAAAGAATCATATTTATAAGATTCTGTTTGGTTCTCCTCTTGGGGAACGAGTGTTTCAGCAACAGAAATCTTCTGTGCTTTTTCCATTTGTGCTTTGCTGATTTTGCCATGCTGATGCATCAATGCTAAAACGATGTTTTTCCTTTTATCCGCTTTTTCAAGATGTTTATATGGATTATAATTGTTCGGGCTTTGCGGAAGTCCTGCCAAAAATGCTGCTTCCTGCAACTCCAATTCATCAAGGGTTTTATTAAAATAGAACTTTGAAGCTGTTTCAATACCGTGAATCCCGTTGGAATAATAGATTTTATTCACATACATCTCAAAGATCTGATCTTTTGTGTAATTATTTTCAAGCTGGATAGATAGCCATGCTTCCTGCGCTTTTCTTTTCAGTGTTTTTTCGTCAGAAAGGAAAGAGCGTTTAACAACTTGCTGTGTTAAGGTAGAAGCTCCTTCAGAACCGAAGCCCCGTGAAAAATTCGCCAGGACAGCGCCGGCAAGCCTCTTGATATCGATCCCATGATGCTTATAAAAGCGTACATCTTCTGTAGCTAAAACAGCATCCTTCACCTGTTTAGAAATATGATCAAATTCAACATAATCACGTCGTTCTGCTCCTAGTGTCGTAAATACCTCTCCGTTAATATCCAGCAATTGAGATGCAACGGGATCAACTAGCAATTGCTTATCTAGTTTGGGGGTATCCTTAACATACCAGGCAAACGTACCGGCACCAGCCGCCAAACCTACAAATGCAAGAATCAAAAAAACCACAATCACTTTCTTGAAAAAGCTTTTTTTCTTGCCTTTATTTTGCTTTTTATTGGCACCCACTTTACGGCGCCGTTCTGTCCGAGATTGATAATTCTCTCCCATTAATAATCCTCACTTTCCGTACCGCTGTATCCTTATCACTTTTAGAAAGAATAGAGGTTCCGTAAGATTTTTAAATAATCGATTCTTGGTGCCCATCCTATTTCAATGGAATGCCCATATGCTTTTAATTCCTGTTTCGTGATTGATTTGCGCCCGCCATTTTTCATGCGGTCCCAAAATTTGAATAAATGCTCGCTTTCAAGCAAAAAGATCTCTTCTGAAGCTGAAAAACGAATAATGACAAAAGCAATTCCATTTTGTTGAATGACATTTTTCATGTGGTCTATCTGGTGTTCATGAATATTTTTTAATGGAAAGGATGTAGTGCTTTTTGTCTCTTTTGCCTCGAAATCAATATATTTCCCATTGGATATTCCATTATAATCAGTTGTTGATGCTTGGCGAAAGTATGCTTCCTTGATAACGGCTGTGCTTCTCTTGGCGTAATCAACATGGACGATTTGAACAGGCGTTGGCTTTTTATGGATGACAGCCAGCCCATTAGTTAAATAATATTGATTTGTCTCGTTTAAATCTTCTTCCAGTGTCATACCCCTATTACTATAAATAATATCTTTATTAGGAGACTTTGCTTTTTTCACTGTTTTAGGCTGCGCCACATATTTCCGCCCTGTAGGATAATGAAATTCCATGATTTATCCCCCTTATAAAACTAAATTATATCACAGGCATTGTATAAAAATATGGAACTTTAGTACATATTAAAGAGAAAATGATTTGGAGCAAATAGTGATGAAGCCCGATAGTTCATTTTACAGGATTCAATCCAATGAACATTTTATTATAAATCAAATTAGACAGGAAGAGTATAGAGGAAATAAAGATAATATTTCAAGGACAAAAGCCTATCAACGCTATTTTTTGAAAAATCCAGAAATAGCATGGGCGTTTTTGGCCTCGATGGTTTCAAGGAATACCGGCTGGAATATGGGAGATCTATATGGAGAAGTAATCCCAGATCTGCTTGACGAAAAGATCCGAAAAAGACTTTTTCTTACATTGGAAAAAGCGAATTGGATCATTTTTAAAGATGCCTTTCCTCAACTGCTTTTATATCAATATTCAAAAAAGGTTGGGGGCCCCATGTTCCATTTGCTTCAGTATTTTAATGTTTCGAGCTTTATGCAATATGAATGGCAGCTTTTTTGGGCAACGGGCGATAGGAAGCGGCTGCTGTATGCTCTGATTGTCAACGAACAGCATGTCATTCAACAACCGGTTATTTTACATCCATCATCTAAATACAAAATATTTCGTTCGGCATTTTTTATTTTTCAAGAGCTTTTCCATTTCAATTGTATTGTTTTTCCGACAGTAAATGGCGAGTTATACGGAGAGAGTGTAGTTCAATTCACAAAGATATGGAAGAGGATTAGTTTAGGAAAACGCCTTTCCTCTATCTTGTTTGATCCTGATCTTTACCCGCGTTTTCTCCATTTCGCTATCAACACAGAGCCTACCGGTTCACGTCATGATTATGAACAGTATGGTTATGAAAGAAGGAGGCGGAAGACTCCTTTTATTAGAGCGGTAGTGCCTATGATTGAACATCAGGGAAGGCAGATGGAAGACTGGTCTATCCATCATTACCCAAAGCCGGGATGGGAGAAACCTCCTTTCTCGAGTCCGTCAGTTGCGTTGACAAATTGGTTTTACCAAAAGGATGAACAAATAGAATTGTATTATCTTGCAAAGCGGTTGCTATCAAAACGATAACAACCTGTCGAAAAGCGCTCTGATGTAAAAAAATGAACACTTTGTTTGCCGATTTGCTTCTAGTTTTGTCAGTCTGGAAGGAAGTTGATTGGTAAGGGAGAATACGTTATCAAACAAGTCTGGACGGAGGAGATAACGATGAATATGAAAGATTGTCTCAACAGGCTGGCGGAAATCAAAGAGCAGTTGGATTTGTTGGAGGAACAAGTTTGCGAAAGAGTGCGAAGCGAAGAGGTGAGTGAAACCGCCGCTATGAATCGTGAAAGAAGATGTGTAGATAAGAAGCTTGCTCAATTGGAACTAAAGAGTGCGAGAGAGAAATTAAAGCAATACCATGTTTCATAAAGCCGTCTTGAAATACAGCTTGTAAGGGTATAAGATGATAATGCAGTTAGTCGCATCAGACAGCTCTGTTCAGCTGTAAATCGAGAGGGCGGGCTGAAGAAATATGAAACATAACCATTTGGAAGAAATGACAAGGCAATTGCTCGAATACAATCGTCAGGCAGCAGAATCCTATCACCGTTGCCGTAAAACCGGAGAACAGGGTGATTTTTATAAAGAGGTAAAGCCATTTGCTGATAAAGTCAAAGCAATGAGTGAGAAATGGGAACAGGAAGCGGTTCAATGGGTGGCTGATATAAGGCCCAAGAATCTGTATCCCTTACAAATAAAGAACACTGCTGAAAATCTACAAATGGTATCCGTCAGAGCATTTTTTCCAGATACAAGCTTAAAAAAATTCAAGAGCCATATTCAATCGATTGAATATGTATTGGAGCGAACCCTTGAAGAAATAAAAGAAAGCAAATCCCAGGGCGGTTGATCCGGGATTTGCTTTCTTTTATGCTTCCGTTTTAATAGCGCTTTCAAAATCTACATCTACATTGTAAGCTCCCAATGCTTCTAATTCACGAACAATGCACCGGTATTCCTTTAGGGTTATTTCGTTATTAATATAAGTCTGTTTAGCAAAGTCCAACAATTGACATGTGTCCTCAATAGAGTATGACCTTTTTTGGAAAAACTTTTCCTTTAATTCGTGAATTGTCATGAACATACCTCCCAGGCTTTTTTCCATAGTAACATAAATTTTTTGATTTTCTTTTTAATAGAAAAGTAAGACTTCCGACAAAGGAAAAGAAAAATCGACATTTTTTGTATGCGTTCCCAATTGAGCGTTTATCACTGATCACTTCAAAATGCATATTTTATATGTAGAGAAATTTTGAAGAAGGAGGATAACCTTGATGTACTACATGGGAAGGAATGCACCTTTATTATCTCTTTATCACCGCATGTACGCTCCTTATCATACGGGCTATGGGATGTATCCCCCTCATAATGGCTATTACCAACCAGCTCCACAAATGAATCATATGTATCCTCAACAGCAATATGTAAATCAGCCTCAAGGTGGTCATAACATACCGAGTCAATTATTTCACAATCCGTTGCAGACTGAAGAAGATCAGCTGCTAGCCCAGTATCAAGTTGAACATACTCAGCCTTATCAAATTCCTAAGTTTCCAAAACAGGCGCAGCCAGGTCATTTCAACTCATTTTTGAATTCATTTAAATCTCAAAGCGGTTCTCTTGATTTAAATAAAATGATGGATACTGCAGGCCAAATGATGAATGCTTTGACACAGGTTTCAAACATGGCAAAAGGTCTGGGGGGATTTTTTAAATCGTAAATCCAAGATGTTGTGATCTGGTACTCTCAGATACGGACTAAAAGTTCGCCTGTACTGGATAACACCGTCTTGAATCACTGTAAAGCGCTATATGATGTGGTTCTCGATGAGGATAGAATGAATTCACAACTTCATTTCCTAGAACATGAAAAAAAGGAATCGGTCTAAGAGGACCGTTCCTTTTTTCATGTGATATCTACTTTTTTCCCTCTTAGCTTGTTGATGGAAACTGTTAAGAGACCGTTCTCGTATGTTGCTTTCACATTTTTAGTATCAATGGCTTTTGTGAGTGGTATCGTTCTTGAAGCTCTTCTCATTGTATCTTGATGCTGGATCAATTCCTGATGTTCGTTCTCAGTAGTGATGGTTTCATGGTGTATAACAGTGATTGTGATGTACTGATGCAAAACATCTATTTCAATTTGTTCCTTTTTAATTCCGGGGAGCTTCGCCTGAATGATATATTTTGAATCAGTCTCTTTTAGTTCCACCGGCAAGTGGTTGGAAAAAGGGGAAGAGATAAATAATTCATCAAGGTTTTCCAAAAAGCCTTTGACTGGGCGATGCTCGAAAAAATCATTCATGGCTTTCATTAAGTGATTGATCGGCTCAGGGTTCTTATCATTTGAAGATTTTTCTGTCATTGCGGGTCTCCCTCCTTGCGTTAATATATGGTATAGTATGAATGTATAAATTAAAAAGTTCTCTATTCAATTCCGGTAATGAACAGATTGAGTGGAAATAGGAAATATTCTAAAAACATTTCCCGGGCAAGCGCAATATTCGACTTTGAACAGGGTTTTTTAGCGCAATTTGTTCGGTTCTGTCGTTTGCTGGACAAAATTTTCAGACGTTTTTATTAGTAAAATAGGTATTTGCATCAGTACATGTATGGTCATTTTACATAGGGTGTTAGTGTAAGAACTATTGGTGAGAAAGGAGTAACGACCTTATGATGGCAAATTGCGGATGTGGAAGCTGCGTCAATTGCGGAACACAAGTACTCCCTGCTGTGGTTCACCCCACTAAGTGCTGTGTAAACCATAAGTTTTTTAACAATATCATCCCTGAAATTCACCCAACCCATACAACTAATGTGAACCATATTAATTGTGAGCATCAGCATTATTTCCCGCATACTCAATCGACTGTGAATCAAGTGACAAATACGCAATCATTTGCTCCTGGCCCAGGACCTGGGCTTGGTATGGGACCCGGACCAGGATTTGGCGTACCTCCTGGACCGGGGATTGGTCCAATGGCTGGACCGGGAATGGGTCCTATGATGGGACCAATGTTTCCTTATTAAATGAGAGGAACAAGGGTGACATTTCATCCTTGCTTCCAATACATACAATGAAAGACCAAGGAATAGATGTAAAAATGTCTAATAATCCGTTGGTTAAATTGACAAATAACCAATATTTTGAAAGAATGATATTAATGTCGTTTGAATTTGAGGTGGTCTCGAATGTTGGCTGAGAAATTAAAACTAACTGCTAAAGAAATATTGGAAAAAGAATTTAAATCAGGTTTGCGGGGATACAACCAAGAAGAAGTGGATAAGTTTTTGGATTTGATTATCAAGGACTATGAGTCGATGCATGCAATCATCGATGAGATGCAACAGGAAAATATGAGGCTGAAGAAGCAGCTTGAAGAGAGTTCTCGCCGTCAGCATATCCAACCTGCTGGCACGACTAACTTTGACATTTTAAAACGGCTTTCCAATTTGGAAAAACATGTATTTGGAAGCAAACTTGATGAAAATGTATAACACTGATTTTGATTAATACTTGAAAAAGCAACAATAATATAGTAAAATTATCATTTAGTTGAGTAACATTCGGGTAATCGCTGTACGTCTTTTAAAGGCGACAGAGGAAAGTCCATGCTCGCACGGAGCTGAGATGCCCGTAGTGATCACGCCTGGTGAAACAATAAGCTAGGGCAGTCGGTTACCGACTGACGGCAGGGAAAGCATCTACGTTCTTTCAGGATATGATGTGAATACCTTGAAGGTGCCACAGTGACGAAGCTTTGTCGGAAACGACAAAGGTGGAACGAGGTAAACCCCGTGAGCGAGAAACTCAAATTATGGTAGAGGCACTTTTTATTGCGGAAATGAACGCAGTAAGAGGCAGGTAAGATCCTGCAGATAGATGATTACCGCCCGAGTACGAGGTCAACCTATGATCGATTGAAGTACAAAGGTACAGAACATGGCTTACAGAATGTTATTTATAGGTGTATCAACAAGTAATGCCTTCCAAACCCGGAGGGCATTGATTTTTCTTTTTCATGAAAACCTTTTCAAATAAGAATAATGTCAAGGTCCTTAGCATATACTTTTGTTATACATTTTAAAAGAGGGAGTGATTGATGGGTATGCCTCATATGATGAGCGATTTTAAAAGAATATCTGATGCATTGTATTCCTCAAGTGAGATGTTGCAAAATGAACATTTGCCTGAAGAAGTAAAGAAGCGTCTTCAAGAAGCTGAACAGAGTCTGAGTAAGGCTCTTCATCATGTTCTTTCAGAAAATAGGAATATTGCTCAGAAATGAACGCAAGTGAATTCAACTCACTTGCGTTCAAATGTTTTTTCTTGTTTTAAATCATTTTCTTATTTCATTATAAGTCAATATAGCTATACATATTGGAGGCGTTTATATGAGGTTGAGTGAGAGCGAAACTTCTTTTATGGAGTATGTAAAAAAGATGGAAGCATTCAATGAGGCTCTCCAGCTTATTTATTGGGACTTGAGGACAGGAGCACCGAAAAAAGGAGGAAAACAACGATCTCAGGTGGTTGGCGTTCTTTCCAATGAGTACTTTCAAATGTCAACATCCGAAGAAATGGCCGCTTTTATTGCAAAGTTATACGGAAGAAAGCAAGAGCTGCCAGAGTTAGTGCAGAAAACTCTGGAGGAGTGTAAGAGGGTCTATGACCAAAACAAGAAAATTCCTCCTAAAGAGTATAAGGAATATGTTATTTTACAAACAGAAGCAGAGAGTGTATGGGAAGAGGCTCGCGAAAAATCCGATTTTGCCATGTTTAAGCCCTATTTAGAACAGCTTGTCGATTTCAATAAGAGGTTCATAGAGTATTGGGGATACAGAGGCAACAAATATAATACATTACTTGATTTGTATGAACCCGATATGACAGTGGAAATGATAGATAAGGAATTTGCTATGGTAAAAGAGGCTATCATCCCTTTAATAAAAAATATACAGAAATCAGAAAATCATCCTAAAACAGATTTTCTTTATCAGTTTTTTCCGCAGGAGAAGCAAAAAGAATTCACCCTGAAAATATTGGAACAGATGGGTTATGACTTTGAGGCAGGAAGGCTTGATGAAACCGTTCATCCATTTGCCACAGGTCTTAATCCGGGGGATGTGCGCATAACAACAAGGTATGACGATTATGATTGGAAAATGGCGATCTTTGGTACAATCCACGAAGGCGGTCATGCTTTGTATGAACAAAATATTTCGGAAGAGTTGATTGGAACTCCTCTTTGTACTGGAACTTCGATGGGGATACATGAATCGCAATCATTATTTTACGAAAATATATTAGCGAGGGACAGATCCTTTTGGGAATATCATTTTGAAGGGTTACAAAAATATGCAGACAACCAGTTTGATCATGTCTCTATCGATGAATTTTACCATGCAATTAACAAAGCGGAACCTTCTTTAATCCGGATTGAATCCGATAATTTAACGTATCCATTACATATTATCATTCGCTATGAAATCGAAAAAGGCTTGTTCAATAACGAAATCAGCGTTGATGATTTGCCGGAAATATGGAATGACAAATATGAACAATATTTGGGAATCCGCCCCAAAAATGATGCTGAAGGTGTGTTGCAGGATGTACATTGGGCAGCCGGAAGTTTCGGGTATTTTCCTTCTTATCTGCTAGGCTACATGTATGCTGCTCAATTCAAAAATGTCATGATGAAAGCTATCCCAGAATATGATGGTCTGTTAAAAACGGGAAATCTTGAGCCTATCAAGGAATGGCTTACAAAACATATCTATCGTTATGGAAAAACGAAAAAACCGCTTGAACTGATGAAGGAAGTCACAGGGGAGAGGCCATCAGCGAAATACTTAACAGAATATCTTGTTGAAAAATACACGGCTCTTTATGAAGTGAAGTAACAAATGGCAAAAAATCATGCGCTTGAGGCTAATCAATGAAATGGAGGTAGGTTGAACTAAAAGAAAAACGATTCAATTTCGGGTAATCGAAATTGAATCGTTTTGGTTTAGATATTAAAGATGGGCTGTATCTTTTTCAATTTTTCCAGCAAAAGCTTTAGCTTCTGCCATGTATTCATTGAATTGTTCAATGTCCATTTGCTGAGCGGAATCAGAAAGTGCAACTGCAGGATCAGGGTGCACTTCAGCCATGACAGCATCCGCTCCAATTGCAATGGCCGCTTTTGTTGCAGGAAGAAGGAGATCTTTCCGCCCGGTTGAATGAGTAACGTCAACCACAACAGGCAAATGCGTTTCTTTTTTCAAGATAGGAACAGCAGAAATATCAAGAGTGTTCCTTGTTGCCTTTTCATATGTGCGAATTCCTCTCTCACAAAGAATGATTTGGTTGTTTCCTTGTGCGTGAATATATTCGGCTGCATACATGAATTCTTCAATTGTTGCTGCAAGTCCACGTTTTAAAAGTACAGGTTTGCGTACAGCACCAGCCACCTTCAATAATTCAAAGTTCTGCATGTTGCGTGCACCAATTTGAATGACGTCTACATAGTCGAGCGCTGCTTCCATATCATAAGGATTGAGAATCTCGCTGACAACAGCCAGACCTTCTTCATCAGCAACCTGTTTCAAAATCTTCAAGCCATCCAAGCCAAGTCCCTGGAAGTCGTAAGGGGAAGTCCGTGGTTTGAAAGCTCCTCCACGAAGAAGTTTCAAGCCCTGGGCCTTTAATGCCTGTGCAACAGTTTTGACTTGATCGTAGCTTTCAACTGCACAAGGTCCCATGATAAAGTGCGCCTTCCCATCTCCAATATTCTCACCATGAATGGAGACGATTGTGTCGTCAGGCTTTTTCTTTCTTGAAACGAGCAGGGCTTGACGATGATCATCTTCCTGCAATTCAAGACTTGCTTTAAAGATTTGTTTGAATATATGTTGTACAGTTGATGTAGTAAACGGGCCTTCGTTGTGATCTGCAATCATATTCAACAGCTTCCGCTCTTGGACAGGGTCAAAACGCTTCACGCCCTGCATTTCCTTTAATTTGCCGATTTCTTGAGCAATTCGGCCTCGTTCGTTTAACAGTTCTAAAATTTGCAATGTGGTTTTCTCAATTTGAGAACGTAACCCTTCCAGTTCTGACAACGATAAGCCCTCCTTGTTTTATTCACTGCATCACAGCGATTGATCATTTTTTTAAGAAAAATAACTTTAGGACTTCAACGCTGTAAAGCAAGTGTGTTATAATTTTTATTGATAGCTCAACACATTAAACCGTATTTGAACTCTTGTCAAGTGGATTTTTTAAATTGTTTGCCTATTTTTAATTATATCACCATGTCCCCGTAGTGATGGCCGGTAAATATGAACATTTTCGTCTATTATAGGGGGGGGGTGTTCAGAGTCACCAAATAAATAATAGGCAGCAAATCTCTTTCGTTGGCTTGTTTCTGTGCTGACATGTTATCTATAAGCATATATTACGCTGCTTGTCACTTCGCCGCCTCGGCTTTTGTGCTTCTAATTTGGTACTTTTTTGAACACGTACTTAAAGTAAAATATAAAAATGGCTTTACAAGAATATCTTAATGTGGTTAAAATTGATGTTAAATAACTTTGAAAATAGCCATGATAGGACACAGTAGTGTTCATCTCCCTGTTTTGTAGAGAGCTGATGGTCGGTGAAAATCAGCACAAAGATGAATGCGAATTACTTCCTTGAGCTTCTTTTAGGAACGCCTGCACGTTCAGGTCAGTATGAAAGGACGGGAACAGCCGTTATCTGTTTCGAGTGGCGGAAAATAGATTTTTCGCAATGAGGGTGGTACCGCGATGATGAATCGTCCCTGCTATATGCAGGGGCGTTTTTTATTTTAATTAGACTATTGGAGGGCTTTGAGAATGAGATATTTAACAGCTGGAGAATCACATGGTCCACAGTTGACTGCCATATTGGAAGGAGTTCCGGCAGGTTTGACTTTGACCGCAGAAATGGTGAATGAACAATTATCCCGACGTCAAAAAGGTTACGGCCGTGGAAGAAGGATGCAAATAGAAAAAGATCAGGTTCAAATTTTAAGCGGAGTTCGTCATGGAAAAACGATGGGATCGCCGATTACACTCGCCGTAGAAAATAGGGATTTCAAGCATTGGACTAAAATAATGGGAGCCGCTCCGCTTCCAGAAGGTGAAGAGGAGGAAGTAAAAAGAAAGCTGACTCGCCCTCGTCCAGGTCACGCAGACCTGAATGGAGCTTTGAAATACGGGCATAGAGATATGAGAAATGTGCTGGAGCGTTCCTCTGCACGTGAAACAACTGTAAGGGTTGCTGCAGGGGCAGTTGCAAGAATTATTTTAGAACAGCTCGGCATCAAAGTTGCTGGACATGTATTGGAGATTGGAGGGATCCGAGCAGCTCATACAACTTATGAAACAATGAATGATTTGAAAGAACGATCTGAAGCATCACCAGTTCGCTGTCTCGATGAAGAAGCCGCAGAAAAAATGATGCGAGCGATTGATGAAGCGAAAGAGCAAGGGGATTCCATAGGCGGAATCGTTGAAGTCGTTGTCGAAGGTATGCCTGCTGGAGTCGGAAGTTATGTACATTACGACAGAAAGCTTGATAGTAAATTGGCTGGGGCTGTCATGAGTATCAACGCTTTCAAGGGAGTGGAAATCGGCATCGGCTTCGAAGCAGCGCATAAACCGGGAAGCCAGGTGCATGATGAAATATTGTGGGATGAAGAAAAAGGCTATACAAGAGGCTCCAATAATGCGGGTGGTCTGGAAGGCGGTATGTCGACAGGAATGCCGATTGTAGTAAGAGGCGTTATGAAGCCGATACCGACACTCTATAAACCACTGCAAAGCGTAGATATTGATACAAAGGAACCTTTCAAGGCAAGCATCGAGAGATCTGATAGCTGTGCAGTTCCAGCAGCAAGCGTAGTTGCTGAGTCTGTTGTTGCTTGGGAACTGGCTGCCGCCGTGCTGGAGCATTTTGGACATGATCGAATGGATGCCATAAAAGAACAAGTCGAACAATATAAAGAATATACAAGAAACTTTTAACGGCCGAGGCAGTGCCGGCTCTGTCGAATGCTAGGTACTGCCCCGGATTTAAACAAAAATAAAGGTGGGGAAATGAATGAATGTAAAAGTAAGGCCGCAACTGCTTACGTTGAAAGCATATACTCCGGGAAAATCTAGTCAAGAAGTACAGCGTGAATACAATTTGGAGAAGGTTGTCAAGCTTGCATCTAACGAAAATCCTTATGGAACTTCATCGCTTGTTAAGGAAGCAATCTCTTTTGATAACTTTGCTATATACCCTGACGGAGCATCAACCGATCTTAGAAAGGAAGTGGCAGAGTATACAGGAGTGAAGGAGGATCAATTGATCTTTTCCAGTGGGTTGGATGAATTGATTGAAATGATTAGTAAAGCCTTACTGGATGAAAACTTCAATACTGTCATGGCATCTGGCACATTCCCTCAATATCGCCATAATGCCGTCATTCAAAATGCTGAGATCCGTGAAGTGCCATTGAAAAACGGCCGTCATGATCTGCCAGCAATGGCAAAGAAAATAGATGATAAAACTCAGGTTGTTTGGATATGTAACCCGAATAACCCAACGGGTACATATGTGGATGATAAGGAGCTTGAACAATTTCTGCAATCGATCCCATCACATGTCCTCGTTGTCATGGATGAGGCTTACTACGAATACGTAACGGCGGAGGATTATCCTGAAACAATCCCGCTTCTTGATCAGTACGACAACCTTATGGTATTGAGGACATTTTCAAAAGCATTTGGACTTGCATCATTTCGTGTAGGATATGGAATCGGGGCTGCCTCCTTTATTCAGCAGCTGGAGGTTGCCAGGCTACCATTCAACACATCTGTGCTTGCTCAAAAAGCTGCACTTGCTGCCCTGAAGGATTTAGACTTTGTTGAAAAGAGTGTCAGCTTAAATGCCATTGAACGTCAAAAATATTATGAGTTCTGCAAACAGCATCAAATAGATTACTATCCTTCACAGGGGAACTTTATATTCATTTCCATTCCTGGAAAAGAAAGTGCGGAGGTTTTCCAATATTTATTGGAAAGAGGTTATACTGTTAGACCATTCCCTAACGGAGTCCGCATTACAGTTGGAACAAAAGAAGAGAATGAAGAGCTCTTTGAACTAATCGAAAAAATAGTCCTGATTGCACATTAGACTTAGCAGAGAGGAAAATACAGCTTGGACAAAAAAGTTTTAATTATAGGGGTAGGATTGATTGGTGGTTCTATTGCTTTAGCCATCAAAAAGGAACATCCAGAAGTTCATATTACCGGCTATGACCTGAATGAACAAAATGGTAGGCTTGCCGAAAAGATGAAGATCATTGATGAATGTTCTTCATCTTTTGAAACAGAAGCAGTAACTAGTGATTTAATCATTTTAGCCTGTCCGGTTGAAGAAGTTGAGCAAAAAATATGTCAGTTGGCGGAACTGCCTTTAAAACCGGAGACTATTATTACTGATGTGGGAAGCACAAAAGTAAAAATAATGGAAAAGTCAGCCATTTTGCGCAAAAAAGGAGCTGTTTTTATTGGCGGTCATCCTATGGCGGGCTCCCATAAATCAGGGGCAGGAAGCGCAAGGGAGCATTTGTTTGAAAATGCTTTTTATCTGCTGACACCAGCTGAAGGTACAAATGAAGAAAAAGTAGAGGAACTAAAAGATTGGCTGAGGGGAACCAGTGCAAACTTTGTTATTATGGATCCGGAAGAACATGATATGATTACTGGGGTTGTCAGCCATCTGCCTCATCTGATTGCGACAAGTATTGTTCGTCAGGTGGAAAGTCATGCTGGGGTTAATGAGCGGGTTCGTTGGCTAGCAGCGGGGGGATTCAGGGATATCACTCGTATTGCCTCCAGCAGCCCGGCTATGTGGAGTGACGTTGTTAAGCATAATCAATCCAGCTTACTTTCATTGATTGATGAATGGATTGCTGAAATGAAGTATGTAAAGGAGCTTGTACAAACGGGGGATAAGGATCATATCTACAGTTATTTTGCTGACGCGAAAAAATTTAGAGATTCTCTTCCTGTCAGAGCAAGAGGCGCAATCGACGCCTTCTATGATTTATACGTAGATGTTCAGGACAAACCAGGAGTCATTTCGCATGTGACCACTATCCTTGCTGAAAAAAGGATCAGCTTGACAAATATACGAATTATTGAAGCACGTGAAGATGTTTTTGGAGTGCTCCGTTTGAGCTTCCAAACAGAGGAAGACAGACAAAAAGCGGAGGTTTGCTTGAACGAACATGATTATGAGACGTATTTAAATATGTAGGGGGAAGTCCTGTTGACGAATACATTAAAAACAGAAGGCGATATTCAACTCAAAGGAACAATCCGTGTGCCGGGCGATAAATCAATCTCCCACAGGGCAGTCATGCTTGGAGCTATTGCCAAGGGGAAAACGAAGGTTTATGGCTTGCTTACAGGTGATGATTGCCTAAATACAATTGAATGCTTCAGGAAGATGGGAGTAGAGATTAGGCGCGATGGAGATTATGTGGAGATTGATGGGACTGGATTTGATGGCTTACAAGAGCCAGTTGAAATTCTGGATGTCGGGAATTCCGGAACGACTATTCGCTTAATGCTAGGAATTTTAGCTGGGGCTCCTTTCCATACTTGTCTTATAGGCGATGCCTCCATTGCGAAAAGGCCTATGGACAGGGTTGCTCTTCCTTTAAGGCAGATGGGAGCTAAAATAGACGGACGTGATGATGGTAGCTTTGCTCCCATTAGCATCAGAGGAGGCGGAATAGAAGGAATTGATTACGTTTCTCCTGTTGCCAGCGCCCAGGTAAAGTCGGCCATTTTATTAGCGGGACTTCATGCCGAAGGGGTGACGACGGTTATCGAACCGCAGTTATCAAGAAACCATACGGAAAGAATGCTGAAAGCCTTTGGTGGCCGAGTTGAGGTTAATGGATTAACAACTTCCATTAGAGGGAAACAGGATTTAGAAGGAACGACGATTCATGTCCCTGGAGATATTTCTTCGGCAGCCTTTTTCCTTGTGGCCGGTGCCATTGTCCCAAATAGCGAGTTAACAATCCAAAATGTAGGAATAAACCCTACAAGAACTGGAATAATAGATGTATTGAAAGAAATGGGCGCAAATATTATAGAAGAAACTACATCAGACGAAATTGAACCAGCTGCGGATATCACGATCAAATCATCCAACTTAAAAGGGATAGAAATTGGCGGGGATATCATTCCAAGGCTAATAGATGAGATTCCAATTATTGCGCTGGCTGCTACTCAAGCTGAAGGCAGGACTATTATAAAAGATGCGGCAGAACTAAAGGTGAAAGAAACAAACCGCATCGATACAGTAGTTCAAGAGCTGACAAAGATGGGAGCAAAGATTGAACCGACTGACGATGGAATGATCATCCACGGTGGAACCAAACTGCACCCTGCTCATGTAGACAGCCACGGAGACCACCGGATCGGCATGATGCTGGCGATTGCCTCTTGCCTTGCCGAAGGTGAAACCGTGATTGAGAACAGCGAAGCCATTTCAATCTCTTACCCTCATTTCTTTCAGCATTTAAAAGAACTGAAGTCTTAACTTGCTTTAGGACAAGAATCCGAAAGGGGATATTCAATTGCCGTACATTGTATCAGTCGGAACAGGAGTCCCTAAAAATAAAATGTATCAAAAAGATGCCATGGAGTTTGCTAGGCATCTTTTTTCCAAGTCAGTTAACCATATTGACCGTTTGTTGAAAGTTTTTCATAATGGAGAGATTGAAAAACGGCATATTGCGAAAGACATAGCATGGTATCAATCGGAATGCTCATTCGCAGAAAAAAATGATGCTTTTCTTGAGGCGGCAGTTGATCTGAGCACGGAGGCTATTAAAGATTGTTTGAATTCCCAGCTATTAAAGAGGACGATCGAATATGAAGAGATAGATGCCATTTTCATGATTTGCACTACCGGACTCGCTACACCGAGCCTTGAGGCAAGAATTATGAATGTTCTTCCCTTTTCTAAACATTGTAAAAGAATTCCAATCTGGGGGTTGGGCTGTGCTGGCGGGGCGGCGGGACTTTCCAGAGCCTCCGAATATTGCAGGGCATTTCCCAAGGCTAAAGTACTGGTTGTGGCTGTTGAATTATGTAGCTTGACATTCCAGAAGGATGACCTTTCCAAAAGCAACTTGATTGGCACCTCCCTATTTGCTGATGGAGCTGCTGCTGCGCTTGTCGTAGGAGCAGAAGCAGATCATGAAACATATACAGATAGTCCAGTGCCGAGAATAATGGATACACAATCTACTTTGTTAAGCGAATCTCTGGATGTGATGGGCTGGGATGTAAAAGATGACGGTTTATTTGTTGTGTTTTCAAAGAGCATTCCGGCACTCGTTGAAAATTGGCTAGAGCCCAACGTATCGGGCTTTTTGAAAGAACATCAAATGACCATCCGGGATATCGGACAATTCATTGCTCATCCTGGCGGCAAAAAGGTGATTTTAGCCTATGAGCAAGCGCTAAAGCTTGAGCAAAATAAAACTGAAGAATCGTTAAAGGTTCTCCGTGAATACGGCAATATGTCATCAGCCACTGTGTTATTCGTATTGAAGAGTGTTTTAAATAAAAACATAAGAAGCGGAGAACACGGTTTAATAACCGCCCTAGGACCGGGATTTAGTTCAGAGCTTCTGTTGGTTAGGTGGGAATGATGTTTTTTACAATATTCGTGGTGATTGTCGTCATCCAGCGTTTGTGCGAGCTGGTATTGGCTAAAAAGAATGAACGCTGGATGAAAGAGCGGGGAGCCGAAGAATATGGAAAGAGACATTATTGGGTCATGGTGTTGATCCATATTAGCTTTTTTGCCTCACTAATTCTTGAAGTGACTTGGCTTCATCGGGAAATCAATCCATATTGGCCATTGTTTTTCTTCATATTTCTGCTGGCGCAAGCTGCTAGAATATGGATTATATCGACGTTAGGAAGATATTGGAATACGAAAATCATTGTCCTACCGGGAGCCAAATCGGTGAAAAAGGGACCGTTTAAATATACGAAGCACCCAAATTATTTGATGGTAACCGTGGAATTGCTGATGATTCCTGCTATCTTTCAGGCATATATTACCGCGGCCGTGTTTTTTGTTCTGCATTTCCTTATATTATCTGTCCGAATACCGATAGAGGAAAAAGCTCTTCGAAAACACACAGATTATCCGCACCGATAAATGGTCAGACTATACTATATGAAAATGGTAAAAAATTAGGTAAAATGGATGATAGAAAAGAAAAAGTAAGGGGATTGTCAACGCAGATGGTAGAGGTATTGGAAAGATCCATACATGATGTTCGTCTTCAGAAAGCACTCACTTTGTTTGAGAGATTTCAGCAAAATGGAGATTCGGTACGTGCCGACAAAGCGGCTAAATTGCTCAAAAAGATGAACGAAAGTGAGTTTATTGCAGCTTTTAGCGGCCATTTTTCGGCTGGGAAATCCACCATGATCAATACATTGATCGGTGAGCAAATTCTTCCTTCAAGTCCGATTCCAACAAGCGCGAATCTCGTAAAGGTACATGACTCTGAACACGAATATGCGAAGGTTTATTATAAGAATGAAAAACCGCTCTTATTTAAAGCACCGTATGACTTTGATACAGTGAAAGAATTTTGTAAGAGTGGAGAAGTACTTGAAGTTGAAATAGGGAAGCCTCATTCCAAGCTTCCGCCAGGAATTACAGTTATGGACACACCAGGTGTCGATTCGACCGATGACGCCCATAGAATATCCACAGAATCAGCTCTTCATTTGGCTGATATTGTATTTTATGTGATGGACTATAATCATGTCCAATCCGAACTGAATTTTGTTTACACAAAAAATTTGCTTCAGCACGGTGTCAAACTTTATTTGATCATCAATCAGATTGACAAACATAATGATGATGAGCTGTCATTTGAAACGTATAAACAATCGGTACGCGATTCCTTTGCGGCGTGGAATGTGTATCCAGAAGAGATTTTTTATACAACCTTGAAGGATCCGGATAACAGCCATAATGAATTCAGCTCTGTAAAAGCGCTGATTCAGGACGCAATCGCCAATCCTGAGGAGTGGATTCAGCATACTGTTGAAGCAGCTTTTCACCAAATGATCGAAGAACATGAGGAATGGCTGCAGGAGGAAAAAGTGCAGGAGGCGCTTCCGTTTCAGGCTATTATGGATGAGCTTGATGAAGAAGAACTTGAAAGCATTTTTAATGAAAGGGAAAATCTGCGCCAGAAAGAAACAAATCTATTGAATTTGGCAGATCATTGGGTCAGAGATGTTGAAGAAGAAAGGGCGAGTTTATTAAAAAATGCTTACTTGATGCCGTATGAAGTAAGGGAGCTTGCAGAGCCATTTTTGGAGTCCGCACAGCCTGATTTCAAAGTCGGCTTTTTTATGAGCAAGAAAAAGACGGAAGAGGAGAAAGCAAACCGTATACGTGCATTTGCTGACAGTATTCGCCGTCAGGTGGAGCTGCAGCTTGAGTGGCATTTGCGAGAGCTGTTCGCACGTAAGCTACAGGCAAGCTCCATTTCGCAGAGTGAGCTGGAAACCGCAGCCCAAAGCTTAACGGTTGATTTTGACCATGACTTGCTATTATCAGCAATCAGCAAAGGAGCGCGAGTGACTGGTGAATATGTGCTGAATTACACTGAAGAGCTAGCAAGTCAATTAAAAAGGTTAGCCATCACTCAATCTGACAAATTAAAAGAACAAATCGCAGCAGTCATTGAAGAAAAGGCAAAAGCTGAATTACGTTCTGTTCAAGAGGAAGCTGCTGATGTGAATAAAGTCACTGAAGCTATCGAGGAGCTAAGAAAACTTGACAAAGATTATAAATTAAAGCTTGAAAGCATTGAGATTCCAACAGGTACAGAAAATAATCATCTTGAAAAGCTTCAGGAGCAATGGGAACTTCTAGAAAAAGACGTGAATATTTTCCAAGAATTGACTCATGATCATGCAACACCGGAATTAGAACATGTGGAACAAGCTTCAATGATAATGGAAGAAGATGACAGTGCTTTACAGCAAAAAGACGTTATCCAAAGGGTCGAGCTGGCGGCGTCTTACTTATCCAAAGAAAAAGGTTTCGAAAGAATAACTTCACAGCTTTTGCAAAAGGCAGCCGGCTTGAAAAACAATCACTATACAATTGCTTTGTTCGGTGCTTTCAGTGCAGGGAAATCTTCCTTTGCCAATGCTATGCTTGGAGAAAAGGTTTTGCCAGTTTCACCAAACCCTACAACGGCTGCTATTAATCGCATATGTCCGCCAAATCAAGATTATAAGCATGGTACTGCAGTTGTTCGATTGAAAGAACCTGAAGACATGCTTGAAGATGTAAAGCAGTCTCTGCAGCTTTTTGGAAAAAATTGCGACACTCTTGAGGAAGCTCGCCAACTAATTCCAGCTATCTTGGCCCAAAAAGAGGGAGAAGGAAAAGAAAAGGTGCATGTATCTTTTCTGAGGGCCTTTGAAGCAGGGTATGAGGAATTTAGCGATCAGCTTGGTCAGTCTATTATGATAGGTCTTGAAGATTTTCAAGGTTTCGTCGCCAATGAATCCCAATCATGCTTTGTTGAACTGATCGACTTGTATTATGATTGTGCTTTTACAAGAGAAGGCGTTACTTTAGTTGATACACCTGGTGCAGACTCAATCAATGCACGGCATACAGGTGTTGCCTTCAACTATATTAAAAATTCTGATGCTATCTTATTTGTCACTTATTACAATCACGCCTTCTCAAAAGCTGACAGGGAATTCTTGATCCAATTGGGCCGGGTCAAAGATGCTTTTGAGCTAGATAAAATGTTCTTTATCGTCAATGCGATCGATCTGGCTTCATCAGATGAAGAAATCAATGACGTGCTTGAATATGTCAAGGGTCAATTGACAGAGTATGGCATTCGCTTTCCAAGAATTTTCGGTCTGTCAAGCAAGCTTGCACAAGAGCGGGAAACAAAAGAAGCCTCCAATATTGAGGAATTTACAAATGCATTTTCGCATTTCCTTGAACATGACCTAGCCAAAATGGCTGTTCAATCCGCTGAAGCAGAGTATCAACGCGCCATCAAAATGCTTGACCAGCTCATCGATTCTGCAAATGAGGATGAATCCAAGAGAGCCGCTCGGAAGAGCCAGCTTCTTGAAACGAGAGACAAGCTGAATAAATGGCTCGGAGATATTGACTTGGCGACGATGCCTGACAGACTTTCACAAGAGGCACAGGAACTGGTCCACTATGTCAAACAAAGAGTTTTCTATAGACTTCCGGACTTTTTCAAAGAAGCTTTTAATCCAGCTGCATTGCAAAACAACAGTAAAGAATTATTGAACAGGGCCTTGGAGGAGTATCTGGAAGCTTCTGGTTTTGATTTTGCACAGGAGCTGAGGGCCACATCTTTACGAGTCGAGCAATTTGCGATAAAGCTTTTGAAAGAACGCTTTGAGCAAATTAATCGTGAGATATTGTCAGTGAATGAAGACTTACTGATATCGGAACCGGAAATAGAACAGGCGGATACACTTGATTTTGCCCCTGCTTTTAAAGACAGCGACAGGAAATACTTTGCTGGAACATTCAAATATTTCAAGAATGCCAAGGCTTTTTTTGAAAAGAATGAGAAAAAGCTTATGGAAGAATCGTTGGAAGAGTTGCTTTCTCCGCTCGCAGATTCGTATTTGAAACAAGGACTGTCTAAATTAGACCACCACTATCAAGCTATGCTTGACTTAGAGTTTGAAGAAATGAGAAAAAGGATGACGGACGATCTGAACGGACAATATTCGACTTGGCTGCTTGCATTTGAAGATAGCGGCAGTATCGATCATTGGAAGGAAGTCCGGCGGGCGATTGCTGTTGAGGAGTAAACCTCTGAAAAGGAGAAGTTACCATGTTTGTGAAATCAGTGGAATGGCTCAAAGAGCGAGTTAAAGATGAAAAAGTCCGGATTGTTGACTGTACCTATTCATTAAATGACCCTTCATATGGCAAAAACACTTATGAAAGAAAACATATTCCGGGTGCTGTCCATTTTGATTTGGCCGATGATTTATCTGAGGAGGTCAAGGAACACGGAGGGCGTCATCCACTGCCTGATATTCAAATACTGAAACAGAAGCTTGAAGAAGCAGGCATTGACCAAAACACGACGGTTGTTATCTATGATGGCGGGGAAGGCTGCTTTGCTTCCCGCTTTTGGTGGCTGTTAAAATACATGGGGCACTCTGATGCTTATGTGCTAGACGGGGGAATGGAAGCATGGGAAAAATCTAATTTTCCCCTTACGGATGTCGAACCGGATTTTAAACCTGTTCCATTTACCGTTCATTTGAATCAAGATATGCTTGCGGACATTGATGATGTGAAAGCGGCAATCGCTGATCAAAAAACCGTATTGATAGATTCAAGGGCAAAGGAGAGATACTTAGGCCGTATTGAACCGCTTGACCGCATACCCGGACATATACCAGGCGCCATTAACCGTGAATGGACAGAAGGATTCGAAGCCGGACGCTGGAAGAGTCGAGAAGAACAGCAGAGCCGATTTTCTGATTTAGAGAAAGATGAGAAAATCATTGTTTATTGCGGATCAGGTGTATCCGCTACTCCAAACATTTTAGCGCTGCTTGAATTAGGGTTTGAACAGGTGAAATTGTATGCTGGAAGTTATTCCGATTGGGTTTCATACCATGATAATCCAGTTGAAAAGGAAGACAACTAAACAGGGGCTTCTTCGCGAGCCTCTGTTTTCTTTGTATAAATGTTGCGTTCAGCTTAGTAGCTGTAAAAGCAAAATCACTTGATCAAAAGGCGCGCGTAGGAGTGTTCATGGTATAATGGTATAATACAAGAATGGTTGAAAGGTGCTTATTTATAAATGGATAATAAGAAGTTATTACTTGTTGACGGTATGGCATTGCTTTTCCGTGCTTTTTTTGCCACGTCCGTCAGAAAGCAATTTATGATCAATAGTAAGGGGATTCCGACAAACGCAGTTCAGGGCTTTTTGCGCCACTTTTTGTCAGCGATGGAATCAGCACAGCCTTCACATGTTGCAGTTTGCTGGGATATGGGCAGTCAGACATTCAGAAATGACATTTTTCAAGATTATAAATCTAACCGGGAGGCTCCGCCTGTCGAGCTTCTTCCGCAATTTGATTTGGTGAAAGAAGTGACATCTGCTTTTTCCATTCCGAATATCGGACTTTCAGGTTATGAAGCAGATGATTGCATCGGGACTATTTGTGAGCAGATGAAACAAGATATTCCCATTACTGTTTTGACGGGTGATCGAGATTTGCTGCAAATTTTGGACGATCAAGTGCATGTGTGGATTTTACAAAAAGGTATCGGTAATTATACCAGGTATACTAGGACCTTTTTTACGGAAAAATTTCAACTGGATCCCAAACAACTCGTGGATGTAAAAGCTTTGATGGGGGATCCGAGTGATGGCTATCCAGGTGTTAAGGGCATCGGTGAAAAGACAGCAACGAAGCTGATCCAGGAGCACGGAGATATTGAATCATTGTTGGAGAACCTATCTACTTTAACTCCATCACAGCGAAACAAAATAGAACAGGATCAAGAGATGATGCATCTATCTCGGGAATTGGCTCAGATACATCGTAAGGTCCCGGTCACAATTGATCTTGAGGAAGCGTATTGGTCAGGTGTTCCTCAAACGGCTTATGAAATGGTTCAAGAACACGAATTAAACACAGTGCGTCGCCAGCTTCAGCAATTAGAAAAAGAATTATTGGAAGATCCATTTGCTGAACGGGAGCTGTCCCGTTAACTGGAAGTAAGTTTAACCTCATTCAGCCTTCTGTAAGTGGTGAGATGAAAGCATTTGGCGGGGGTTCAAACCTCCGCTCAATAAAATCTGGCGCAAATAATTCTTAATGATTCATTCGGATGGCTTTTTTGGCAAGTTCATCCGCTTTTTTATTTTCCCTTGCTGGAATCCATTTGATGAAAAATAGATCGAATGATTTTGAAAGTTGAAGGACAGCCTCCAATAGCGGAGTATATTTTTCATTTCGTACGAACTCTTTTTCAACAGAATCGACCACTAGTGAAGAGTCGGATCTTACAGAAATGATGGAATAGGAATGATCTCGGCAAATCTCCAATGCTTTGATCAAAGCCCAGAACTCGGCTTCATGGTTGGTTAATGGTCCAAGTGGAATCGAATGTTTTTCCACTTGCCCATTATTTTTAATAAAAATGCCAATGCCGCTCGGGCCTGGATTGCCTGCGCTCGCACCATCAATATAAACTTCAATCATCTGAACCGGTATCTCCATTCGGTTATTTCTTGAAAGATAAGGAAGTATAAAATTGGATGAAATATTTTGTTCGAATTAAGTTTTTATATGTCTAGCTACCGCGCCTAGCCCCGCAAGGATCAAGCCGCTTCCCTGAGGTGGCTAAAGAACTGCCTCCTCGGGAATCGTCTTGTTTGCCCGCGCTGACCAAGGCGCTTGCGCTTTTCTCAGAACTGGGGAAATATCATCTTTAAATAAGGTAATTTCATTATATCTGATATAAGCAATCGAACCAATAAAAATCATATTGAGGGATCAGTTCAATGGAAATCAAGTTGAAATTTCACTACAAAGGCTCAAAAACAGAAGAGATTCAATTAGAGTCGGAATGGATGGACGATAAAGCCATCAATCCACTGGTTAGCGATATGCTGAAGACGGGAAGAATTAAGGATATTGTTGTAATGGATGAAATGGGCAATGAATGGACATTAAAAGAATATAAAAAGCTCATGGAGAAAATAGAAGTGGAACCAAGAAATCCAGTCATCTATTTTGATGGTGGATATGACAGGGAAAAAAAGGAATCAGGAATAGGGATTGTTATTTATTATGATAAAGGTGAGGAGAAATTTCGCGTTCGATCAAATGCGAAATTATATGAACTGGACAGCAGCAACGAGGCTGAATATGCTGCCTTGTACAACGCCATGGAGAGGCTTCATCAAATCGGAGTAAAGAAAACCCCTTGTGTCATCAAGGGTGATGCACAGGGAGTGCTAAAACAGCTTGCAGGTGAATGGCCTTGTTATGAAGAAACACTGAATTTATGGCTGGATAGGATAGAGGAAAAGATAGACACTATCGGACTTAAACCATCGTTTCAAATCATTTCTCGCAACGAAAATAAAGAAGCGCATAAGCTGGCAAGCCAGGCACTTCAAAATAATATCATTGACAGTCAACTGAAAATCAATGGATAAAAAATTTAGGAAGAAAAAGACTCAGTTTCAAGGGAAGGTTGGTCGTATGAACCGTACGGATGTGATGAACGAAATCAATGATTTACTGAAAACCTATTGTGAGGATTGTTTTTTAAAGAAACATTTCAGGAAGGAATATAGCAAGACGTTCGCCCATCATTTTTGTATCAAGAAGTGTACAGTTGGAGAAAGCATTCAACGAAAAGGGAATTTATTATTAAAGAAACTATAAAAGGCTGACCGTATTGTCAGCCTTTTCATCTTTTTATATAGAAGCTACTTTATTTACGTTAGCTGCTTGAGGCCCACGGTTTCCTTCAACAATTTCGAAAGAAACTTCTTCGCCTTCTTCCAATGTTTTGAAGCCTTCACCTTGAATTGCGGTAAAATGTACGAAAACATCGTCTCCGCCTTCAACTTCGATAAAACCGTAACCTTTTTCATTGTTAAACCATTTTACTTTTCCATTTTGCATGCACTTAATCCTCCTAAAATCTTCGGCATTGAATGCCAATAAAAAATATTATCACAAAGCAAAACTGAAAAATCTGTAGATTCCCTATATTTTGCTTAAATGATAAATCAACTATACACTAGGTAAAATAAAGAGTCAAGAAAACACAGTAAATTAACTCAACTTATTTGAAAATTACAA
>JAABNQ010000202.1 GCA_009928435.1 Bacillus sp. HF117_J1_D
TGAAAGAGCCGAAAGCCATCATGACAACCCATCCAACAGATGTTTTCTGGAAAGAGGTCCAGGCATTTGCGGCGAATCGGTACTCATTGGAAGGCACCCAGATCATCACCAACAGTGACGGAGGGAAAGGCTATACAGCCGAGAAGTTCCAAGAGGCTTTCTCCCAGTCACGGTATCCGGTGCTCAATCAATTAGACTCCTATCACGTTTATC
>JAABNQ010000019.1:0-30987 GCA_009928435.1 Bacillus sp. HF117_J1_D
AAGCTTGTTCAAACTTACTTTCATTTCCAATTGTGGAAGTACAGTTAGACATTTTATCTTCAAATTTTATTGAGAGGGATACTTATTGAACATCCTCTTTAAACCCTGACATGGAAGCAAATCCTGAGATTGCAAAACCTTTGCTGCAGCCACTCCTTGACATATCTAATCGAGAATTCAAAGAAAAATATGGAAAGGTTTCGGGATCATGGCGGGGCAAAAAGCCCATTCAGCGTAACGCGATTCTAGCATTAGGGCATTTTAAGGAACAATCAGCTGTCGGGGATCTGATCAAGGTTCTAAATGAAGATGTAAGACCCGAAATCAGAGGAACAGCTGCCTGGTCACTTGGTAAAATTGGAGGAGAACAGGCAAAAGAAGCACTGATCCGTGCACAGGCCGAAGAAAACGATTCTCTTGTTTTAAAGGAAATTAATAAAGGTCTTCAGCTATTAGAGTAGAAACTTTTTTCCATTCAGTGGAATGAAGTATCGGGCTCATTAGACAAATCTGGGCGCAAACCGGCCAATTCATGAAACCGCGTAAAATCAAGTTTTTAAAACGGATTTTACGCGGTTTATTTATATAGCCACGTCTTTTTCGGCAGCGAAGGCATATCAAAAATCGTGACCAATGAAAAGGTGGAGCCGCTTGTTTTAACAAATAAAGAAGTATCTTCTGTTTTTTATTTTTACGCATATAATGATCTTTCTGACTGTATATATAGCGGCGAGGAGGGATGAAGTGAGAAAGCAGCTTCAGAAGATGCTGGAGAGAAAAGTAAGTGAATTAGTGGGGGAGAAAAAAACAAAGGACGAGAAGGTCCTTCGCAAAAGAGAAGCAATGTCCAAAAGGAATGCGGATATCGTGAAAACTCATGCGATTGGAAAAATCTCAAAGGCTGAAACAGAGGATGGATATCGTCAGCTTTATTATCAAGTACATCTGAAGCATTTGATAAAGCAGGGGGAGCATTTGTATGTAGAAGAGGAGCTGGAAAGGAGAAAAGCATCCTTTGGAAAAAAGGGATTGTATGAAGATGCAGAACTTCCAGTAGATTTTACAATCAAAACGTCAGAAGATGATCTAGTCGAAGAGGATCGGAATCCGGTGATGGAGAGGTACACATATGATCGTCTGAAGGTCGTTCAATATGCAGAGAGATGGTGGGATGAATACAATCCTGTTTATCAAAAATTTGACGTGGACTGCACGAATTACGTGTCGCAATGCCTTCATGCAGGAGGAGCTCCTATGAGAGGTTACCCCAACCGAAGCAGGGGCTGGTGGTACCGGGGGAAAAATTGGAGCTTCAGCTGGACAGTCGCCAATGCGCTGAAAACCTATTTGCAACATTCAACTGCTGGGCTGAGGGCAAGGGAAGTTCAAGATCCTCAGGAGCTTCAGCTAGGTGATGTCATTTGCTATGATTTCCAGGGCGACGGGCGATTCGACCATAACACAGTCGTGACTGGGAAAGATGCCTACGGCATGCCGCTTGTCAACGCTCATACGTATAATAGCCGAATGAGGTACTGGGCATATGAGGATTCTTCCGCTTATACGCCAAACATCCAATATAAGTTATTCCATATTATTGACGATAGTTTATAGAAAGGGCTGAACCGGTTCCTTTTCATTCACCAAGGTGTTATAATACCACGGTACTTTGATGAATGAGGTGACACTAATTGGCCATACATGTAGTATTGTATCAACCTGAAATCCCAGCCAATACAGGGAATATTGCAAGAACTTGTGCAGCTACGGATACATGTCTTCATCTTATCCGCCCCCTCGGCTTTTCTACGGATGATAAAATGCTGAAAAGAGCAGGACTTGATTATTGGCAGTATGTTAACATTGTTTATCATGATTCCTTGGATGATTTTTTTGCCTCCAGCCAAGGAGGAGAATATTTCTATTTGACGAAATACGGCAAAAAGTCGCACACATCATTCGCATATGATGAACCTGAAACAGATTATTATTTCATTTTTGGCAGGGAAACAGACGGGCTGCCGAAGGAACTGCTGGAGGATAACTTGGACAGGTGCCTGAGAATACCGATGACTGAAAACGTCAGAGCGCTGAATTTATCCAACACAGCGGCCATCCTGGTGTATGAGGCGCTGCGTCAGCAGGGCTATCCTGGATTGATGAGGTCATTGATGGGGTCAGACCCCCTTTAGTATGTTAAAAGTGTTATTAAAAGAAAAAGGCCGCTACAGGAAGCTGATGCTTTCTGTGGCGGCCTTTTTCTTTTGTGAATTACTTTTTGAATACTCCTGGCTTATCTTCGCGGCCGGATGTGAAAATTGCAGATAAGAATGCAATAGCTACACCCAACATTAAAATTGTTCTCATCCTTATGTAAGCCTCCTTTTTCTCAAACATAATTGTCCCTGAAGCTTATTATATCCGATTTTCTACATTATGTGAATGCAGCATACCTATTATAAATATGGCGAACCTTTGAAAAAATATACCAGTTTAAAAAACGGCTTATGCTTAATTGAGACATGTTCAAGCGAGCGGGCGCATATGGTTAATTAAACATTCCTCATCAAGCACATAGGGAGGTCCATATGGATATTCTAAAAAAGATTGAACAATACAGGTCTCAAGAGGAAAAGTTAAGATGGGAAGGAACATTCGCTGATTATTTAAAATTAGTCAAAGAAAAGCCGTGGGTAGCGCAGTCGGCTCACTCCCGTATATACAATATGATCAGGGATGCGGGTGTTGAAGAAGAAAATGGGGATAAAGCCTATCGCTTTTTCAGTCATGAGATGTTTGGTTTGGAGGAAGCACTGGAAAAGCTTGTGGAAGAATACTTCCATCCAGCAGCAAAACGACTTGATGTAAGAAAGAGAATTCTTCTGCTAATGGGCCCTGTCAGTGGTGGAAAATCAACCATTGTTACGATGTTAAAAAGAGGTCTTGAAGCATATTCCAGAAGTGATGGGGGTGCAGTATACGCCATCAAAGGCTGTCCAATGCATGAGGATCCGCTTCATTTAATTCCCCAGCATTTACGAGATGACTTCTATAAGGAATATGGGATCAGGGTGGAAGGGAACCTTTCACCATTAAATACGATGAGGCTGGAAGATGAGTATGGGGGCAGGATTGAAGACGTATTGATAGAGCGTATATTTCTGTCCGAAGATAAACGGGTGGGGATTGGAACATTTAGTCCCTCCGATCCGAAATCTCAGGATATCGCCGACTTGACCGGAAGTATTGATTTTTCAACGATTGCAGAATATGGCTCAGAGTCTGATCCTAGAGCTTATCGGTTTGACGGTGAGTTGAACAAAGCTAACCGCGGTTTAATGGAATTTCAGGAAATGCTGAAGTGTGATGAAAAATTCCTCTGGCATTTGCTCTCGTTGACACAGGAAGGGAATTTTAAAGCCGGCAGATTTGCTCTTATTTCTGCAGATGAATTAATTGTGGCACACACGAACGAAACAGAGTATCGGTCCTTCATTTCCAACAAAAAGAATGAAGCACTTCATTCTCGGATCATTGTGATGCCTGTCCCGTATAATTTGAAGGTGTCTCAGGAAGAACGGATATATGAAAAAATGATTCGCGATAGCGATGTGGCAGATGTCCATATTGCTCCGCATACATTGAAGGTTGCAGCGATGTTTACGGTCCTGACAAGGTTAAAAGAACCAAAGCGTGGAGATATCGACCTTCTCAAGAAGCTGCGGCTGTACGACGGTGAAAATGTAGAAGGCTATAATTCATCCGATCTAAACGAATTGAAAAAAGAATATCAGGATGAAGGAATGAGCGGTATTGATCCTAGGTATGTGATCAATCGGATTTCATCCACAATCATTCGTAAAAAAGTGCCGTCCATCAATGCCTTGGATGTGCTAAGATCTTTGAAGGAAGGATTAGATCAGCATCCGTCGATTACTCAGGAGCTTCGTGAAAAATATTTGAATTTCATTTCAGTTGCACGGAAAGAGTACGATGAAATGGCGAAGAAAGAAGTCCAGAAAGCGTTTGTTTACTCGTATGAGGAATCTGCAAAAACATTGATGGACAATTATCTTGATAATGTAGAAGCCTTCTGCAACAAATCGAAGCTTCGTGATCCATTGACAGGTGAGGAAATAAATCCGGACGAAAAACTGATGCGTTCCATTGAGGAACAAATCGGGATTTCTGAGAATGCTAAGAAGGCATTCAGGGAAGAAATTTTAATTCGCATTTCGGCCCTTGCGCGTAAAGGAAAGCGATTTGACTACAGATCCCATGCTCGCCTTAGGGAAGCCATCCAGAAGAAACTGTTTGCTGACTTGAAGGATGTTGTAAAAATCACGACATCTGCAAAAACACCAGATGAGCAGCAATTGAAAAAGATCAACGAAGTAGTAGCGCGCCTGATTGATGAGCATGGCTATAACTCGACATCTGCGAATGAATTGCTTCGCTATGTAGGAAGTCTGTTGAATAGATAATGCGAGACCCCCTTCCAAAAGAGTGAACAACATGTTCTCGGTGCGGAAGGGGTTTTTATTTTTAACAAATCGGTTCTAGCTGGGAGTAAAAAACGATATTCAGAACAAGTAGAGCTGCTGGCTAATATTTGTCCCATTCTCGCAAACTTCTGTAAATAAATCTGTTAATCTGCATAAGATAGAGTAACAAATGGTGAGTGTACAACTGCTATCCAAAAAAGAAGGTAAGGCTTATCGGGGTGGCAGTATCATGAAATACGTGTGTAAACACAGCGATAGGATATGGCTTTTTAGACCACAGTCGATGTGAATGCTTGCTCTCACCATAGTTGAAAAATGCAAGGGGGGCGTCGTAAATATGTCAAATTCGCAGTCTCATCAGTTTGCTGTCTCTCAAGAAGATTGGTCCCTCCATCGAAAAGGTTATGACGATCAACAACGACATCAGGAGAAGGTACAGGAGGCCATTCGCAATAATCTGCCGGACTTGATTACTGAAGAAAGCATCATTATGTCAGATGGCCGTGATGTGGTTAAAATTCCGATCAGATCCTTAGATGAATATAAAATCAGATATAATTATGATAAAAATAAACATGTCGGCCAAGGCGATGGGGACAGTCAAGTGGGGGATGTAGTAGCCAGGGACGGTTCCCAGCAGTCTGGTCCAGGTAAAGGGCAGGGGGCGGGCGATCAGCCTGGCGAAGACTTTTATGAAGCAGAGGTTTCCATGCTTGATTTAGAAGAAGCTTTGTTTAAGGAACTGGAGTTGCCAAATTTAAAAAGGAAAGAACAGGATGCAAACCAAATAACGCATATTGAGTATAATGATGTGCGGAAAACCGGTTTGATGGGCAATATTGATAAGAAAAGGACGATGATGAGCGCATTCAAACGGAATGCGATGAAGGGTGATCCCAATTTTTATCCCATTTTCCCTGAAGACCTGAAGTTTCGCACATGGAACGAGGTCCGGAAGCCTGAATCGAATGCTGTGGTCATTGCCATGATGGACACAAGTGGTAGTATGGGGGTATGGGAAAAGTACATGGCGCGAAGCTTCTTTTTCTGGATGACTCGATTTTTACGAACAAAATATGAAAAAGTAGTGATTGAATTCATTGCTCATCATACGGAGGCCAGAGTTGTATCCGAAGAGGATTTTTTTTCAAAAGGAGAAAGCGGCGGAACGATCTGTTCATCGGTATACAGGAAAGCTTTGGAAATCATTGGAGACAAATATGATCCCGATCGCTACAATATTTATCCGTTCCATTTCTCCGATGGAGATAATCTTACGTCAGATAATGCCAGATGTATCAAGCTTGTTGGCGAGTTGATGGAGAAATCGAATATGTTCGGCTATGGAGAAGTCAATCAGTATCAAAGAAATTCCACTTTGATGTCGGCTTATAAAAATATCAAGGATGAAAAATTCCATTACTACATTTTAAAGCAAAAAGCTGATGTGTATCACGCCATGAAAAGCTTTTTTAAAAAGGAAGCTGAAACCATGATGGTATGATTTCACCGTAATGATTGCAGGAGGAGAGCAGCCTTCTGCAATTACTTTTGTTCTTACAAAAACCAAATAAGAGATGTGATCACCATGAATAATCTAACTTCCAATGATCTGGTGTTTGTCGTATTTTCTTTTAAAAAAATTTTCAGATTTTATGGTTGACAGCCTATCAAAATAAAAGTATTCTTTAGTTAAATATAACGGAATTTTATCACTTATACAATTTTTCGTTATAGTTTTAACTCCATTCAGCTGGTGGGATGCCATTTGCGCGGGCTTGCTTTCAAACCCCGGCTGAATAAAGTTCAAGCCTCCGGCGGATGCTACAGATTTTCAGTGAAGTTTTAACGATCCAAGCTCGATAAAATCTGGGCACAAATACGCCAAGGTGCATGTGATAAAAGATAGATTGAAAGCGCCTACAAAACGTTACTTTTGAAAGGAGTGCGTTTGATGGATGTGGCAACAGAGCTCTCCAACGAAGAAAGGCTTAACCGTTTCATGGAGAGGATCAATGCCGGAGAAAAAATCGAGGCCAATGACTGGATGCCGGATGATTATCGAATGGCTCTCATCAAGTTGATCTCTATGCATGGAATGAGTGAGATCATGGGGGCGCTCCCAGAAAAGGAGTGGGTGCCTAAGGCGCCATCGCTTCGCAGGAAGCTTGGAATTATGGCGAAAGTCCAGGATGAAATGGGACACGGACAGCTTTTATTGCGTGTTGCGGAGGATTTGTTGGCTCCATTTGGAAAAGGCAGGGAAGATATGATGAATGATCTTCTAAATGGAGATTTGAAGTTTCATAATGTCTTCCACATGGAAGCTCCTACATGGGCAGACGCCGGGGTGGTTGGCTGGCTTGTCGACGGAGCGGCCATTATCACGCAGACCAATATGCTGGGGGCATCCTATGGGCCTTATGCAAGGGCTCTTCAGAGAATTTGCGCAGAAGAAGTGTTTCATGCCCAACATGGAGAATCTATTATTTTGGCCCTTGCGGAAGGCAAGCAGGAGCAAAGGGCTATGATTCAGGACGCCATTAATAGGTGGTGGCCATCGCTGCTCATGTTTTTCGGACCAGCCTCAGCTGCGACAACCGGATCATCCAAGCAGGATATCACCATCAAATATAAAATCAGGACAAAAACGAATGAGCAGCTTCGGCAGGATTTTCTCACGAAATATATTCCAAGAGTCCGCTCGCTAGGCCTTACACTACCGGATGACACCCTGAGGTTTGATGAGGACAAACAAAAGTGGATCTATCAGCAGCCTGACTGGAGTGAATTTAAAAAAATTATTTCCAATAAAGGGCCGAAATCTGAAAGCAGGCTCCATTTGAGAAGAACCGCCTTCAAGGAGAACGAATGGGTGAGAAGGGCTCTAGGCTAAAGGGCCGGTGGAAGGAGGGAGAGTGCGATGGAAAAAGAAAAAGGCGATGGATTTTATCAAATATATGAAGTATTCAGCAAGAGAAATCATAAAGGAGATATTCAGCATCAATTCAGTTTACTGGCTCCCAACAAGGAAATGGCTTTTATCATGGCTCAGGAGAATTTCATGCGCCGGGAGCCCGTAATTGATATTTGGATAGTGAAGCGGGATGACATCCGCATGATGCAGCCTAAAGAGCGACAGATTGTGAACAGGCTTGATAATAAAGATTATCGAACGACGAAAGGCTACGGTTATTTACGCAAGAAATGGCGCCAATATGAGCAGCAAATGCTGGATGAAAAAGAAATCATGTCTTGGGGAGAAGACGGCAAGAGCTCTAAGAAGACGCAATGATTTCTTTCCATATGTATCATAAACAGACATATAGAGAAAAGGGGAATGATGAATGTTTAAAATGATTGCATTATTTAAGAAACCTGAAAATCCGGAGGAGTTTGATCAATACTATTTCGAAACGCATATCCCGCTGACGGAAAAAATTCCGGGTCTGCGGAAGGTGGAAGTTACAAAATTCACAGGGTCTCCGATGGGAGAAAGCCCATACTATTTGATGTGCGAAATGTATTATGATAGCTTTGAAGCCTTCAAAGAAGCCTCAAAGACGGATGAATCTAAAGCATCAGGAAAAGATGTCATGAAATTTGCCGGCGATATTGTCACTTTCATGTTTGGTGAGGAAGTAAATGAGTGATTACCGGTTTATTCAGACTGAGGTCGCTGACCATGTCGGGATTGTCTGGCTCAACAGGCCTGAGGTTTTGAATGCACTGAATCGTCCGATGGTAAATGAAATTCTTGCCGCATTTGAAGAATATGACCGCAATGATGAAATAAGGGTCATATTCCTTGCAGGGAGGGGGAGAGCTTTTGCGGCTGGTGCAGATATCGATGAAATGGCAAATGATAATTCAATCTCTATGGAACTGCTCAATCAGTTTGCCGATTGGGACCGCTTAAATCTTGTTAAAAAGCCTATTATTGGTGCAGTCCACGGATTTTGCCTTGGAGGCGGGTTTGAACTGGCGTTAGTATGCGATCTGCTGTTTGCCGCGGATGACGCGAAATTTGCTTTTCCAGAAATCAATCTTGCAGTCATGCCTGGAGCCGGCGGAACCCAGAGATTGACCAAACTAATCGGAAAGACAAAAGCGCTTGAATGGATTTGGAGCGGTGAGATGCGGCTTGCGAAAGAAGCCCATGAATTGGGGATCGTCAACACGCTGTACCCGAAAGATGATCTGCTCGAAGAAACGCTCAAGTATGCTAAAAGGCTGGCAGAAAAGCCGCCGCTCGCTGTCCGCTTGATAAAAGAGGCTGTCAACAAAGCTGTGGATTATCCGCTCCAGGAAGGGATGTTCTTCGAAAGGAAAAATTTTTATCTGTTATTTTCTTCCGAGGATCAAAAAGAAGGCATGCAGGCCTTTATTGAAAAGAGAAAGCCCAATTTCAAAGGGCATTAATACGAGGGGGAAATAAAATGTTTGAAACAATCTTATATGAAATAAAAGACTCTGTGGCTTGGATTACGTTAAACCGTCCCGATAAGTTGAATTCCTTTAATAAGACTATGCATTCAGAATTGCTGAAGGCACTTCATGATGCGGAGGAGGATGAAAAGGTTAGGGCAATCGTTTTGACAGGGGCTGGTAGAGCTTTTTCAGCAGGCCAGGATTTAACTGAAATGGACAGCTCCACAGATTATGGTGACCATCTGAGAAACAGTTATAACCCAGTCATCCAAAAAATAGCAGGGACTATGAAACCGATTATTGCCGCTGTAAACGGGGCAGCTGCCGGAGCGGGATTTAGCCTTGCGCTGGCTGCAGATTTCAGGCTGGTTTCAGAATACGCGAGTTTTTTAAATGCGTTCGTCCATATTGGTCTTGTGCCTGACTCCGGCAATACATATTATTTGCCGCGGATAGTCGGCCATGCAAAAGCATTGGAACTGATGGTGCTTGGAGAAAAGGTGAGTGCCGCGGAAGCTGAAGGGCTTGGACTTGCGACCAAAGTCATATCTGCAGAGGATTGGGAAAGAGAGGTTTCAGCGTTTGCGGGGAGACTTGCTTCCATGCCGACAAAAGCTATCGGTCTAATGAAAGAAGGGCTGATACGGTCTTGGAATTCGTCCCTTGAGGAGGTCTTGGAAGAGGAAGCTCGTTCTCAAAGCCTGGCTGGACTTTCCAAGGATCACCTGGAAGGGGTACAGGCATTTATGGAAAAAAGGAAACCTCTGTTTACAGGAGACTGATAGCCCCCATCTACTAACCTTTGAAACTTATTGACTAACAAGTCCAACCATTGTACCATTACGGTAATTATTGTCCTTTACTAGAAGGCGATAAAAAAACAAAGAGGGGGAAAATGAATGAAAAGAAAGTGGAAAAGAAGTGCAATGGCTTTATTCAGCGGAGCAGTCTTGATGCTCGCAGCCTGCGGAAGCAACACTGCAGCTCCTGAAAAAGAGGAGAAGCCAAAAGAGACAGAAAAGCAGGAGGACTCAAAGACATATAAAATCGGAGTTACTCAGCTTGTTGAGCACCCTTCTTTGAATGCAGCTTTTGATGGTTTTAAAGCGGCACTTGAGGAAGCGGGAATCAATGCTGAATATGATGTACAAATTGCACAAGGCGACAACAGCCAAAACACCACTATTGCAAATAACTTAGTAAGCAATGGGGTGGATCTTATTTTCGCCAACTCTACACCAAGTGCCCAGGCAGCTGCCAGCGCAACAAGCGACATTCCGATCGTGTTTACCTCCGTTACGGATGCCGAAGGTGCTGAATTGGTAGAATCTAATGAAAAACCTGGTGGAAATGTAACGGGTACATTAGACCTTCATCCGGAAGCGATTCCGAGCTCATTGAAATTCCTCAAGGATGAGCTTGATGCTAAAACAGTCGGTATGGTATTCAACTCAGGCGAGCAAAACTCACGTGCGCAAGTAGACTCAATTAAACAGCTGATTAAAGATGAAGGACTTGGTCTTAAAATTGAAGAAGCTTCTGTAGCAACATCCGCAGATGTAAAACAGGCAGCTGAATCGCTGGTCGGAAAAGTGGACTCCATGTATACCATTACTGACAACACTGTCGTTTCTGCCCTTGAATCTGTTGTATCTGTTGCAAATGACAATAAGATTCCGATGATGGTCGGTGAGTTCGATTCTGTGGAAAGAGGCGGACTTGGCGCGTACGGATTTGAATATTATGATATTGGATATGAAGCTGGTGAAATGGCTGTAAAAATCTTAAACGGTGAGGGAGAACCAGCAGATATGCCGGTCCAATATCCACAAAATCTGAAATTTGTCATTAATAAGGATACTGCTAAAGCTATTGAATTAGAAGTTAAAGATGAATGGAATGCAGAAGACGTTAACGATCTAGAAAAATAAGGAGATGATTCTACATGTTTGCAGCTTTGTTTGGCTCCGTTGAGCAAGGAATCATCTATGCGATTATGGCCCTTGGGGTGTACCTTTCCTTCCGGGTTCTTGATTTTCCGGATCTTACCGTCGATGGAAGTTTTGTAACAGGTGCTGCAGTTGCCGCTACGATGATATTTTTCGGATACCATCCCGCGGCAGCTACGGCTGTTGCACTTGTCGTTGGATTCCTTGCTGGCTGTACTACAGGATTATTGCATACAAAAGGAAAGATTAATCCCCTTTTATCCGGGATATTAATGATGATTGCTCTATATTCCATCAATTTACGGATTATGGGATTAACCTCTGATAATTCTGTTGGCAGACCGAACATTCCACTTTTGAATTCTGAAACCATTTTTTCAAAATTCCAAGGATTCTGGGGGAATCTCGGGATTGACGCAGCATTGAACAACATGTTGGGAGCCATCGGCATCCAGCACCTTCCATCTACTTGGGGGACGCTGATTCTCATGGCAATTTTGACCTTCATTATTAAGTTTGCAGCAGATTGGTTCCTGCAAACGGAAGTGGGTCTTGCTATTAGAGCGACAGGGGATAACAAGCGGATGATTAGAAGTTTTTCAGCAAATACTGATAATTTGGTCATAATAGGGCTTGGGATTTCCAACGCCATGGTAGCTTTTTCTGGAGCATTGATTGCCCAATACGGAAAATTTTCAGATATCGGTATGGGGATCGGGATGATTATTATCGGTCTTGCATCAGTCATTATTGGTGAAGCCATTTTCGGTACAAAGACCATTGTAAGGACTACATTGGCTGTTGTAGCTGGAGCTATTATCTATCGTATTGTTCTTGGATTGGCTTTGAGAATCAAGTTGCTTGATACAGGTGATATGAAACTAATTACAGCTGTAATCGTCATTGCTGCTCTTGTCATGCCTCAATTCATTGAGAAACGAAGAGAAAAAAGAAGAAAGGCCAAGTGGCATGCCGAAAGAACGGCAGCTTTAGAAGCAACCAAAAATAAGGAGGTAGAAACCGTTGCTGAAGCTCGAACAGATTAGCAAAATCTTCAATGAAGGCACACCAGATGAAAAAATCGCCCTGGATCGAGTAAGCTATTCTTTGAAAGAAGGCGACTTCGTCACAGTAATTGGCAGTAACGGTGCTGGGAAATCCACTTTAATGAATATGATATCAGGTGTTCTTACCCCGGATGTCGGTACAGTTGAAATTGATTCCAAAAATGTGACCAAACTTCCTGAGTATAAACGCTCTCACTTTATTGGCAGAGTGTTTCAGGACCCCATGGCAGGCACCGCGCCCACGATGACAATTGAAGAAAATTTGGCCATGGCTTATTCCAGAAATAAAAAACGGACCTTGAAGAGAGGAGTAGACAGGAAAAGAAGGGACTTCTTTCGAACTTCTTTGGAAACTCTTCACTTGAACCTGGAAAACCGGTTAAATGCCAAAGTGGGACTGTTGTCCGGAGGGGAGAGGCAGGCATTGTCTCTGTTGATGGCGACTTTCACTCAGCCTTCCATTCTACTACTTGATGAGCATACAGCAGCGCTTGACCCTGCAAGAGCCGAGTTGATTACGAACCTGACGAAAGAGCTTGTCTATAAGGATAACCTGACTACTCTAATGGTTACGCATAATATGCAGCAGGCGCTTGACTTAGGAAACAGGCTCATTATGATGGATAAAGGACAGATCATCCTTAAAGTAGAAGAAAAAGAGAAGAAAGAATTAACGATTGAGAAACTACTTGCTGAATTCCAGAGAATTCGCGGCGAGCAATTTGCAAGTGATAAAGCTTTATTAACCAGCTAAAGAATTGCGGTTCTAATATTGGAGCATTCTTAATTGCTGTACCGAAAAGCCGGCGGGGCCATGTGATTAGTTGGATTATATTGCCCCGAATATGCCGGGTCGCCTAAATGAAAGCGCTTTACCGTTCGAAATCCAGAAATACAATCCGAAATTCGCAGGATACTGTCCGGAATATAGAAATACTGTCCGCAGCTTGGTAATACTGTCCAGAATAAAGAAATACAATCCGCAGTTCACAAATACTATCCAGAATCCAGAAATACTGTCCGAAATCCAGAAATACTATCCGCAGTACGGTAATACTGTCCGGAATCCAGAAATCCTATCCGCAGTTCGGCAATACTGTCCGGAATATAGAAATACTATCCGAAATTCGCAAATACTGTCCGAAATCCAGAAATCCTATCCGAAGTTCGCATTAAATCCGTGTGATCATTCTACTTAGAGGAGGAGTAGCATGGAGGAGAAATTTGCTAAGGTCGTTTGTATAAACGGAGATGGGACTCTTGTCAATAATGAATGGAAAAGTGAGTTGACTGAGGAACTTACAAAAAAATTCTATCGCCAAATGGTTATAATGAGGACGTTTGACAGGAAAGCGATCAATATGCAAAGGCAAGGACGACTCGGAACTTATCCTCCGTTTGAGGGGCAGGAAGCAGCTCAGGTCGGCAGTGCGTATGCTTTGAGCCCTGATGATTGGATATTTCCGACATACAGGGATCATGCAGCTACGATAACATTCGGAATGCCGCTTGATAAGGTGTTGCTTTATTGGAATGGAAGAGCAGAAGGGTGCATTCCTCCAGAAGGAAAAAAGATTTTTCCACCGGCTGTACCTCTTGCCACCCAATTACCGCATGCAGCAGGAGCCGCTATGGCAGAGCAATACAAAGGAACCGACAATGCCGTTATTGTTTATTTTGGAGACGGTTCTACTTCAGAAGGGGATTTCCATGAAGGGATGAATTTCGCAAGCATTTTCAAGGCTCCGGTCATCTTTTTTAACCAAAATAATAAATATGCAATCTCAGTCCCCATTGAGCGCCAAATGAATTCCAAGACAATTGCCCAAAAGGCCGTAGCTTATGGTATACCAGGAGTTCGGATTGACGGAAATGATGTGTTTGCTGCTTATTTTGAGACGAAGAAGGCTTTAGAAAGGGCGCGAGCGGGGGAAGGGCCGACATTAATCGAAGCCGTGACATGGAGATATGGCGCTCATACAACAGCAGATGATCCGACAAAATACCGGGATCAATCATTGAGCGAGAAAAAAAGGAATGAGGGAGACCCGATTTTACGGTTGAAAAGGTTTATGAAAATCGAGGGTATTTGGGATGAGAAATGGAGTGAATCAATCCGGGAAGAGGCGAACGAGACGATTGAAGAGGCTGTCAAAACAATGGAGGCGTATCCGGAAGCTGATGTGAATGATCTATTTGACCATGTATTCGAGGAACACACGTGGACAATCCAGGAGCAGAAAGAACAATATCTTGATTATTTGCGAGGTGTCCAATCATGACCATTTCAGCACCTGCTTCTCAAAAGCTAACATTGATCCAAGCGGTGACCGATGGACTGAGGACTATGATGAAGGAGCGGGAAGAAATTATTTTGATGGGGGAGGACATTGGGGTCAATGGCGGTGTTTTCCGGGCAACTGAGGGATTGATTGAAGAATTTGGAGAGCGAAGGGTTATAGATACCCCCATCAGTGAATCTGGAATCGCGGGGACCGCTATCGGTATGGCGGTCAATGGCTTGATCCCAGTAATAGAAATGCAATTTCTTGGGTTTATTTATCCCGCTTTTGAACAGATCATGACTCATGCTACAAGGCTAAGAATGAGGACGAACGGTTATTTTCATGTTCCTCTCGTCATCCGTGCACCCTATGGAGCGGGCATCCGTGCCCCAGAAATTCATTCCGATAGTGTCGAAGCATTGTTCACTCACATGCCGGGAATTAAAGTAGTTTGTCCGGCAAACCCCTATGATGCAAAAGGATTATTGATTGCCAGTATTGAAGATCCTGACCCCGTTCTTTTCCTCGAGTCAATGAGAACATACCGGGCATTTAGAGAAGATGTACCAACAGAGAAATATACTGTGGAAATCGGTAAAGCAAAGAAGCTATCGTCTGGAGACGATGTAACCGTAATCGCGTGGGGAGCAATGGTTCCGATTGCAGTCCAGGCTGCGGAACAAGCGAAAGAACAGGGTATATCCTGCGAGGTGTTGGATTTACGGACTCTGTATCCGCTCGATCGCGATATGATTGCAGAGTCGGTACAAAAAACCGGAAGGGCCGTCATCGTTCATGAAGCTCATGCCACAAGTGGATTGGGTACAGAAATTATCGCATTGATCAATGATACTTCCTTTCTCTATTTAAAATCTCCGATTGAAAGGGTCACCGGCTTTGATGTTCCGGTTCCGCTCTATTCATTAGAGCATCACTATTTACCAACGGCTAATCGTGTAGAGAAAGCAATTGAGAAAACAGTCAAATTTTAATTTGAACATATGAAACCTCCGGTTAGGAATTAACTGTCAAAAGGCAATCCAGAAAATAGGATTGCCTACATTTTGCTATAGGAAATGATAAAAATCTATGCTTGTGTATAACTTGTTTACCAAATTATGCTGCGTCCAGCTCCTATCGACTAGCAGACTTCGCGCCTCCTCCGATAAGTTAACATCGCTCCGACGGACAGGACGACCTAGTGCAAGCGAAGCGGCAGGATGTCGCGTTTTGAGCCTGCCGCTGTTTCCTTTATCTCGTCAGAATCGCTCCAGTCTGTACGTCGATGAACAGGCGTCTTTCGCTTTTGTTTATACAAAAATAGTTAAAATGTAATAAGTAAGTGCCGATAGCAAAATAGTAATCGGTAGCGTGATAAACCATGTAACAACCATCGTTTTGGCTGTATCCCATTTGACCCCTCTTACACGGTGGGACGAACCGACCCCGAGGATGGACGATGAAATGACATGAGTGGTGCTTACTGGTAAGTGAATGTATGTTGCACCAAATATGATTAGGGCTGAACTTAAATCTGCAGCAACACCATTCACTGGACGAATCTTCATGATTTTACCGCCAACTGTTTTGATGATCTTCCACCCGCCGACAGAGGTACCAAGTCCCATTGCGGTCGCACAGGAAATCTGAACCCATAATGGGATGTCTGTCGTCGTATGAAAATTATTGGCAATTAGAGCCATCGTAATAATCCCCATCGCTTTTTGGGCATCGTTCATGCCATGGGTATAGGCCTGCAAAGAAGCAGTAAATATTTGAAAATAGCGGAAACGTTTATTGGTTTTCGCCAAATTTAAATTTTTAAAGCAGGTTTTGAAAATCGAATAAATAATAAAACCTACGACAAATGCGATAATAGGTGAAAAAATCAGCGCTTCAATAATTTTGGTAAAGCCTCTAAAGTTAATTGAGGCTATTCCCGCTGATGCAATGGCTGCTCCAGCAATCGATCCTATCAGCGCATGTGAAGAACTGCTTGGAATAGCAAAATACCAGGTAATCAAATTCCAGGCGATTGCCGAGATTAACGCAGCCATGATAACGATCGAACCATTTTGTAAAGTGAAAGGGTCAACGATATCCTTGGTGATCGTCTGAGCAACCCCTGTAAAAGTCATCGCTCCCAAAAAGTTCATTGAAGCCGCAAGGATAATGGCAACACGTGGCCTTAAGGCCTTGGTAGAAACTGCCGTTGCAATGGCATTTGCCGTATCATGGAAACCGTTAATAAAGTCAAAAGAAAGAGCGAGAATAACGATCAATATAGTAATCAGTAATAATGAATCCATCAGTTAAGACTCCCTTAAGCGTTTTTCATCACAATGCTCTCAAGTGTGTTTGCGACGCTTTGGCAGTCGTCCGCAATCTGTTCCATATGCTCATACACTTCTTTATACTTAATTAATTGAATGGGGGCGGTCTCTGTTGCAAACAAATGTGTCATGGACTCGCGTAGTACATCGTCGCATATTGACTCATATTCTTTGATTTTGATAGCGTGCGGACGGACTTCCGGAAGTTTTTTACTGAATAGCAATCCAATGGAAATCTCAATTTCAATGGCACATTTGCGGATGGTTTCTACAAACTTGACCATATATTCATCCGCTTTAACAATGTGGTACATTTCAAACAGTCCGGCTGTATGCTCCATGCCATCAAGCACATCATCCATGATCATAGACAAGTCCCAAAGATCTTCGCGCTCTATTGGGGTGATGAAGGAGTTGTTCAATTCTGTGATCATTTCGTGAACAAGTGAATCCCCGATGTTTTCGTATTCCTTCATTTTTTCCGCGAAAATTTTTGTATCGTCTGCATTGCCAAGTTTATAGTCGGCGAAATAATCAGCACTCACTTTCAAGTTTGCCGCAATTTTCTCCAATAATGTAGCAAATTTGTCTTTTTTCCTGTTGAAGACCATTTTTCAATTCCCACCCTTTTCCAAGGTTATTATACCAAACGTTTTTATTTTAGCTCATATTGAAGAAAGTTAAAAGTTTCTGTCGAATAAAAATTGTGAACAAATCATTCGTTTTAAATTGAGGAACCGGATACAATGAAAGAAAATGGAGGAGGAACTGTGAATGATCAAGAACTTGAAAGGTGTAAAAACACTGCATAATGGTGTGAAAATGCCATACATAGGACTCGGAGTGTATCAAATGACTGAGGAAGAAGAAACAGCAGCCGCCATAAAATTTGCCATTGAGCATGGTTACAGATCCATTGACACTGCCCATATTTATGGAAATGAGCAAACAGTCGGAAGAGCAGTTAAAGAATCGGGAGTTCCAAGGGAAGAACTTTTTATCACCACAAAGGTTTGGAATACCGATCAGGGGTATGATGAAACGATGAAAGCATTTGAGCAGAGTATGGAAAAGCTGGATATGGACTATCTTGACCTTTATCTTGTTCATTGGGCTGTAAAGGATAAATACAAGGAAACTTGGCGAGCTCTAGAAAGGCTATATGATGAAAAAGTGGTGAAAGCTATTGGCGTGTGTAATTTCCAAATCCATCACTTGGAAGACCTTGCTGCCAATAGCAATGAAAAGCCGGTTGTGAATCAAGTGGAGCTGCACCCAAGGTTAACTCAGGAGACCTTGAGGGAATATTGCCAGCAGCATGACATTGCGATCGAGGCATGGTCACCAATTGCGCGCGGTCGCCTGCTGGAAGAGCCGTCATTGAAGCATATTGCTGATAAGCATGGAAAAACGACGGCACAGGTTATTTTGCGCTGGCATTTACAAAATGGGCACATTATTATTCCAAAATCAGTACACGAAGAGCGGATTCGCGAAAACACTGATTTATTTGATTTTGAACTATCAATGAGTGATATGAATGACATGAATGCTTTAAATAGGAATGAGAGGTTCGGTCCGGATCCCGATCATTTTAATTTCTAAGGAGATCCTAAATATAAATGCAGGTTCTCTGATGGGGAAGAACTGTTTCGCCCCTGTCTTCACAATAGTGTCAGTGAAGTAGGTGATGAATTCGATTAGGCGATGCCTAAAGCATTCTTATTTTTGCGTAATAAAAATGCCAAAAGGAGGCGAAGCGGCCTCCTTTCCAATTGAAAAAACCCCCATTTTTTTTCCTGTCTTTACCATGAAAACGAGGATTTAACGTATGTTATCCTTAAAGGACCTAATATTAATTATTTTAAAGGCGGGTCAGGTAATGAGAGTGGTTTTCGCGGCAAGCAAAGAACAAAAAAAGATGATCAGCGACCTGATTGACCATCTTTATCATTCCGTATTTCCTTTATATTTTGAAGAGATGGAGATTGACGAATTCATCCGTGGGGAAGTATTGAAAACTCCTGGCTGGCAGGAGGAATGGCTGGAGACTGCAAATGATGCATTTCAAATCATTGCTGCACTTCAGGTGTTGATTTCTTTACTTGAATTGAACGCGCTCCCTATTGATCACCCAGAGTATCAGAGAATTTTCACCCGAAATAAGCATATTCTGGAGTGTTTTGATATTTCTTTTCCATTTACCTATTACCAGTTTTCTGTACTACATAGACCTGACATGGCGTTCTCCCTGTTTTCCAGAGCAGCAAATGAATATTTAATTTAAGGAAAGACTAGAGGACGGGCACTGTGCCCGTCCTCATGTTGACGCATCTTCTCCTACTTAACATTTTCTTTTAACCAAGCTTCGATATCATCCTGTGTTTGTTCACCAACGAGACTTGCATGCTCTTCTCCGGCTTTAAAGTGCATCAGTGTAGGGGTGTATTCAACGTTGTATTGGTTATATCCATCTTTAAATTCAAGCAGATTAAATTGATAGACGTCGACACCGACCTTTTTGGCAGCAGGAATTAATTCCGGTGTTGTATTCATACAGTGTGCGCACTCAGGACTGAAGAAATAGACAGTCACGTCTTCTTTCTTCTCCAGTTTTTTCTTCAGTTCATCGGGAAGAATAATGTTCTGATATAAAGGATCATCCAGCAATGCTATAGTTGCAGGCTTGAGTTTCTCTTTCTGATATACATTTCCTTCCGATTGCTTCGCCTGCTGCCACTTGGTTAGACCTGCTATACCGGCGAATAAAGCAATAATGACAACTAAAAAAATAATTAATTTCTTCATTTACGATCCACTCCTTTGGTCATTCTCAACAACAGCAAACTCATAACAAAAATCAGAATAAACGCAATAAGGGCCAAAAAAGGTATGGTGATAAAGCCAAGCCAATTTATGTATTCTCCTGTGCATGGAACACGGCCACACGCCGGAGCTTTCGAGGTGAAAAAAGGTACCTTCTGAATTAAGTAATGATAAAAGGAAAGGCAAAGTCCGATTCCGGAAAAGATTGCCGAATATAAGGCAATACCGTAATTTTTTTTGACCAAAGCAATTCCTAAAAGGATTGTTAACGGGTACATTAAAATCCTTTGGTACCAGCAAAGCTCACAGGGTTCGAATTGTTTGATTTCGGAGAAATATAAACTCCCGAGAGTAGCAACAACAGAAATAGCCCATGCAAAAAAAAGCAAATTTTCCTGATTTTTTTCTGCTTTCGATTCCATCTGATCCACTGCCTTTTATTTTTTTTCATTAAGAATTATCTTGATTATAGTATCAAACCAATTGAAATGTAAAAAATATGTACTTGCCATAACCGTTTATGTAAGCGGCCGCCGATGTTTTCGGCAGCCGCTGATTATATGGGGGTGAGAGGACAGTCCTCAAAAGTGTGACTGTCATCCGTGACTAATGCTGCATGTTCTAAGAAACGGAGCAAAGAAAAGAGCTGGCGCTCAATCAGTGAATAGTCCTTGGAAAAATAATACGCGTGCAAAAAGCGTTCGATTCTTTTTGAGAGCATATCGTCTTTTGTCCTCACCATCAAAACGATTAAATTATCCCATTCGGATCGATGGGTATAATATAGCGCGCGATCATAGTCCAGCAAATGAACTCCCTCCTTTTTAGGAGTTGCTTATAGTATGGATGGCAGGAAGCAGAAATCCTGGTGTAAATGTTGACATTATTTATAAAAGCGACTTGTCAATTCTTGATAGTTATGCAAATGGACCGGCCGGGAAAAATATAATGAATTGCTTCAGCACCTTCATGATTGCCTTTCTTTCTTCATACATTGTGGATAAGGGAGGGGAATTGCCGATGAGTGCGGATGAGAATACATTGGAATATGCGATAAAAGAAATCACCGAAATTGCCAGCGGATTCGGACTGGATTTTTACCCTATGCGTTATGAAATTTGTCCTGCAGATATCATTTATACATTTGGAGCTTACGGAATGCCGACTCGTTTTTCCCACTGGAGCTTTGGAAAGCAATTTTTTAAAATGAAGCTGCATTACGATTTTGGCTTAAGCAAGATATATGAACTTGTTATAAACTCAAATCCATGTTACGCCTTTTTGTTGGATTCGAATACACTCATTCAGAACAAGCTCATCGTTGCCCATGTTCTTGCCCATTGTGATTTTTTCAAAAATAATATGCGTTTTAAAAATACAAAACGAGATATGGTTGAGAGTATGGCGGCAACCGCGGAAAGAATCAGGCAATATGAAATTGAGCATGGAAGACAAGAGGTGGAGAAATTCCTAGATGCTGTTCTTTCGATAGAGGAGCATATTGACCCTTCTTTGATTCGACCATCACTCGATTGGAAAATGGATGAAGATGAGTGGGAGGAAGAAGAGGAGAAAACGGTATCTGAATTTGACGATTTGTGGGATTTAGATGATCGACAGCCTAAGAAGCAGAGAAAAAAGCGGAAGAAAAAGTTTCCGCCTCAACCAGAGAAAGATTTGATGCTTTTTATTGAACAGTATAGCCGGGAGCTTTCCGATTGGCAGCGGGATATCATGACGATGGTCCGGGAAGAGATGCTCTATTTTTGGCCGCAGTTGGAAACGAAAATCATGAATGAAGGCTGGGCTTCTTATTGGCATCAAAGAATTATCCGAGAAATGGATTTATCCAGCGATGAAGCAATCGATTTCGCAAAATTGAATGCCGGAGTGATTCAACCGTCGAAAACAAGCATCAATCCTTATTACATCGGGTTGAAAATTTTTGAAGATATTGAAGAACGCTGGAATCATCCGGATGACGAGTTGAAAAAACAGGGAGTCGAACCTGGTTCGGGAAGAGAGAAAATCTTTGAAGTAAGAGAGCTTGATTCAGACATCTCTTTTCTGCGTAATTATCTTACGAAAGAACTTGTTTCCAGAGAAGACATGTATTTATTTCAGAAGCAGGGGCGCGATTATAAGATTGTCGATAAAGATTGGAAGGAAGTCAGAGATCAGCTTGTCAATATGAGAGTCAACGGGGGATTTCCATATTTGACCATCCATGACGGTGATTACATGAAGAATGGGGAATTATATATTAAGCATTCTTATGAAGGAGTAGAATTAGACTTAAAGTACTTAGAGAAGGTTCTCCCTTATATTTATCAGCTTTGGGGAAGGTCAGTTCATTTGGAGAGTGTCGTGGAGAATCGCCCGATGATTTTTAGCTATGAAGGCGGGAATGTTCAAAGGAAATTTTTGTAATACTTTAATAAACAAGTTGGATTGATTGCCATTCATCATATAGGCTGGGTGCATTGTTGTAATGCACCCAGCCTATTTTTTGTTTTGATCGGAATTTCTATAGGCATGCCATGATGTTTTCAACGATGCATACACGCCTACGGCAGCATTCCCATAAAATAGTCCCATAAAGATGGCTCCCCAGAAATTGAATCGATGAGCAATGAAAAGTGCAAATGCTAATCCGAGAATATTAGCGACAGTTGGTATGAGAACTCGAGGGAGTGGAAACAAGATTTTCATGAGTTGGGTGACAATTAATACTGCAGGGACAGCAATAACCGAATCCCAAAAATTTGTATGTATGACCGGAAATGGTTCCATTAAAATCACACCTTATGAAGTAATATCCGATAGTATTTCCATAAGCTTGTTTCAAAATTCTTAAAGGAGTAACTTGATTTTTAATACTGTACGGGGGTATAGTATAGAAAAGTGGTGGAATGGAGGGAGCTATATGAGTGAAAACCTGAGACATGTCCACAGAAGTCCGGATGAAAAGAAAATGCTTCAAAATCGTTTAAAGAGGATTGAAGGACAGGTACGTGGAATTCAAAAAATGGTGGACGATGACCGCTATTGTGCAGATATACTGATTCAACTGACAGCCGTCAGTTCCGCGTTGAAGCAGGTCGGTTTAACGCTTCTTGAAAAACATACGCATCATTGTGTGGCGGATGCCATCAAATCCGGTGACGGTGACGATGCAATTGATGAGTTGATGAAAATCGTGAATCAATTGGTCAAGACATAACTTAGTCCATAAATCTGGTGAAAGGAGGGCTTGGAATGTCAAATAAAACATTAGATATACCCATAGAAGGTATGACATGTGCAGCTTGTTCCAACCGAATTGAAAAAGTTTTGAACAAAATGCCAGGGGTTGAAGCGAATGTCAATCTGGCTCTGGAACGGGCATCTGTAACGATTTTAGATGAGCAAGTATCAGCCCAGGACATAGCCAGGAAAATTGAAGATCTCGGTTACGGCGTAAAAACGGAGCAGCTTGAGTTAGATGTATATGGAATGACTTGCTCAGCCTGTTCTACAAGGATTGAAAAAGTACTGAATAAAATGGACGGGGTTCAAACAGCAACAGTCAATCTTGCTGCGGAAACCGCTGCTGTGGAGCTCGAGCAGGGGGTAGCTTCCGCTTCCGACATTATCGAAAGGATCCAGAATCTTGGATATGATGCTAAGGTGAAGACAACACAGGCAGAGAAAGCGGAAGTCAAGTCGAAGGAATATGAGAAACAAAAAAAGAAATTGATTCTTTCTGCTGTCTTTTCATTGCCTTTGCTTTATACAATGCTTGGACATTTGCCTGGCAACTTAGCCCTTCCGGTCCCGGCAATCCTCATGAATCCTTTGCTTCAGTTCATATTAGCAGCGCCGGTTCAATTTTATATTGGCGGGCAATTTTACAAAGGTGCCTATAAATCATTAAAAAATAAAAGTGCCAATATGGATGTGCTCGTGGCGCTTGGAACATCGGCTGCCTTCTTTTACAGTGTGCTTGAAGGAGTACGCTCATGGGTGCATCCGGGATATGAACCGCATTTGTATTTTGAAACAAGCGCAGTACTAATTACGCTCATTCTTCTCGGTAAGCTGTTTGAAACGCGAGCTAAAGGGAGAACCACCGAAGCTCTTTCACATTTATTAAGCCTTCAGGCGAAAAACGCAAGTGTCTTGAAAGGCGAAGAAGAACAGCAAATACCGGTGGATGAGGTCAAACCAGGAGATATCATCGTTGTACGGCCGGGTGAAAAAATTCCGGTTGATGGAGAATTAATTTTTGGTGAGACGTCTATTGATGAATCGATGCTCACTGGTGAATCCATTCCGGTGGAAAAGCGGCCGGGCGATGCAGTCATTGGAGCAACCATTAATGAACATGGTATGATTCGAATAAAGGCAACGAAGGTTGGAAAAGAAACAGCTCTTGCCGGAATTATTAAAATCGTTGAAGCAGCTCAAGGCAGTAAAGCTCCCATTCAAAGGATTGCAGATACAATCTCCGGGGTGTTTGTGCCGATTGTTGTAGGGATTGCCATTCTGACTTTCTTGGCTTGGCTTTTCATCGTAGACCCAGGGAACGTTGAAAAAGCTCTGGAATCGTCAATCACAGTTCTTGTCATCGCCTGTCCGTGTGCCCTTGGACTAGCTACCCCAACATCCATCATGGTAGGATCAGGGAAAGGGGCAGAAACAGGTATCCTGTTCAAAGGCGGCGAGCATTTGGAAATGGCCCATAAAGTGAATGCAGTCATATTAGATAAGACCGGTACCATCACAGTAGGAAAACCATCAGTAACAGACATTGAGTGTAATGATGAGAATGTTCTCTCTTATCTAGTTTCTGCCGAAAATGCTTCTGAACATCCATTGGCAGAAGCAATAGTCCGGTACGGTAAAGAGCGTGGCGTAGAAATGAAGCGGGTAACAGACTTTCAGGCTATTGCAGGGCATGGAATCAGGGCAGTCCTTGATGGACACCAAGTATTGATTGGAACTAGAAAGCTAATGAGCGACAATCTTGTTTTATATCAAGAAAAGCTGAAAAAAGTTGAAGAATTGGAGAGCCTAGGAAAAACAGTTATGTTTATTGCTGTAGATGGAGGTTTGTCAGGGATAGTCGCTGTCGCAGATACCGTGAAAGACCATGCAAGAGAAGCCGTTAATCGTTTGAAACAGGAAGGTATCGAAGTCCTTATGCTGACAGGAGACAACAAAAGAACTGCAAAGGCAATAGCAGATCAGGTCGCAATTGAGCAAGTATTTGCTGAAGTACTGCCTGAACACAAAGCGGAAAAAGTGAAAGAACTGAAAGCTCAAGGAAAAGTAGTGGCAATGGTAGGGGATGGAATTAACGATGCTCCGGCCCTTGCATTGGCGGATGTCGGGATTGCCATTGGAACGGGTACAGACGTTGCTATTGAGGCTGCTGATCTTACAATTTTAGGCGGAGATTTACTGTTGATTCCAAAAGCATTTCGCCTTAGTCATGCGGTCATGAGAAATATTCATCAAAACTTTTTCTGGGCTCTCGCTTATAATTCTGCTGGAATTCCGATTGCAGCGGCTGGGCTGCTCGCTCCATGGGTTGCTGGGGCCGCAATGGCATTCAGCTCAGTTTCGGTAGTTTCGAATTCGCTTCGTTTAAAAAGGGTGAAATTATAAATCAATTAGGAGGAGATTCAAATGCAAGAAACAGTTTTAAAAGTGGAAGGAATGACATGCGGGCATTGCAAACAATCCGTTGAAAGAGCATTAGGCACGCTGGCTGGTGTAGAAAAAGCCGAAGTAGACCTAGCTCAAGGAACAGTAAAAGTAGCCTATAATCCTTCTGAAACGGATACTGGTAAAATGATAGAAGCAGTAGAAAATCAAGGGTACGATGTCAAAGCATGACAGTGCGTTACCGCATTAACGCACCGGGGGTCAGACCCCATTATCACGTTACCGCATTAACGCATCGGGGGTCAGACCCCTCTCTCACAGTAACGCGGTAACGCAATGGGGGTCAGACCCCCAAATTGACCAAGAGGCAATAAAAAGAATGCAGACGGAAGTGGCGTGGTGCATATGAATATTATCGATCTTCATTGTGATGTTTTATGGAAATTGTGGGAAAGCAAAGGGAAGATTCGTTTCGCTGATTCCCCTGAGCTTGACGCCAATAAGGAACGTTTACAAAAAGGGAATGTCAAAGTTCAGTGTTTTGCTGTTTTCGTTCCCCCAGAGCTTAAATCAACGGAGCAGTTTCAGGCTGCACTTGAGCAAATTGATTATTTCTATTCAGAGGTCTTGGAAAAAAACTTCGACATGATACAGATTAAATGTTGGAAAGATATTCTAGATTTGAAACCTGGCCAAACAGGGGCTGTATTAACGGTTGAAGGGGTTGATTGTATTGGCAATGACCTCCAAAAGCTTAGTCTGTTAAATCATATGGGAGTTCGGGCAGTCGGTCTTACTTGGAATTATGGCAACCTGGCAGCGGATGGAGCAGAGGAACCGCGCGGTGCGGGTCTGACAATGTTTGGAAGACAAGTCGTCCTTTTGAACAATCAACGAAAGATGCTTACAGATGTATCCCACTTAAGTGAAAAAGCCTTTTGGGATGTGATGGAGCTGGCAGATTATCCGATAGCGAGTCATTCAAATGCAAAGGCATTATGCCATCATCCAAGAAATTTGACAGATAAGCAGGCTGAAGCACTCTTTGCAAAAAACGCGATGCTCCATGTTGTCTTTTTTCCTGAATTTATAGCGGAAAAAGAAGTAGTGACGATTCCTGATCTCATCAAGCATATCGATCATTTCTGTTCGTTGGGCGGTGTTCACCATATTGGATTTGGCTCTGACTTTGATGGGATTGACCGGCATATTAACGGGCTGGAAAATGCCTCCCATTATCAAAAATTAATAAATGAGCTTTTAAAATATTACTCGGAAGATCAGGTACGGGGATTCGCTGGTCAAAACTTCTTGGACACCGTATCAAATTGGAAAATGTGATGAGCACTTGGAATATATGAAAAATGTAAAAAAGAATGAAAAAAACCGTTATGGGAAATATAGTCCCAAGCGGTTTTTTTATTTTGTTTGTTCCCATTTTAATCGAAAAGCTAAGGAGGCTGTTTAGATGTCGGAAAAAGATAAAGGATTAACGCGCCGTGACTTTCTGAAAACTTCCGGAATCGCTACAGGTACCTTGATTGGAGGCGGTCTGATTGGTGGGTTGATAGGATATAACGCCAATCAGCAAACCAAAATTGCACGAAAGGAGAGCAAAGGCAAAGACAAATCGACTCCAAAAGGATTGCAGTTCTTCAAAAATTACAATGACTTTGATGTTTTATCACAAGCAACCGATCGGATTTTTCCAAAGGATGATTTAGGTCCCGGGGCAATTGAGCTTGGTGTTCCTTATTTTATTGACAGCCAGCTCGCTGGAAGCTATGGAGTGAATGCAAGGGAGTATATGCAGGGGCCGTTTGATATTGGAGAAGCTACCCAAGGATATCAAACTCCGCTCAATCGGCAGGAGGCCTTTTTAGCGGGGCTTAGAATGATGGAAAAAGAAGCACAGAATCGTTATAAAAAAGGTTTTGCCAGTCTAGAAGGCAAACAAATGGATGAAATATTAACGGATTTTCAAAAAGGGAACATAAAAATGGATGGAATCACGTCAGACTTTTTCTTTAAATTGCTTAGGTCGGCAACGTTGGAGGGAGCCTATTCCGATCCGATTTATGGAGGGAATAACAATATGGACGGCTGGAAGATGAAAAACTTCCCGGGTCACCAAGCAGCCTATATAAACGTTGTGGAAAGCGATAAATTTCAGAAAATCAACCCTAAATCTTTGGCGAGTATGGATCATTAAAGGAGTTGAGGGACATGGCTAAAACATTGGATAAAGTGGATGTTGTAACTGTTGGAGTCGGCTGGACCGGAGGGATTGTAGCAGCCGAATGTGCAAAGGCCGGATTGAAAGTGGTGGGTCTGGAACGCGGAGAAAGAAGGGGGACCCAAGACTACCAGCGGATTCATGACGAGTACCGGTATGCGATCCGTTATGATTTGATGCAGGATTTATCTAAGGAGACGGTCACCTTTAGAAATACCCGAAAACAGAAGGCACTTCCAATGAGGCAAATGGGGTCGTTCCTATTGGGGGAAGGCCTTGGCGGCTCGGGAACCCACTGGAATGGCTGGACTTTCAGGTTTTTACCTTATGACTTTGAAATCAGAAGCATGACGGAAAAAAAGTATGGAAAAGGTAAAATTCCAGATGATTTACTGCTTCAAGATTGGGGTATTACATACGATGAGATGGAGCCCTACTTTGATCAATTTGAAAAAACAGCCGGGATTTCTGGTGAAACCAATCCACTCGGAGGGAAAAGATCTAGTGATTATCCAACACCACCTATGAAAAAGACGCCGATCCTTCAACGGTTCGAGAAGGCGGCGCAAGACAGAGGATATAACCCGTATATGCTGCCTTCGGCCAATTTGTCCGAAACATATGAAAACCCAGACGGTCAGAAAATTTTTGCCTGTCAGTATTGCGGGTTTTGCGAAAGGTTCGGCTGTGAATATGGTGCGAAATCGTCTCCTGAAATAACGGTTATTCCGGCAGCGGAACAGACCGGCAATTATGAAGTACGGACAAAAGCCAATGTCGTCGAGATTTTAAAACAAGGCGATAAAGTCACAGGGGTCAAATATATCGACACTACGACACGGAATGAATATATCCAGCCAGCAGATATAGTGGTTTTAACAAGCTATGTGCTAAACAATGCCAAGCTGCTTATGGTTTCTGATATTGGAGAGCGGTATGATCCGGATACGGGAAGAGGGACACTCGGACGCAACTATTGTTATCAATTGAATGCTGGGGCGACAGGCTTTTTTGACGACCAGATGAATATTTTCATGGGTGCAGGGTCACTTGGTATGTATATGGATGATTTTAACGGCGACAATTTTGACCACGACAAAGCAGACTTTCTCCACGGAGCCGGCATTTGGATTACGCAAGCCGGGACCAGACCGATTTCGAGCAATCCAGTGCCTCCAGATGTCCCACTCTGGGGTGAGGAGTTCAAGAAGGCATCCATCCACTATTACACTCGCACATTGTTTGTGGGAGGTCAAGGAGCTTCTTTGCCACATAAAGAAAACTATTTGTCACTTGATCCGACTTATAAAGATGCCTACGGTTTGCCATTGTTACAGATGACATATAATTTTACCGATCAAGACAGGGCATTGCACAAATTTGCGACAGAGAAATCTACTGAACTGATGAAAGATATGGGGGCTAAAGAAGTAGTCCCTGCCAACGCCTTGACCGATTATGATATTGTTCCATACCAAACCACGCATAACACGGGCGGCACGACTATGGGAGCAGATCCTGCTACAAGTGTCGTCAACAACTATTTGCAGCATTGGGATGCTGATAATTTATTTGTTGTCGGGGCGGGGAATTTTGCACATAACAGCGGCTATAATCCGACAGGAACTGTTGGAGCGTTAGCCTATAGATGTGCGGAAGGGATTATTAAATACAGCAAGAATGGGGGAATTCTTGTTTAACTTTATTCAGCAGAAGTCTCCCACTTCAGTAAGTGGTGAATAAGGTTAAGGCCTTCGGTGGAGACATCAGATCTTCGGAGGAAATGTACCGGGCTTAAGCTTGATACAATCTGGGCGCAAATATGCCAAGGTGCATTTGATTTTCTGGAGTCTCCAAGAAGAGCTTTTCAGGAACGTCTTATCCTTTTCTTGTGAACTAGTGGCGTTTTAAACGGAACAAAAAAAGGAGGCTGGTTAGGATGGGAATCTCACAGATTGGTGTACCTGGCCTGATAATCATTTTGGTTATCGTATTGATTATATTTGGGCCGAAAAAATTGCCGGAAATTGGTGGAGCTATGGGTAAAACCTTATCCGAGTTTAAAAAATCTACTCGGGAAATCATGGATGATGGTGAAACAGCAGCAAAACAAGAAAGCAATAAAGAGACTTGACTTAGAAGGTGCATCGTATGGGACAAGTTACGAAACAGAACAGAAAAATTCTCAGTCCCTTGGACAAAAATCCCGAAGATCTTGATAGGAACCGTCCCTATTACCAGATAAAGAAACAAGAAGAAGAATCGAATGGAGAGGCCTTCATTGAACATTTATCCGATCTTCGCAAGCAACTAATCAAGAGTCTTGTTGTATTCATCCTATTCCTACTACTTGTTTTCACAACGATGAATCTCTGGTTTCCCTATGTGACGAAAGGAAATGAACTCGTTGTTTTTGGACCTTTCCAAATCATCAAGTTTTACACTTCCATTTGTGTAACCATTGCGCTAGGACTATCCCTGCCTTTTTTCGTCCATTTTATTTGGCAATTTGTCAAACCGGGCTTGAGATCCAATGAAATCCGCTTTCTTGGATTATATTCACCCGCAATGTTTCTGCTGTTTATTATGGGAGTCGCTTTTGGATACTTTGTAGTCAACCCTTTAAGCTATCATTTTTTAATGAACTTTGGCGCGATGAACTTTGATGTCATCGTTTCGGCACAGGAGTATGTGCACTTCCTCATTATGACAACAGTGCCGCTCGGATTATTATTCGAATTACCCATTGTTGCTATGTTTTTAACATCCATCGGTGTGTTGACCTCGGAAACAATGAAAAAGGTGAGAAAATGGGCGTATGTAGTCATCGCAATCTTATCTGCTTTGATTACACCACCAGATTTTATAAGCCAGTTGGTGGTATTGATTCCAATGGCATTACTATATGAAGCAAGCATCTATATCGTCAGAAGGATGGAAGCAAGGCTGGAGTCCGCTCAAACAGAGGCCGTTTCAACTGAATGAGAACAAAGGTAAATCAGTCGAAGTTCGTTTTTCTTCGGCTGATTTTGTATTTGTAAGCTTTTCCCCCCGAAAGTAGCCGGACCGGAGGATGGCAATCGAAATAGCTGCTTATTTGAAAATGTAGGGTAGGGATCTACTTTCGGGGACGCAGTTTGAGCGGGATACTGTTCGGGAAAAAGGGATACTATCCGGAAAATCGATATACTGTCTAGGAAAGCGAGATACTGTCCGGGAAATCGAAATACTGTCCAGAAAATCGAAATACTGTCCATGAAATCGTGATACTGTCCAGAAAATCGAGATACTGTCCAGAAAATCGAGATACTGTCCAGAAAATCGGAATACTATCTAGGAAAGCGAGATACTGTCCGAAAAAATGAAATACTGTCCAAGTTAGGAAAATCTAATTTGAAAACAGCCATACTGTCCGATTTATCCGAAATACTGTCCGATTAAAAGGGGATACTATCCAGAAAATCGAAATACTATCCGGAAAATCGATATACTATCCGGAAAATCGAAATACTGTCCAGGAAAACCGAATACTGTCCATGAAATCGTGATACTGTCCAGAAAATCGAGATACTGTCCGGAAAAACGGAATACTGTCCGGAAAAACGAAATACTGTCCAGAAAATCGAAATACTGTCCAGGAAAACCGAATACTGTCCAGAAAATCGGAATACTATCTAGGAAAGCGAGATACTGTCCGAAAAAA